>JAHFVD010000117.1:0-6857 GCA_023264735.1 Mycobacterium sp. | reverse complement strand
GAACGCCTGAACCAGCGCGTTGAAGAACGCCGCCGGGTTCGGGAACGCCGCCAGCGCCGCCTGGAACGCCGCGAACAGCGCGCTCGCCGGGTTACCGAGCGCGTTCAACAGCGCCTGGAAACCGGTGAGCCCAGCCGCAATTCCCGCCTGCAACGTGTCAGCCAGCTGACCCGTGAAGTTGGTGAATGCAGTCGCCAGAACGCCGAGGGTGGGGTTGATCGCCGCGAGCGCACCGTTGAGTGCCGCCACGAACGCTGCCGGGCTCGGGAAGTTGGCCAGTGCGGCGTTGAACGCCGCGGCCAATGCCGCCCCACCGGAAATCAGCGCATTGAGGAAGGCCTGCGGGCCGTCGATCGTCGCGTTGATGACCGCCTGAAGGGCCAGTCCGAGGTTGACGTCGATATTGCTGAACGCCTGAACCAGCGCGTTGAAGAACGCCGCCGGGTTCGGGAACGCCGCCAGCGCTGCCTGGAACGCCGCAAACAGCGCGCTCGCCGGATTGCTCAGCGCGTTGAGCAGCGCCTGGAAACCGGTGAGCCCAGCCGCAATTCCGGCCTGGAGCGTGTCGTTGAGCTGGCCGGTGAAGGTCGTCAGCGCATTGGCGAGGATGCCCAGGGTTGGGTTGATCGCAGCCAACGCACTCGTCAGCGCCGCGGCGAATTCCGCGGGGCTCGGGAATGCGGCCACGGCAGCGTTGAACGCGGCAGCCAGTGCGGCGCCGCCGGCCTGGATGGCGGCAGCCAGGTCGGCCGCCCCTTGGATGTTGAGGTTGAGCACGGCTTGCAGAGCCAGCCCGAGGTTGACGTTCACATTGCTGAACGCCTGAACCAGTGCGTTGATGAACACCTGCGGATCGCCGAACGCCGCCACCGCGTTGTCGACCGCTTGAGCGAGAGCGCTACCGCCGTTCAGCAGACCGTCGACGATGGACTGCACCGCAGTGTTGCCCGAACCGATGCCGGAGATCAGGGCGGCCTGCAGCGCGTTACCCAGTTGAGTGATCGCCGTATCAGCTGCGCCGTTGAGGGCGTTGAGCCCGCCGCGCACGCCGTTCCAGCCATCGTTGATCGCCTGGATCACGTCTGACAACGACGACAGCGACACGTCAGCCAGAGCCGACAGTGCCCGATCTTGTGCCAGGTGCAGGTTAGGTGGTGTCACCTGAATGGGCGCCAACGCAATCGCGCTTGCGCCGAAAACTGCCACCCCCGCGGTCAGATATGACCGAACAGCAACGTCCATGACTATCCCTTCAAAATGGCTGTGCCCCCGACGTCGGTGAACTTACCTGAGAAGAACCTAAGTAGCCAAGCGATTGCTCTGAGAATTTCTTAGTTGCTGCAGCGTTCACCATGTCAAATTGAATGATGTTAGCTGGACGTCAATTAACTGCATTTATTTGACGTACCTGAATATTAATAGATAGCAAAGAATCGATCGCCTGCTCGCCACGCCGGCCGACGCCGCGATCGCACCCTGCCTGAAGATCCGGCCGATTCCCCCGCTGACCATGCTCAACACGGGTGCCTCGTGGTGCGGATGTGGTCCGCCGCAGCAGACGGGGTGGCCGCACCTCGACGGCCGCTGACAGTGCGCTCCGGTAAGAAGCAGCAAGGAACCTCTGCACTGGGAGCATCGATGACCGGATTCGCCATGTCTGACGTGCGGCGCGAGTCCGTTCCAAAAATACTCACAGAGATTCGTCCGGCGACACGCCGTAGGGCGCGGGTCCGCCGGCGGTCGATGTACCTCGCAGCGCAGCTGCCGACCACCCAGCGCAGCCGGTGCGTAGCCGGCGAATCTGCTGAACGCGGTTTGAACCATGCCGCGGTTGGGAACAAAGTGATCAGTGTGCTCGGTGGCCAGAGCCAGAAGGCGCCAGACCGGCCCCAATGCGCACAGCATCGCCAGCAGCGCGAGCGAGCAATTCATTTACCTGATCGCTTGGTAATCTGTGTTCGCTGCAAATTTTGCTGTCAGCCCCTATGAATTTAGATGTGAGTTAACTGCGCAGCAGTAGATCGAATCTACGCGCGCGTAGACCTAGAAACTCCTGAGAGCCAGGTTATGCGTTCCTGAATTCACTCAGCAAACATTGCACAGCGGCGGTGCCACGTGGTTTCCAGCGCTCCTGCCGCTTGGCAGACATGAGTCATACCCACCCGTCGCCACAATTAACCCCTGCGCAGATCTAGGGCGCGACCAGCACGTCATCGAGCACGAGGTGCGGACATGACGGAGCCTGACGGGGACAGACCCCGTGGTGGGTGTGGACCTATTTACCGCGGGGCAGACCCAGCACCTGCTGGGCGATGATGTTGCGCTGAATCTCCGAGGTCCCCCCGGCGATCGTCCCCGAGAAGCTTCGGGCATGACGCTCGAACCAGCTGGCGAAATAGTGGTCCAGATTCATGTGCGCGTACGGTCCCGTGCTGGATGGATGTACCAGGCCGTCGGAACCTGTTGCCGCAAGCGCATATTCGGACGCCCGCAGCTCCGCTTCGGATCCGAACAACTTCACCACCGACACCGACGCGACGTCGGATTCGCCGCGCGCAGCCTTGGCCAGCCCGGAGGAACCCATCAGTCGCAATGCCTGATAGTCCATGACGATCGAGGCGTACTGGTCTTTCTCCAGTGGCGTGTGCGGCTCGAAATCGCCGATCATGTTGGCGATCCGGTCGGCGAATCCCAGCCACATCATCGTGCGCTCGTGGCCCAGCGATCCGTTGGCCACTCCCCAACCGCCGCCCCGCGGGCCGACCAGGTTCTCGGCAGGCACCCGCACATCGGTGAAAAACACCTCGGTGAAATCCTTGTCGTCGATCCCGCAGATCGACGCGAACGGCCGGCAGACCACCCCGGGCAGGTCGGTCGGGATGATCAGCACGCTGATGCCCTTGTGCTTGGGCGCGTCCGGATCGGTACGAACGAACGTCAGCAGGAAGTCGGCGTCATGCGCACCGGAGGTCCACACCTTCTGGCCGTTGACCACGAAGTCGTCGCCGTCGCGTACCGCACGAGTCCGCAGCGAGGCCAGATCCGATCCCGCACTCGGCTCGCTCATGCCGAGCGACGCAGTCTTCTCGCCCTTGAGGACCGGCACCGCCCAGCGGTGCTTCTGCTCATCTGATCCGAACGAGATCAGTGACGCCGCAATGATATTGACGCCCTGCGGGTTGAAGCTGTGGTAAATCCGCCGGCTGCACAGTTCCTCGAGATGCACGAACTGCTGCAGGATCGACGCATTGCGGCCACCGAACTCGGGCGGCTGGGCGGGCAACAGCCAGCCATTGTCGAACAGCAGCCGTTGCCAGCGCCGAGCCCACGCCGGCATATGCGACACCGACCGTGGCCGCTCCAGGGTCTCGGCCTCGGTGGGCAGATTGGCGTCGAGGAACGCGCTGAACTCGTCGCGGAAGGACTCGACCTCGGGATCAAATGAAAGCTGCATCTACAGTTCCCTGTACTCCTCGGCGATGAGGGCGCGGTGCTCGGCGGCACCGCCCATCATCAGCTCTCCGGACTTGGCGCGCTTGAGCGCGAATTGGACGTCGTTCTCCCACGTGAAGCCCATGGCGCCGAAGAGTTGTAGACCATGGCGAAACACCACCGACTGACAATCGCCCGCCGCGGCCTTCGCCATCGATGCCGCCAGCCGCCGACGCGGGTCGTCGGCGCTGATGGTCAACGCGGCGAAGTAAGCCAAGGCGCGGGCCCGTTCGATCGCGACGTGCATGTCGACCGCCTTGTGCTGCACGGCCTGGAAGGAGCCGATCGGCACGCCGAACTGGTGACGGTCGCGCACGTGTTGCAGAGCCAGGTCGAGAATGCGCTGGCACGCACCGACCGTCGTGATGGCCAGTCCGGTCAGCGCGATATGACGGGCCCGCTCGGGATCGGAGTGCACGCGGTCGTCATCGGAGACGCGCACGCCGGGGAAGGTCACGTCGGCGATGTGCAGCACCGGGTCGAATACCGGGATGCGCGTGATCGTCGCGGCGGCGGCCTCGACGAGGAACACCCCGCCATCGGTCACCACGGCCAGCTTCTGCGCCCGGTCAGCGTCCAGGACGTACCGGGCCGTGCCGGACAGCACCCACCCGTCGGCATCCCGGTACGCGGTGACTCCGGTGAACACCGCAGTGCCCGCCTGTTGCGGGTCGTAGCGGTCCCCGGCCAGCGGTGCGAATTGGGTGAGGGTGGCCAGGAACGGGGTCGGGTCCGTCGCGCGGCCGAACTCCTCGAGCACGATCGCCAGCTCGACGGCGTTCTCGGGGTCGGCCAATTCGGTCCAGCCCGCCTCGACGTAGGCGTCCCACAACGGGCCCGGGTCGACACCGTCCTCGGCGATCCCGCGGATCAGCGACGCGGGGCACTGCTTGGCCACCGCGTCGCGCACCGTGTCCTGCCACAACCGCTGATCAGCGTCGAATTCCAGTAGCACCCGCTGCCTCCTGCCTGGACCGGACGGGTCCGAATGGAAATCCGATTCTCCATTCACGCGTCACTGATTCTCCCTAGACGGTATCGCACTCTACCGGCTGATTTGCTTGCTGCCTACGGCCCGGTGAGGCAAAGTGGTAATCACGTTCTACTCTCAATCGCGAGAACATTATTCTTGCCCTTGAAGAACTTGGATTTACACTAGGACAGACACCCGGAAGGTGGGTTTGGTGATAGAGCACCGCGACGGGACGACGACTCCCGTGATCGACGCGAGCGTGCACATCTTCTTCGGGTCGACCCCCGAGTTGCGCGGCGTGATGCGGGAACCGTTCAAGAGCCGCGGCTTCCCCGACTACGAGATGGACTGGTACGGCGCCCCGGGCGGCGAGTACCTCAAAGAGGCGCGCGGGCCCGACGGCCAGTACCCGGGCTCCGACCCGGCCATCGTCGCCCAGCACCTGTTCGCCGATCGCGGCGTCGACGTCGCCGTCCTGCACCCGATGGGCCGCGGCATCATGCCCGACCGGCACCTGGGCACCGCGATCCTGGCCGCCCACAACGAGATGCTGATCTCGCGCTGGCTGGATCATCCCGAATTCGGCGAGCGATTCCGCGGCACGATTCGGGTCAACCCCGACGACATCCGCGGTGCGCTGCGCGAGATCGACAAGTACAAGGACCACCCCCGCGTCGTGCAGATCGGCATCCCGCTACAGTCCCGCGAGCTGTACGGCAAGCCGCAGTTCTGGGACTTGTGGCAGGCGGCGGTCGACGCCGACCTGCCGGTGGCCACCCACATCGAGACCGGTGAGGGCATCGCGTTCCCGCCGACCCCGTCCGGGCACACCAGGACGTTCGAGCAGTACCTGGGCTTCATGTCACTGAACTACATCTATCACCTGATGAACCTGATCGCCGAGGGTGTCTTCGAGCGCTGGCCGGACCTCAAGTTCGTCTTCGCCGACGGCGCCGGCGACATGATGACACCGTTCATGTGGCGGATGGATTGCTTCGGCCGCCCGCACCTGGAGCAGACGCCGTGGGCGCCGAAAATGCCCAGCGACTACCTGCCCGGGCACGTCCACTTCATCCACAACAGCCTCGACGGGCCGGGCGACGCCGATTTCGCCGACCAGTGGCTGTCCTTCACCGGCAAGGAGGACAAGGTGATGTTCGGCTCCAGCTATCCGCACTGGCATAGCACCGACATTCACACCCTGCCCGCCGCGTGGACGGCCGAGCAGCGCGAAAAAGTCTGCTGGCGCAACGCCGCGCAGCTCTACGGCATAGACATCCCGGCCAGCGTGACCGCGCAGTAGACCTGAGCTAAGGAGACCACCATGACTCTGACACACATCCAGGAACGGGTCACTCCCACCGAGCGCGTTGCGGTCCGCTGCGTGGATTCCGACGTCCACCCGGTTCCCCGCCGTGGCGTGCTGCAGGAGTACATCCCAGAACCCCTGCGCAGCAAGTACTTCATGAACCACCGGGTCGGCGAGCTGATCTACTACGACGCCCCCGACTACGCCCACGCGTACGCGATGCGGGTGGACACCTTCCCCGACGACGGCGAATTCGCCTGCACCGACCCGGACCTGGCATTCCGGCAGGCCATCATGGAAGCCGGCGCCGACATCGCGGTGCTGGAGCCGACCCACGGCACATGCCGGCTTCCGGAGGCCACCGCCGCGATCTCCTACGCACACAACGCCTGGCAGGCCGAGCACTGGCTGGACAGCAAGAACAACTGGCACGAGCGCTGGCGCGGTTCGATCTGCGTGGCCATCGAGGACCCCGAGGGGGCGGCACGCGAGATCGAAAAGTGGGCCGGCCACCCCTACATGGTGCAGACACTGATCAAGGCCGAACCCCGGCCATCGTGGGGCGATCCGAAATACGACCCCATCTGGGCGGCCGCCACCAAACACGACATCACGGTCAGCTGCCACCTGTCCCGGGGCGTCTTCGAGACCCTGCCAATCCCGCCGGTGGGCTTCCCGAGCTACAACCACGACTTCATGGTCAGCTACTCGCTGACCGCGGCCAATCAGGTGATGAGCCTGATCTTCGACGGGGTCTTCGACCGCTACCCCACCCTGCGGATCGTGTTCGTCGAGCATGCGTTCAGCTGGATCCTGCCGTTGATGTGGCGGATGGACGCGATCTACTCCGCGCGCAAATCCTGGGTCGACATCAAGCGCAAACCGTCCGAATACGTCAAAGAGCACATCAAGTTCACCACCCAGCCGCTGGACTACCCCGAGGACAAGACCGAACTGCTGCGGGCCTTCGAATGGATGGAATGCGAGAAGATCCTGCTGTTCTCGTCCGACTACCCGCACTGGACCTACGACGACCCGCGCTGGCTGGTCAAACACCTGCCCGAGCACGCCCGCGACGCCGTG
>JAHFVD010000044.1:15029-61998 GCA_023264735.1 Mycobacterium sp. | reverse complement strand
TGACCGGGGAAGGCGCAGCGTCGCATAGCTGTGAGCTAGATCACACAAGTGAATCGGGACTAGTCACCTCTGGAGTCTCGATATCGAGACGTATGGTGCTTGCAGTCTGCGATCGCATTGGTGATCGCTCGTCAGCGTAGGAGACGGCATGGACGCAACGACTCATTGCCCAGCGCTTCCGCGGATGGACGACTTGCCCTTCGCGTACGACCGCGCGGCGGCGTGGAACGCGCTGTTGTCCGCAGGCCCGGTGACGGTGTCCGACACGGGCGTGTACTTCCTCAGTGCGGCCGACGTGGTCGAGGAGGCGGCGACGAATCCCGAACTCTTTTCGTCTCAAGGGGCATTTGAGCTTTTTGGTAGCCCGTTTCCGATGGTCCCGATCGCTTTCGACCGGCCCCAACACACGCGGTATCGACGCACACTCGACAAGTTCTTCGGACCCCGTCGGATGGCCGAACGGGCCCCCGCGCTGCGCGCTCAATTGGGCACGCTGATCGACAACATCAAAGCGGCGGGCGATAGCTGTGACTTCGTCCGCCAACTGGCCGTTCCCTTTCCGTCCCAGGTCTTCTTGACGCTGTTCGGGCTCCCGCTTTCCGACCTCGACCAGCTCCTCGAGTGGAAGGATGCGGTTTTGCACTTCTCCGCCGGCGATATCGGTGGGGCGCCGCCGGAAGTTCTCGCGCGTGCCGCCGACATGGTCGACTACCTGCACGCACGATTCGACGAGCGTCGCGGTGGCGGGGGTGAGGACCTGTTGAGCCTGATTCTCAACGATCAGGGCGAGGCTCCCCTTTCGGACCAAGAGATCATCGGATTGTGCTTCCTGTTCATGATCGCCGGGCTCGACACCGTCACGTCGGCAGCGGGATTCGCGCTCTACGAACTGGCGCGGGATCCGGACCTGCAACGGCGACTGCGCTCCGACGAGACGGCAATCCCTGCATTCGTCGAAGAGGTGCTACGCGTCGGTTCGACCGTTCCCTATGTGCCACGGAAGACGACCGCTGACGTTGAGATCGGGGGAGTGGCCATTCCAGCTGGATCCGACTGTTGGGTGGGTTTCGGCACGGCCAACTGGGATGCGACCCGCTTCGCCGAGCCAGCCACGATTCATTCGGCCCGGCAGAACCACTTCGCCTTCGGCCGCGGTCCGCATCGTTGTCTCGGTTCCCACCTCGCGCGACTCGAGCTGCAACTCATCGTTGAGGAATGGAACCGGCGCATTCCTAGCTACTCACTGGTCGCTGAGCCCGTCATCCAGTGGCCGCACGCGTTGTTGCACTTCCAGGAACTTCGACTACGACTCGGTGCGTGAGCGCACTGGCCGACGAAACCCGCATCGCCGAATCGTGGTGGGTCGAGTGCTTTGACTGATGGTTTTAGCCGCACACCGCGCAGCAGGCCAGATCGTGGCTTGACGCCGACGGCATAGCGGAGACTTTCGCTGGTGGGGTGTTCGGTGTCGGGTGGGTGTCAAGGCGCCAAGCGTAGCGATAGGAAGGTCCTCGCGCACTGATTTGATTGTGTTGCATGGCAACACAATTCATATGGACGCCGCAGTAGTCGTTGCCCCGGCCGCGGCGCGACCTCCGGAGAATCACGGCCAGCGGGCGTGTCGTTGACAGTGCCTCCCGCGGCGGGGGCGTGTCGTCACGGCGTATACCAGCTCGGCCTCGCGTTCTGATCCGGCGATGGCCATCGCATCCATTAAGCCGGCCAGGCGGATGCTGCAGTTCCCCTCGGAGGCGACCCGAACCTTGTGCAGCGCTGTGACGTCGCAGGCTTTCGCGGTCAGTCTCGGTGATCACGATCGCCCCTTGACGGCGCGGTCGAGACGGGTCACACTGATAACCTGACTGAAAGTGCGATTTGCAGATAGCCTCCAGGGCAGCCTCCGAGCCAATCGGCCGGGACGCGAGTCGCGCCCGACAAGAAAATCCGCCACAAATCCTCCACAGAAGGAGACGACAACGATGTCTGCGCAGCCAGTTGGGAAGCCCGAAGTGTTCGACATCCGCGACGCGCGGTGCCGGGAATGGGCGTCTGGACTGAAGCCACTCCGGGTGGTATCAGCGGATTCGCACGCCATGGCGACCCCTGAGGACTACGTCTACAAGTACATGGACCCGAAGTACCGCGAGCACGCCGACGGGTATCTCAGGAACATTCGCGAATTCCATGACCTCTTCTCGCTGCTGGGCTACCCCTTCTCGGCTGAGTACATCGAGACCATCGACGCCCGCGGCTCGATGCGCGCCGGCGGGGAGCTGGGCGGCACCGACCCGCACCGCAGACTGCGGGAAATGGAAGCCGAAGGCGTGGCCGCCGAAATTCTGCATCCCGACGGTCCGCTGGTCACCGTCCCATTCTTCAGCTATGTGGCCGATCCGAGCCCGCCCGAGCTGCGCGCCGCGGGCTATCGGTCACACAACCGATTCATCACGGAGTTCTGCTCGGTGGCCCCAAAACGGCTGCTCGGAGTTCATCTGATCTATCCGTGGCCGGACATGCAAGCCGCCGTCCGCGACTGCGAGAAGGCTGCCGAGGTCGGCGCCAAGGCGATTTACCCGCCGATGCAGGCCGGGGTGGAAGGTGACGACCCGCCGTTCTACGACCCCAGCTACGACCCGCTGTGGGCGGCCTGCGAGGAGCTGGGCCTAGCTGTGCACATCCACGCCGGATGGGGTGGCGCGCAGGGCTCACTGCCAGAGCTGAGCCGGATCGCCAACGAAGCGGTGGCAAATAGCGACTACAGCGCGTTGGCCGAGGTGCTCGACACCTTCATCGAGCGACGCCCGCTCTGGCAGTTCATGTGGGGCGGAGCGTTTGACCGCTTCCCCGATCTGCGGCTGGTGCTGGCTGAGGTTCACTGTGACTGGGTCCCCGGAACGCTGGCGTTCCTGGAGAAATGCGCCGATAAGACTCCGGGACTCATGAAGCTGCGTCCGACCGAGTACTGGGAGCGCAACTGCGCGGTAGCCAACTCGGTCGCGCGATACGGCGACCTTGCGGCCAGCCACGAGATCGGCATCGATCGGTTCATGTTTGGTGTCGACTACCCCCATGTCGAGTCCACCTGGCCGAACACCCGCGACTGGGCTCGGGAGATGCTACGGGGATTCAACGAGAGTGATGCGCGAAAGATTCTCGGCGAGAACGCTATTCGGTTCTACAATCTGGATGAATCGGTGATCGACGAGGTTGCGAACCGCGTGGGTCCGTTGCCGGCCGAGGTGCTTGGCTCCCATGAGGTCGATCCTGTGATCGTGGAGCACTTCGCTAACACGCAAGGAACCCGTAAGTCGATGAATTTGCATCAGGCCAGGATGGAAGAACTGGTAGCCAAGGACATCGCCGGGGCGATCCAGATGAACGCGTAATCGACCGCCGCCGCTGACAACCACTCATCCGAATCGTCAACTTGTACAAGGGATATTGATATGACCGAGATAGATCTCAAAACGATGCGCATCGAACGGCGGCATCGTCTCATCGCCGAGATGGAGCGGTCCGGACTCGACGCCGTCGTACTGCTCTATCCGATGAATCAGGAATACGTTGGCGTGAGCCGGCCCTGCGCGGAGCCCATGCGGATCCATTACGAGCCGGTGATCGTCGTGCTGACCCGCGCCGATGAGATGCACGTGTGGACCAGCATGCCGGAAGCTGTGGCCGGACAAGTTCCGTCTGCGACCCTGCATCCTGAGCTGGCAATCGAGATGCCTTCGGGAGTAACGGCTTTGGCTTCGGCGCTGAGCGACATCGTGGGGAAGGGGGCTCGGGTCGGCTTCGACGAGCTCACCAGCTCGATGCTCAACGATCTGTCGGCCTTCGCGAACCAGTTCGAGATGGTGGATGCGTCGGTTGCCACTGTGCCCGCCCGGCTGATCAAGACGCCGGAGGAGATCGAGTGCATGCGCGTGTGTCAGGGCATCACGGAGACGGCGATGTATGAGGTCGAGCCTCTGGTGCGCCCCGGGGTCCGGCAGAACGAGCTCACTCGTGTGCTTCTGGAGAAGGCATACGAGCTCGGTATCGAGGGAACCTACGTCGATCCGGTGTGGACGGTCATCCCGTCGTCGTATGTCGGACCGGCGACGATGTTGGGTGGACCGACGTTCCCGCTGCCGCACGATGATCGGTTCCTGTTCGATGGCGACCTGGTGGTCACTGACGCCGGGTTGGTATGGAACGGCTACCATTCCGACTTCGGTAAGACCTGGCTGTGTAGCCACTCCCCGGAGCGGTCGCTGAGCAAAGAGTTGCGGCGCTGCCACGAGCGGTGGGAGCAGGTGATCGAGACTGCCAAGAAGGGAATGAAACCCGGCCGCACGTGCGCCGATGTGGTGCGCGACGTGGCCGCCGTCGAATCGGCATATCGGATGCCGCATCTTTTCCTTGGGCACGGAATCGGGCTGGACTCCAATGAGATGCCGCTGTTGGGTTCCGACATGGGGCTGGAAGTCGAGGACACTTTCGAACTTGCGGCCGGAATGATCATCGTGCTGGAGCCGGCCATTTGGGAGGACGGCATCGGCGGCTTCCGCAGCGAGGAAATGTTCGTCATCACCGAAACCGGTTGTGAGCAGATCACAACCTACCCGTGCACCCCGTTCGAATGAGAAAGGACCTCGTCGTGCAAGAAGTAGCCGCGTACCCATTGCCCACTCCGATCGGAGGTATCGGTACGGCGATCACGGCCGACCGCGACCGGGTGGACTTCAAAAGCCTTCGGGTCGCCCGCCGGGAGCGGGTGTTGGCCGCGATGGAGGAAGCAGACGTCGACGCTCTCATCCTCGGTCGTGAGCCGAACGTTCGGTACGCCTCCGGCGCGCGTCGGCTGTGGGTGGGCAGCTCGCGTCCGTTTGCTCCGAGCTGTGTCCTGATACGCGACACCGGCAAGGTGCACCTGATGGCGTTCGGCGGCAGCGCCGACGAGCGTCCCGACGACATCGACCCGGACGACGTCTTCTGCGTCAGCTACGACCCCGGACGCCTGCTCAAGCGGGTGGCCGCCGTGCCGGGGCTGGCCGCTGCCCGCCGGGTTGGCGTCGACGGCTTCTCGCTGTTCATGCGGGACTCGCTGAGTTCGATCTCGCCGAACGCGCAGTTCGTTGGACTCGAGCCGCAGCTTCGATCGCTGCGCAGGCGGAAGTTCCCCGAGGAACTGGCGGCCATCCGGACCGCGGCAGCAATCGCCGAGTCCGGGCTGTCTGCGGCCGTCGCGCGGCTGGCACCTGGCGCCTCGGAGAAGGAGTTGCAAGCGGCATTCCTGGCCCGCGTTTGCGAAATCGGAACGTCCGAGGTCACTCAGCATGGCACCTTCACGGAGATTGGCCCCAACGGCAGCCTGCGGTGGATCACCTCAGACAGTCGATGCCGGGCCGGGACCGCGGTGGCGCTGTCCGCCGGCGTGCTGTGGTGCGGCTATGAGGGCACAGTCGCCCGCACCTGGTGGTGCGGACACGGTCGGGAACCGTCGGAGACTCAGCATGAGCTCTACCAGCGATGGCGGCGCGCCGTCGACGCGGTCGTGGCTCGTTGCCGCCCTGGTGCTACCGGGACCGACCTCGAGGCCGCCTACCTCGAGACGGGTGAGGAGTTGCCGGGTCGGCCGATTGTGTACTCGGTAGGGATGGGCCACGAGGGTCCAGTGACGGCCCAGGGCGGCGGCCCCGGTGACGACATGGTGGAGGCCGACATGGTGCTGGCCGTCCGCGCCTTCATCTCGTCGCCGGCCGGCGGCTTCCTCGGTGAGGAGATGGTGCACGTCGGTGCGGATCGAACCGAGTGGATCACCACGCTTGGGCACGGTCCCATCGCAGGCGGCCGGAACCGATTTGACCTGGAAGGATGACCATGAAGGTTGACCCCTCAGACCTCGGCGCTCGGCTGGACCGGATTGAGAGCCGGACAGCAATCGCGGAGCTGGTCGCCAACTACTGCCAGGGAGTGGACAATTTCGATGCCGAGAAATTCATGGGCATCTGGCACGAGGACGCGCACTTCGACATGGGTCCGCCGATCGGAGCGTCGTCGGGGCGCCAGGAGATCAGACGCACCCTGGAAACCGTCATCTGGACCGGCTGGAGCGAAACACATCACTGGACGTCGAACCTTGTGGTGCGGTTCGACGGTCCAGATCACGCCCATGGCGTCTGCGACACGTGCGCCCTCGGCATTCTGGCGGACGGTGCCACACAACTGATCGCGGCCACCTACACCGACACCTACGAACGGCGCGAGGGTGAATGGCGGATCGCGAAGCGGTCGGTCACATTGCCCTTCATGGGCACCATGCCGGGCATCGTCAACGTCGTGGCCGTGGCAGCGGGCGCCGACTCGTCGTGAGCTCAGTCGATGCTCACCCAGGGTCGGCGACGCCCACCGCGCGGCCGATGAAGTCCAGCAACTGTGTTCGCTCGATGTCCGCGTCGGTCGGATCCGCGTCTTCGTGCGCTCGCATCACCATGCTCAACACCAGGTCGTAGATCTTCGCGGCGTCCACCTCTGGCTGCGTCGACCGGAACGTGTGATCCGCTGCGCCGTCCTTCAGGATTGTGACCAGTGGCTCGCATTGTCTTGCGCCCAGGCGCAATTGGGCCGCCGCATAGCCCGGTGAGCGCACGACCTCTGGCGTGAGCATGATGTGGAAACGGCGACGCCGTTTTGGTTCGTAGCACAGCTCGAGGTGCTGATCGATCCACTCGATGAGAGCTGCCTTCGGGTCGGCCGCCGTGGAAAGTCGGCGGTTGAGTTCGCCCACCATTCGGTCGCTCTCCGCCTCGATCATGGCCAGGAACAGCTCGCTCTTGGAGCGGAACTGCCGGTAGAACGAGCGGGTCGACAGTGCTGCCTCAGCCAGGATGTCGTTGACCGAAACCGTTCCGGGCTGTCGGGCCAGAACCCGGTAGGCGGCGTTGATCATCATCTTGCGCTCTTCGGCCGGGGTATAGGTCGGCGCCGGCCCAGGGGGCCGGCGCGCCTTCGGCGTCAGGTCGGCAACCACGTCAGGTCGTTTCGCCATGTCGGTGCACCCTTCCCAGTCGGATACGAAATGCGCGTCACCACGGTAACTGTGGCGTCTTGACAACCGACCGCGGCGCCGCCACACTGAGGATATCTGAAAGCGGCATTTTCGGATAGTGGGCGTGCCTCGAGGCCACCGGAGGTTCCGGGTGCTGAACGGCACCCGCCACTTTGTCCGCCGATCGAAAAGCGGGCCCCATTACGTATACGACGAGTCGGAAAGGGATGGACGTGTCGGAAGTTCTGGTGTGGAACGACGTGGAGACGAACACTCGCGCCGAGCTGCAGAAGCGGCAGGAAGCGCTGCTTCCGGAGCGCATCCGCAAAGCCTACGAAGAGGGTGGCCTCTACCGGCAGCACTACGACGCGGCACAGGTAAAGCCCCACGATTACGCCGACCGGGCGGATCTGAGCAAGTTTCCGCTGGTGAGTAAGGACGACGTGCGGGCCTTTCGGCAGGCCACCGGCGATCCGTTCGGTGGGCTCTCGGTGGGGATGCTCGCCGGTGCTTCGGTCAGTCACGGGACCGGAACCTCCGGCATACCGACTCTGCAACTCAGCACCCCGGCGGACCGCGAGGCGGTTTCAGACGAGCTTGCCTCGATGTTCTGGATGACCGGTCTGCGGCCGGAGAGTCGGATCCTGGCGCTGCAGAACTTCGGCGTCCGGGCCGAGCTCACCCTGGCCATGGCCGCGCTGAAGATCGGCGCGGTGCACATCCTGCCTGATTCCGGCTCGTCATCGATCGACCAGCTCGAGTCACTCCGCCCGCAGTTCACCTGGGCATACCCCGGTTGGCTGGACCGCCTCGCGGTTTCGGCCCAGCACGCTGGCAAGGACCTGGAAGCGCTGCTTGAGCCCCTTGAAGTGCTGTGGTGGGGCGGGCGTTATCTCTCGCCATTCCGGCGCGAGAAGTTGGAGGCCCGGTTCAACGCCAACGTCTATGAGATGGGCGGCATGGGTGACGTCGGGTTGCACGTCAGCACCTGCAGCGCACAGAACGGCATGCACCTGCGGGAGGACATGTTCGTCGTCGAGGTCATCGACCCGCAGACCGAGGAGCCCGTGCCCGCCGGCACGCCCGGCGAGCTCGTTTTCACGTCGTTGTGGGACGAGGGAATGAACCACGTGCGGTGGCGCTCCGATGACATCGGCATGGTGAAGACCGACCCGTGCTCGTGCGGCCGGAACACCGCGCGCGTCTTCCAGCTCGGCCGAGTCTGGGAGCGCACGGTGGTCGACGGCGCCACCATCATGCCCGCCCAGATCGACGACGTGCTCTTCGCATTGACCGAGCAGGACATCGCTTTCCAGATCGTCCGTTCACGTGACGACGGGCGTCGGCCCTACGTTCGGGTCGCGGCCACCGACGGTCTGGACCTCGTCGAGGTCGGCAACGCGGTGAGCACCGAACTCGGAGTGCAACTGGACGTGGCCGCGGCGCCCAAATCCGATCTCGTCGGGTCGTCGGAGACCAAGTACGCGCACAAGTACAAGCAGGTCACGGACGAGTGATGGAAGCGTTGACGATGGACAAGTTCGCGTCGGAGGATCTCGCCACAGTGTCAGCGAGCTCGGGCCGGACCACTCTGATCGACATTGCACGGGACCACGTGCGCAGCCGTCCGGACGAGCTGGCGACCGTATGCGGCGAGTACCGCCACACCTACGCCGAACTCGAGGCGAGGGCGAACCAGTTTGCCGCGTGGTTGACCGCGCAGGGCGTCGGTAGCGGCGACCGGGTGCTGTGGCTCGGTCAGAACAGCCACCGGATCCTCGAGGGCATCCTCGCGGCGGGCAAGGTCGGCGCCGTCCTCTGTCCGGCGAACTGGCGGGGCAGTGCCTCCGAATACGCATTTGTGCTCGACGACCTGAAGCCGAAGGTCGTCGTGTGGCAGGAGACCGAAATCGGCGACAAGGTCCGGGAGGCTCGGCTGAGCTCACCGGCGGACGTGGTCTGGCTCCAGCACGACGCCGACGGTGCGGGAGCCTACGAGCACGAGATCCGAAGGCACGCTTCGGCGGACGTCTTCGGCGATGCGGACCCGAATGCGCCGGTCCTGTTGCTCTATACCGCCGCTTGGGATGGCCGGCCGAACGGCGCGATGATCCCGCACCGCGCGATCCTCGCTCACAACATGATGTGGGCCTGGCTCTCCGGGATCGACCCGGACTACGTCTATCTCGTCTGCAGCCCGCTCTTCCATGTAGCGGCGATGTACCCGATGCTCGCCACGTTTCACATGGGTGGCACCAATGTCATCCTCCGCCGGACCAATCCGACGGAACTCTGTGAGGCGATTCAGCGCGAACGTTGCAACGGCGGTTTCATCATCGAGCCGACAATCAGCGAGATCCTGGAATTGCCGGAGATCGACCAGTACGACCTGCACTCGTTGCGGGTGCCCGGCAGTGCCAAGCCGGAATGGCTCAAGTGCACGTCGTTGGACGGGAGCCGGTGGGCACAAGGACCCACGGGCTACGGCCAGACGGAGTGCATGGGTCTGCTGACATGCGCCGGGCTCGGCGGGACGGCCATGCACGGTCGAACGGTGCCGGGCCTGCAAGTACGTCTGGTTGACCCAGATGGCCGAGATGTTCCCACCGGTGAGGTCGGCGAGTTCGCCGCCCGGGGTCCGCAGGTGATGGTCGGGTACTTCAACCGGCCTGAACTGAATGCCCAACGCTTCCAGGACGGTTGGTATCGCACTGGTGACTTGGGGCGGCGTGACTCCGACGGTTCATTGTCGTTCGTCGGGCCGAAGGCGCGCATGGTCAAGTCCGGGGCGGAGAACATTTACGTCGCCGAGGTCGAGGCTTGCATCCAAACGCATCCACATGTCGTCGAGGTCGCCATCATCGGAATCCCCGACAGCACTTGGGGTCAGTCGGTGAGGGCAATCGTCGTGCCGATGGCAGGCTCGGCGCTGACCGAGCAGGACATCATCGAGCACTGCCGCGCGAACATGGCCGCTTACAAGAAGCCGTCAAGCGTGCACTTCCGCGACGAGCCGCTGCCACGACGCGGGCACACCGCTGACTACGACGTACTTGACGAGCTGTACGGCGGTGGCGGGTATCCCGGCACCGACCTTTTCCGGCAGCACTCGAATATCTGACCCACACCAATTTCCGCGCACGAAAGTGAAGACCATGCAAGTGACTGAACGGCCGGCCAAGCCGGTTCCGGCGGACGTGCCGGTGGAGAGGCCCTACTGGCAGAGCTGCCGTGAACATGCCATGCGCATTCAGCGCTGCGACGATTGCACGAACTTCCGCTTCTATCCGGGCTACGTCTGCGACCGTTGCGGATCGACTGCACTCACCTGGACCCCGGTCAGTGGGCGAGGAACAGTCTACTCGCACACCACGATTCGCCTGCGCGGCTCGGCCGCGTTCGACTCGCCATACGTGTGGTCGATCATCGAACTCGACGAGGGCATCTTCATGGCCTCCAACGTCGTGCACTGCCCGGTCGACGACGTGCACGTCGGAATGCGCGTCGACGTGGTTTACGACGACGTTTCGCCGGACTGGACGATCCCGAGGTTTCAGCCTGCAACGGAGGAACGGTAATGGCGGGTCGCAACGACCTTGTGGTGGTCGCTGGGACGGGAACAACGAAGTTCGCCCGTGAGCGAACCGACACAGACCAGCTCGGACTGATGGTCGAGGCGGCACTTGCCGCCATCCATGACGCGGGCCTCTCGCCCAATGACATCGACGGTGTCCTCGCCTACGGCGGCGACATTGACGACCGGCTGGAGATCCAGCTCAGCGAACATCTAGGCCTCTACGAGACCCCGGTCTTCGCGTCGATCGATGCCGGTGGCGGCGGCACCGGACACATGCTCGAGTTCGGACGCAACGCCTTGCGGCAAGGTCGGGCGCGAAATATAGTGTGCGTCAACGCATTCAAGGAAAGCACCTGGGGTGGTGGTGCGGACGCGGCAAGCGGCTCCGTGAACGACCTCGAGGGCGCGGCCGCCACAGTGTGGCCCACCGCTCACTTCGTCAACGTTGAACGCCCGTACGGCGGGACGCTGCACGCGCACTACGCGGCCATTGCTCGGCGGCACATGCATGAGTTCGGCACCACCGAAGAACAGCTCGCGGCAGTCGCGCACGCGATTCGGTACAACGGTTCGCTCAACCCGGCGGCACTGCGCCGCGAGGCCCCGAGCATCGACGATGTGATGCAGTCGGGGGTGGTGGCGAGCCCACTCACCAAGCTGATGTGCTGCATGGTCAACGATGGCGGCGCCGCGTTCGTCATGACGACAGCCGACCGCGCCCCGGACCTGCCGAAGAAGCCGGTATATGTGCTCGGGATCGGGACAGGGGCAATGGGATACACGCCCTCGGTCCTGGCCAAGGGTAGCAATGGCTTCGACCTCGTACGCACTGCCGGGAAGATCGCCGCCGCCGACGCGTTCGACGAGGCCGGCCTGACCCCGGACGACGTCGACGTGGTCACCTGCTGCGACAACTTCGCCATCACACCCCTGATCGCCCTGGAGGACTACGGGTTCTGCAAGAAAGGCGAGGGCGGTGATTTCGTGGGTGACGGCAGCCGGATCAAGGTCGGCGGTTCGCTGCCGGTGAATCCGCACGGCGGCTGGATGGCGTGTAGCCATGCGGGGGTTTTCGTCGGGACTTTTGTTGAAGCTGTTCGCCAGTTGCAGGGAGATTGCGGAGACCGGCAGGTGGCCGGGGCCCAGGTCGCGTTCCACGGTGCCAGCGGCGGAAGCTTGAACACTCATTCCGGCGTGGTGCTATCGAATGTGGCGCCATGAAAAGCCAACGGATAGGCCCGGTTTCACCCCTCGTGAGCCGCGGTTCGACAGCCACGAGTCCGCAAGTTCTTCCGATTCAGCGCGATTCCCGAATGGTCCGATCGCACCGGGAATCGCGCAACCAGCTCAGTGGTGTGGGAAAGGAAAGCAATGACAGTCGATAGATGGACGTCCGATCTCTTCAGGCAATTGGAGATCCTTGGGGCGAAGCCGAGTCATCTGAGTTCGCCAACTGAGGTGCGCGAGATTCATCGTGCCGTGATGGAAACGAACGGTCCTGGTCCGCGCATGGACCGCACGTCGGATCACGTGACCCAGAGCGCCGACGGGGCCGAGGTGGCGCTGCGCGTGCTGGTCGCAAGGCCGAATCCCAAAGCAGTCATCGTCTACTACCACGGCGGCGGATGGGTGGCTGGCTCGATCGACGAGGCCGAGACGATCGTGGGCAAGCTGGCGGAGAGGACGAATTGCGCGTTTGTTCTCGTCGATTACCGGTTGGCCCCGGAGAACCCGTATCCGGCCGCGGTGGAGGATGCCTATGCGGCCCTGAAATGGGCAGCGGCCAACGTGGCAGACATTGCCGGTAAAGAGGTGCCGCTGGCGGTCGCCGGAGACGACGCGGGTGCCAATCTGGCCGCCGTTGTGGCACGGCGAGCCCGTGACAACGGCGACGTGCGCCTGGCCATGCAGATCCTGGTGTGCCCGATGCTGGATTCTGAAGTCGACCCAACTTTCGATGACGGCCTTGTCGATCAGTTATGGGTGACCTCCGACACCGTGCGGTGGCGTTGGGACCAGTACGTCCCGGATACCGCGTCACGGAACGATCCAGACGTTTCCCCGCTGCAGGCCACCACTCTCGATGGGTTGCCGTCGACCGTCTTGGTGATCCCTGATCTAAGCCCCTCCGCCGCAGGGGCCGAAGCCTATGCGCGCCGGCTCAGCGATGCCGGCGTGGAGGTGAATGCCGTGCGCTACGTGGACCAAGTGCACGGGTTCTTCACGTTGATGATGCTGCGCGAGGGTGAGCGGGCATTCCAGCAGATCATTCGTGCTGTCCGCGCCACTCTCGCACACCAGTCCAGGTCGAGCGCTAAGCCATCGGTAAAGGAGTGAAGATGAACAACCGTCTCGAGACAAAGCCGGTCGCCGGTAGCGAAGCGGCGGCAGAAGACGTGCCTCATTTCGATGTGGTGGTCATAGGGGCCGGATTCTCCGGCTTGTACGCCCTGTACCGTCTGCGTGACGTGAATGGGCTCTCTGTGCAGCTATTCGAGGAGTCGAGTGACGTTGGGGGAGTGTGGAATCTGAACCGCTACCCCGGCGCACGGTGCGACTCGGAGAGCTACGTCTACTGCTACTCCTTCTCCAAGGAGCTTTGCCAGGAGTGGGATTGGAGTGGTCGCTACCCCAAACAGGCTGAGCTGCTGGCCTACCTCAAGCACGTCGCCGAGCGCTTCGACCTCTACCCGAATATCGAGTGCAACACGAGGGTCACCACGACGACCTGGAATGACGAGGATTCGGTGTGGGAGGTCGAGACAGACCGCGGCCACCGAGTGACCGCGCAGTTCCTGGTGACCGGCCTGGGCCTGCTCGCTTCCAAGCGTTACATCCCCGACTACGAGGGGTTGGATACGTTCCGCGGTGAGTGGCACCACACCGGGCAGTGGCCGGAGCGCGACGTCGACTTCCGCGGTAAGCGGGTGGGAGTGGTGGGCACCGGTTCGACTGGCGTGCAGGCCATTCCGGTGATCGCCGAGCAGGCTGAGCACCTGTACGTTTTCCAGCGCTCGCCACAGTTCACCATCCCGGCCCGGCATGAGAAGGTCGACCGGGCGTTTCTTGACGATGTCAAGGCCAACTACGACAAGATCTGGGACCTTGCCCACCACTCTGCGGGCGGTTTCCCGTTCGAGCCCAACCAGACCCGAGCGCTGGATGTCACAGCCGAGGAGCGGCAAGCGACCTTCGATCAACTGTGGGAGGAGGGCGGGTTCAAATTCGTGTTCGGCTCGTACAAGGACACCCTCACCGACCGGCGGGCCAATGACTACGCGTCGGAATACATTCGTTCCAAGATACGTGAACGGGTGAATGACCCTGAGGTCGCCGAGAAGCTGATGCCCGTCGACAGCCCGTTCGCGGCCAAGCGCGCGATCGTCGACACGAACTACTTCGAGACGTACAACCGGGACAACGTGACGCTGGTCGACCTGCGAACCGCTCCCATCGAGAAGGTGACGCCGACGGGTATCCGCACTACCGACGAGGAGTACGACCTCGATATCTTGGTGTTTGCCACCGGATTCGATGCGGTGACCGGCCCGTTCGTGCGGATCGACTTCCAGGGTCGGGACGGCCTGACGTTGAAGGATCACTGGGCCAAGGACGGTGTGCGCACGTACTTGGGGCTGGCGATGGCCGGATTCCCGAACATGTTCACCATCACCGGGCCGGGGTCCACCTTCGGCAACCAGCCGGTAGGTATCGAGCACCACGTCGAGTGGATCTCCGACGTCATCGAGTACATGCGCGCTCGGAAGTACGACGTGATCGAGGCCGAGCCCGACGCTGAGGATCGATGGGTGGAGCGGTTGCAGAGCAACACCGGCAGGACCCTCATCCCGCTCGCCGATTCGTGGTTGACGGGTGCGAACATTCCAGGGAAGCCGAGGCGAGTCCTGATCGAGTTCGGGAATTTCGGCAGCTACCGCAGGGATGTCGACGAGGTCATCCGCAACGGCTACGCAGGGTTCAAGCTCGAGCGGCGGACCGGCCTGGCGAGCGATGCCGACCAAGCCTCCGTGTCCTGAGGATCGGCCGAATCCATGCAGTCGATGAGCTTTCCCGAACTCGAGCCGATGATCGACGGCTTCGGATACGACGACACGGCGTCTCGGTCAAAGGTGGCGCCGCTGGATCAACTCGTCACCGAGTTCATCGATTCAGGCTGTTCGGTCCATTTTCCGTGGCTGTCCAGCCGCGGTTCGGCAACTCTGTTCGAGATCATCCGCCAGTGCCGCGCCGGCCGGCTCCGGGGTTTGACGATTATCTCGGCCTCGCTCCGGGCCGAGCTAGGTCTGCTGATCGGCTCCGGCGGCGTCAGCCGCTTGATCACGGCCTTCGCTGCGACCAGCTACCCGTCGATCCGCTCCAACGAATTCCTCACCGCCGCTGTGCGGGATGGCGCCGTCGCCTTGGAGGAATGGTCGATGCTGTCGTTGGCTCAGCGAATGCTGGCCGGAGCGTTGGGCTGGCCGTTCGTCCCGTCGAGCACTCTCGACGGGACCGACCTGCCAGCCGGCGTGCCGCCCGGCGACGAGCTGGCGACGCTGGTGGATGCGGCTAGCGGGGCGACGCACTCGGTGATGCCGGCGCTGCGTCCCGATGTGGTGCTGATCCACTGCCCAGTCGCAGACTGGGAAGGCAACGGAGTGCTGTTCCCGCCGTACGCCGAGGACGTCTACAGCGCCTACGGCTCGCGGCGGGGGGTGATCCTCACTGCCGAACAGATCGTTCCGCCGAGCGTGTTGCGCCGCTGGTCTTCGCATGTCCGAGTGCCGGCCGCGCGGGTTCTGGGCGTCGCCCAGGTGCCGTTTGGGGCACACCCGGCCTCCCTGCATGTCCCGATTCACATCGAAGGGATAAGCGGGTACGGCGAGGATTATGACTTCTTCCGGGAGATGGGCTCGATGCGCACCATGGAGGATGTCGAGGTCTTCGCCAAACGTTGGGTGGATGTATCGAGCCGCAATCAGTACCTTGCCCAGCTCGGACGGCAGCGGATCGAGCACCTGCTGGTCAAGGACTTCGATGAGTCGTGGCGAGCAGACCGGATCGACATGCTCGGCGGCGACGGTCCCGATGAGCGGCAGCCCGCCGAAGTGATCCGGGCGGGGGAGCGGCTGGCAGTCTGTGGCGCCCGGGCCATGGCCGATCTGGTGGCCGATGCGGGAGCGCGCACGGTGGTGGCCGGCGCCGGTGTTGCGAGCCTTGCCGCCGGGCTCGGGTGCAAAATATTGGGCGAACGCGGCGGCGCGGTCGACTTGCTCTATGAGAGCGGGGTTGTCGGGTACGTGCCGCGTCCGCACGACTCCACACTGTCGAACAGCCGCAACTTGCCAACGGCGCGGCAGTTGACCAACACCCTCGAAGCCCTCGGCATGCTGGTGCCGTCGTCAGGCGAATCGATGGTGGCGTTGCTCTCGGCTGGACAGATCGGCGAAGACGGCACCTGCAACAGCAACCGGACATCGACCGGAAAGTTCCTGGTCGGCGGTGGCGGAAGCACCGATATCGCCCGGCATGTGCGGACGATTGTGGTGCTACCGGCCAAGGCTGGCAGGTTCACCGAGCTCATCGATTTCGTCACCTACTGGTCGCCGGCTGTCGACGGGATCGCCACCGACGCTGGTTTTCTCGTGCGGGAAAGCGGCGAGTTTGCGCTGGCCGGGTGGTTTGCGGATCTCTGGCCCGATGGGCAGTCCGCACTACGTCACTTGCGTGAAGTGACGGGCTGGGATTTGCAGCTGGCCGCCGGTGCGCGGGCCCTGGACCCGCCGACGGCCGACGAGCTGGCGTACCTCAACGCGATCGACCCTGACGCGAATCTGCTCGGCTGATCGCCCGCTGCGGCGAAACGCCCCCTCAACACGTCGGACGAGCCATAGGAAGCAAACAGTGAACATCGGTCTGATTCCCGCGAAATGGTCGGCGCTCACCCCCGACCGGGACGCGCTCGTTGACGCCACCACGGGACGGCGCATGAGCTGGGCACGTCTGGACGAGCGGGTGTGCCGGCTTGCCAATGGGCTGCGTGGCGCCGGCGGTGCCGGGTTGGGTCTCCAGCAGGGTGACCGGGTGGCGATACTCGCGAAGAACCGGATCGAGATCCAGGAGCTGTACTTCGCGGCTGCGCGCGCCGGCCTCATCGCAATGCCGCTCAACTGGCGACTCGGTCCAGATGAACTCAGCCGAGTGCTGGCTTCAGCCACGCCGAGGGTGGTGATCAGCTCCAACGAGTTTGCCGATACCGCAAAGGAACTCCAGGCTCGGATCGATCTCGAGCATTGGCTCGAACTCGCCGAGGAGGGCGAGAGCAGCTACGAGGATCTCCTGGCGAGCTCGTCACCGGAAGAACCGCAGTGGTCGACGCGGGTCGGCGACGACGACCCGTTCTTCATCCTCTACACCGGAGGGACGAGCGGGAAATCCAAGGGCGCCATACACAGTCACAAGAGCGCATTGTTCGGGATGTGGAACCAGACGGTGGCCGAGCGCGTCGTGCCAAGCGACGTTCATCTGCTGACCGGCCAGATGTTCCACATCGTGATCCTGCTGGCGATGAACTATTTGCGTCACGGATGCCCCGTCGTCATGACCAACTTCGAGCCGCGTTCAGCCCTGGAAATCATCGAGGCCGAACGCGTCTCCACGCTTCTCGGTGTCACCACGATGCTCAACTGGATGATGGCCGTCCCCGATTTCGACCGGTATGACCTGGCCAGTCTGCGGAACATCCAATACGGCGGTGGCCCGATGCCCACATCGGTGGTCAAGGCGGCGCTGGAGGCGTTCCCGTGCACCCTCGATGGCGCCTACGGAATGACCGAAGCCGGAACGCTGACGTTCCTGAGCCAAGAGGAACACATCGACGCTGTGCGCGGCATCCGCACTGACCTGCTGCGGTCGTGCGGCCGCGAGGGAATCATCACCACCCTGCGAGTGGTCGCCCCCGACGGCACGCCGGTGCCGGCCGACGGTAAGACGATCGGCGAAATCGTGGTGCGGTCGGAGGCGAATATGCTCGGCTACTGGAACGAGCCGAAACTGACCGCAGAGACACTCCGGGACGGCTGGCTCTGGACCGGCGATCTGGCTACCTGGGACTCCGACCGCTACGTCTACATCGTCGACCGCGCCAAGGACATGATCATCTCCGGCGGAGAGAACATCTACTCCGTCCAGGTCGAGGAGGCGGTCAACCAGCACCCGTCCGTCCTGGAATGCGCGGTCATCGGCGTTCCGGACTACGAGTGGGGCGAGGCGGTCAAGGCTTTCGTGGTGCTCAAGCCGAACACCACCGCCACCGAATCCGACATCATCGAGACCGCCCGCCGGCACCTGGCGTCATACCAGAAGCCCCGATCGGTCGAATTCGTCGCCGAGCTCCCCAAAGCGCCGACCGGAAAGATCCTCAAGCGGGAACTGCGCGCCCCGTACTGGGAAGGCGCCGAACGCGTTGTCTGACCGACCGATTCTCCAGATCCGATATCACTCAACAAAGGAGCCGCTTTCTCATGGAGACGAAGTTCATCACTCAGCGTCGCGAGGGACGCATCCTGTATCTCACTTTGTCGCGGCCCGAGGTTCTGAACGCATGCTACGAAGACGACCACGATGAGATGGCGGAGATCTGGCCCCAGATCGCGGCCGACGATGACGTCGATGTCGTAGTGCTGACGGGGGCCGGCCGAGCTTTCTCAGCCGGTGGTCACCTCGACCTGTTCCGTGAGCTCATCACGGATGCCGCCACCCGGGAACGGGTGCAGCGCGGAGCAGAGATGATGATCCATGCCCTCGTCGATTTCCCGAAGCCGCTGATTGTGGCCATGAATGGCCTTGCGATGACGGGGGGCCTCGCGCTCGCCTTGATGGCGGACATCATCATCGCCGAGCGGCATGTCCGGTTAACGGACGGACATGTGGTTGCCGGCATCGCGGCCGGCGATGGCGGGGTTCTCACCTGGCCGCTGTATGCCGGGCTGCTACGCGCCAAACGGTGGCTGATGACTGGCGACTGGATCAGCGCGGAAGAAGCTTGTGAGATCGGGCTGGTGACCGAGGTGGTTGACGAGGGACAGTCGCTGGCCCGTGCCACTGAGTATGCGGCGAAAATCGCGGCCCTGCCGCAGGACGGGGTGCGCTCGACAAAACGCGCGCTGAACGGGTGGCAACGCCTCGGTCTGCCGATATTCGACGTGTCCTGCGGCTACGAGTTCGCCAACCTTGCGTCACCGCGGGTCCGTGAGCACGCTGAGCGACTGCTCGCCGAGCACGGCAAGTAATCGCGCGGCCCTGGACCGGATGGCGAGGCCCAGCCTCCCCATCCGGTCTAGTTCGCGGTGTTGAGCCGTTGAAAATCGATGCCGAGGGCAGTCAGGTCGATGCCGAGGTTTTGGTATTCGTAGGCGATTTCCTCGTCCATGCTGTCCGGCGCCACCCATCCGTCGAGGGCCACTGCACGCTCGAAGCCGTCCAGGCAGTCCTGAACGGTCTCGAAACCGATCAATCCCGGCACGGTGCCGAGGAAAACGCGGGCCGCCCGACCGCCGGCCACCGCAAACGTTTCCCCGCTGCACGGAACTGCCTCGTGGAGTAGTGCGGCGACAAACGGTGCGATCTTGGTCGGCGGGAACTTCACCTTCATGAAGTCGGCGAGCCCTGCCTGCGACTCGACCAGTCGCGAGTACCCCATGGGCATCACGCAGTTGACCTTGATTCCGATTGCCGTGCCGTCGATCGCCAGAGCTCGGGTCATGCCGATGTGTGCGGCTTTCGCAGTGGGGTAGAGCGGCGAGGCGCCGACGCCGAATACCGCCGCCGATGAGATGTTCACGATTCGGCCATAGCCCTGGTTTCGCATGTGTGGCCACGCGGAGCGCGCGGCACACAGCGGGCCGATCAGGTGCACGCCGAGCATCCGCGCGATTTCGTCGTCGACCATCTCCTCGGGACCGGCTGTGCTGAGAATCCCCGCGTTGTTCACCAGGCCGTCGATTCGCCCGAAGGCGTCCACGGCATGGTCGATCAGGGCGGCCGCCTCTGTCGCTACATCGTGAGTGTCGGCGACAGCCGTACCGCCGTCGTTGATGATTGCGGCGACGGTCTCGGCTGCGGGGCTTTCGCAGCTGTCGAGACCGGTCGGGCCGCCGCCGCTGTCATTGACGACGATCTTGGCGCCCTCGCGCGCCAGAAACTCGGCATATGCGCGGCCGATGCCACGCCCGGCTCCGGTGATGACTACTACTCGACCATCGAACTCGCCCGACATGATCCCTCCTACCGTCTCACTGCGGCTATTTGCCGGGGATACCGTTGGGCTCACTGTTGCTTCCTGCCCACCCGCCGTCGGCATATCCGAAAACATTGCTTTCAGATCTGCCCAGTGTGGCGGCTCGCCGCGGCGGAGTCAATCACCTCCCGATCGGTTCGGTCGGTCCTCGGCCACCCGGCCGACACCGGCCTTGACGTGTCATGGATATGGCCCTAATGTCGAGGTCATCTGAAAATAACGTTTGCAAATAGTCGGCGAGGCCTGGCCTAGCCGTGCTGACCGAGTTTTGCGGGGAGCGCCCGCGGACAGGTGGCATTGGCTCTGCCGGGTGCGCCATGGTGAAACGAACGGAGCATGGGCCACTCTCTGCTGATATACGGTGCCAACGGCGCCACGGGTGCTCGTCTTGCCGAGCTCGCCGCCGGGGCCGGCTTGACGCCGATCGTGGCCGGCCGTCGCGCCGGGGCGATCACCGAACTCGCCTCTCAGTTGGGCTGTGAGGGCAGAGTCGCCGAGGTCGGCGAGTTGTCGGGCGTCCTCGGTGGCGTCGACGTGGTCGCTTCCTGTGTCGCGCCGTACACAACCCACGGGAAACCGATCGTGCGTGCCGCGATCGACTGCGGCGCAAGCTATCTCGACCTCACCGGGGAGACAGCATTCGTGCGCTGGCTCGTCGACAATTGTGATGCCCCGGCCAGGGTCCAGGGGGTGACCCTGGTTCCCTCCGCCGGACTCGGCCTGTGCTCGGCCATCGCGGCACGGGCCGCCGTCGCGACGTTACCCGCGCCCGCCGAACGCCTCACGGTCAGCTATCGGAGCCAGGGAATGCGGGCGAGCAAAGGGACCTCGCAGTCGATGATCGAAGTCTTGGCAGGTGAAGTCATCGAACAGGAGGGTGATCGCGTGCGAACGGTGGTTCCCGGACGGCGGTTGGCTCGCACGCCGATCGGAGTCGGAGCATCGTTCCCGCTCACTGAGCCAATGCTCCTGAGAGCTCTGTGGCCCGGGGTGGACATCCGCAGCTACTTTGTCGTGGGGCCAGCCGTGTTGGCTCCGCTGGGAGCTGCCGCCATGGCGGCGGTGCACTACGGAGCCAGGATGCGGAACGACTGGCTCCGGTGGGCAGCCGGGCACGCGCCCCATGGACAACCAGGAGGCGGATTCGCCATAGCTGTGCGCGCTGAGGCGGCCGGTGTTGTGGTTGACGCAGGGGTAGTGCTGGATGACGTCTATGATGTCAGCAGTAGGGCCATGTTGGAGGTCGCCCGGTCGGTGGTGACGGGCGCATCCCCAGGCGTTCGTGGGGCTGGGGCGGTGGTTGCTGGCGAGCCCGCGGACATAGCCGAACGCATCGGTGTGCGGCTCTGGTGCGGGGATTATCTCGTGAGCGACCGATGATCGGCGGCAAGATCGGGTTGCTCGAACGATGAAGTGGGTGCCTCCAGTAGCGGACGAAAGGATTTCAAAGTGACACTGGATTTCGAAGGTCGGGTAGCTATCGTGACCGGCGCCGGACGTGGGATGGGCCGAGAACACGCTCTGATGTTGGCGTCGCGTGGCGCGCGAGTGGTCATCAACGACATTGCGAAGGATGACGCTGACGCGACGGTGAGCGAAATCGGCGAGCGTGCCGTTGCCGATTACTCTGATGTCGCTACCGACGCGGATCAGCTTGTCCGGACCGCGACCGACGCATTCGGGCAACTGGACATTGTCATCAACAATGCTGCGATCATCCGGGCAGGGCTTTTCTGGGAGCAGGATCCGACAGAGTGGTGGTCGGTCTTCGACACCGCCTTGCGGGGGACCGTTGAAGTTACCCGAGCCGCATGGCCCCATCTCATGGCGTCGGGGACCGGGAGGGTGATCAACGTCGGGTCCGAGGGGATGCTGGCCAATACGGGTCTGTCCGCTTACGGGGCCGCGAAAGGGGCGATCTGGGCCCTCGGCAATGTTCTCGCCGCAGAGGGCGCACGGGTCCGCGTTCAGGTGGCCACAATCATGCCGAGCGCATTCACGCCGATGACTTACGACGTTCAGCTGGGTCCTGCCGTCATGGAAACGCTTCAACAGAAGCTCACCGCCGACCACGTCGCCGCCTTCGTGGCCTTCCTAGCCCACCAGGACACGACTGTCGCGGGCGCCACTTTCCAGGTGAGTGGCGGTCGAGCCGGCCGGATGGTATTTGCGGCCCAGCCCACGGTCAATGCTGATGAAAGTAGTCCGGAAGGCTGGGCTCGCGTCGCTGACGCGTTGCTTCGCGACGATGTCCAGCTCACTGGGTGTCCCGATATGGGAACGCTCTTCGCCGACAAGTTGATCGCCGCGAATCCGGGACTGGTGAAGGTTTTCAGTCAGAACGATCCCGGCGACGTCGGCGTGTGAGGCGTTGTCTGCGTTCAATGATGTGTCGACATGACCCGGCTAATCAGGGTGCTATCTGCGGTCGCCACGGCGACCCGCTGAAATATCCTCTACCACAAGGAGTATCGGCATGAGTGCCATCAAACCCGATGCCGACGTGGTGGTCGAACGCAGTGGCCATATCCTGATCATCACCCTCAATCGACCCGATACCCGCAACGCGGTCAACGCCGCTGTGACCGTCGCTGTCGGTGACGCCATGGCCACCGCGGACGACGACCCGGATATCCGGTGCGTGGTGCTGACCGGAACTGGCAGCAAATCGTTCTGCGCGGGCGCCGACCTCAAGGCCATCGCGCGCGGCGAAGCGATCGCACCCGCCGAGGGCCCGCGCGCACGGTGGGGATTCGCCGGCTATGTGTCCCACCACATTTCCAAACCGACCATCGCTGCGGTCAACGGCGCAGCACTGGGTGGAGGCACAGAGCTGGTCCTCGCCAGTGATCTGGCCATTGCCTCCGAGGACGCCATCTTCGGCTTGCCCGAGGTCAAACGCGGCATCATTGCCGCCGCCGGTGGCCTGTTCCGGCTGCCTCAGCTGATTGCGCCCAAGCGGGCATACGAACTGATATTCACCGGCGATCCGATCACTGCCCGGCGGGCCCTGGAACTCGATCTCGTCAACGAGGTCGTGCCCGTCGGCGACGTACTCGATCGAGCACTCGATCTCGCCGAGCGCATCAGCGCCAACGCCCCCTTGGCTGTGCAGGCCAGCAAGCGGGTCGCCCGGGGCATCGTCGGCGGACAGATTCCAGCCGAGGCCGCTCGTTGGGAACTGTCGGCGAAAGAACGTGCCGCAGTGCATAATTCGAACGATGCCAAGGAAGGTCCGCGAGCCTTCGCGGAGAAGCGTGCGCCGGTATGGTCGGGAATCTAAAAATCATGCCGACCGGCAAAACGCGGTCAACGCGAAGTTGTGCCCCACTTTTCGGGGCAGCGCGGCCGGGGCGAGGAACCGGCTGCACCGGGGCCGGCCGGGTTTGGGCGTCGCGGGCGTAGGTGTGTAGGTCGGTGGTCATAGGATCGCCAGTGGGTTGATGGGTGAGCCGATGCCTCGGGTGATGGTCAGTGGTGGTGCGGTGAAAAAGAATTCGTAGCGTTGTGCTGTGCGGCAGGCGGTGCTGAGGGTTTCGAGGTCGAAGATTTCGCCGATCCACAGGCCGAGCATGACGATGTAGAGGATGTGTACGGGTTGGGCGACGTCGGGCGTCTGGGCGGGTCGTACCTCGACGTCCCAGGTGTCGGTGGCGATTCCGGCGATCTCGTGGTCGGCGACCCAGGCGACGCTGTCCAGCCCCATGCCGGGGGCGTCGCCGGCGGCGTAGTCGCCCCAGTTGCCGCGTTCGCGGACCCGGGCGATGGCGCCGGTGCGGACCAGGACGAAGTCGCCGCGGCGTACCTCGACGTTGTGGTGGGCGCAGGCGCGGTCGAGATCCTGGCCGCTGATGGGGTAGCCGGGGGCGAGATGGGGCACGTCGAGTGCGGCGGGCAGATCCAGGAGCACACCGCGGCCGGCCATCTGGTTGGCGGCGGTGGTGATGGCGTTGCGGCGGGCACCGGCGCTGGAGACGTTGGCCGCCGAGTAGCCGTTGTACATTTTCTGTTCGAAGAAGACGTGGGCCAGGCCGTCCCATTGGGTGGCGCATTGGGTGGCTAACACCAGCATGTCGTCGGCGTTTTGCAGGTAGCGGCGTTGTGGGTCGCGTTCGGCTGCTTCGGATCCCATGAAGTCGCGGCCGGTGACGGTCATCAGGTGAATGGGATTGGGGCGGCCGCTGGATGGGTGTTGTGGGCCGTGATCGTCGAGGGGGATGGCCAAGGAGATGGTCTGGCCGGTCTGGATCAGTCGGGCGGCGACGACGCGGTCGTGGGGGTGTAGGTGGTTCAGCGTGCCCAGCTGGTCGTGTTCTCCCCAGCGGCCCCAATTCGAATACCTCGCTGCCAGCTGCCGGACCGTCTCGATACTGGCTGTGGCTGTGGTCACTTCGTGATCCCCTCCGGTGATTCGGTGAACGGGGGGCCAGTGCGGCTAACCACACCGCATGTCACCATGATTCGGTTCTGGCCGACGTGCCGGCATTATGAGGCCGGCACGTCGGCCATCGGTATGGCTGCCTAGTCTTCTTCGATCGAGATTGCTTGGGCGGGGCAAAATTCGGCCGCCTGTTCGACATTGCCCCGCTCACTCTCAGGCGGATACTCGTCAAGTAGCTCGACGATTCCGGTTTCGATGTTCTGGTCGAAGACGGCCGGTGCTAAGGCAACACAATTTCCAGCTCCGACGCACTTATTCTGATCCGCACGGACTCGCATGATGCCCCCTTGCCTCTTTCCTACGTATCGCTGGCGTTCGGGATCTTCATTCTACCGACGAATTGGGGGAACCCTCGCGAGAGTTTCGGACCGAAACTCGTTGATCCTCAACATCTGGGTGCGTACGGTCATGCGCCGATCCTTTCGAAAACAGCAGCCAGGCCCTGCCCGCCGCCGATGCACATGGTTTCCAATCCGTAGCGCGCGCCCCGGCGGTTGAGTTCACGTGCAAGCGCGGCAAGCATCCGGCCACCTGTCGCGCCGGCCGGGTGCCCGAGTGAGATCCCCGAACCGTGTACATTCATTCGCGCCAGGTCGGTTGCGGCGAATTTCCACTCCCGTGCGACAGCGAGCACTTGTGCGGCGAATGCTTCGTTCAGTTCGATCAGATCGATATCAGACATCTGCAGGTCGGCCTTCCGCAGCGCAACCTCGGTTGCCGGCACTGGGCCGATGCCCATGATCTTGGGTGCGACACCGGCCGACCCCCACGACACCAGGCGGACCAACGGGGTGAGTCCGAGTTCGTCGGCCTTCTCCCGGGTCGTCACGATGCACATCGACGCGGCGTCGTTCTGGCCGCTGGAGTTCCCGGCAGTAACCGTCGCATCTGGATCGCTGTTGAGCAGAACGGGTTTCAGCTTGCTCAACGATTCCACCGACGTATCTGGCCGCGGATGTTCATCGGTGTCGATCAATTCCTCGCCGTGACGAGTGTGCACTGTCACGGGGATGATTTCCTCGGCAAGGATGCCGTCTTTTTGTGCGGCCACCGCGCGCTGATGCGACCTCACGGCAAGCTCATCCTGCTCTATCCGCGATATTCCGTACTGCCGGCGAAGGTTTTCGGCCGTCTCCAGCATGCCGCCGGCGACGGGATAGTTGCGTCCGCCTGCCGTGGCGCGTCCCCGAGCGAGGCCATCGTGCACTTTCACGCCCCCGCGGGCACCTCCCCATCGCATATCTGTGGAATAAAAAGCGACGTTGCTCATGCTTTCTGCACCGCCGGCCACGACAATGTCGTTGTCTCCGCTGGCAACCTGCGAACACGCTTGGATCACGGCCTGCAGACCTGATCCGCAGCGGCGGTCGACCTGCATGCCCGGCACCGAAACCGGCAACCCGGCATCGAGCGCGACGATGCGGCCGATCGCCGGCGCCTCGCTGGTGGCAAAGCAGTGCCCTAGTATAACGTCTTCGATTGCGCCAGAATCGATCCCGGTTCGTTGGAGCAAACCCTGGAGTGCGGCAACTCCGAGGTCGGCCGCGGTCAGGGATTTGAACATGCCGCCGTAGCGGCCGATTGGGGTCCGAACCGGTTCGCAGATTACAGCTTCACGCATCAGATGTGCCTCCCACCGGTGACCTCGAGAACTGTTCCGGTCATGTACGACGACAGATCGCTGGCCAGGAACAACGCGACCTTGGCAACTTCGTCAGGCTCACCGGCTCGGCCCATTGGTAACTCGGCTAGTTTTTGATCCCAAATATGTTGCGGCATTGCTTCGGTCATGGCGGACCTGATCAATCCCGGTTGTATTGCATTGACCCGCACGCCGAGGTGAGCAAGTTCCTTGGCGGCAGCTTTGGTCATGCCGACGATGCCGGCCTTGGCGGCCGAATAATTGGTCTGGCCGACCAGACCGACCTTGCCTGAGATCGACGACATGTTCACGATCGCGCCGCGCTTGTTCTCACGCATGATCGCTGCGGCCGCTTTGAGGCCGTGCCACGTGCCTTTCATATGCACGGCAATGACCTGATCGAACTGGTCCTCGGTCATCTTGCGCAGTGTGGCATCACGCGTGATGCCAGCGTTGTTGACCATGATGTCCAATCCGCCGAAGTGCTCCACCGCTGTGGAGACCAGCACATTGACCTCTTCGGCTTGAGTCACGTCGCAGCGCACCGCCAGCGCGACTTGATGTTTGGCCTCGCCGCCGAGCTGTTTGGCAGCCGCTTGCGCGACGCCGAGATCCAGATCGCCGAGAACCACCCGTGCCCCCTCGGCGATGAACCGTTCGGCGATTGCATAACCGAGGCCCTGCGCGCCGCCAGTGACGACCGCCGTTTGACCGGACAATAACGACACCTTGTGTACTCCTCTTCGTTGGTTGGGGCCGCACAAGGACTCCAGCGAAATATCGTCGAGCCCTTGAGCGGAGTGGATGGGGCGGGTGCTCAGGTGACCATCGAGTCGATCATCGTGGAACGTCCTTCCACGGCCGATCTTTGTCGACCCTCGGTTCGCCAGGGAGGCCGAGGATCCGCTCTCCCAAGATGTTTCGCATCACCTCAGAGCTTCCGCCTTCGATCGTGTTCGCCAGTGAGCGCAGGAACGCCTTACGGACGTCTTGAGACCCGCCACCGGCGGTGGATACCTCCGGGCTGGACATCTCGTAGCCGTCGATCAGCATCCCGCCGGCTCCCGGGAGGTCGACGCAGAATTCGTAGACAGCCGCGTTCAGCTCGGCAGTCTGCAGCTTGGCGATCGAACCCTCAGGTCCTGGCGTGCTCGCGCCGCGCTGAGCCGCTGCCCGTGCATTAGTGAGTCGGGCTGATTCCGCCCGCGTCCACAGTCGAAGTAGTCGATCCCGACTGGCCCCGTCCACGCCTCCGGCCGCAGCGGCTTTCCGGAATTCGGCCATGGCTGCGCCGATTGCGCCGGCCCCGCGCTGGGTGGCGCGCCGTCCGATCGCCACTCGTTCGTTGGACAGCGTGGTCAGTGCGACCCGCCAGCCCTCTCCCTCCGCTCCCAATCGGTCGTCGGCGGGAATCGGTACGTCGGAGAGAAATACCTCGTTGAACTCTGCGTGCCCGGTAAGCTGGCGCAGCGGGCGGACATCGACTCCGGGGGCGTGCATGTCGAGCACGAAGTAGCTGAGTCCGCGATGCTTGGGCTGAGCTGGGTCGGTGCGCGCGACGAGGACTCCGCGCCGGGCGACATGTGCCAGCGATGTCCAGATTTTCTGGCCGTTCACGACGTAGTGGTCACCGTCGCGGACTGCCCGAGTGGCGAGCGCTGCGAGGTCGGATCCGGCGCCCGGTTCGGAGAACAACTGACACCAGATCTCCTCCCCAGTGAACAGCGGGCGCAGGTACTTGGCGCGTTGCTCGTCGCTGCCATGGGCGTGCAGTGTCGGCGCCGCCATACCGAGTCCGATCGGATTTCGGGCCATCCAGTCCACGCAGCCCGCCTCGCGGAAGAGCCCCTCGACCAGCGGCTGCAAGGAGGCGTCCATTCCCAGGCCGCCGAAGCCCTTGTCGAAGTGGATGAAAGCGAGACCGGCGTCGAACCTCGCTGCGCGGAGTTCGTGGTCGGGTGTGCTTTCCACCGGGTGTTGCGCCAGGAAGTCCTTGACCAAGGACGTGGCCACCTCGAGGTCTGATGTCCCGGTCACGCGAACACCTCCGGTACCTCGAGAAGGTGACCGAGTCTGGACCGATGCCACGGTGGGGAGCCGAGGAACAGCTGGCTGCTCTTGGCCCGCTTGAGATAGAGGTGCGCGGGGTGTTCCCAGGTGAAACCAATCCCGCCGTGAATCTGGATATTGTCCAGTGCCGCGCGGGTGTATGCCTCGGAACACACTGCGCCAGCCAGGCTTGCCGCGACCGGTAGATCATCGGGCTCGTGCACGGCAGCCCAGGTTGCGTAGTGCGCGGTCGACCGGGCCGATTCAACCTCGATGAGCATGTCAGCGCAGCGGTGTTTTATTGCCTGGAATGACCCGATTTTGCGGCCGAATTGGACACGCATGTTTGCGTAGTCGACCGACATCTCGAGCAGCTTGGCGGCGCCACCGAGTTGTTCGCAGGCCAGCAACGTAACCGCCTGGTCGCGGGCGGTATCCAATTCCTGGTCGATGCTGCCGGGGGTTCCTACGGCCCGGGATGGCGTGTGCAGGAATCGGATTCGGGTCAGCCGACGGCTGGAATCCAGTGCAACCAGCGGGTCGCGGCTTTCGGGTGTGGTTGCGAAAAGGCCGCGCCCTTGCGGCGTTTCCGCCGGCACCAGAACAAGACCCGCGGTAGGCGCGTCGATCACCACGTCAGCCGTGCCGGTCAACTCCCAGCCGTCGCCTTCCCGAGTGGCGATGATGCCGGTCTGCAGCGGGTCGGTAGTACCCCAAGCGACTGTCGCGACCAGGTCGCCCGCGGCGATGAGCGGGAAGTATTCCGCATTTGCCGCAGCGTCCCCGACGGCAAGCAAAGTTGCCGTGGCGTGTGCCGTACCGAGGAATGGACCACCGAACAGCGCCCGGCCCATCTCCTCAACGACGACTCCCAGTTCCACCAGCGACGCTTCTGAGCCGCCCCAACGCTCGGGAATCACGAGGCCCTGTAGGCCGAGTTCTCGAGCGGCCTGCTGCCACACGGCGATGTCGTAGCCGGTCTCTGTCTCCATGAGCCGGCGGACGTCGCTCTCACTAGACCGGCGCTGGAGAAAGTCGCGAACGACGCCACGTAACTCTTCCGCTTCCGGTCCTGGGCTGAACGTCATCTCGCCGGTACCTCCTTTATTCGCTGCCGTCACATGAGCCTCACGAAACGAAATCGTGGTGCGCCCACAGCGCCGAAATACACAACCGAACTGTGTTATCGGCGCACCGCCGGGGCGCCTCGTATCCGAAAATCGTGATTTCAGATAGACGTCAGTGTGGCCCTGCTCGGCGCGAAGGTCAAGTCCGCCGCATCCGAGGTGTCTCCGGGGCGATCCGGCAGTGCGCGGTGGGCTCTTGACGTATTGCGGGAGGTTCGCCATGCTGAACTATCTGAAAGCGGCGTTTGCAGACAGGATGGGTGTCGGTGATGGTGTCCCTGGCTAGCGGCCAGGCGCGGTGTTGGTTGGGCGTGGTGCCCAGCGCCATGCGCGCGCGCTTTCAGAATGCCAGGGAGTCGCGACCGTTGGATCAGCCCTTGCCGGTCCAGGCGGACGGAAACGGTGCACCGGTTCCAGCCGACGATATGTGCCGTTGTCGGTGTGGAGACTTGCCCACGTCCAAGGGAGAGGAGTGAACTATGTCAGATCAGATCGCCGAGGTTGCCGAAGAGGTCGGTACCGCTGCGGGATACAGCTTTATGGATCAGCAGTACGCGGTGAACCCGTGGGACCTGTGGGCTGGTTTCCGGAAAACGCCAGGTTTGTTGCGCAGCGATCAGGACGGCGGATTCTGGATCGCCAGCCGTTTCGAGGAGGTTTACTCCGTCGGGGCGAACGAATCGCTTTTCTGTGCCCGCGAGGGCAGATTGCTGCCGCCGTTGCCGGATAGGTTCCTGCCGGGCGATAGCGACGGGGCGCCGCACCGGTTGTACCGAAAGATCATGACCCCGTTCTTCACCAACACGGCCATCCAGTCCGCGGAGTCGTTGGTCCGCGAGACCTGCCGGGAGGTTCTTGCTCCGCTGGCGGGCAAGGACGCCTTCGATATGAGCGTCGACTTCGCCACCCCGGTGATCCTGCTGATCGGGATGAAGTGGCTGCATTGGCCCATCGAAGAATACGAGACGTTCAAGAGGTGGGCGCATTACATGATGGGCCCGCGTCACGCGTCCCCTGACGAGATCATGCGTAGCTGGCGCGAGGCGACGGAGTTCGTCACCAACGACCTTGCCCGTCGTAGGCTGCCCGAGAACCGTTGTGACGATGTCGTGCAAGCAGTCGTCGACGCGCAAATGGACGGATCGATCTCGGAGATCGAGGCGGTCCAGTTGGTCGTGTCGTTGTTCCTGGGCGCGGTGGACACCACTGCATCGACATTGTGTTACGCCCTCTATCACCTGGCGGGCCACCCAGAGGACCGCCGCAGGCTGGAAGCCGAGCCGGAACTGATGCCTCGCGCGGTCGAGGAATTTCTGCGACTTGCCACCACGGTCACCTATATCGCGCGTACCGCGACCGAAGATGTCGAGGTCGACGGCTGCCAGGTGAAGAAGGGCGACCGGGTCGCCCTGATTTTCGGATCGGTCAATCGCGACGATCGCGAATTCCCGAACCCAGACGAGGTCGTGATGGAACGAGAATCCAACAGGCACATGGCCTTCGGTCACGGCCCGCACCGGTGCGTCGGCGCGAACTTCGCCCGACTGATGCTACGAACCTGCATCAACGAAGCCATCGCGACTCTCGGCGAATTCACGGTGCCCGACGAATCATTGGTGGAATACGAGATCTCGGAATTGCGGGTCTGCCGACGGTTGCCGGTAGTCCACACACCGCGTTGATACCGCGCCCAACGGGAGAGAGGCTGGGAATGGACGAGCAAGATTTACGGGCGGTCCGAATCTCGGTGTGGATAGGGCTCGTCGGCATGTTCGGGCTCTTCGCGACCGCGTGGGTGTACTCCGGATTCTTCCTACCTCCCTCGCCCACACTGACGGCCGAACAGATTGTTTCCATCTACACCGACCACAAGACCATGTTGCAGCTTGCATTCGTGGTGATGATCGCCGGGTTTACCTGCGTGGCGTTTTGGGGTGGTTCGCTTACCATCCTGGCCCGGCAACTCGAGGGCCGGTATCCGGTTCTGACGGTCGTCCAGATAGTCGCACTGGCCGCGGTCACCGTGAACGTGACATTTTTACCGCTGGTGTTCGCACTCGCGGGCTATCGCGCTGGCGAGATACCGCTTGACATCACCCGAACAATCAACGATCTGGGCTGGTTCATGTTCTTGTACCCATGGCCCCCGGTTACCCTCTGGCTGTCGGCCTTGGGTGTGGCGATTCTCCGCAACAAATCCGACTCGTGGGCTTTTCCCCGGTGGGCCGGCTATCTATCCCTCTGGGTGGCGTTCGCGGTGGCGCCCGGAGGTTTGATCGCACTGTTCAAAAGCGGGCCGTTGGCCTGGAACGGTGTGTTGGCTTACTGGATCCCGTTCTCGCAGTTCTTCATCTGGGTGGTCGCGATGACGGTCCTGATGCAAAAGGCGGCGCGGCGATTGCAGGGGCGGCATTCGAATGGCTGATTTCTGTCGGTGACGCTGTCGGTCGCGCGGTGCGCCTCGCTGATTGTCGCCGCGGTGGTGGCCATGGCGGTCACGCTGTCCATTTACGGGCAGTCCGGGAATCTCCATCTGTCAGGTGGCTGACGTATGCGATCGATCGTTGTCTGCCGCCAAAGCCATTGGGTAGGAACGAGACTGACACCTCGACTCAGTAGCCGCGGCCCGCTTGCGCAGGGCATGCGATCCGCTGCCCGGAAACGGGCGCCAAGATACAGGGCGGGGAGTCGTCGTCACCGAGGCTATCGGTAGAATCGACTGGTGCGCAGTCGCTTTCGTGGCGTATTTCTTGTTGGCGCTTTTGCGCTACGTACGATGACGGGCACTGAGCCGGCGTTGCTTGACCGCCAGTTGATCGCCGCATTCCAGGGGGTCTCGATTGACACCTTGCTCACTCAAACCGGAACCCTGACAAACGCTCTGGTCGATCGTGACGACCTGATCGACGGGTGATCACCAACCTCGACACCGTGCTCTCACCGCTTGGTGACCAGAGCAAACAGCCGGATCGCCGACAAAGTGATTGAGGCGATGACTAAATGCGGTAACCGACATTGGAGTCAGTGGCCCGAAGCCGAACGGCTATGGCCACTTTGGCGATGTGCAACATGGGGAGTTTCGTGGCCGGCTGCCGGCTGGTCACCATCGAACCCAGGCGCCGGGTGCACGCGGCTTCGTTGTATGTCGGCGACCGTTTCACCGACAGCCCCCACGCTCGACGGGCAAAGGGCCCTATCTGGGGAGCCCAGGACTGACGTGCAACCTGTCAGCGCGCGGCGAAGGCGACGACGGCGTCGCTGAAGGCGTCGTTGTCGTCGCCGGCCGCGGTGTGGCCGGCGTCGGCGAGTTCGATGAACTCCGCACGCGGCACTTTGGCGAGGAAGTCTTGCACCCCTTCTTCGCTGACGACGTCGGAGAGCTTGCCGCGGATCAGCAGGATCGGGATGGTCAGGTGGATGGCGGCCTTTTCGAGGCGCTCCACCCGGCCAATGGGGTCGTCGTTCGGGGCGGTGAGGAACGCCGGATCCCAGTGCCAGAACCACCGGCCGTCGCGCAGTCGCAGGTTCTTCTTGAGGCCGTCGAGGTTTGTGGGGCGCTTGCGGTGCGGCAGGTAGGCGGCGATGGCGTCGGCGGCCTGCTCCAGGTTCTCGAAGCCGTGCACGTGGCTGAACATGAAGTCGCGGATCCGGGCGCTGCCGTGCTTCTCGAAGCGGGGCACCACATCGACGAGCACCAGCTTGGTCACCTTCTGCGGGCCCGCCTGTTGAGCGGCCAGGATGCTCATCAGCCCGCCCATGCTGGCCCCGATCAAGACGACCGGCCGGTCGATCTGATCGAGCACCACCAGCACGTCGTTGGACAGCGCATCGACGGTGTACTCGGCGTTGGGCGACCGGTCGCTGTCGCCATGTCCGCGGGTGTCCAGCGCGATGACGTGGAAGCCGTGATCGGCCAGCACCTGGCCGGTGTTCTTCCAGGAGAACCGGTTCTGGCCGCCGCCGTGCAGCATCAGGATCGCCGGTCGGTCGCCGACCTCAGGCGCGCCGCGGTTCCATTCGTCGGCTATCAGGGTGAGGTCTTTGTCGCCGCGGAACTCCACTGTCTGCGGACCACTGCTTGTGTTGTTCACGGGCATCCTCTCGACCGAACCTGAACAGCACGTTACCCACCGGTGCGGGACGGGTTTCGGCACCCCGCCGGGTCAACCCCACCGACACCAAACACAGGAGACGATCCGTGCTCACCACCACCCCATCGCTGTGGTTCGACAACGACCTCGAGGAGGCGATGCGGTTTTACGCCGGCATCTTCGGAGAACTCGTCCACCGAAGCGGTCTCGTTCCTCGGGTAGTGCGATGACCAGGCCAAAATCGGCCGCCGCGACCCGGGCGATGCTCGCGATGCGCAGGACGCCCGGTGTAAGGCGATACCGATCCTCGAACTCGACGAAGCGTTTCGGTGCCGTTCGGAATGCTTTGTCATACTTGTGAATTAGTGCCAATTAGGGTGTCAAGGCACCCCAAGCGCGGTGTCAGGAACGTGAGTCCGCGTGCCTGGCGACCAGATCCGATTTGCGGATCTTGCCCGCATCGTCGCGAAGGGCTTCGGACGTCAGCTCGTAAGTGCGTGGGGTTTTGTACCGGGCTAGGTGCTGGTCCATGTGACTGCGGAGATGCTCTTCGGTGACGCCCTCAGTGACTTCGACGACGGCGTGCACCCGCTGACCGAGGTCATCGTCGGGGAGACCGACGACAGCGCTTGAGAGAACACCGTCGTGGCGTTCCAGGGCTGCTTCCACCTCTGCGGCGAAGACATTTTCTCCACCGGTGATGATCATGTCGCTACGACGGTCGGCGATGTAGACGTAGCCATCTTCGTCCATCCAGCCCAGATCACCGACCGTGGTCCAGCCGTCGCTGCTCGGTGTGTCGGCCCCGACAACGAGAGCGCGGCTGGGCATACCCGTCGGTGGTCGCATCCAAATCTCACCGAGTTCGGTTGGCGGCAACGTGCGGCCGTCGGCGTCTCGTACGCACATCTCACCGAGCGCCGGCCGTCCGACTGAGCCCGGATGTGCCAGCCACTCCGTGCCCGTGATGATCGCGTTGGCCGGTGAATCCGAAGCGCCGTACAACTCGAAGATCCGCTCCGGTCCCAGCCAGTCGATCCATACCTGCTTCAACCACGTTGGGCACCGAGCTGCCATGTGGAAGACCGTCGTCAAGGCCGAGAGGTCGCGATCACGTTGGGCGGCAGGGAGTTTCCAGATGCGATTCATCATCGTGGGAACCAACAGAACGAAGTTCGCCTTGTGGCGCTCCAAGAGCTCCATCGTCAGCTGCGCGTCGAAGCGTGACTCGATGATCACGTGATTGCCGTGGAACAGTGCCAGTAGCGATTGCGCAAACGGCGCAGTGTGATAGAGCGGTCCAGGGATGAGAACGACACCGCGCTTGGGGAGCAGGTAGTCAGGTTTTGCGTCGAGGTCGATCAGGGCGGGTGTCGTAGTGACGATCAGCTTTGGCTGACCACTCGTGCCACCCGAAGTCGTGATTTTCCACGTGTCACTGACGACGGTGGGCAGGCGCGGCACTTCTCCGCTGGCATCGAGTTCTAGTTGGCGTACGCAATGTTGGCCGGGATGGTCGGCCGGATCGACACCGATGACCAAGCTGGGTCCGGTCAAATCGATGAGCGCTTGCCGCTCGATCAGCGGCAAGCGATGCGATATCGGCGCGATGGACGCGCCGACCTTCAAGATGGCGATGGCGGCAACGATGAAATCGATGGAATTCGGCAGTGCGAGTGTGACTCGGTCGCCTTGGGTGACGCCGAGCCCGAGCAGCTCGTGGCCTGCTCTCTCGGTCATGACATCCAGTTCGCGGAATGACAGCGTGCGCTCATCGACCGTCAACGCCGGATCGTCACCGGCGACGGATGACCAGTGCCGCACCGCGTCCACCATGGGGATCAGGCTCACCGCGAACTCCTACTTTGCAGTGCTGGCGGATTCACCACGAGCGCGAGAACGGTGAGGTAACCAGCAGGATGCGAGGGCCCTGAGCGGGTTCGTCGAGCACGCTGCGCAATTGCTCCGCCGTCGCCACCTGGCAGCTGGGAATCCCGTACGCCTCGGCCAACCTGGGGAGGTCCGGATTCCAGAGTGTCACACCGAGTACGCCGTTGTCGCCGACCGCAATTCGGCTGTCCCGAAGCATCCCGTACGCGTTGTCGACGATGATCATCACCGTGACGGGCAAGCGATACTCGGCCAGTGTCGCCAGCTCGGCAATGCTCATCTGGAAGCCACCGTCACCCACGACCGCCAACGCCGGCTGCCCGGTGGCCACCGACGCGCCGATCGCCATCGGCAGGGCCGTACCCATGGCCAAATAGCTGGAGAACAGATGGGCCGACGGCAGTCGTGCCGGCAGATACTTGAGCATCCAGAAGCCGGCCTTGGTCATGTCGAGGCTCACCCACGACGGTGCCGCGTCGGCGGTTGCGTCAACGCAGGCCATTTCGGCCGGGCCACGTTCTGCGGCGCCAGCGCGAACGGACGCGCGGATCTCGGCGAGCTGCCGTGTTGCCCACGGCGTGCCGGGTGCGACGGCTTTGGTCAGCTCGGCGGCGACCTCTGCGGCGTCTGCCGACACGAGTTGAACGTGTGGGTAGTGCGGGTGGTGCTGGCCGGCCAAGTCGATGCGGTAGGTCTCGGTGGGCAGCGGCAGCTGCCACTGGCCAGTGCTGGAGGCGGACAACTTGGACCCGAAAACCAGGGCCAGATCCGCCTGGGCGAACAGGTCGCGCACGGGCTGTTCCCACCCCCACGGCCCGAGGTAGAGGTCATCGTCCCACGTGGTGACGCCCTTGCCTTGATAACTCGTCACAATCGGGGCGCCCAGTTTGGTGGCGAGCGCAAGCACCGAGGCCCCGCCATCGACAGCCAGCGCGCCGCCGCCGACGAACACCACCGGTCGTGATGAGCGGGCCACGGCGGCGGATAGCGCATCGACGACTCCGGCGAGCGAGTCGCTGCTCGAGACAGGATCGTCGGCGGAGGTGACCGGCGATGTGACGACATCGTTGTGCCAGGTCCCGGCTTCGACCTGGATGGTTACCGGTCCGCGTGCGTGGCGGGTCGCCACCTCGATCGCGTGGCGCAACTGGGCGACGGCGTCATCAGCATCGACGTCGACGACCGCCTTGCCGACTGTGCCGAGCACAGCGCCTTGGCCCGGGGTCTCGTGTACGGCACCGCCGAACTCATCGCCCCCGATCCTGGTCGTCAGGTGTATCAGCGGCGTAGAGGACCAGCTTGCATCCTGCAGCGCCGCGGTGACGTTCAACGCGCCCGGACCGGTTGAGGTGAGCAACACGGGCGGGTGGTGTGCGGCGCGGGCGAATCCGATGGCCATGTACGCGGCACCCAGTTCGGTACGTGCTGCGATGAAGCGCACTGCGGGGAATCGCTCCAACTCACGGAGCAGGCTCAGCGTGTGGGTGCCACCGATGCCGAACACGGTAGTGATACCGGCGTCGACGAGGCTTTGCACGACGACATGCGCGACGGTGTCGCTGTGTTCGGCGGGCGGACAGGACCGTCGCGGATCATCCATCGTGAGCGCTCCTTACACCGCTGCTCTGGAGCAATGACTGCTCCAGACTGCCAACTTTTGCGTCTGCCGACCGTGCGACACAGGTGAGCTTGCCCGATGACGCGCACCGCTCAACCTGAGGCCAAGACTAACCAACCGGGATTCGTGTTGTCTACCGGGCGCCCGATTGACGCTGTCGCGGCCGAGTCCTATGCTGTGACGACAGCCACGCCATGACGGGTGATGCGAATCGTGAGGGGTGACCAATGGCGGTAGAGGACGTCGCGGCAGGCAGCCGCCGTTCTGTTTTTCTCACCGGTGCCAGCAGTGGAATCGGTGCGGCCATCGCGCAGGAGCTGGTGAAACTGGGTTACACCGTTGGCTGCGCCAGCCGACGCGGCACCGTGCCGTTTTCGTCCGACGGCGTGGTTCCGATCGCCCTTGATGTCACCGCGGACGCCGCCGTTCGAGATGCGCTGGAATCCTTTGCGTCGAACTATGGACTGGTCGGCATTGTCAACGTCGCCGGGGCGTACACGCCCGCCCCCAGCGCAGAACTGAGTCTTGGTGAATTACGCCGATCACTCGAATTGAACCTCATCGCGGCCGTGCGGTTGGCGCAGCTGGCCCAACCGCACCTGCAACAGCGTGGGGGTGGCTTCATTGCCAATGTCGGATCGTTCTACGCCAAGCTGGGAGTTCCCGGTGGGCTCGCGTATTCGGCAGCAAAGGCGGCCTTGGCCTCGGTGACCAGAACGCTGGCTGTCGAGTGGGCGCCGCAGGGGATTTCGGTGGTCAACTTCGCGCCGGGTTACGTCGAGACTGAACTCAACGCTGAATTCCTCGAAGACCCCCAAAATCGAAGCAGATTGGCGCGCAAGATTCCCGTCGGTCGGGTCGGCACCGCCGCCGAGGTCGGACGGCTGGTCAGCGCAATCCTGGACGCGCAGTGCGGATTCCTGACCGGTGAGACCATCACCATCGACGGTGCCCAGAGTGTGCGGCAGTGACCGGACCCGGTCCCGTTGGCGAGTAAGGACTCTCAACAAATCATGATTGACAACCGTAGTGATGAGGTAGCTGAGTGAGCGAAGAAATCGTCGTCGTCACGGGCGCTGGCTCAGGGATCGGAGCGGCGGCCGCCCTTGGATTCGCAAGGGACGGTTATACCGTCGCGGTCGCCGATATCGACCAGGGAATGGCACAGGCCGTCGTGGAGAAGATCATCGCCGACGGTGGCACTGCGGCTGCCGTGCGCGTCGATGTCTCCGACACCGATTCGGTGTCCCAGGCCGCGGCCGAGGTGATCGGGCAACTCGGGCAGCCGTCGGTTCTGGTCAACTGCGCCGGCTGGGATGAGATGATGCCGTTCATCGACACCGAGCCGGATTTCTGGAAGCGTGTGGTCGCGATCAACTTGGTTGGCGCTATCGCTATGACCCACAGCCTGTTTGGCAGCTTGGTCGCAACCAAAGGGCGGCTGGTGAACGTCTCCAGCGATGCCGGTCGCGTCGGAAGTTCTGGCGAAACGGTCTATGCAGCAGCCAAAGCGGGCATGATCGGATTCACCAAGTCGGTGGCGCGTGAGTTTGCCCGCCATGGCGTGACCGCGAATTGTGTCTGCCCCGGTCCGGTCAACACCGCATTCCTCGACAAGAACCCGCCTGGCTTGCGCGAAGCGGTGACAAAGGCGATCCCCATGCGCAGAGTCGGTGAGCCCGCCGATGTCTGGAATGCAATTCGGTTCTTCGCATCCCGCGATTCGTCATACATCACTGGACAAGTGCTCAGCGTCAGCGGCGGATTGACGATGAACGGATAGGAGTGGTTCGTGAGTATTGATGCGGAGTCGGCAGCGCCGTCACCATCGCCGGCCGGACAGGACGCGAAGGTGTCCTACCGCCGTCTGGGGGCAGTCGCCCACATCACGCTGAACCGGCCCGACAAGCTCAATGCGCTCGACATCGAGTGCCTGGAGTTGCTGGAGCGTCACATTGCAACCGCGGCGGCTGATGATCAGGTGGCTGCGATCATCGTTTCAGGCAACGGCCGATGCTTCTGCGCAGGTGCTGACCTGAAGGTTGTTTCGAAAGCTCTAGACGACAGCGCATTTGATGCATTCTTGGAACGTTGGCATCAGGCATTCGGCGCGATTGAAGCATCCCCGAAGCCGACCATCGCCGCCGTACATGGATTCGCCCTCGCGGGTGGCTTCGAACTCACCCAGGTGTGCGACGCGGTCGTGATCGGCCAGTCCGCCGTGCTGGGCGATCAGCATGCGAATTTCGGGTTGTTTCCGGGCGGGGGGAGCACCCAGCGGTTGCCCCGCCTGATCCCCAAACGCAAGGCGTTGTGGATGCTTTACACGGGCGAGGCGATCGACCTGCAGGACGCGCTGGCGGCCGGGCTCGTGAACCGAGTGGTGCCCGACGAGGACGTGATTGCCACGGCCACCGAAATGGCCGAGGTGTTAGCCGAGCGAAGCTCGCTCGCGACGGCGGCCATCAAAGACGCGGTCCTGCGGGGAGCGGCTATGGAGCTGGATGACGCGTTGCGTTTGGAGCGCAGTATCGCTGTCGCGCACATGAATTCGAGTGATGCCGCGCACGGTTTGGCGGCGTTCAGTAACAGGACGAAGCCGGATTTCCGTGGCCTGCGTACTGAACGGTCCAACGGCGGTCCATCGGCATGAAAATCGATGCGGTGTTGCACACCAAGGATCTTCGCAGCGTCGGCCCCCTGGCTGACAATGCCGAAAGGTCCGGACACCAGCGGGTCTGGGTCACTGAGGAGGGGACCGATCCCTTCCTGAGCGCCTATGCCGCGGTGCTGGCAACCTCGCATGCGGCGGTTGGCACCGCAGTAGCGGTCGCTTTCGCCAGAAGCCCGATGACGGTGGCGATGTCCGCCTGGCAGTTGGCAGACCAATCCGAGGGCCGGTTCATCCTGGGCCTCGGCAGCCAGGTCAAAGCTCACATCGAACGCCGATTCTCGATGCCGTGGGGTAAGCCGGTCGGGCAGATGCGCGACTACATCTTGGCCCTGCGCGCGATCTGGACGAGCTGGCGAACTGGTGAGCGGCTTGATCACCAGGGGCCGTACTACACCCACACACTGAGTGCACCGTTCTGGCATCCCGCGATGCACAGTCATCCAATCCCCATCTGGCTTGCCGCCGTGGGGCCGATGATGGTTGAACTTGCCGGAGAAATGTGCGATGGCCTGCTCCTGCATCCATTCTCGAACGCCGCCTACGAACGCAGTGTGGTCCTGCCCGCACTGCAACGCGGATTGGCGAAGTCGGGACGAGACATCTCGGACATCGAGATTTCGCGCCCCACTTTCATGGTGATGGGCGACGACGAGCAGCAACTTCAGACGCAGATGGAGCAGGCCCGCCGGCAGCTGGCCTTCTATGCCAGCACCGCGGCGTACTTACCGGTGCTTGAAGCCATCGGGTGTGCCGAACTCCAGCCGGCACTGGCCCAACTCGTCCGAGATCAGCAATGGGACAGTCTCGCCGGGTTGCTTGATGACGACTTCTTGTCGCATTTCATCGTCGCGGGCACTCCGGAGGAGATGCCGCAGCGCGCGGGTGACCTTCTGCCGGACTTCGTGACCACCACATCGCCGTATGCGGGATGGGCCGTTGACGATCCAGAGCGGCTCGCTGCCATCCTGTCGTCCACAGCTCCTGCCGTGGGTGCCCGATGAATTGGGCGAAATATCGACTTGCGCGGCACTTTTCGTTGTCCGCGACACTTTCTGGCATCGAGATCGGCGAGATCGCCGATGCAATCAGTCTCACCCTCCTGCGATGGCCGATGCGCGGCGGGTGTGTTCCATTTCAAGGCAGTCCTGCCGGCGCTCTGGCGGGACGAAACAATGAGGAGTCACTATGTCGAGTGATCTGAAGATTATTTCGGTGGACGACCATGTGCTCGAGCATCGCAACGTGTGGCAGGACCGACTGCCGGCCAAGCTGCGCGAGCGTGGTCCGCGGGTCGAGCGCAAATACGGCTATGTATCGCTTGAGCCGAAGAAACAGGGCTTCATCGAAGGAGATGGACCCGGTGCGCGGGAGTGCGATGTGTGGCTCTATGACGACCTTGTACATCCGCACACGGCGGGCTACGCGCAGGCCCGCATCCTGGATCCGAGCCTGAGTCCGCTGGCTCCCATCACCATCGACGAAATGCTGCCCGGCTGCTACGACCAGGCGGCCCGGCTCGAGGACATGGCGGCCAATGACGTCGGTGCGAGCCTGTGCTTCCCGACCTTCCCACGATTCTGTGGCCAGACGTTCGCCGAGCGCGCGGACAAGGACCTCGCCCTGCTGTGCGTCCAGGCTTACAACGACTGGATGATCGACGAGTGGTGCGGCGGTGCGGGTTACGGCAAGCTCATTCCGTTGACCCTCATTCCGCTGTGGGACGCCGAGTTGGCCGCGGCGGAGGTACGTCGTTGCGCGGCGAAGGGCTCGCACGCCATTGCGTTCTCCGAGTCACCGGCTGCCCTCGGACTCCCCAGCATCTACTCCGGTGCATGGGATCCGCTGCTGGCGGCCTGTGAAGAGACCGAAACGGTGATCAATATGCACATCGGCTCCTCCTCGAAGCTGACGACGACATCTCCGGATGCTCCGGTTAGCCTGTTGTTGACCCTGACGGCGCAAAATGCGATGGGAGCATTCGCGGACTGGCTGCTGTCTGGTGTTCTGGAGCGCTACAAGACGCTCAAGATCGCGCTGAGCGAAGGCCAGGTTGGGTGGGTGCCCTACATCCTCGAGCGGATCGAAAGCATCTGGGAGCGTGCCGATCTCGTCGAGCCGGAGCTGCGCCAGCGACTCCCGGAGCGCCCGAGCAGCTACCTGGCCGGACGCGTCTATGGCTGCGTCGTCGACGACATTCACGGAATGAAGAACCGCGACATCATCGGCATGAGCCAGATTATGTTCGAGGTCGACTACCCGCACGCCGACTCCACCTATCCGCATTCCCTGCGCACGGCCGAAAAGCTGATCGAAACTGCGGGTCTCAGCGAGCACGAGGCGTGGCAGATGGTGCGCGGCAATGCGATCGAATGCTACGGGCTGGCGCGCTTCGGGATCACCAAGTAGGTGCTGAATCCGGTGCGCAGCAGGCGACTCAACAGGTGAGAATCTGCTGCGCGCCGGGGACGGCTTAGTTTGCTGCAAGGTGTTGCGGACGCCGCTAACCTACCGGGCGCCCGCTTGACGGATGTTCCGCGCGGCACATAGAATTTGAACGAGTGCGGGCCGGTTCCCGCCTAGCTGGAACCTGAACTGACCCCCTAATTCCGGAGGTAACTCGATATGCAAGGCAGGCTCGCGGTTCTCACCTCCTATGGGGAGCCAATTGCATTGCGGGAGTACGAGGTTCCGGACCCGGAACCCGGTGCGCTGGTGGTCAAGGTGTCCCAGTCGTCGATCTGCGGTTCGGACCTGCACATGTGGCGCGGCGACTCGGCGGCGAGCGCGATTCCCGATGGCGGGCGTGCGATGGGCCATGAGGGAACCGGCATCGTATGGAAGGCGGGCGCCGGCGTCACGCATGACAGCCTGGGGCAAGCCATCTCCGAGGGAGATCGGATCGTCCACTCGGTCATCATCGGGTGCAACAACTGCCACATGTGTCTACGTGGCGATGTGAACCTCTGTGTGCGCAAAGTCGCGACACCCCCGGCGGCGGAAAAGCCGCATTTCGTGGGCACCTTCGCCGACTACTACTACGTGCGTCCCGGACAGCCGTTCTTTCGAGTTCCCGAGGAGCTCGACGACGACGTGTTGGCACCGGTCAACTGCGCGATGGGGACGGTAACGCAGGGACTGATCTCGGCCGGCGTCGGCCAGGGCGATTCCGTGGTGATCCAAGGTGCGGGTGGCTTGGGACTAACCGGCACTGCGATGGCCAAGGACATGGGCGCCGACCGGGTGATCGTCATCGACCGACTGGAGAACCGCCTTCAACTCGCCAAGGAGTTCGGTGCGGACTACGTGATCAACGTGGCCGAATTGACGACTGCGGAGGAGCGGATCGCGGCGGTCAAGGAGTACACGCGTGGCCGCGGCGCCGACGTCGTCCTGGAGCTGGTCGGTCTGGAGACATTGCTGCCGGAGGGAATCGCGATGCTCCGTCCGGGCGGTACGTTCGTTGACATCGGATTGTGGTTTGCCGGACGGCAGATCGCCTTTGACCCGTCGACCATTGTGATGTCGGGCAAGCGGGTCATGGGATCGGCCATGTACCACCCGATCGTGTTGGCTAAAATTCTCGACTTTTTGGTCCGTACCAAGAACACTCGGCCGTTCGACCGTCTGGTGTCGCACCACTTTGCCCTGGACGATGTCAACGACGCTTTCCAACAATCTGAGTGGGAGAACAGGGACACCCCGATCGTGCGCGCGGTGATCAAGCCGTGACGACGCGAAAAGTACTGGACAGTGTTGGCGATGCAAGGAGACTCTCATGACGCAGATCGGTGAACCTGTCATCAACGAGGACTTGTTCGCGCCCGATATCAACGACGATCCGTACGGGTACTTCGGGTATCTCCGCGAGAACGATCCGGTGCACTGGAACGAGCGATACCAGGTATGGATCGTGACACGTTTTGACGACGCGAGCTACATCAACATGCATCCGGAGATCTTCTCGTCGGAGGTGCCCCAGCGTGACACGCATCCGCCCTACCCGCCGATCGACCCTGCCGACATGGACGCCTACAACATTGTCCAGCGCAACCAGATGCACCGCATCATCACCGCCGACCCGCCACGGCACCGCGAGATGCGTAACGCCTTGCACAAGTTCTTCACCCCGGCTGCGGTCAAACGGTGGCGGCCGCTCATCGAAGATGCTGTCGCGCAGTTGGTGTCGGAGGTCAAGGGCAATCGGATGGATGTCGTCAATGACTTCGCCATTCCGTTTCCGCTGCTCGTCATTTCCGAACTCATGGATATCCCGGAGAAGGATCGACTCTATGTCCGGGAGGTCGCCGAGAATCTGTTGATCGGCCCCCGGGCGTCGTCGTCGCGGATGCGTGAAATCGCGGACGCGATGGACGCGATGGACGAATACATGTCGCCCATCGTGGAAGAGCGCCTGCGCAACCCCGCTGACGACCTCGTTTCGATGCTGACTCGGGCCGAGGCGTCCGGAGCGTTGAGCCACGAAGAGGTCATGCAGAATGTGGCGTTCATCCTGGTTGCCGGCCATGAGACAACGATCAACCTCATCTGCAACGCCATGCTTGCGTTCACCCGGCACCCGGATCAATGGGCGCTGCTGAAGTCCGATCCAGAGCGCTACGCAAGCGGGGCTACTGAAGAGGGACTGCGCTTTGATCCCCCGGTGAAGAGCCTCGAGCGGATTGTCATCAGCGACGTTGAGTTGCAGGGCAAGCAGATCCGCGCCGGCGACCGGGTGCGCTGGGTCATCGCTTCGGCGAACCGTGACCCGCGTCGATTCGCCAATCCTGACGCGTTCGACATCACCCGTTCGCCGAACCCGCATCTATCATTCGGCCATGGCATCCATACCTGCATGGGCGCAGCCTTGACCAGGCTCGAAGGACAGGTGACCTTCAAGGCGTTCGCCGAGCGGATGGGCGCCAATTTGCGCCTCGAGACGGATTCCATCGAATGGGCCGGCGCGCTGCATCTGCGCTCGCTGAAGGCGCTGACCGTCTCCTGGTCCTGAGATCTCCGGTGCTGGCGAGGACGATCGATGGATCATGACCAGCTGGCCCGCGATATCGTGGCAGCCCGGTGCGCACGCCGGACCCTCGCCAAACCCTCCGACCGGGACGATTCGTTCGACCTCGAAGCTGGTTATCTTGTAGCTCAACGTGTTTCGGTGCGATGGGCTGAACTCGGCCATATCCGGTGCGGTGCGAAAATTGGGCTCACCAATCGTGCGGTCTGGACGGTCTTGGGCCTGAACTGTCCGGTGTGGGCACCGATGTATCTGGATACCGTGGGTTGGGGCACCGACGTGCATATCGGTGATCTGGTGGCGCCGCGGATCGAGGCAGAGGTCGTGGTGGGTCTAGCCGACGCACTCGGACCGGGCGCAACCGGCGATGAGATCGCACAGGCAGTGGGATGGGCCGCGCTCGGCTTCGAACTCGTCGATTGCCACTACCCTGGCTGGCAGCTGACGCCGGCCGACCTGGTTGCCGACTTCGGTTGCCACGCCGGGCTGGTGGTGGGTGAGCGGCGAATTGAGCTCGCCGAAACCGGTACCGAATCGTTGGCGGAGCTGAGGATAACGCTGACCTGCGACGACGAACCGGTGGCTCACGGCGGCGGAGTCGATGTGCTGGGCGGCCCGCTCGCGGCCCTGCGGGAATTGCTTGCGGCCCCGGATGCGCCCCACCTGCTGGCCGGCGACCTGGTGGCTACGGGTGCGCTGACCCGGGGTGCGCTCCCCGTGGCGCCGGGACAGTACTGGCAAGCGATTCCAGAATCTCCATCACTGTTTGCGCCTAGCGCAGTAAGGATCACGGTATGAGCAATATTCACCCACGTATCGAACCGCTGAAGGATCCACCGGCGGAGCTGCAAGAGCTCCTCGCCAAAACGGTGCACCACAAGGGGCAGCCGCTGAATGCGGCCTTGGTTCTCGCCCATCATCCGCGACTGTTGAAGCGATTCATGGTGTTCGCAGGTATGTTCTTGAGCCACAGTCTGCTGCCCGACCGGGACCGGGAACTCATCACACTTCGTTCGGCGCATCGGTTTCGGGTTGACTACTATTTTGCTCACCATGTCGAGACGGCGTTGAGTGCGGGACTGACCAAAGACGAGATTCTTGCGACGGCGGACGAATCCCACCAGTGGCACGGTAATGATCAACTGATGATCGCGGCGGCCGACGAAATGGCAGCCACCGCACAGCTTTCCGACGCTACCTGGGCCGCGTTGTCGGCCGTGTATTCCGTTGCGCAGCTTGAGGAAATCGTGTTGTTGCCGGGTTTCTACCGGATGATGGCCGGCTTCATCAACACGGTGGGGGTGCAACTGGAACCGGGCGTGGTCAACTGGCCATCCGGCGATGAGGCCAGTCGCTGAGGTCGGTGCGTTACCAAGACCTCGGCCGCCCACCAGCGCAGCCGGTCATGCAGCATCTCGACGTCGAGGTCGGGTTCGACGATGACCAGTGTTAGCTCTTGGACTCCCAGCTCAGCGTAAGCGGCGACCAGGGGCCGGATCGCGGCCGGGTCCGATCCCGACCACACCCCATGCGGATCGTCCTCCGGCCGGAGTCGCACCCGGATGCTCGGGATAACGGTCAGCTCGCGCGGATCACGATGCTCTTGCGCGCAGAGTTCGGTGAGCCGGACCAGTTTCGGCTCGAGTTCATCGGGCGACTGGAAAAGCGGTAGCCACCCTTGTCCGAGCTGGGCCGCGCGGCGCAGGGCAGGTTCCCCGCTGCCCCCGATATAGATCGGTACATGCGGCTTCTGCTGGGGGTTGGGGCGAAACGCGATGTCGGCGAGGTCGTAGAACCTGCCGTGGTAGCTCGGATGCTCCTCGGTCCAGCACTGCACCATCACTTGGAGATACTCATCGGTCACCGCGCCCCGGCGGGCGAAAGCTGCACCCAGTGCTGTGAATTCGCCTTCCATCCAGCCGACGCCGGCGCCGAGCATCAGCCGGCCGGCGCAGAGCACATCGATTGAGGACAGCATCTTCGCCGTGAGCACCGGGTTTCGATAGGGGATCACCAGGACGTTGAATCCGAGTCGAATCGTGTGGACCTGGCCCGCGAGATAGGCCAGGGTGACGACCGGCTCGAAGATGTCGACTACGGTCTTGTCGGCGATCCGCACGGCACCACCCACGTCGAGCTGGTGCGCGGCGTCGTCGATCACTCGAGGGATGACGACGTGATCGCCGAGCCAGAACGAGGCGAAACCCAGGTGTTCGGCTTCGGTGACCAGCTCGACCAACGCCGTCGGCGACGGTGGCACATCCACCCCGAGCGTGAGTCCGAACCTCACCGCGGCCCGTTCGAACCGGGCAGCCCGGGCGCAGTCCCGTCTTCGCGCACTGGGAGCCGATCAAGCCGCTGGCGCGTCAGGCGGGTGACGGCGATACGCCAGGTGCCGTCCTCGCCCCGGTGGTAGTCGTCGCGGTAGCGGCCACGGCCGATGAAGGGCATGCCCGGTTCGGTCGGGTGGCTGACCACATCGACCATCGACCATCGACCATCGACC
>JAHFVD010000044.1:0-14929 GCA_023264735.1 Mycobacterium sp. | reverse complement strand
CATCGACCATCGACCATCGACCATCGACCGGTCGCGGTCGCCGCGCCCGTCAGGTTGATGTCGGGCATGAAGCACGCGTGCACAGTCGTCGCGCCGGTGGTGATTCGCCGGACACGATCGAGGTAGTCCTGGGTTGATGCGGCCACCTGGACCGGTTCTGCGCCGACTGTGTTGGTGGCGAAGTGTCGGTAGTCAGGCGTGAGCAGGCCGTTCAGTTCTTCCCACTGTTTGGCGTCGACGAAGCGGCAGTACCGCTCGCGCAGATGCCGGATCGCGTCAAGCTGCTTGTGCGTCAGCACGGCTTCTTCGAGGGCGCTGACGCGCGCTTCCAGAGCCGCCGCGTTCAATTCAGGGCCGGAGGGTGCCCAGGTTCATGATGGTCTGGGTGCACCCCTGCGGGCCCGCGCGCCACCCGTGGTCAACCGGCGGCAGCACCAGGGAGTCGCCAGTGTTGAGCAGGTGTGGACCGTCGTCGAGCAGCACCTCGACGCTGCCGGACACGATGACATGCAGGTTGATGGTGTCGGTGTAGTGATTCGGATGCTCGATACCCGCCGGCATCTGGAGCACGCAGACGTCGAAGTGTCCGGGTTCCAGTCCTGTCTCGTGGTAGCCGCCCCGGGTGGGGCCACGCATCGGTGGTGGGGTTTGCCCGAGATGAAACACGTTAGTGCGATGAGAGGGGCCCTCGGCGTGGATATCCCGGTTCTCGATCTGCACCTCGGTGATGAGGCAGGAGTGACCGGCGTCGTCAACGCCGGCAATGAGGCTGCGCATGGGCTGAATGTTCCTTATCTATTTGGTGTCGAGCTCTGCGACATCTATTTGGTGTCGAGCTCTGAGAAAACTTCTCGGGCCGCGCGCATGGCGTTGCCCGCCGATGGAAAGCCGCTGTAGAACGCGACGTGAGTGATGACGTCCGCGATCTCCTGACGACTGGCGCCGACCGCGAGTGCGCCACGGATATGGCCGTGGATTTGAGGTTTCCCGGTGGCTATCAACGCCGATACGGTGCACAACGCCCGCACCTTGGCCTCGAGCCCCTTGCTGGCCCACACCATGGGCCACTGCACCTCTCCGGTGATGGTGGAGAAGAGATCGAACTCGTCGCCGACCGGTTCGGGGTACGCGCCTAGCTGCATCTGGGCGAACAACTCTCGGGCCCGGGCAGCGTCCGAGCTGATATGAGCATTGGTCATGACACCAGTCTGGCCGGACACCCAGCAGATTCTCATGAGTAGCCGTTACTCATGAACATGCCCGGTCGCGGGTGGTCAACTAGCGTGCCGAATTGCCGAATGCACCGAGAGACAAGGGTTGACGATGTCTGAAGCCGGTTCCTGGCCTCGCCCCAGCTGCTTTCGAACCGCGCTCCGGGAAGGGCCGCCGCCGCTGTGCATGTGGGTCAGTCTGCAGTCGACCAACCTGATCGAGCTGGCTGCCGAGCACAGGCTCGACACCGTCATCATCGACCAGGAGCACACGACGTCTGGGCTCGACGTCATCCGTGATCAGATCCGGGTGGCCCAGTTGGGCGGCGTGAGCGCGCTCGTCCGACCACCGGGGGTCGAACCGCACGCCGTGGGACGGATCCTCGACGCAGGCGCCGACGGGATCGTCTTCCCGGGAATCTCCAGCGTGGAGGACGCGCATAACGCTGCCGCCGCCATGCGTTACCCGCCCCGAGGCACCCGCGGATGGGCGGGTACGCACGCCCGCCACGTGCGCTGGAATTCCTCGCTTGTCAGCGCTGAGGGAGAGGGCGTTTTGAGTGCGGAGTTCGTCGCCGCTGCCAACGACAGCGTCGCCAGCGTGTTCATGATCGAGAGCCTGTCAGGCGTCGAGCAGCTCGAAGGCATCCTCGATGTGGGCACACCAGACGCGGTGATCTTCGGAGTCGGCGACTTTCTAGTGGAGGTCGAATTCGATCGCGTCCGGATGGCCGAGGCCAAGTCGCAGGTCTACGAGACGTGCCGACGCCGCGACGTGGGTATCGCGTTGTCGATTGCCCCACCGGACCCGCAGCCTTACTACCCCGGCTGCTTTTTTACCGCGGGCGTCGACGCCGCGATCGCCAGCGAGGCCATCCGTGCGCGCATCAGCGCGGGCCGCGCCGAAATCGCTCGGCAAACAGGGCAGGGGACTCGCTGACGACGGCTTCGCACCGGCACGCACGGGATCACGTCAAGTTCGCGAGACCGGCCTCGAGTTCGCCGCGCCCGGAAATGCCAAGTTTCTCGTAGGAGCGTTGCAAATGGTTCTCCACCGTGCGCACCGAAATCCCGAGAATCGCGGCGATCTCCTTGTTTGAGCGGCCGCCGGTGGCCAGCGTTGCCGTCTCGCGCTCGGCTTGGGTGAGCTGCGAACGGCTGGCGATTGAAGCAAGCGCCGGGGACACCGGGTTCTCGCAACCGGCTGCGATCGCCGCGGCGCGCTGCTCGCACCGCGCCGCGCGGCGCTGTTGGCCGGCCTTGCGCCAGTTGACCGCCGCGTCAGCGGCCGCTTCCGCCGCCAGCAGGTTCGCCCCCAATTCGAGGAACTGGCCCGAGACTTCCTCAAGCGCGGCACCGTCTGCGTGCGCCAGGGCAACGGCGTGGGCGGCGCGGGTGGGGGCGAGCCGGCCCTCGAGTTGGGCAGACACCAGCACGAGATCCTCGGCGACCTCGCCGGCTCGGCCGATGCGCGCCAAGGTGTGGAGGACGGCGACCTGACCCACGCGGTCACCGATCGCATCGCCGATCTCGGCTGCCTTGGTGAGGCGCAGGGCGGCATCGCGCAGGTCTCCGTGCGCGATCGCGTTCCATGCCCCCGCGAGATGGATGTCCAGGAGGTAGTAGCAGTCGTCGGGCAGGTCCAGCGCAGCATCGCGGCGCATGGCCTCCGCCGCTCCCGCTGCGTCGCCGCTAATCGCTAACTGGGTAGCGAGGTGGACGAGGGCGAAGTGCTCAAACAACGGCCAACCGAGCTGATGGAACAGCGTTACGGCCTCGCGACCGTAGCGTGCGCCGCTGGTCGCGAACCCGCGGTCGACGCCGAGCTTGCACAGTTGCCAGGCGAACCAGGCCTGCTGTTCTGGCGACCGGTCCCGTAGCCCTTGCTGATATTGGGATTCCGCGGCCGCAACCGCGTCGTCGATCCGGCCCGCATGCGCCCACGCTTCGTTGCGGAAGAACAGGTGGGTCCACGGATACCAGTCCACGTGCTCGGCCAGCGCTAACTGCGCCTCCTGCGCTCGCTCGGCCGTGTGCCAAGCCTCGCTGAGGCGCCCGACGCGCGCCAGCGAGTTGGCGGAGATGATCGAGGCGTACACGAAAGCGCAGCCATTCGCGCGTTCGTGCAGGGTGCCGAATGCCTGCAAGTGCGCCTTGGGGCCGAAGGTTCCGTAGACGACGGCGCCCCGTCGCGCAGCGAGATTGTCCCGCCACTCGGGAGCCGTGATTTGGAGTTCGGCCGCCTCGGCCATCGCCAGGCCGCGCTCGATGCGACCTAGGTGGAACACGTCGTTGTCCAGTCGGGTGCACGCGACGAGGCCGCGCTGCCGGTCGGTAGTTGCTTGCTCGGCCAGTTCGGCGAGCAGATGCTCCGCCTCGGCCCCGCGTCCCTGCAAGCTGATGAGTTGGGCGGCGAGCAAGGAGGCCTCGAAGCCGGCGCCGCATTCGCGCGCGGCGAGGGCGAGGCGCTCCGCGAGCGCGAAGTCGTAGCGCCAGCGGGCGATGGTGGCGGCCTCGAGGAGCAGGTCCGGGTCCGATGGTTGGCCCGCCTCCAAGCGCCAGGTGGCGATCCGCAGGACGTCTTCCCGATTGTCCACGCCCGTAGCATCGACGAGTTCATCAAGCAGCCGCGCGAGTTCCCGACGGCGCAGCACGGGCATCCTGGCCTTGAGCACGTCTGCGTACACCTGTTGGGCGAGCCGGACCTCGAGGCGGCCGCGATCCATCCTGCTGGCCACGAAACCGCGGCGTTCGAGACTTTCGACCATGGCCGGATCGCCGAGCTTGTCCAACTCCGCCGCGCCCAACGGCTCCCCAACCGCAAGCAGTTCGACGAACGCGCGTTCAGCCGGGGTGAAGCCGGCCAGTCGGGCCTCGACCAGGCCCGTTAGCCGCGACGAGGGCGCGAAATTCCCGACCAGGGACCAGAGATTTCTGTCCAACCGAAGAGTTCCGTCCGCCAGCGCTCCCAGCACAAGCTCCCGCAGGAAGAGGATGTTTCCGCCGGAAGCGGCGGCCAACCGGTGCACGGCACCCTGATCGATGGCGGCTCCGAGAACGGCGCGCAGCACCTCATCCATGTCGCGGTGCGAAAGGCCGGGCACCTCGACCCGTTCCAGCGTGTCATCCTTCCACATGGCCAGGATGGGGTCGGGGCACAGTTCGTCGCTTCGCACCGTGATCACCACGAAGGCCTTTGCGTGGGTCGCGAGCTGGTGCACGAGCGTCGCCGACGAGTCGTCGAGCAGGTGGGCGTCGTCCACGAAGACAACGAGCCGATGTCCGGCCGCACTCGCGACCAGGTGTTCGGCGCATTGACGCAGGTGGTAAGCCCTATCGTCGACGCCCGCCCCCTGCCCCGGCGGCTTGGCGGGCAGCAGTGACGCGAAAGCCCCCAGCGGAATACCCGCTCCGGCTCGAGTTGCGATCACTCGAACCGCCCGGGCGCCGGCGGCCTCGAGCCGGATCAGCAACTCGGACGCGAGCCGCGTCTTTCCGACGCCGGCGGCACCGGCGAGGATCACGCCGGTGCCGCCGGCATCGAAGGCTTCGACCATGTGGCGGATCTCGCCCAGTCTGCCGATTAATGGCCACTTCTGGACGACGTCCTCGCCGGCACGACTAGGGGCGTTGGTCACCTCACCTCACAGTGGTAGCCATCACGTCGGAACGGACTCTAGCTGGTCATCTAAGTAGACAGGCCGCCGCCGTCTGATTCAAGTAGTTAGGTCCGTGAGGTAGAGGCCGTCCGCAGCCCGCCCGCAGTGGCCAGCCAATACGATGGCGACCTGCTTCAGACCGGTACCAGCGACGATGGGGTTCTCGCCGTCGAGCATCCCGACGGGCGACTCAATCTCACCACGACACCTGCAAGGCGCGGGCGGAACGCAGGTCGAGCATCGGCGCGTAAATCACGGGATCGGTCTCGAGCTTGAAGCGGGGGAAACGGGTGGCGAGCGCCATCAGCACCTCCTGTCCCTCGATGCGCGCGAGCGGCGCGCCGAGGCACAGATGTATCCCGTGGCCAAAGCTGATATGGCGATTGTTCGGCCGCGTGATGTCGAAGGTATCCGGGTCGCTGAACCGCCGGGGGTCCCGGTTGGCCGAGCTGAGGAAGATGCGGACGCGATCGCCTGCCCGGATTTGTTTGCCCCGCAATTCGACGTCTGTCGTCGCGATGCGTTCGAGGCTCTTCACCGGCGGGTCGTAGCGCAGGCATTCCTCGGTGGCCGCGGCCGCCAGTCCTTGCGGATCGGCCTGGAGCCGATCCCACTGTTCGGGATGCGCAATGAACGCCAGGAGGCCGTTGCAGATCAGGTTGATCGTCGTTTCGTGTCCAGCGACCAGAAGCATGGTGGCGTTCTGGAGGGTCTGGTCGCGAGTCAGAACGCCCTGTTTCTCGCCCTGTGCGAGCAGCGAGATCAGGTCCTCACCCGGGTCCGCGATGCGGGCCTCGATCAGCGGGGTGACGAGCTCGTACATGTCGCGCATCGCGGTGCTGATCTCACGCATGCGGCCCGGATCGGCGCGGGGGCCGATCAGCAGCTTCTCGGCGATCTCACGGACCCGGTATCGGTCACCCTCAGGCACATCCATGATCTCGGCGATCACATTGAGCGGAAGTGGCACGGCGAAGTCCGCCATCACGTCCATGCTGGTGCGCCCCTCGAGGTTGTCGAGCAGCTGAGCGACAGCGTCATGCACCATCTGACGCCAACGCTCCGACATCGCCGCGGTGAAGTACGGCTTCAGTAGGCCTCGTGGCCCGCGATGTTCCGGGGGGTCGATGTTGGTGATCCGCTGTATCAGGTTCTGCTTGACGAACGCGTGCTCGGCCAGGTCTTCATCGGCGATGGGCGGATACGGCGGGCGCTGGTCGCGCAGGAAGACAGCCGAGGAGAAAAGCTCGGACTTGCGACCGACCCAGGTCACATCGTCGGCGCGGGTGATCACCCAGGTCTGGTGTAGATCGTTCCAATGAACGGGGTCGGTCTCGCGAAGGTGCCCGTAGTAGGAGTACGGGTCTTCGACGATTTCCGGCGCGAACATGTTTTCGTCGAGCTGCGCATCGATACTGTTCATGGTTCAGCCCATCACCACGACGCCGCGAATGTTAAGCCCGGCATGCATGTCGTCGTATGCCTGGTTGACCTCGTCGAGGGTATACGTGCGAGTGATGAGCTCCTTCAGCTTCAGCTGTCCTGAGCGGCGCATCGCCAGCAAACGGGGGATGTCTTTGCTCGCGGACATCGATCCGTAGCAGACGCCCTGGATCCGCTTTTCATACATCGCGAGCTCCATGATGCTGACGGGCAGCCCGATGCTGTCAGCGCGCCCGACACCAGTCACCACCATCGTGCCGGCCTTACGGATCGCGGAGAATGCCTCGCCCAGATGCTCGGGTTGTACGACGCCGATCGTGACGATGATGCTGTCGGCACCCTGCCCGTCGGTGAGCGGGGCCGCGATCTCGATGGCCTCCGCGATGGTCGCGCACGCGTGCGTGGCACCGACGGTGATGGCGGAATCGCGTTTGAATTCCACTGGATCCACGGCGATTACGGCCGAGGCGCCGCAATGTACGGCGCCCTGGATGGCGTTGTGTCCAACCCCACCGGCACCCATGATGATGACGACGTCGCCGGGTTTCACTTCGGCGGCATTCACCGCAGAGCCCCAGCCGGTGGGCACCGCGCAGCCGACGAGAGCCGCTTCCTCGAAAGGAATTGAGTCGTCGAGCTTCACGCAGCTGTCCTGGTTGCAGACGGTGTACTCCGAAAAGGTAGAGACCAAACACACCTGGCCGACATCCTTACCGTCCTTATGCATGCGGAAGGTGTCGTCCAGCTGGCTACCCATCAGGAGCTTGGCGCCGTTGTCGCACAGGTTCTGCTTGCCGCTGGCACACCAGCGGCACCTCCCGCAACCGGGAATGAAGGACAACACCACACGGTCGCCGGGGGCCACGCTGCGGACTGCGGAGCCGACCTTCTCCACGATTCCCGCGCCCTCGTGCCCGCCGCACAGCGGCAGGTGCGCTGCCGGCAGATCACCGGTGCGGAAATGATCGTCCGTATGGCAAATCCCGGCAGCGTGGATCTTTACCATGACCTCGTTGTCCTTTGGGTCGTCGAGGTCGATTTCGGTGACGTCCCATTTGCCCGGCTGGGACCAGAGAACGGCGGCACGAGTCTTCAACGGTGCTCCTTCGGCGTGACTTGGATGAACTCGACGGGTACGCCGTCGGGATCGTTGACGTAATAGCTGCGCATACTGGGGGTGATTTGGGCGATCTCGGAGATCTCCAGCGCCTCGTCGCGGGCACGTACGGATGCCCGGTGCGCGTCGACATCCTGGACGAAGAAGCTCAGGTGCGGGCTTCCCGGTCGGTTGTGACCGACGGCAGCGGCCGGCCCTCCTTTTTCGACGTACTCAGTCAGTTGGAACACCACCGAGCGGTCGGCGGACTGCAACATCACGTACTTGATGTATGCGCCGGGGTTATTCGTAATGACGTCGAGCTCGTCGCTGTGAAAGACCATGAACTCCATGGATTCGGTCTGTTTGGTCTCACGCTGGGTCGGCGCTTCGACGCCGAGCTCTGCTTCCTGGTTCCACACCGACATGCCCGCGACCTCGGTGTAGAACGCATAGGAGCGCTCGATGTCGGCGACGGTAACACCGAAGTGATGAAAATCAGCCATTTGCATTCCTGAGGTGGTCTAGACGAAAACGGGAACGCTGGACCACCCGAAGACCTGGAAGCCGTGCACGCGTTGCAGGCGCGACTCATCGATCTGGAAGTGTGGCCATCGCGCGCGGAGCTGATCGAGGGTCGTCTCGACCTCGAGCAACGCCAGATGCTTGCCGAGGCACAGGTGCGGTCCCCAGCCGTAGGTGACCGGCGGGGGATCGAACGACCGGGTTAGATCGAAGGATCCCGGGTTCGGGTAGACCCGATCGTCCCGATTCGCCGACCCGAGCAGCAAATACACGTTCGCCCCGGCGGGAATCGTTGTGCCGTGCAGCGTGGTCTCTTTGACGCACCGCCGTCCGAGAATCTGCACCGGAGACTCGTGCCGCCCAGCCTCCAGAGCGGCTGCCTTCACCAGCCGGGGATCGTCGAGCAGGAGTTTCCACTGGTCGGGGTTGCTGTGCAGCCCAACGACAGCGCCGCAGGTCAGCTTGGCGGTGGTTTCCGTGCCAGCCGCCAGGAGCAGCAGTAAGTAGTAGCACATCTCTGTGTCGTTGAGCCGCTGTTCCTTGCCCTCATCATCGAGAAAATGCGCCTCAATCATCCGGCTCATGATGTCGTTGCCGGGCTTCACGCGCTTTTCCCGCACGATAGACATCAGGAACTCGGCGAGTTCCATCATCGCGGCGATTCGTGCCGCGTTGATATCGCCGCCCGTGCCATCACCGGCATAAAGGAAAGCGTCAGTAAGAGTCATCGCATGCTCGCGGCCCTGCAGCGGGATGCCCATCAGGTCGTACATGACTTCGGCTGGGATACGCGTTACCACGGACTCGACAAGATCGAATTCCTTCGATCCGGCGACCGAATCGAATGCTGAGGTCACGGCAGCGTCGACGGCCGTCGTGAGGTCCTGCACCGAGCGCGGGCTGAAAGCGGCCGCGGCGAGTCGGCGGAGACGTGAGTGGTCCGGCGGGTCGTATACGAGCAGCCAGCCGGGCATCATCTCGGCGGAGAACCCTGGGGTGTCGAGCTGGTCCATCATCGTGCCCTGTGCGCTGCTGAACGTCGACCAGTCGCGGAGCGCCGCGCTGACGTCGTCGTAGCGGGACAGCGCCCAGAAGTTCAGTCGCTCGTTGTGATGAACGGGTTCCTCGTCGCGCAGGTAGCGATAGGTCTCCCAAGCGCCGTTGAAGAATTCCTCCGAATACGGATCGAGCTCCATAACACTAAGACTCCATCTTTCCCGGTCCGCACTGCATGAGTGGCGGCTACTTAAAGTTGCTGGTTCTTCACGGTTCGATGACGGCCCGCACCACCGGGGTCGCTGCGTTGTGCCACTCGGACTCGCCGAAAGCCTGGTTGATGTCTTTGAGCGTGAAGCGGTGCGAAATGAGCTGGTCAAAGGGCAGCTGTTCGTGGGCACGCTCGAGAAAATCCAAGATCTTCGGCAGCAGCAGCGGGCGATAGCCATTGGAGCCGAGAACTCGCTTGCCGGTGACCGTCAGGCTCGCGGGGTCGAAAGCAACAGTGCGACCGCTGAAGAACAATCCGATCTCGATGAAGGCACCGCCGGGGCCGAGCATGGCCACGCCCTCGCTCAGTAGGTCGGGCACGCCAACCAGCTCCAAGACCGCGTCAGCACCACCGCCAGTCAGCTCCTGGACCCGTGCGATGCGTTCGTCGGGGGTTGTCAGTTCGGTTGCGTTGAGGGTCTCATCTGCCCCGAACGCCCGGGCAAGGTCCAGCCTCTGTTGCAGCCGGTCGATGACGATGATCTGCCCTGCGCCCAGCGACCGGGCCAACGGAATGCCGGTCAAGCCGAGCCCGCCGGCCCCGTAAAACACCACCGAGCTGCCAGCGGTCACCCCGGCGGCGAGCAGGCCTTCCAAGGTGGTTCCCATTGCACAGTTGACCGGGCTGAGAATGTCGTCGGGAAGCGATTCCGGGACGCGGAACACCGGCACCCCGGGACCCAAGTAGAGAAAGTCGGCGAAGGTGCCAAAGAAGTGGGGGGACTGTTCTGCCGACGGGGCGCCCCGCTTGTTCCGGCACAGATTAGGCACGCCGGCCAGGCATTTGTCGCACCGCGTGCAGCCGACCACGATCGAGTGCACCACGCGGTCGCCGACGCGTAGTGGCGCTCCCAGGGAGTCCGAATCGATGCCGCTGCCTAGCTTTTCGACAACAGCAGTGCCTTCGTGGCCCAGCGCTCGGCCACCGGTCGGGATGGGAATGCTCTGCGAATCACCGCGGAACATGTGCAAGTCAGAGCCGCAGATCGAGGCTTGAGTGACGCGCAGCAAGATGCCGCCCGGCTCAGGATCGGGAACGGCGTACTCGCGCAGTTCCAGCGGTTCTCCGTACGCGGTCAGTACGGCACAGCGGCCTTCGGTAAGGGTCGTGGAGGTCATGGGTTTCCTCGTTGTTCGATCAGCATGGACTTGCGGACCTTGCCGGCATCGTCGCGCACAGGATGGTCGACCAGCAGGTAGGAACGTGGGCTCTTGTAAGGCGCCAAGCGTTGCGCCAGGAAAATTCGAAGGTCTCCTTCACCAACACCGGGCTCGACCTCGACGACTGCATGGACGCGCCGCCCGAGGTCCTCGTCCGGCAGGCCTACCACGGCACTGGACCGGACTCCGGGATGCATCTCCAGCGCGGCCTCGACCTCGGCCGGGAAGACGTTCTCGCCGGCGCTGACGATCATGTCCGTGCGACGGTCGGCAATGAATAGGTAGCCGTCTGAGTCGATCCAGCCGAGGTCGCCGACCGAGGTCCAGCCGTCGACCTTGCGTTGCTGGGCGCCGATGAGGTACGAGCGATCGGGCTGCCCGGGAGGCGGTCGCATCCAGATCTCCCCGACCTCCCCTGCAGGCAACTCGGATCCTGCGTCGTCGGTTATTTTGAATTCACCAGGGCGTGTGCGACCGACTGTTCCTGGATGCGCCAGCCACTCCTGCCCACCCACGATTGTTCGATTCGGGGCGTCGGACGCTCCGAAGAGCTCGTAGAGGCGCTGCGGTCCGAGCCACGCCAACCACGCCCGCTTCAACCACTCCGGGCATGCCGACGCAAGGTGCAGCACGGTCCGCAGGGAAGAAAGGTCCGCCGCCGCCCGGACATCGGCGGGAAGGCGCGAGATGCGGTGCATCATCGTAGGCACCAACAGGAGATAGGCAACGGCGTGTCGCTCGATTATCTCCAGGGTCGCTTGAGGGTGGAACCGTTCGCCCAGTATCAGGTGGTTGCCATGCAGGAACGAGGTCATGCCGATCAGAAACGGCCCGCCGTGGTAAAGGGGTCCGGGGATGAACACCGTGCTCTCGGACGGGAGCAGGTAGTCCGGTGTTGCGAGATCGGCGATTACCGCCGGACCCAGGCCGACGATGAGTTTGGGGCGACCGGTGCTGCCACCCGAGGTCGTGGCCCGCCACGGTTCGCTGACCTGCGGCGGCAACGGGGCCCCATTCTCACTCATCGGTGGCAACGGGACGCAGATGCGACCGGGGTGATCGTGCGCGGACGCACCGATCACCACTCTTGAATCGGCGAGTTCAACAATTGCCTGGCGCTCGGCCACCGGGAGCCGGCTGGAGACCGGTTGGATCGTCCCGCCGAGCAGCAGGACGGCCATGGCGGACTCGACGAAAGCGATCGAGTTGGGCAACGCGATCGTGACGTAGTCCCCGCGCCGCACGCCCAGGTCAGCGAGCCCGTGGGCGACGCGGCGAGCGCGATCCTGCAGCTGGGCGAAGGTCAGCGTGGTGTCGCCGACGGTGAGCGCGGGGCGATCCGGACTGCGAACGGCCCAGTGGTCGAATGCCTCGACCATTGACATTGTTACCACGCGCGGCCTTTTGCTCTGGTCACCCGACTCGGCCCGCCTGCAGCCAGACTGTCTTCACGTTCAGGTACTCGGCGATGTGCTCGACCCCGGATTCGCGCCCGTACCCGCTGTGCTTATACCCACCGAATGGAACCGCCGGATCCATCATCAGATATGTGTTGAGCCACACGGTTCCGGCTTGTAGTTTCCCGGCCAGAGTGTGGGCGCGTCCGAGGTCGTTGGTCCAAATGCCGCTGGCCAAGCCGTACTCGGTGTCGTTGGCCATCCGCGCGACCTCGTCGACGTCGGTGAACGGGATGACCGAGACGACTGGGCCGAAAATTTCCTCCTGCGCGACGCGCATGTCGTTCTCGACATCGGTGAGCACAGTGGGTGCGACGAAGTAGCCGTTCTCGGTACCCGGGCTGGTGAGGCGACCGCCGCCCGTGGCCGGTCGCGCCCCTTCCTCCTGCCCGAGGGACATGTATCCCAAAACTCGTTCCATCTGACGTTGCGACACCAGTGGACCCATTTCGGTATCGGCGTCGAGCCCGTTGCCGACGCGAAGTCGCGCGGCGATCGCTGCGACGCCCTCGCTGACCTGCTCATAGACGCTGCGCTCGACGAAGAGTCGAGAACCCGCGGTACAGACCTGGCCCGAGTTGGCGAAAATGGCCACGGCGGAGCCGGCAATCGCGGCGTCCAGATCAGCGTCGGCGAAGACGATGTTCGGCGACTTGCCACCGAGTTCGAGGGTAAGGCGCTTCATGTTGCCTGCGGAGGCCTTCACGATGTGCTGACCGGTCTCGAACGAGCCGGTGAAGGCAACCTTGTCGACCCCGGGGTGGGCCGTAAGCGCAGCCCCCGCGACCTCGCCGGACCCGGTGACGACGTTGACAACCCCCGGCGGAATGCCCGCCTCCAGGCAGAGCTGACCGAGGCGCAGCGTCGAAAGTGAGGCTTCCTCAGCCGGCTTGATCACCACGGTGCATCCGGTAGCCAGAACTGGTCCGATCTTCCAGATTGCCGCAGAAATCGGCCCGTTCCAGGGGGTGATTGCGGCCACCACGCCGATCGGCTCCTTCAGCGTCCAGCTAAGGAAGTTTCCCTCCGCGGAGTTCGGGATCGTCGCGCCGTGAATGCCGACGGCTTGTGCGCTGTACCAATGGAGCTGGGCCACCGCGCGCCGCGACGGCCGCCAACGCGTCCAGGGAATACCCATTTCCAAGGTGTCGAGCAAGCTCAGCTCGTCGTAATGCGCCTCGACCAGTTCCGCGAGGCGGATGAGCGCGCGCTGCCGGTCGAACGGCTTCCAGGTGCTCCACGGCCCCGAGAGGGCCGCACGCGCCGCCGCAACGGCGCGGTCCACGTCGGCGACGGTGGCCGCCGCGATTTCGGTGAGGACTTCACCGTCGGCGGGATTGATCGTAGGCAGCACTCCGCCGTCGGCGGAATCGGACCATTCGCCATTGATCAGTAGTTGCTTCGGTCCGCTCCCGACGAAAGTCGGGGTGGCTGGGCGGCCGGGTGTATCGGTAACGGTCATTGGAAGGGCTCCCCTGGGTAGACCATGCTGATTCTGAGGTCGGTTCCGCCGGCGACGCTGAGCGTCTGGCCGACGATGAAGCGTGCCTGATCGGATAGCAGGAACGCGACCGCATTGGCGATGTCCTCCGGCCGACCGAAACCGAGCGGACGGGTGGTGGTCGGTGCGGTGTTCGGTGTGCCGGCGCCGGCCTTGAGATATGGCTGCTTGGTCGCACTGGGTGGCACAGCGATGAGCCCCGGGGCGACGCAGTTCACCCGAACTTCATGGCGGGCTGCCTCCCACGCAACCTCCTTGGTGAGCGCGATGACGCCCGCCTTGGAGGCGGCGTACCCCGCGTGTGGAGCAGTGACATGGATTGCAGCCACGGAAGAGATGTTGACCACGGCACCTCGGCGTCGTTCGACCATTCCGGGCAGCAGCCGGCTCAGGAACAGATGAGTGCCGCGCAGATTGACTGCGACCTGACGGTCGAATTCCTCGTCGGTGTACTCCGCATAAGGTTTGATCACCGCAATCCCGGCGTTGTTCACCAGCAGGTCGACAGGGCCTAGGCCATCGACCGCGGCACGGACGGCTGCATCCACCTCTTCGCTGCTGGCGACGTTGGCGACAACGGGCAGCACTCTCGCGCCGGCCGCCTCGAGCTCCGCGGCGGTGTCCTTGAGGCCAGCCTCGTCGAGGTCCACCAGGGCGACCGCCGCCCCGTCGGCAGCCAGGCGCACTGCGATGGCCTTGCCCAATCCTGCAGCGGCGCCGGTCACGAGCGCTACCTGATCATGAAAGTCGTACATTTAGTGATCTCTCGTCGGGGTTGACGTGGTGGCCTGTGGGGGCCAACCGGTAGCGGGGGCGATTCGCGGGAGAAGGTTAGGCACGTCCTCTAGTTGACGCCACGCGACGTGATGAGCGCCTGAGTACCCGCTACGCATTTCTTCTGCAGCTGGGGCAGCGAGCACCGCCGAGCCGGTGATCGCGGGGCGTCGGTTGGGCGGAAGCCCGCACGCCGAGGTCGGATCACCCACGTGACAAAACGGGGTCCTCCTGGTTCAACCAAGTCGCACGCTGGTTCGAATTCCTCACCGACCAAACTCCTGCGCCGCGGCGTCCACAAAAGCGTTGCCGCCATCGACAAAGACATCAGGAACTGGATCAAAAACTGGAACCCCAACCCCACGCCATTCGTCTGGAAGAAAACCGCCGAAGAGATGCTCGACTCACTCGCCAGATATATCGCACGAATTCCAGGCGGCTCTCCCGAGTTGGGGACTTTGTCCCTTACTGTCGGGACGTTGGTCCCGGCTGACAGGCAGACAAAATATGTTTAGCTGTCAGACGTCGAGCAGTTCTCAGACCTGCGTAAGTGGGTTTCCGCCTCGCGCATGCTGAGCATTACTGTCAAGGAGTACCAAGATGCACAATTTCCCCCATGGCTATGCCAGTGGCTGGTACCAAATCGGTTGGAGTGGCGAGTTCAAACCGGGTGACGTGGTGCCCCTTCGCTACTTTGATAGTCACCTCGTGGCGTAGAGAAATAGTCAAATCCTGTGGATCGAGGGTCGTCAGGCGACCTCGGACACTGGGGTGTCGGGCGATGGTTCCGGGGTGATGTCGACCGGACGTTCGAGGAGCTTGCCCTGGTGGAACAC
>JAHFVD010000116.1 GCA_023264735.1 Mycobacterium sp. | reverse complement strand
TGCCGTTCATCAATGGCGGCGAGCATGTTGCGGTGCCGGTGATCTCGACGGGGATGTCGATCGGCGTGATCGGGGTGGTGCTGCTGGTGACCACCGTCGCCAGCCTGGCCAAGACGCGGGGGCGAGTGCCCTAGGGGCGTCCGAGCGTCATTCTTCGACCTGTACCTCGATCGCCCCGCCGCTGGCCTGAACAGGATACGTTCGGACGGCCGACCCGCTTCCGGAAACCTCGGCTCCCGTGCACATGTCGTAGGTGAGGTTGTGCAATGGGCACACCACCACGATATCGTCGGTCAGCCCATCGGCCAGCGGGCCACCTCGATGGGGACACACCGCGTCGATCGCTCGTAGCGAGCCGTCACGCAGGCGATAGACGGCGATCTGTCGGCCATCTACCGCGAAGGCGCGTCCCTCGCCCACCGGGATCTCGTCGAGCTTACCCACCGCCACTTTCATCGCACCGGCACCTGTGGTAGCGGAATCAACGGCAAGGAGGTGCGGAACTGGCCCTCCGTCACCGGGTTTCGACCGTCGTGCCATGGGTCGCGGTAGGCGGCGACGGACTTCGCCATGTTGGAGTCGAGCTGCTCCGCGACGCCGTCGGCGTCATCGACCACGATGGCCCGGATCTGCTCGATGCCGATCCTCGGCACGAACGCATACGTACGCTCCAGCCAGTTCGCGTTCTCGCGGTAGTACTGCAGGAACCGGCCGGTCAAGGTCATCACCTCCGCGGCGGTGTCCACTGTCGCCAGCAGGTCACCCTTGCGAATGTGGGCACCAGCGGCGCCGCCGACATAGATCTCCCAACGCCCGCCGTCGACGGCAACCACCCCGAGGTCCTTGCACAGCGCCTCGGCGCAATTGCGCGGGCATCCGGTGACGGCCAGCTTCATCTTGGCCGGGCTGGCAAGGCCCTGATAGCGTTCCTCGATCGCGATGCCCAGGGCCGTCGAATCGCCTAGTCCGTAGCGGCAGAAGTCGCTTCCCACACAGGTTTTCACCGTTCGGAAACTCTTGCCGTAGGCATATCCCGAAGGCATGTCCAGATCGTCCCAGATGGCGGGCAGGTCTTCCTTGCGCACACCGAGCAGGTCGATCCGCTGGCCGCCGGTCAGTTTGATCAACGGTATCGCGTACTTGTCGGCGACGTCGGCGATCCGGCGCAGCTGCCACGCATTGGTGACACCGCCCTTCATCTGTGGAACCACCGAGAACGTGCCGTCACGCTGAATATTGGCGTGTACTCGGTCGTTGATGAACCGTGCATCCCGTTCGTCGACGAACTCGTCGGCCCACAACATCTCGAGCAGAGAGGCGAGTCCCATCTTGGAATTGGCATCGGACTTACCATCGGGTGCAAGGGCGGCGAACACCGACGATACCGAATGTAATTGCAGCTCACGGATCTTCGTGATCAACGCCGGTTTGTCATACGGAATGCCCGGCACGTACCAGGACGCCGATGGATCCTCCGTGACCGTTCCCTCGGCGGCCCATTCGACGACCTGACGCACCAAGAGCTTGCAGGAGCCACAACCCTTGCCGGCCTTGGTTTTCGCCATCACGCCAGTCACCGACGTTTCCCCCGCGCGCACGGACGCGACCAGCGCCCCCTTGGACACTCCGTTGCAGTTGCATACCTGGGCGTCATCGGCGAGTTCGCCAACACCGACCGACACTGCAGGTGTGCCGATGTCGAACATCAGTGAGATGCGCTCCTCGGGCAGCGGCAGGCCGTTGTCGAAGGCTTGCGTCAGGAACGCCACCTTGGAAACGTCGCCGACCAGGGTGGCTCCGACCAGCTTGCCGCCTCGGATGACCACCGTCTTGTAGACGCCGTGCCTCGGTTCGGAATACTGGACGAATTCGTCGTCAGGATGCTCCGGCGCCTTCACACCCATCGCCGCGACGTCGACCCCGGCGACCTTGAGCTTGGTAGCCACCCGCGAACCGCGATACGCCGAGCCGACATTCACCCCGGTGAGATGATCGGCCAGCACCTTGGCTTGCTCCCACAGCGGCGCAACCAACCCGTACACCTGACCGCGGTGCTGGGCACACTCGCCGACGACATACACGTCATCGTCATCGACCGACCGCATGTGATCGTCGGTGACGATGGCGCGCTCCACCCGCAGACCGGCCCGTTGGGCCAAGCCCACATTGGGCCGGATACCAGCGGCGATGACGAGCATGTCGCAGTCCAAGCGTTCCCCGTCGGCGAAGACGATTCCGGCAAGCCTGCCGTCGGCGATGACTGCTTCGATGGTGCGTTTGTCGGTGTGCACGCCAATCCCCAGCGATTCGACGGACTTCCGCAGGATCGCCCCGGCCAAATCGTCGAGCTGCGCATTCATCAGTGTTGGCGCGGCGTGGACGACGTCGACGGTCAGCCCGCGGCTTTGCAGACCACGAGCCGCTTCCAGCCCCAGCAGTCCACCCCCGATGACGACAGCCTTGGTGCGGTTGGACGCCTCGGCGATCATCGCCGCCGTGTCATCGAGGGTGCGGAAGCCGAATACGCCATCAGCGAGTGTCTTGTCGTCGGCCCACAAGCCCTTCATCGGCGGAAAGAACGACCGAGAACCGGTCGCCAGGATCAGCTTGTCGTAGCGCATGGCGGTGCCGTCGTCGGCATGCACCAGGTGGGCGAAAGTGTCGAGACGCACCACCCGCACCCCGGCCCGCAGGTCGATGCCGTTATCGTTGTACCAATCCAGGGAATTGAGATAGATCTCGTCGGAATCATCGCTGCCGGCAAGCACATTCGACAACAGAATGCGGTTGTAGTTGCCGTAGGGCTCGTCGCCGAATACGGTGATGGCGAAGTCGCCGCCGCCGCGGGCAAGTATCTCCTCGACGGCCCGCACTCCGGCCATCCCGTTCCCGACGACAACAAGCTGCCGCATCAGAACTCCACCAGTCCGAGGTCCACGATCACGCTGCCTCCGACTCCCTGAGGTGCTGCGATATAGAGCTCCAGCACGGTGTCGGCGAGCAGGTCCTCCACGACACGCAGCGCCACGTGGGTGGCGCCCTTGGCCGCGATCGGGAAGTAGCGCATCGGCTTGCCGTCGCGGTGCAGCACCACCGAGATCATCTGCTTGGTGGAGTTGCCGCCGCGGAAGTAGACCGGCTGAACGGTGGCTCCCGCGGGCACCACATAGCGCAGGGAATCGTCGAGGAGTACCGGTTTGTCGTAGCCGTTACCTTCGAACTCGAAGGCACCTTGCAGGAAGCGTGGACTGCTGCCGTCGGTCATTGCCCGAAGCTAGGAGCCGGTTGTTTCTCCGGGGTTTCACCGGGAAGTCGACCCTGATACCAACCTTCGGGTGTGCACATTTGCCGCGGAACCCGGCGGGGTGATGTGCTCTTGACACGGCCGTCATTCGGCTGCAACCAGATTGGAATGACCGGTCCGTAGACCTGAACTCAAGCCTGCCAACACCGTACTGCCGAAGCCCCGGAGGCCGGTCATGCCTGCACTAGCGTTGTCGCGCAATCGCGATATCGAGCACTGGGATGCCGAGGACGTCGCCGCGTGGCAAAGCGGTGGCGACAAGGTCGCCAAGCGTAACCTGATCTGGTCGATCATCGCGGAGCACGTTGGCTTTTCGGTCTGGTCTATCTGGTCGGTGATGGTGCTGTTCATGCCGCAGAACGTCTACCACATCGACGCCGCGGGCAAGTTCTTCCTGGTGGCTGTGCCCACGCTCGTCGGCGCCATCCTCCGGATTCCCTACACCGTTGCGCCGGCCCGCTTCGGCGGTCGGAACTGGACCATCGTCAGTGCGTTGCTGCTACTCATCCCCACGGTGCTGACCCTGTACTTCATCAAGCATCCTGGCACGTCGTACACCACGTTCATGGTGGTGGCGGCGTTCGCCGGGTTCGGCGGCGGGAACTTCGCATCCTCGATGACCAATATCAATGCGTTCTACCCGCAGCGGTTGAAAGGCTGGGCGCTTGGCCTCAACGCCGGCGGCGGCAACATTGGCGTGCCGTTAATCCAATTGGTGGGATTGCTGGTTATCGCCACCGTCGGCAACACCCGGCCTGAAATCGTCTGTGCCATTTACCTTGTCGCGATTGCTGTAGCTGCGGTGGGGGCTGCGTTGCTCATGGACAACCTGCGCAACCAACGCTCCAACCTGTCCGCCATGGTGGAGGTGCTGCGCTATCGGCACTCGTGGGTGATGAGCTTCCTGTATATCGGGACATTCGGCTCGTTCATCGGCTTCTCCTTCGCGTTCGGCCAGGTGCTCCAGATTAACTTTCTGGCCAGTGGCGACAATGCCGCCCAGGCGTCGCTGCACGCCGCCCAGATTGCGTTCATCGGTCCGCTGCTCGGCTCGATCGCCCGGCCTTTCGGCGGCAAGCTGGCCGACCGGGTCGGGGGCGGGAGGATCACGCAGTACACGTTCATCGCGATGATGTTCGCCGCCAGCATCCTGGTTGTCACCGGGGTCTTCGACGACGACAGCACGGGTGCGGTGACCGGTGGCCAAATGGTGGCCTACGTCACCGGTTTCATCCTGCTGTTCATCCTGTCCGGAATCGGCAACGGCTCAACGTACAAGATGATCCCGTCGATCTTCGAGGCCAAGGCGCAGGGTCACGACGAGTGGAGCCCGGCGGAGAAGACTGCGTGGTCGCGGTCGATGTCGGGTGCGCTAATCGGGTTCGTCGGCAGCATAGGTGCGCTGGGTGGCGTGTTCATCAACATCGTGTTGCGGGCCTCCTACGTCGGTGAATCCAAGTCGGCAACCAATGCGTTCTGGGTGTTCCTCGGCTTTTACGCCGTGTGTGCAGTCGTCACCTGGGTCGTATTCCTCCGCATCCACAGTGCGGGCGCAGACGCCGGCGAGCATGTCGGGCGAGCGACCGCGCCAGTTCCCGCCGGTTGACCAGACCGTGACGACCACGACGCGCACCGCGTGCTCGTACTGCGGGGTGGGCTGCGGAATCTCGGTGCAGACCCGCACCGACCCCGATACAGGGATCAACGTGATCGCCCGAGTGGTGGGCGACAAACTGCATCCGACGAATTTCGGCAGGTTATGCACCAAAGGCGCCACCCATGCCGAGCTGATGCGCGCCACAGATGGCCGACTGACCGCGGCGCTGACGCGGGACAGACGCGACGAAGATCCGCGTCCGGTACCGACAGACGTCGCCGTTGCCGAGGCCGGGCAGCGCCTGCGTGCCATCGTCGAGGAGCACGGAGCCGACGCGGTGGCGCTATACGTGTCCGGGCAGATGTCATTGGAGGCGCAGTACCTGGCCACCAAACTGGCCAAAGGATTCCTGCGCACCGTGCACATCGAATCGAACTCGCGATTGTGCATGGCCAGTGCTGGCACCGGCCTCAAACAATCCCTGGGTTCCGACGGGCCGCCTGGGTCCTATACCGACTTCGACTGCACGAACCTCTTCTTCGTCATCGGCTCCAATATGGCCGACTGCCATCCGATCCTGTTCTTACGCATGGCCGACCGGCTGAAGGCGGGCGCCAAACTCATCGTCGTCGACCCCCGACGCACACCGACCGCCGATCGCGCCGATCTGTTTCTGCAGATCAGGCCGGGCACCGACCTGGCGCTGCTGAACGGGCTGTTGCACCTGTTGGTCGAGAGCGGCTCGATCGACCACGACTTCATCGCCGAGCACACCGAGGGCTGGGACGCGATGCCGGGCTTCCTGGCTGACTATCCGCCGGATCGGGTGGCCGAGATAACCGGCCTGACCCAGGCCGATATCCGCGCCGCCGCGGCGATGATTGCCCAAGCCCACGACTGGATGACGTGTTGGACCATGGGCCTCAACCAGAGCACCCACGGTACGTGGAACACCAACGCGATCTGCAATCTGCACCTGGCCACCGGTGCGATCTGCCGCCCCGGCAGCGGGCCCATGTCGCTGACCGGTCAGCCCAACGCGATGGGTGGCCGCGAGATGGGCTACATGGGGCCCGGCCTGCCGGGGCAACGTTCGGTGGTGTCAGCCGAAGACCGGGCGTTCGTCGAAGCGCAGTGGGAGTTGCCGCCGGGCACGATCCGCAGCGATGTCGGTCCGGGTACCGTCGAGATGTTCAGGGCCATCGGGTCAGGCGACATCAAGGCGGCCTGGATCATCTGTACCAATCCCGTTGCAACAGTGGCAAATCGGCAAACGGTGATCGAAGCCCTCCGGGCAGCCGAGCTGGTGATCACTCAGGACACGTACGCCGACACCGCCACCAACCGCTACGCCGACATAGTGCTACCGGCCACGCTGTGGGCCGAGTCCGACGCCGTGATGGTCAATTCCGATCGGAACCTGACTCTGTTGAATCAGTCGCTGCCCCCGCCGGGCGACGCGCGGCCCGACTGGGAATTGATCTGCGGCGTGGCCGATGCGCTCGGGTTCGGGGAACATTTCGCATTCAAATCCGCCGAGCAGATCTTTGATGAGATCCGCCGGTTCCACAACCCGCGGACAGGTTACGACCTGCGCGGCGCCAGTTACCCACGGCTACGTCAGACAGCGCTGCAGTGGCCAGTCCCCCCGGAGGACGCGCCTGGCGGCGACGCCGATCGACACCCGATCCGCTATCTCAACGACGGTGTGTCCCAACACCTCCATGCCGAGGCGGGTGGCCGGATACCCCGGCTGGCTTTTGCCACCCCGTCTCGCCGGGCCGTGTTCCATGCCCGCCCGCACATGGACCCCGCGGAACTTCCTGACGACGATTATCCGATGGTGCTCAACACCGGGAGGTTGCAACACCAGTGGCACACCATGACCAAGACCGGTCGGGTGGACAAGCTCAACAAGCTCAACAGCGGACCGTTCGTCGAGATTCACCCTGACGATGCGGCCCGCGAGGGCATCGTCGATTCCCAATCGGTCGAAATCGCTTCGCGCCGTGGCCGGGTGGTGCTCCCTGCCGTCGTCACCGACCGCGTCCGGCCCGGCAATGTGTGGGTCCCGTTTCATTGGAACGACGAGCACGGCGAGGCCCTAGCCATCAACGCAGTGACAAACGATGCCGTCGATCCATACTCGCTGCAACCGGAATTCAAGGTCTGTGCGGTCGGTCTGCGAGCGGTGCCACGGGTCAATGCGCCGCTCGCGATCGGTGGTTCGACGGCGCTCGGCGCACGGTTGGGTCTTGCCGATCTCACCCCGCCTGCCCTCACCGATTCCGAAAAGATCTACCTGGCTGGATTCGTCACAGCTATTCCCGAGCAGACGTCCGGTGTCCCGGTGCTGCCGGTCAGTGCGCCGGTCAGTGAGCGAGTTCGGCTGTTCGTCGATGGCATGCTGGCCGGGCACTTCTCGCACGCAGGCCACGTCGCCGCTGTCGCGAAGGCCGGGCCGCTGGTCGTATGGGCGTCTCAAACCGGTAATGCTGAGGAGTTCGCTGGACGCGTTGCCGAGCGCTTGGCGGATGCGGGGACCGAGGCCCGGTTGCTCAACATGAACGATTGCGGGCTGGCCGATTTGGCTGCCGCCCACGATGTGCTCGTGGTCACCAGTACGTTCGGTGACGGCGGACCGCCCGATAACGGCGCGGATTTCTGGAGCAGACTGCAGTCGGTCGACGCGCCGCCTCTCGACGGAGTCCGCTACGCCGTCCTGGGAATCGGTGACCGCTCGTACGACAACTTCTGCGGACACGCCAAGTCCCTGGATGCCAGGCTGGCCGACCTCGGCGCGGCCAAGCTCCTGGAACGAGCCGACTGCGAGGCGTACGACGACGCCCCGATGGCGCAGTGGGCACAACAGGTGACCACGCTGATCGGTGCCCCGGTCGCCGAGCCGAGCGCAGCCACCGCGACCCGCAGGGTGGCTGCGCCCAAACCGTTCACCCGTACCTGCCCGATCGCGGTGCCACTAAGCCGCAACACCGTGCTCACCGGCCCTGGTTCGGCCAAGGAGGTCCGGCAGTTCGGCTTCGACATCTCCACCCACGATGTCGCCTATGCCGTCGGGGACTCGATAGGTGTCTATCCCACGAACGGTGTGGATATGGTGCGCAGGTGGCTGTCCGCCACGGCGTTGTCCGCAGATGAGATCGTCACGGTCGACGGCACCGAGGTATCGCTGCACGACGCGATCAGCGTTCACTACGACATCTGCCGGGTCACGCCGGATCTGCTGGATTTCGTCGCGGAGCACTGTACCGACTCGGGCGCCGTGCGGGCGATGCGGCGAAACAAGCAGGACCTGCAACGATGGTTGGTCGACCGCAGCGCCGTCGACATCGTCGAGCAATTCGCAGTCCGGGCCCACGCTCAGACGTGGCAGGACGCCCTGGTGCGGTTGACACCGCGCAACTATTCCATTGCTAGCAGCCCGCTGGTAAGCCCGCACGAGGTGCAGCTGACCGTGTCGGTGGTGCGTCCGCATGGGGTGTGTTCGACGTTCCTCGCTGACCGGGCGGCCGGCTCGGTGCCGGTGTTCCTGCAGCCCGCGCCGAACTTCAAACCCCCTGTCGAGGTTGATATTCCGATGATCATGGTCGGCCCAGGCACCGGCATCGCGCCGTTTCGCGGTTTTCTGCAGGAGCGCCGGGCGCTGGGTCATACCGGCCGCAATTGGCTGTTCTTCGGCGATCAGCGCGCCGCGCACAACTACTACTACCGCGACGAGTTGCAGGACATGTGCCGCGACGGTTTCCTGACCCGACTCGACCTGGCCTTCTCCCGTGACCAGCCGCAGCGAATCTACGTGCAGCACAAGATGATCGAAGCCGGGGCTCAGCTGTGGTCCTGGCTCGAGGAGGGGGCGCGGTTCTACGTCTGCGGTGATGCTGCCCGCATGGCCAAGGACGTCGACGCGGCGCTGACTGCGATCATCGGTAAGTATGGATCGATGTCTGACGAGGGCGCGCACGATTACAAGCGTGAACTCATCGCCGAAAGGCGCTATGTGCGCGACGTGTACTGAGGTCGATGTCAGCTGTTGCTGTTCGGGCAGGTGAGGCCGACGTAGACGACACTGAGGTTATCCGGGACCATCCGCATCATCAGGCTGCCGTCGGGCATCATCATGACCATCAGCCCGTGGATACCGTTGACGGTGCATCGGGCCAGCGGCATCGTTGACGGGCTGTTGAACAGCACCTTGTAGCCCTGTTTGCAACGCCTCGACGACATCGGCCGCCGAGCCGCCAGCGCGGTGCCGGCGGCGATGCAGATCGCCGCGGCGGTCAGGATGATCTTCACGTCGGACTCCTATCGTTGACGTTCCGGCGCTTAGTGATTGGTGCGCTGCGAAGCGTTACGCGCGGTGTGGACGCTGGGAGATGCGCTGTCCGCCATCCGCAACGCCGTTATCGCGGCCGGCGGCATCGATTCGTGGCCGGTATTACTTCAAGCTCTTGAGCCTGGCGCGCAACATGTTTGCCAGACATGCAGTTTGAGTCGCGATCCGCCTCCGCGTCCGCAGGCGTCCGCGAGTGCCGTCAATGCGGTCTCCGTCTTGGTGCGGCACTTCGATGCCGGATGTAGATCGGCGACCTGGCATGCGTCTTCTTGTGGAATGCGTTGTGGTCCAACATGATCAAATCGGTTCACCAATAGGGCGCTGCGTCCCTGCGCATCGTGTAGCAATGTGGTCTTGCCGGCGCGCAGTCCGCATGTCGATGCCTTCCGCATGCAGAAGTGCTCATTCTCGACGAGGAGCGGATAGCCCGCGGGGTTCAGCTTGAGTATCGCGGGACCCGCACCGCGCTGGCCGGAAGGACCGCGTCGGCTCCGTGCGCGGCGTGGGCTCGGGCGAGGCGGCCGGCGTGCTGGTCAACCGTCGCGATGAGTTCGGCTGGGCGGATGGCGGCCCAGAAGTTCTCCCAGTCGCGCTCGGCTTCGGCGAACCCGGATTCGGTTAGGTCGCGATTGCGGGCCGCTGCAACGAGTGCGGCGCGGACTTCGGGGTAGGCCAGGCGGCTGGACAATGCGGCGTCGCAGTCGTCCCATAGCGCGGATGCCAGCGAGCTCCCGGTCTCGGTGGTGAGAAGTTTGACGAAGGCGCTGGCGGCAAAGTAGACGAGCGGCACCGGTCAGCGCCGCTGGTCGCTGACGCGGTCAGACACCGGCCGTCGCGGGTTGAGGTCTGTGAGCCGGGTCGTTGATCCCGTCAATTGCGGTTCGGGTGTTTCATGGGCGTAGGGCGGCGACGGGTATCACCTGGATTCCGTCCTTGCGGGTGTAGCCGTAGGTCGCCGTGGTGATTACGCCCAGAACGGCGGGTTCACCGGCTTTCTCGGTGTGTATGGGGCGCGGGCGCGCCAGCGGGCTGCTGCTCGCGAAAGTAGTGGGCGGCTTCGCGTACCTCACGCCGGGTGGCCGCGGGCCGTGCCCGTGAGCATGCCGTTGCTCGCCGCGACCGCATAGGGCTGGCGCGGCGGGTTCTTCCTCGTGGCCGTGCGCACGAGGCGATCTCGACATTCCGATCGTGGTCGCGGGCCTCTCCTTCGGTCAGACAGAAGTGAATCGCGTCCAGCCCGAACCGGGTATTCGTTAAGTAGCCGGCTCACAGCTACTGGGCACTCGCTACTCATGACACCCCACAGCGCATCGCTCTTTACTTATCACCTAAACAAGGTGGTCAGTAGCCCGATCGGGGCGAGGAAGGTGTGCTCGTGAAGGTCGATTTGTTCGCAGACGAGTTCTTTGACAGTCCGTGGGATCTGTACCACCGGCTTCTCAAGGATGCCCCTGTCCTCTACGCCGAAGATCTCGATTTCTATTTGATCTCCCGGTATGACGACGTGCGTGCTGCGTGTGCCAACTGGAGGGTTTTTAGCAGCGCACACGGGACGATCATCGATCAGCTGAATACCCCTGACTTCGCTACGCAGTCGATCCCGGGCGCGGTGTTCAACTACGACCCGCCCGACCACTCGCGCCTCCGCCGCCTCGTGGCCCCTACTTTTACGCACCAGGCCGTTGCCGGACTCGATGACGCGATTCGACACGCGGTCAACAAATACTTGGAGCCGCAGCGCGACAGGGAGACGTTCGATTTCTTCAAAGATTTTGCCCAGCCGTTGCCGGCGGAGGTCATGTTCAACCTCATGGGCGTGCCGCCCGCGGACCGCGAGCACTTGGTCGAGCTCTTCGAGCTCTTCATGCACGTCGAGGAGGGGGTCGACTACGACGTAGCCGCGGCAAAGCGGGCGGCCGCGGTCGAGGAGCTCGCTGCCTACTTCGGAGAGCTGGCCACATGGAAGCTCGACCACCTTGGCGACGACATCGTGTCTCACGTCATCCAAAGCAGCTATGTGGATGAGGAGGGTAACGAGCAGGTTTTGCGCGACGCTGAACTCACCGGGTTCCTGCTGTTCCTGACAGCCGGAGGCGTTGAGACAACAAGCAGGCTTCTGTCGTCAACGCTCGTGACGCTGCAGCGACACCCGGTCCAGTGGCAGAAGCTCCGTGATGACCCGACGAAGATCGCCGCTGCGTTCGAGGAAGGAGGACGCTTCGAGTCACCGGTTCAGTACCTCGGCCGCCGCTGCATGAGCGACACCACTATTCAGGGAGTAACGATCCCGGCGGCGGCAAACGTCCTGCTGCTCATCGGGGCAGCCAATCGTGACCCCCGCGCCTTCTCGAACCCCGATGAGTTCGACATCGAGCGCGACCTGACGACGTTGGTGCCGCTGACGTTCAGCTTCGGCCCGCACATCTGCCTCGGGATGCACCTCGCCCGCCGCCAAGTCCAGATGGCGTTTGGTGAGATCCTTCAGCGGTGGCCAGACCTCGAGGTCATTGAGGAGGGTCTGGTTCGTACCAAGGACATCCACCTGATGGGTTGGTCGAGCGTTCCGGTTTCCGTATCCGCACGAGAATCCGTCGGCTGAGGGCGCGTTAGCGACCAAGGCCAATATCAGCTGGTGGCCGCAGCAGGCAGACCTACCGCCCTATTCAGAAAACGTGCCGACCGTCAGGCCGGCGCTGGAGCCCATCACAAAACTGGAGGTTGACATGCAAGATTTCCCCAAGATCATCTCGGTAGACGACCACGTTCTTGAGCCGCCGAACCTGTTCGAGCGAGTCCCTCAGCGCTACCGGGATCGGGCTCCGAGGCTGGAGCGCAGGTTCGGGACCGCGCAGCTGGAGGCGGATCGTGGTGCATTCGTCGAGGGGGATGCCCCAGGAGCACGCTGGTGCGACGTGTGGCGGTACGAGGATCTCGAATGGACCACGCTCGCTGGTTACGCCCAGGACATGTTGATCGAAAAGGATCTCGCCCCGCACACCCTGGTCACCTACGACGACCTCCTCCCCGGGTGCTACGCACAGAGCCATCGCCTGGAGGACATGGACATCAACCACGTCGAAGCAGCTCTGTGCTTCCCGACGTTCGCTCGATTCTGTGGTCAGACCTTCGCCGAGCGCGCTGACAAAGAGCTCGCCCTCGTGTGTCTGCAGGCCTACAACGACTGGATGATTGAGGACTGGTGCGGTGGCGCAGGCGCGGGTCGCCTCATCCCGCTCACCCTGGTCCCATTGTGGGACGCAGAGCTGGCGGCAGCAGAGGTGCGCCGTTGCGCTGAGAAGGGCGCCGGAGCGATTGCGTTCTCGGAGAACCCGGCGAAGCTTGGACTCCCGAGCATCCACTCCGGATATTGGGATCCGCTGTTCCAGGCTTGTGGGGAGACCTCCACCGTCGTCAACATGCATATCGGGTCGTCCTCGCACGTGATGACCACATCGGCCGACGCGCCGTTGCCGTGCACGATGACGCTCACGAATGTCGGCTCGATGGGCGCCCTGGCGGACTGGCTGACGTCAGGGGTCCTCGTGCGCTTCCCAGACATCCGAATCGTCCTGAACGAGGGTCAGATGGGATGGATGCCGTTCCTTCTCGAGCGGGTCGACGACGTCTGGGAACGAGCGGACACCTGGGAGCCGGAGTTCGCGCAACGCGTACCCGAGCGCCCCAGCTCCTATATGAACCAGGTGTACGGCTGCGTCATGAATGATCCCCACGCGCTCGCCAGCCGAGACGTGCTCGGTATGTCGCAGATCATGTTCGAGATCGACTACCCGCACGCCGAATCCACGTTCCCGCACTCGCGTGAGACAGCCGAGAAGCTCGTCGCCAATGCGGGGTTGAGTGAGCACGAAGCCTGGCAGTTCGTTCGGGGAAACGCGATCGAGTGCTACGGCCTCACCCGGTTCGGCATCAAGCCGTAGTACGACAGCCAAACTCCGTGCACTTCGGCGCGGCGTCGAGATGATCCTGCGGTGGCCGCGGGACTCCAGCACCGCTCCAGCAGTTGTTGGGCCATTGTTCGCAGTTCGACGTCACCGGCCAACTTGGCCGGCCGACCGCCGTTGCCTTCAACAAACCCTCAGCTGACCAAGACCCTCACCGACCCGTGACTATTCGCCGTTATCCGGACCGGCTGGCGAGACCCTTCGTCCGCAAGAAGGGGGACCTTTGGCCCTGCGAGCGCCCAGCAGCACTCGGCAATGATCAGTTACAAGCTGAACCAGAGGCGAGACCGGTGCGCTACGAACATCACCGAACACGAACCCGACGCCGAGATCCAGATCCAGCAGACCGGTGAATACACCGCAACTTCTCGCCGCACTCCAGCGACTATTCAAGCGGCCGAACTGGTCGGAGTGCGGAATGGGGCACACGTTGGCTGTGGACGATATCTGGCCTCTCGTCGGTCGAGACGCAGAACTCGACTGCGTTGGTCGGCTTCTGCGTCGTGGGGAAGGCGGCGTGGTGATCGCCGGGCCGGCCGGGGTTGGCCGCTCGCGGCTGGGATCAGAGGCACTGGCCCTGGTGAGGGACCGGGGCGCTGCCGTGGCGCAGATCGTCGGGACCCGGGCGCTTGCCAGCATCCCGTTCGGCGCTTTCGCTCCGTTGCTCCGGTCCGAAGGCCTCGAGGAACACTCTCGATCCGAGCTGCTCCGGCGATACCGGGAGATCCTCACCTCGATGGCCGGCGATCGCCGCATCGTCCTGCTCGTCGACGATGCCCACCTCCTGGATAATCTCTCCGCCGGTCTCCTCGAGCAGCTATTGACCGAGCGAGGGGTCTTCCTCATCGCGTGCGTGGACACGGGATCGGACCTCTCAGAACCGATCGTCCGACTTTGGAAGGACGACTCGGTCGAGCGGATTGACCTCGGGGCCCTGGATCCGGCCTCCATCGGAGTGTTGCTCGAGTCTGTCCTCGGAGGTCCGGTCGACCCGGCAGCCGTCCACGCGCTCGCCGGAGCGGCCCAGGGCAGCCTCGTTTTCTTGCGGGAGTTGGTCCGCTCCGCCATCGAAGAGGGCGTCTTCACCGACGACGTCGGCGTCTGGCGAATCGTCGGTGCGCTCCCGTCGTCGAACAGGCTGGCAGAGCTTGTGCAGGCACGCCTCGTCGATCTCTCCGACCCGGAGCGCGACCTGCTGGAGATTGTTGCGTTCGGCGAGCCGCTCACCGTCGGCGAGCTGCCCGGGGCGGACTCCGCCACCCTCGAGGTCCTCGAACGGCGCGGGCTCGTCAGCGTCCGCGCCGACGGTGACCGCACCGAGGTCCGCCTCGCGCATGCAGCGTATGGGCAGGTCGTTCGCGACCGGATGCCCCTGCTTCGGGCACGGCAGCTCGCTGGGCTGCTCGGTGATGCGGTCGAGGCGACCGGGATGCGCCGCCGCAACGACCTTCTTCGCGTCGCGTCCTGGCGTCTGGATGGTGGGGGGGCACAGCCCGAGCTCATGTTTGATGCAGCGCTCGTCGCGCAGGGTCGCTGCGACCTCGGGCTCGCCGAGCGGCTCGCCCGGCGCGCCCTGCACCTCGGCAGCGGGTTCGACGCGGCCTTCCTCGCCGCGCAGCTCGCCGCGCAGCAAGGGCGGCGGGAGCAAGCCGAGGCAGAGCTAGCGGATCTCACCACGCGCGCCACGTCCGATCGCCAGCGCGGCCTTGTCGCGACGGCGCGACTGGACAACCTCGTCTTCTCGATGGGTCACGTCGAGCTCGGCCTGGAGATGGCCCTCGAGGCGGAGGCGGCGATCGAGGACCCGGCATGGCGCGCCGAGATCGTCGCCCGGCGGGCTTGTGTCCTCGGCGGCGTCGAGGGACCGCGGGCCGCCGTCGAGGTAGCCGAACCTCTCCTTTCGCAGGCCAGGGGCCGTGCGCTGGTGTGGGCCTCGATCGCGGCCTCGTACGGCCTCGGCCGCCTGGGGCGGCTCGAGCAAGCGCGGGAGGTCAGTATCCAGGGACACGTGGCGCACCTGGGGCTCGAAAAACCGCTGGACTGGTTCCCGTGGCGCCTTGTTTTCTTTGACGCTGAGGCGTTGGGCCACCTGGGGCGTTTGGACGAGTCGCACGAGCTGGCCGAGACCATGTACCGCGAAGCGATCGAGGCCGGGTCGCTGGAAGCGCAGGCATGGTTCGCGTGGCAGATGACGAAGTTCGTGACCGACCGTGGGCACGCCAAGACGGCTGCGACCTTCGGCCGGTTGGCGGTCGCACTCTTCCGGCATCTCGGCGCGAAGCAGTATGAGCACTTCGCGCTCGGAGATTTGGCTGCGGCATTCGCAATCAGCGGCCTGCAACGGGAATCACGGGAGACCCTTCAGGTCATGCGAGAGGGGCTCGGGCTGCCGGACACCCAGTACTGGGCCGTCAACGTCCTGCAGGCGCGAGCATGGACCGACGCCGTCCACGGTGATCTACCTGCTGCCCTGCGCCTATTCCGCGAGGCAGCCCAGGTCGGTCAGGAGATCGGAGATCTCGTCGGGGCCGCATCCAGCCTGCATGCCGAAGCCCGGCTGGGCTCCCCTCGGGGCGTGGAGGACCAACTCGAGTCGTTGGCGCGCGAGATCGAGGGTCCGGTCGTGCGAGCCCGCCTCGAGCACGTCCGGGCGCTCACAGCCAAGGACGCCGTTGCCCTGGAAGGCTGCTCGGCGACCTTCCGAGGGCTCGGAGCGCACCTTCTCGCCGCCGAGGCGCAAGCCGACGCTGCGACCGCTTGGCGGGACCACGGCAACCCACGGCGGGCAAGCGCCGCGACCCGACAGGCCGCGCACCTCGCCGGCGAGTGCGAGGACCCGGCGACCCCAGCCCTCGCCGTCACCCGCACGGCTGCCCGGCTCACGCCCGCCGAGCGCAGAGCAGCGCTGCTCGCCGCTGACGGCCGGACGAGCCGGCAGATCGCAGAGGAACTCGACGTGTCGGTGCGCACAGTCGAGAACCACCTACAGCACGTCTATCAAAAGCTCGGCATCCGGGGCCGCCGTGACCTGCGCGCGCTCGTCGACCGTCCCGAGGGCTGAAGTGAACGGCTGTCGCCCCGCGCTCGCGACCGTCTGACTCCGTAGCCGCATCCGTTCAAGGTGAATCAACCAGGAAGGTGGCCGCACTTCCTCCGCCCCGCCTTGGTACGTCGGCTACACCTTTCGGACGGAGATCGCTTGGCCCGGACACAAATTCGCAGCAAGGAGCACGGCGTCGCGATGCTCGTCCGACGGATTCGGGTTTACGACGATCACGATGCCGTCCTGTTCTGACTGATCGAAGACCTCCGGGTCGGAGTAGAAGCAGTTGCCGGATCCGAGGCAACGGCCGCGGTCCGCGACCACCTCGATCTTCGCTTCCTGGCTCACCACGACACCCTCCGAATTCTTGAGCTAACGGAATGTCCGTCGTACCGAATACCTTGCGTACGAATCCTGGACCAGTCGACTGCACGGGCTAAAGGCGTGTCATGAGTAGCGAATACCCATAGTTCGAAGGGGGCTTACTGCTGAGTACCCAGTGCTACGGGCGTATGTAGGGATTACGGATGTTTCGTGCGACCTGAACGCATTCACTTGTATCGCAATCGCATCTGACCGAAGGAGAGGCTCGTGACAACGATCCGGAATGTCGAGATCGACGACGATCTGTTCTCAGCGGCCGCGATCGGCGATCCGTATGCCTATTTTGGGCAGCTTCGCTCGCTGGACCCGGTCCATTGGAACCCGCAGCTCAATTTGTGGCTCGTCACGGGCTACGAGGATGTCACCTCGGTGCTCCGCCAGCCGCAGGTGTTCTCGTCGGCGATCGTCGACGACGGGGCGCCGGCCTTTCCGCCCATCGCGCCCGAGGACGAGGCGGAGCTCGCCTACGTCCGGGCAAACCTGCGCAAACGGATCACGCACACTGATTCGCCCGAGCACCGTCCAATGCGGAGCGCGCTGCAGCCGTATTTCACCGCGGCTGCGG
>JAHFVD010000043.1:58295-62999 GCA_023264735.1 Mycobacterium sp. | reverse complement strand
CGCTGGGCCCGCCAGCAGTTCAGCCAGCATGTTGCGGACTTCCCGGTGTGGGAGAACATGACCTACATCGCAAAGCCGCCGTTTGCCGCCACCGAGGTGCGGTCCTTCCGTGCGCTGCGCCAGTGGATCGAGACCCAATACACGCCCAGTGCAGCGGCTGAGTGATCCGGCAATCGATAGGACCCGACGGTGACGAACAAAGCTGAGATGAACGAGCAGTCCACCGCCTACGCAACAGTGGACTTTTTCCCGCTGGACCCGGCGGTGCACGACGACTTCTGGAACGCCAATACGCGTGTACGCGAGCAATGCCCGGCGGGGTGGAACACCGCGCTGTGGAGCGTCACCGAGCAACCCGGTCAGTGGATCGTCAATGATTACCAGTCCGTCATGAATGCTGCGATCCAATGGGAGCTGTTCAGCAGTGCGGGCGGCGTCTCGTCCGTGCAGATGCCACTCGACGTCATCCGCCTGCTCCCGGTTGAATCTGACCCCCCGATTCATCGCCAGATGCGGAAAGCATTGAATCCGTTCTTCACGCCAGAAGCGGTGGCGGAGAACGACGCTGTGGTCGCCTCGGTGGTTGAAGAGCTCCTCGATCAGTGCCTGGATCAGGATTGCCCCGTTGATTTCGTAGCATCCTTCACCAACCAGCTGCCGCCGGCAATCTTCCGTGGACCCGGCTTCCTGGATACAACTGCTGAGCAGGCGGATGCCTTGATTTCTCTGGTTAGCATCCTGCTCACGAAGCCGGAACTGACGGTGTCGACTGCGCCGAAATTGCTTGCTTGGTGCGCTGACTTGTTGGAGACCCGACGAGCCGAAGGTCGGCGCGATGGCCTGCCGGGCGCAATTGCCCACATGGGGTTCGGTGAGAACGGCTTCGAACTCACCGAGAGGGAACGTGTCGAGATTCTCAACCTTGCCGTCATGGGCGGCATGGAAACCACTATGGGCGGCCTTGGCACCATGGCATGGCTGCTGGCCACCAAGCCGGAACTTCGTGCGGAGTTAGGCCACGCGGACGAGCGGACCTTGGACCGCGCTGTCGAGGAAGTCCTGCGCTTCGCCTCACCTGTTCCGACCGAAGGCCGAACGGTCACTGAGGACTCCGAGTTCCAGGGGTGTCCGATGAAGGTTGGCGACCGCGTTCTGCTGAACTTCGCTGCTGCCAATCTCGACCCGGTGCAATTCCCGGACCCGCTCAACATCGACATCCATCGATCTAATGTGCGTTCGCATCTTGCATTTGGGGCAGGCATCCACCGTTGCCTGGGCGCCCATCTCGCCCGTCTGGAGATGAAGGTGGCGATGCGGGCAATCTGTGCCCTGAAGCGATTCGAGCTGGAGCCCGGCCATCAGGTGGCGTTCCGCGCGGCGTTCGCCAGGGGCCCAGTGGCCTTGCCAGTCTTTATGAGTCGCTAATCGGCACAGCACGTGCTGTTTCTCTGAAAGAGAGCCCCACCAATGGCATCCGACGTTTCGTCCGCTTGTGGCAGCGGGAACATCAGCAGCGACCCATTAGGCGCCGCGGTAGCGGTTGCGAACATTCCAACACTGCTTATGGTGCTCGTCCAGCTGACCGGTGAAACCCGTTGGCTTGAGCCACCATACGTCATCGCTCGGACCAAGGGTTTCGCGGACAACGACACCGGGGGCCTGCCGGACACCTTGCAGGCTGAATTACGGGCGGCGGCCCTGACGGCGATAAAGGCTTGGCGTGCGGGTGCGCCGATTGCCATTCCAGAACCGTCACCGGACCTCATGGTTCGTATGCTCAGCGTGTCGATGGGGGAGGAGGTTCCGCCAGAATACGGCGAGTTCCTTGCTGAGGAACTGACCACGGGATTGGAGGGACTTCCCTCGCCGGAGTCCGTGGACATTCCCGCCGGATTCCGGGCGGTGATCATCGGTGCGGGCCTCTCGGGCATCCTTACCGCAATCAAGATGGACGGCCTTGGGATCCCTTATCTCATCTTCGAGAAGGACCAGCGGGTAGGGGGGGTTTGGTCGGAAAACCTCTATCCTGGTGTCGCCGTGGACACTCCGAGCCACCTGTACTCGTACTCGTTTGCTCACGGCGACTGGTCTCGGTATTTCGCGGAAGGCGATGAGATCAGGGACTACCTGGACGGCATTGCGGATGACTTCGATGTGCGGAGCAGGATTCACTTCGGCACCGAGGTCGTGAGCGCGGAGTTCGACGAAGCCGAACGAGTGTGGTCGGTGCGCGTGCGGGATGCCGGGGGCGTAGAACGGCTCGAGCGCGCAAATGTGATCTTCAGTTGTGTAGGTGCATTTCACCCGCCCGTAGTGCCAAATATTCCGGGTCTCAACACCTTTGACGGGCCCGTATTCCACACCGCGCGCTGGCCGGCAGGGCTTGATCTCGCGGGCAAGCGGGTTGCCATTGTCGGTAATGGTGCGACGGCGATGCAGGTCGTGCCGGCAATCGCCGACTCCGTGCAGGAACTCACGATTTTCCAGCGTTCACCGCAATGGGCGCAACCGTTCCCGAAGTTCAAGCAGGCGGTTCCGGACGCCATGCGGTTGATGTTCGAGCAGGTGCCGCTGTTTCGGGCTTGGTACCGCCTGCGGATGAGTTGGATCCACCACGACAAGTTGTATAAGGCGTTGCAGCGTGACCCCGCATGGGCCGACTCGACGTCGGCCATCAATGCGATCAACGACGGCCATCGCGCGTATTTCACGGAATACATCAAGTCCGAACTGGTCGGCCGCGAGGATCTGCTTGAGAAGGTGGTTCCGAACTATCCTCCCTTCGGAAAGCGCATGCTTGCGGACAACGGATGGTTTCGTGCGCTGACCCGTCCACATGTCCACCTCGTCACCGACGCGATTGCTGAGGTCCGCCCGGAGGGCGTCGTGACCTGCGACGGCGTGTTGCACGAAGTCGATATCCTCGTGCTGGCAACAGGTTTCGATGTCGGGCGCTTCATCTCTTCCTACGAGGTGCGTGGGCGTGGGGGTCGCCGTCTGCGCGAGGTGTGGGACGACGACGATTGCCGCGCCTACCTCGGTCTCTTCGTGCCGGAGTTCCCGAACTTCTTTGCGGTGTACGGGCCCAACACGCAGACCGGGCACGGCGGGAGCTTGATTCACACCGTCGAGGCGCAACTGAACTACTCGGTTAGTCTGCTCAAGCAGATGTTCGACCGTGGAACCGATGTTGCGGAAGTTCGTCACGACGTATACGAGAGTTACGCGGCCACAGTGGATGACATGCATGAGCGAATGATCTGGACCCACCCCGCGATGACGACTTACTACCGCAACGCAAGAGGCCGCGTTGTCGGCGTAAACCCGTTCCGCAATATTGATTTCTGGCGGATGACCAGACATGCCGACCTTGGCGAGTTCAACCTGGAATCGGCCCAAGTGGCCGCGTCTGAGGGCAGCGCCTCATGACTGCCAGTGAAAACGATACGGGGGATCTGCCTGAGTTCGGTTCTCCGGAACATCATGCGTGCCCCTACCCGTTCTATACAACGGCCCGGAATGAGGCGTCGGCACACAGAATTGCAGAGGCAAATGCGTTTATTGTCACGCGTTTCGACGATGTCCTCGCGGCCGCCCGCGACCCTCAGTCATTCTCCAGCCGTCGGCCGCCCTACGGCGAAGGCGATCGCGAGCTGGAAGCCATCATGGCGGCTGGGTATCCGACCGTCGGTGCGCTCGTGACGAGTGACCCGCCGGAGCACACGCGCTATCGCAAGCTGGTCAGCAAGATGTTCACGCCCAGCGCAGTTGCGCGGCACGAGCCGCTTATTCGCGAAACCGTGACCGGCCTGATCGACGCCTTCATCGACTCGGGTGAGTTCGAGTTGCTCACCCAGTTCGCCATGCCCCTACCCACGCGCGTGATCGGACAGATCATGGGCGTGCCGGCCGAGGACCGAGCGAATTTCGGTCGGTGGGCGGACCTGATCGCGGATTCGGTGTCGGGCATCATCAGCCGAGAGCGTGCTCTCGAATGCGCTCGGGGACTGGTCGAGATGCAACACTATTTCGCCGGGGTGATCGATGCCAAGCGCGCAGAGCCCGGTGATGACCTGATCAGCGACTTGGTCAGCGCGCGAGAGGACGACGAACGACCGCTCGATGTGCCGGAGATTCTCGAGCTGATCAGAATCTTGATTGCGGGGGGAACCGAGAGCACCTCGAGTCTGCTGGGCTCAGCCCTCTACCTGCTGCTGACTCATCCAGATCAGTTCAGCGAGGTCAGAGGGAACACCCTCCTCATTCCTCAGATGTTGGACGAAGTGGTTCGCCTGGAGTCACCCGTTCAGTGGAATCCGCGAGTCGTGCAGCGCGACGGCGTTTCGCTCGGAGAAGTGCAGCTGCCCAAGGGCTCGCGCGTTTTACTCAGCTGGGCGGCAGCGAACCGAGACCGGTCTCAGTTCGGCGACGACGCGGACGAGTTCAATATCCACCGCCCGAAGACGTCACATGCGGGGTTCGGCCACGCGTACCACTTCTGCCTTGGCGCTCCACTGGCCCGCCTGGAAGCCAGTATCGCGTGCGAACAGCTCTTCGGCCGCTTAGGTGACATTGAGCTGGCCATACCTGCAGAAGAGGTCTCGTTCGTCGGGCACGGCGTCGTCCGACGGGTAGCGAGTCTGCCACTTCGCTTCGCAAAATTGTGACGTTGGTGCTGACACCCTGCGCCAGATTTTGGTTGCA
>JAHFVD010000043.1:0-58195 GCA_023264735.1 Mycobacterium sp. | reverse complement strand
GATCAGCTGATGATGCGGCGGCCGACGAAATGGCAGCGACCGCACAGCTTTCCGACGCGACCTGGGCCCTGTTATCGGCAGTGTATTCCGTTGCCCAGCTTGAGGAAATCGTGCTGCTGCCGGGTTTCTACCGGATGATGGCCGGCTTCATAAATTACGGTGGGCGTGGAACTCGAACCCGGCGTAGTCAATTGGCCATCCGGCGGCGGGGCCGGGTCCTAGACCTGGCGGGTCAAAGGACCTCCGCCGCCCACCAGCGCAACCGGTCGTGCAGGATCTCGACGTCGAGGTCGGGTTCGACGATGACGATCGTCAGCTCTTGCACGCCGAGCCTGGCGTAGGCGGCGACCAGGGGCCGGATCGCGGCCGGATCCGAACCCGACCACACCCCGTGTGGATCGTCCTGGGGTCGCAGCCGCATCCGGATGCTCGGGATGACGGTCAGCTCGCGCGGATCGCGATTCTCCCGCGCGCAGAGTTCGTTGAGCCGCACGAGTTTCCGCTCGAGTTCATCGGGCGACTGGAAAAGCGGTAGCCAGCCTTGCCCCAGCCGGGCCGCGCGGCGCAGGGCAGGTTCCCCGCTGCCCCCGATATAGATCGGTACATGCGGCTTCTGCAGCGGCTTGGGGCGAAACGCGATATCGGCGAGATCGTAGAACCTGCCGTGGAAGCGTGGCTGCTCCTCGGTCCAGCACTGCACCATCACCTCGAGGTACTCATCGGTCACCGCGCCCCGGCGCGCGAAAGCTGCACCCAGTGCTGTGAATTCGCCTTCCATCCAGCCGACGCCGGCACCGAGCATCAGCCGGCCGGCGCAGAGCACATCGATCGACGCGAGCATCTTCGCCGTGAGCACCGGGTTTCGATAGGGGATCACCAGGACGTTGAATCCGAGTCGAATCGTGTGGACCTGGCCCGCGAGATAGGCCAGGGTGACCACCGGCTCGAAGATGTCGACTACGGTCTTGTCGGCGATCCGCACGGCACCACCCACGTCGAGCTGGTGCACGGCATCATCGACTACACGAGGGATGACGACGTGATCACCGAGCCAGAACGAGCTGAAACCCAGGCGTTCGGCTTCGGTGACCAGCTCGACCAACGCCGTCGGCGACGGCGGCACATCCACCCCGAGCGTGAGTCCGAACCTCACCGCGGCCCGCTCGATCCCGGCAACCCCGGCACAGTCCCGGCCTCGCGCACTGGGAGCCGATCCAGCCGCTGACGCGTCAGGCGGGTGACGGCGATACGCCACGTGCCGTCCTCACCCCGGCGGTAGTCGTCGCGGTAATGACCCCGGCCGATGAAACGCATGTCGGGCTCGGTCGGGTGGCTCACTACATCAGTCATCGACCACAGGCCGGTCGCGGTCGCCGCGCCAGTCAGGTGGATATCGGGCATGAAGCACGCGTGCACAGTCGTTGCGCCGACAGTGATTCGTCGGATCCGATCGAGGTAATCCTCAGCCGATGCGGCCACCAGCGCCGGTTCTGCGCCGACCGTGTTGGTGGCGAAGTGCCGGTAGTCGGGTGTGAGCAAGCCACTGAGTGCCTCCCACTGTTTGGCATCGACGAAGCGGCAGTATCGCTGGCGAAGATGCCGGATCGCCTCGAGCTGACCCAACGTGAGGAGGGTGTCTTCGACGGCAGCGACGCGCGCCGCCAATGCGCTCGCGTCCACGCCGGTCATTGAAGTGAGATCGATCGCCTACTTGTCGAACGCCGCGCGGTCATGATCGCGCGGCAATCCGATGGTCTTGATCTCCAGAAGCTCGTGCAGGCTCTCGGGGCCATGCTCGCGACCGATTCCGGACTGCTTGTAGCCGCCGAACGGAAAGGCCAGGCCGTATCCGAGCGAGTTGACGCCGATGGCACCGGCCCGGATGCGCTGCGCGACAGCGACACCACGGGCATGGTCCTGGGTCAGTACCCCGCCGGCCAGTCCGAAGGGAGAGTCGTTGGCGATGCGTACCGCGTCATCGACATCGTCATACGGAATGACAACGGCGACGGGGCCGAAGATTTCCTCGCGGGCCACCTGCATGCTGTTGTCGACGTCGGTCAACAGCGTCGGTTCGACGTACCAGCCGCGGTCCAGATGAGCCGGCCGGCCACCGCCGAAGGCAATCTTGGCCCCTTCGTTGGCGCCGATCTCGATATAGCGTTCGACGGTTTCCCGCTGCTGGCGGCTGACCATCGGTCCGAGGCCAGTGGCGGGATCCAGCGGATCGCCGACGACTACTCCGCTCAGGATGTCGCACAGGGCGTCGACGATCTCGGCCTCCCGCGATCGGGGCACCAGGAGCCTGGTCCATGCCGCGCACGCCTCGCCATTGTTCTGCAGCGCTCCGGCGTTGAGCGCCAGCGGCGCCGCCGTCGCAATATCGGCATCATCGAGAAATATCGCGGCGGATTTTCCACCGAGCTCAAGGCGGACCCGCTTGACTTGTTCGGCGCACAAGGTGCCGATGCGGATACCGGCCTCGGTGCTGCCGACCAAGGAAATGAGGTCTACACCGGGATGGCGCACGAGGTGTTCGGATGCCGGCCGGTCGCAGGTCACGACGCTGAGCACACCCTCGGGAAGGCCGGCGTCCAGGCATGCCTGGGCCAGGGGGAAGGCGTAGAGCGGTGTCTCGCGGGGCGGCTTGATCACGACCGGACAGCCGGCAAGCAGTGCGGGAAGAATGGAGTGCAGCGTGAGCGCCATCGGTGCGTTCCAGGGCATGACAGCCGCGACCACGCCGACCGGCTCGTGCACGATCAGCGCGGCAGCGCCGTCGGGAGCGACCCGATACTCGCGTTCGGGAAGATTCAGGCTGGTGTAGTAATCGAATGCCGGCACGACGTTGCCATGGCGATAGCGGAACAGTTGGCCGGTGTCGGAACTGATGAGCCGCGACAGCCCGTCGATGTCCTGGGCCAGCGCGCGCCCGAAAGCACGGATCAGGGTGCGCCGCTCGTCGACGGACATCCGCGGCCACGGACCCTCGTCGAAGGCCTTGCGGGCGGCCGCAACTGCGGCATCGACATCGGCGATTGTGCCGAGCGGTACCGTGGCAATTACGTCTTCGGTGGCCGGTGAAGTCACTGTCAGCTGCTGGGTGCCGGTCGGCTCAGCCCAGCGGCCCCCGATGAATAGCTGATCGTGCTTGATCAATCCGACCACAACCTTCCTGTGCTCTGAGGCTTCCCATGCTATCAACCGGGCGCCCGTTCGACTAGCGCCCACTTGTGAGGGGTCCAAACTAACGGGCGCCCGGTTGACGCTGACGCGTATGCGGGATATTCTGCTGACACTATTTCGGAGCTGCACTGGCGAGAGGTAGAGCTGCGATGAGCGCTATACCAGTCCGTGCGAATCGGGGTGGCGCGCGAGACGCGCTGCTCCAACGCTCGCGCCAGCTCGCAACACCGCACGCCGTGGACGAGGGGATACCCGTTGAGCACGCTCTTTTCTGACACCGGTCTGCCGAGCGGCTTGAGCGACGACGAGAACGAATTCATTTCGTATGTCATCGGGGTCATCCGCGACAAGATCGCGCCTCGCGCTGAGGAATTCGACCAGAGCGGTGAGTTTCCGTGGGACAACATCCGGATACTGAACGAGCTGGGAATGAATGGCGTCTTCATCCCCGAGGAGTACGGCGGATCACCGCTGTCATATTGCTGCTATCTCAAACTGGTCGAAGAAGTCAGCCGAGGCTGCCCCTCCACCGCGATCACCTGGGCTACCACGTTCCACGCGATCTCGCCCGTTATTGCCTTCGGTAGCGAGGACCAGAAGTCCCGCTACCTGCCGGGCATTGCCGCCGGCGGTCTCGCCGCAGTCGCGATCACCGAGGGCAGCGGCGGCTCCGATGCGTTCGCCATGCAATCGACGCTCACGCCAGATGGGGACGACACCCTGGTGCTGAACGGGAGCAAGATCTTCATCACCAACGGCGACGTCGCCGACGTAATGCTCGTGTTCGCGAAGTGGCCGGACGGGCCGGAACGCAAGAAGCAGATGTCGTGTGTTCTCGTGGAGCGCGACACGCCGGGACTCGAAGTGATCCGGCGTGAATCAAAGCTCGGGCATCGAGCCTCATCGACAGTGGAGCTGAGTTTCACCAACTGCCGCGTGCCCCGCAGCAATCTCCTTGGGGGACAGGGCCGGGGCTTCGAGATCCTGCTTTCGATGCTGAACAAGTCACGGCCCAGCGTCGCCGCAGAGGCGATCGGGATCGCCAGGGCCGCCTTCGACGAGTGCCGCGAGTACATCAACGAGCGCAAGCAATTCGGACAGCGAATCCTGGATTTCCAGGGCGTCCAATTCATGCTTGCGGACATGGCGACCAAGATCGTCATGGCCCGGTCGTGGCTGATGGAGGTCGGACGAATGGTCGATGCCGGCTGCACGGACTTCGATGTCCAAGCGTCGATCCTCAAGCTCGCCGCATCGGACGCGGCAATGTCGGTCGCGACGAATGCTGTTCAGCTGCAAGGCGGCTACGGCTACATGACCGGTTCGAAGGTTGAGCGACTGTTCCGCGACGCCAAGCTGACCCAGATCTGGGAAGGCGCCAACGAGCTGCACCGGTCCCGGATCGGCAAGTCGTTCCTGGACTGAGATCGCTTGCGGCGGCGCCTCGTCGCGGAAGTCACCACCTCCTGACCGTTCCCGGTGAGTCCGGGGACTGCATCGATGTACCCCGGGTTGCCCAGAGTCGGTTTGCATGATTTTTGGTCACTACGTCCGGTGAGCGAGCCGTGCCTGTGCCCAAGGGTTACCCCGAGGAAGCCGCACTTCGTGAAGGCGGTCGGGTTCCGTCGTATAGGTGCTCGTCCAGAACACACCGCGACGAATTCGCGGCGGAAACCGTCTCGCTACGCAAATCGGCCACCAGCTGCACCGCCCGCGCCTTCAGCTCCTCCGGGTACCGCCTCGACGACGTCAATACTTGAAAGTTATTGAGGTGGAGCGTCATTAGCGACACACGGGAGGGCTGTTCCGGTCAGACGCTGTAGCCACCGTCTACGACGATTGTCTGCCCTGTTATGTAGCTTGCGGCCGGCGACACCAGGAAGCACACCGCAGCGGCAACCTCGCTGCTGAGTCCGAGCCGACGCAGTGGAATTGAGCGCGCCATGTTCGACTTCTGCTCTTCAGTGGCGTCGCCCGTTGTGGACAACATGTCCATCATGCCGTCATTGAGTATTCCGGGCGCGACCGCGTTGGCGCGGATGCCAAACCGTCCTTCCTCCAGGGCGATTGCTCTCACGAGGGCCTCGATTCCACCCTTCGGAATCGAGGACAGAGCATCCTTGGCCGGGAAACGGCGCACCGCCACTGAGGTGACCGCGGTGAGTGAGCCGCGGGATGCCCGCAGGTGTGGAAGGGCGCAGCGCGCTACCTCGAAGAAAGCCACCAGCTCTTGGTCTACGTGGCGACGGAACTGGTCGGAAGTGAAGCTACTCACGTAACGCTGGTCGACGTAGGGGCCACTGCCGTGTACCACTGCGTCGATCCGCCCGAAGCGCTCCGCTGTCGTGGTGATCAGGCGCTCTACGGCGTCGGCGTCCGCAAGATCAATTCCCTCCGAATACGTCTTGGCGCCGAGAGCCTCGAGTGTTGTCGACAGGTCGGCAGCCTTCTGCACGTTGGAGCGGTAGGTGAACGCAACACTGTAGCCCTTCTCGGCCAGCGTGGTACTGACGGAGCTGCCGACGCCGCCGGTGCCGCCCGTGACAAGGACGACGGGGCGCTCGCTTACAGAGGACATGAGAACCTTTCAATAGACCGGCGAGGCGAAGATGTCAGTTGGTACACCGCATCCCTGGACGTGACCCGGAACGTTAGAACGACTCGTCCTGCAAAGTCATGATGTCCACATTCGCATGCGATTCGAGGACCTGCCGTTCAAGGCTGAGCATGGGTAGCCGCTCAACGGCAAAGAACCGTGCCGCGGCAACCTTGCCTGCATAAAAATTGCGAGCGCTGTCATCCAGAGTTGGTCCGGCAAGGCGCGACGTTGCGATCAGCGATTGTCGCGCGAGCAGCCAGCCGACTAGTAGCTCGCCCAGCATCATGAGAACGCGGGTTGCCTGTAGTCCGATCAGATAGACCACCGGAGGGTCCTGTTTCGCCTTCGCGGAGTACATCATGAGCGCATCAACCGCACTTCTGACATCGACGAGTCCCTGCGCGAGCCGCTCGGATACGAAGATGAGCTCAGGGGCTTTGCTGAGCTCAGCTACATCTGCATCGACCTCAGTCAGGAGTGAATTGAGTGCGCTTGCGTTGTCACGCACGATCTTCCGGAAAAACAGATCAATACCTTGGATTGCGGTGGTTCCCTCGTAAATCGAGTCGATCTTGGAGTCTCGCAGGTACTGCTCGGCTGGGTAGTCACAGAGGTAACCCGATCCGCCGAAAACCTGGAGCGTTTCGGACAATGTCGCATAGCCCTGCTCGGAACAAAAGCCCTTGACGATAGGAAGGAGAAGGTCCTTGCGTGCGAGTGCCGCAGTGACATCTTTCCCCTCATGTCGCGCGAGCTCAATATCATCGAGCACTGAGGCTGCAAACCCCAGAAGCGCACGCATACCTTCGGCATACGTCTTCTGCAGCATCAAGGATCGGCGTACATCGGGATGCCGGATGATCGGCACGGAAGGAGCGGAGGCGTCGCCCTTGCTGACCAGATCTTGACCTTGCAACCGGGTCTTCGCGTACTCCAAAGCGTTCAGATAGCCAGTCGACAAGGTCGCCATCGCCTTGGTACCGACAAGCATACGTGCGTATTCCACGATTTCGAACATCTGTGAGATTCCACGGTGCACGTCGCCGACGAGCCAACCGACAGCGGGATCCTTCTGTCCGAACGTGAGCTCGCAGGTGACCGAGGCCTTGAGCCCCATTTTGCGTTCGACGTTAGTCACGACCGCGCCGTTGCGCTTCCCCAGGTCTCCCGTTTCCGAATCGATATGGAATTTGGGAACTATGAATAGACTGAGCCCCTTCGTGCCCGGGCCCCCCGCGCCTGCAGTATCTACCGGCCGAGCGAGAACAAAGTGCACGATGTTCTCAACCATGTCGTAGTCGCCGTTGGTGATAAACCTCTTGACGCCCTCGATGTGCCAGCTTCCGTCTGGTTGGGGAATCGCTTTCGTCTTCGCGGACCCGACCGCCGAACCGGCGTCGGGCTCGGTGAGGACCATTGTTGCGCCCCAGTGTCTTTCGACCATCCATCCCGCGATGCGTTTCTGTACCTCATTACCCTGCTCGTACAGCACCTGGGCCAGGGGCCAGCCCTGGGCATAGAAGAGAATCGCCGGGTTCGAACCCATTACGAACTCGGCCATCGCCCAACGAAGCGATGGCGGCACGGAAATCCCTCCGATAGCCGGATCCACGTCCATCCGCCACCATTCTGCGTCCACGTACTTGGCGTAGGACTCCTTGAATGTGTCCGGGAGCCTTACGGTGCCGGTAGCGGGGTCGAAAGTAATATCGCCCATTTCGGTGTCGGCGAAGGATTTTGCGAGCTCGGTCCTAGCGAGTTCCTCTCCCGCCCCGAGCATGTCGACAGCGGTCTCAACATCGAGGTCGGCCCAGGGGCCGGTGCCGAGTAGACGATCGCGGCCTAACACTTCGAAAAAATTGAAGCGGATATCGGCTACGTTGCCGCGGTAATGGGGCATTTCGGTCCAATCACGAAAGTCGTTTGCTAACAGGCATTATTAATGTCAGACGATTGGGAGTATTCCCATGAGTACGTCTATCAATCGCGGGGACGGGCCACATTGGTGCTCTGGCGATCTTTGACTTACTAGCCGTCGCAATAGTGACATCCACCGCCCCTTCCGAGTGATCAAGGCCCCGTCGGGAGAACCGTCTTCTCAGCGCCAGAAATGACTGGGGTCGGCGTCGCGCTTTTCGTTGAATGAGGTCTGGAGTTCCTGGGCCTCTTCGGTTTCCAGGTAGTCGCGCAGCAGCAGATCGTGCGCCACGCGGGAGAATCCGCCCGCACCACCGGTGCGCGCGGCAAACGATAGCTTCACTGCGGCCAGTGCCTGGCCACCACGAAGGGCGAGCTTGTCACACAGGGCCTGAGTTTCGACGACGAGATCGGCGTCAGCGACCACCGAGTTGACCAGACCCATCTCGTAGGCCTGCTCGGCGGTGAACTTCTCGTTGAGGAACCACATTTGCTTGGCGCGTTTGCGCCCGATGATGTCTTCCAAATACCAGGTGCCGAAACCGGCGTCGAAGCTGCCGACGAGGGGGCCAACCTGGCGGAACGTCGCCGACGACTTCGCGATCGTCAGATCGCACATCACGTGCAGGACATGGCCGCCGCCGACGGCGTAGCCGTTGACCGCGGCGACCACAGGCTTGGGCATCTGGTCGATGAACTGGTACAGATCGACGACCGCCATGACGGTCGAGTAGTCCAAATCTTTTGGTGTCGGCGGCTTTTCGCCGCCGATGCAGAAGAACCGGTCACCCGCGCCGGTGATGACCACGACACTCACAGTGCGGTCCGAGCGAGCGTCCTCCAGCGCATGACGCAGCATGACCAACATGTTGGGGGTGAACTTGTTGCCGTTCTCGGGCCGGTTCATCGTCAGCCAACGCGTGCTTCCGACACTGTGGACGAGAAGCTCCGGCTCGGTGGTGGTCATGACTTGGTCTCCTGATCATTTTGGTCGTCGGCCGTGGGGGTGTCTGCGAGCCATTGCGCGAGGACCTCTTCGCGATGGGCGCCCAGGTGCGGCGGTGGTAGGCGATAACCGTTGGGCTCACCGTCGAGATGCCAGCCGGTGCCGACCTGGGGGAGTCCGCCACCCTCGGTCGGGATGCGAAACAGCATCGAGCGTGCGTGCAAGTGATCGTCAGTGACGACGTCTTCGACGCGATTGATCGGGCCGGCGGGGACATCGGCCTGCTGGCACAGGTCAAGCCATTGTCGGCCGGTCCGGGTGAGCAGCACGGCTTGAATCTTGGCGACCAGTTCATCGCGGCGTGCGCGTCGGTCATGATTGGTCGCGTAGGCGGGATCGGCGGCGAGTTCCGGCAGCCCTGCTGCATTGCAGAAGCGTTGAAAGATCCCGTCGTTGCCCAACGCGAGCACGATCGGGTCGTCGGCGGTCTGGAACACCTGATAGACCGCGATGACCGAATCGCGGCCACCGGAGCGTCGTTGCAGATCGCCCGACCCTAGGTAGGACACCAGTTTTGGCGTCATGAAGCGTGTCATCGACTCTGCCAGGGATACGTCTATCTGATGACCTTGGCCGGTCTTGCCACGGTCGAAGAGCGCCGCGACCACTGCAAAAGCAGCGTCCATCCCGGCGAGCAGATCCGCGGCGGCTGTTCCGACCTTCTGCGGCGGCGAATCCGGTTCGCCGGTCAGGTCCATCACCGAGCTGAACCCCTCGGCGATCAGATCGTATCCGGGAAGCGCTGCCTTTGGACCGGTCAGCCCATAACCGGTGATGCTGCAATGGATTATGTCCGGTCGAAGTTTTCGGGCTTGTTCGAAGCTGACCCCGAGCCGGGCCATCACGTCCTCGCGCAGGGACGTCACCACAACATCACAGCGTGCGACCAGCGATTGCAGGACCTGGCGGTCACTGTCACTCTTGAGGTCGAGGTCGATACTGCGCTTGTTGCGGTTGACGCTGTTGAACCACAGGCCGAAACCGTCGAGGAACGGCGGACCCCAGGCTCGCGCGTCGTCCCCAGATCCGGCTCGCTCGACCTTTACCACGTCGGCACCAAGATCGGCGAGCAGCATTGTCCCGTACGGTCCGGCGATCGAGCTGGTGAGGTCGATTACCCGAACGCCGGCCAGCAATTGATAACCGGTCGACGGTGCTTGGGCGCGAAGCTGCTCCTGCGGCAAGCCCACCGAGGTCTGGGTCATTCGTGGTTGACCCAGACCGACTTGACGTTCAAGTATGCGTCGAGCTGCTGGCTTCCGGATTCGCTGCCGTAACCGCTTAGCTTGTAACCGCCGAAGGGAACTGCAGGATCCATCGCCTGATACCCATTGACCCACACCGAACCGGCCTTAACCGCATTCGCCATCCGCTGCACCCGGGACACGTCCTGGCTCCAAATGCCGGCGCCGAGACCGAAATCCGAGTCGTTGGCCCGGCGAATGGCTTCGGTCTCGTCATCGAAGGGCAGAGCGACAACAACGGGTCCAAAGATCTCCTCGCGGGCGATCCGCATATCGTCGCGCACGCCGTCAAAGATGGTCGGTGCCAGGAAATAGCCGTTGGCCAGATCGCCGTCGGTCAGGCGATGCCCACCGCTGACGGCGCGAGCACCGGCCTGGCGGCCGCTCTCGACGTATTCCATTACGCGGTCCAACTGCCGACCAGACACCAACGGGCCCAACTGGGTCGCCGGGTCCAGTGCGTCACCCACCACGAGCCGCGAGGTGAAGGTAACGAGCCGCTCGAGGAACTCGTCGTAGATATCGCGCTGGACGAACAGCCGTGACCCGGCGCTGCACACCTGGCCGCTGTTTCCGAAGATCCCCATCGCGGCGCCGGGCACCGCCTTGTCCAAATCAGCGTCGGCGAACACGATATCGGGGGATTTTCCGCCGAGCTCGAGGGTGAGGCGTTTCAGGTTGCCGGCCGACGCGCGCACGATTGCTTGCCCGGCGGTCTGCGATCCGGTGAAGGCGATCTTGTCGACTCCGGGATGCGCGGCCAGTGCTGCACCGGCGGCCGCACCGCCGGGCACCACGTTGACCACACCCGGTGGAATGCCCGCGTCCAGGCAGAGCTGTCCGAGTCGCAGTGCACTCAGGGGGGCTTCCGGAGCCGGTTTGAGAACCATTGTGCAGCCGGTGGCGAGAACGGGTCCCAGCTTCCAGATCGATGCTGGGATGGGACCGTTCCACGGAATGATCCCACCGACTACTCCGACGGGTTCGCGCACCGTATAGGAGAAGAAGTCGCCGACGACCGAGTTTGGGATCGTCTCGCCGCGCACGTTGACCGCTTGGGACGCATACCAGTGGAGCAGGCTGACCGGCCGACGCGATATCCGGCTGCGGGCCCATGGGGCTCCCATGGACATGCTGTCCAGCAGGCTCATCTCATCGAAATCGGCCTCGACCAGTTCCGCGAGCTTGATGAGCGCGCGTTGCCGATCGTAGGGTTTCCACTTCGCCCACGGTCCGTCGAGCGCAGCCCGGGCGGCGGCGACGGCAGCGTCGATGTCGGCTCTGCCGCCGTCGGCGGCCGCGGCAAACGGCTGACCGGTGCCCGGGTTGACGATGGGGAAGGTTCCCCCGTCGATGGCGTCGCAATCTCGACCGCCGATGAGGAGCTGCCTTACGGTGCCGTCGAGTGTTTTGGGTGTCGGTGCAGAGGTTGTCGCCATCGCAGAATCCTTATCGTCAACCGCTGCTGTTATACGCCCAGCGATCTGCCGATGATCTCTTTCATGATCTCGGTAGTACCGCCATAGATCGTCGGTACCCGACCGTCGCGCCAGGCGCGGGCGATTGGGTATTCCTCCATATAGCCGTAGCCGCCGTGCAGTTGCAGGCAACGGTCCAGCACCCGCCACGACATCTCGGTGCACCACCACTTTGCCTTGGCTGCATCGTCGGCGCTGAGCTTTCCGTCGGTCAGTGCCTGTACCTGCTGGTCGACGTAGACCCGGCCGAGGTCCAGCTCGGTGCGCATTTCGGCCAGGGTGAAACGATTGGCCTGGAACGATCCAATCGGCTGACCGAAAGCCTTGCGGGACTTGCAGTACTCCAGGGTGCCCTCAAACGCGGCCTCGGCGTGGGCTACCGCAAGAACTGCAATCGAGAGGCGTTCTTGCGGAAGGTGTTTGACCAACTGCTTGAAGCCGGTGCCCTCCTCGCCGAGCAGATTCTCCACTGGCACACGGGCGTTGATGAAGGCCAGTTCGGCGGTGTCCTGGCTGTGCTGGCCGATCTTCTTTAGTTTGCGACCCCGCTCGAAGCCTTCTGTGCCGGCTTCGACCACGATCAGGCTCATACCCGCGTGCCGCTGGGTCGGGTCGGTCTTGCAGGCGACGATCACCAGATCGGAATTGAGGCCGTTGGTGATGAAGGTCTTCGTGCCGTTGAGGATGTAGTGGTCGCCGTCGCGAATCGCCGTCGTTTTGATGGCAGCCAGGTCGGAACCCGCGCCCGGCTCGGTCATCGCGACCGCAGTGACGTATTCACCTGAGCAGATGCCCGGTAGCCAGCGCTTCCGCTGCTCCTCGTTGGCTGCGCTCAAGAAGTAGGGCAAGCAAGTGTCGTTGTGGATCAGAATGGAACTGGCCGAGGCTCCCACTTGGGCGCGACAGAATTCTTCAGCCATGACGGCGTTGAACCGGAAGTCGGCGACGCCCGCTCCGCCATACTCTTCCGGCACGGCCATCCCAAGGAATCCTGACTCACCCGCCTTGCGGAAGGCCGCCTTGTCGACGATGCCAGCTTCTTCCCATTCTTCGACGTGCGGAGCGATCTCCTTCTGCACAAACGTCCGAAACGATTTGCGGAACAGCTCGTGCGTCTCGTCGTAGAGTGTGCGCTGCATGCCCAGACCCTAGGAGGCGCGCCAAAGTTCTGTCAACCGGGCGCCAGGTAGGTAGGCTCGTGGCGCCGAAGCGCAGGTTGGTTATTGCGCAAACGCACAGCATCAGGTTGTGGCGGCCGACTGACGCTGGCGGACAGCGTGTTTCAGGGTAAGGCGGCAAGCGGTGGTGTGAATTCTACCTACCGGGCGCACGATAGACAGCGTCCGAGGGCGGTGTTACGCTCGCGAACAGGCACTGAGTCGACCCCGATCGCTCGTGCAGACCGGCGAAAGGATCGCGGAGTGATCGTCAGGGACAGGCTGTATATCGACGGGACCTGGGTGCCGTCGTCCGCTTCGGAGGTCATCACGGTTACCTCCCCGGTGACCGAAGAACCACTCGGCACCGCCCCCGACGCCACCCATGAAGATGTCGACCGGGCTGTCGCGGCTGCAAGGAAAGCGTTCGACGAAGGACCCTGGCCCCGGCTGTCGGTCGAGGAACGGGCCGACAAGCTCAGCGCCCTGGCGCGTGCCCTCGAAAAGCGGTCACAGGACATCGCTTCGCTCATCAGTTCCGAGAACGGCTGTCCGATCATGTTCAGCCTGCCCGGTGAGGCGCTCGCCGCCGTCGCGTTCATCGACTACACGGCCGAACTGGTCCGGACGTATCAGTTCACTGAGATGCGAACTGGGCTCAGCGGGGGATTCGAGGTGGAAGTCGGCCAAGTGCCCGTCGGTGTAGTAGCGGCGATTGTGCCCTGGAATGCCCCACTGCTGCTGGCCCTGTTGAAGGTGATTCCCGCGATCGCGGTGGGTTGTTCGGTCGTATGGAAGCCGGCACCGGAGACGGCCCTGGATTCCTATCTGTTTGCCGAGTGTGTCGAGGAGGTCGGGCTCCCGGCCGGCGTCATCAACATCGTGGCCGCTGGGCGTGAGGTCGGTGAGCACCTGGTGACGCATCCCGGTGTCGACAAAGTTGCTTTCACCGGTAGCACGCCAGCGGGACGCCGAATCGCCGCGTTGTGCGGCGAGCGGTTGCGTCCAGTCACCCTGGAATTGGGGGGCAAATCGGCGGCAATCGTTTGCGAGGATGTCGATCTGGCCACCACCCTGCCGGCGCTGGCGGGCATATCGATGATGATGAATGGCCAGGCTTGTGTCTTTCAAAGCCGTGTGCTGATTCCGCGGAGCATCTACCACGATGTCGTGGACGCGTTGGGCGCTGCTTACAGCCAATTTCCGGTGGGTGACCCGCTTGATCCCGGCACGGTGGTCGGGCCATTGGTGGCCGAGCGCCAGCGTGATCGGGTCGAGTCGTACATCGCAGCCGGACAGGACGCCGGTGCGAAGATCGTCACCGGTGGACGCCGGCCGGCGCACTTGGACCGAGGGTGGTTCATCGAACCGACGCTGTTCGGCGACGTCGACAACAGCATGCGGATCGCGCGCGAAGAGATCTTCGGGCCTGTCGTGTGTGCCATCCCGTACGACGGCATCGACGAGGCGATCGCGATTGCCAACGACTCCGACTACGGCTTGTCAGGGTCGGTGTGGAGTGCCGATATTGAGCGCGCGCAGCAGATCGCGCGGCGAATCAATACCGGAATGATGACCGTCAATGGCCTCGCCTGGGAGTTCAACGCTCCGATGGGCGGAATGAAGACGTCTGGCCTCGGCCGGGAAATGGGTCCCGAAGGCCTGCGCGCCTATCTGGAGTACAAGACCGTCAGCGTCCCGGCCGGTCCGCCGGGAGCCTAGAACTCGACCCCCTGTCCCCGGGGGTACGGAACATCTATCCACTAAGAAGGGCTTCACATGAGTGCTGATCTGGAAGTAGGCGGCGAGGTGATCTTCGATCCGCTGTCCGAGGAGTACTTCAGCGGCGCGGCGAACGTCTACCGGCGGTTGCGGGACGAGGCTCCCGTTTCCTACAACAAAGAGCACAACTTCTACGCATTGTCCCGCTACGCCGACGTGTCGGCCGCCTATCGGAACTGGCAGACCTACACCAGCTCCCACGGGATCATGCTCGACCAGATGAGCATCCCCAACTTCGACGGCCAGTCGATTCCGGGTTTCCTCGGCCTGTACGACCCGCCGCTGCACCTGCGGGTCCGGACGTTGGCCAGTTCGGGGTTGACCCCGCACAAAGTGGGCGCCATGGACGAGGCGATTCACACGGCCGTGGAGACGGCACTGGAGCGGGTGGCAAACAGCAGTGAGCCCGACTTCATGCTGGATTACGCGTCCAAGTTCCCCGCTCAGGTGGTCTACACCCTGATGGGCGTCCCCGCTGACGACTGGATCAAGGTACACAACCTCTCTCAGACGTTCCTGTCCGCTGGTGAACCAGGCGCGGAGTCGCTGTTCAACGAGGCGCGGATGGGCGCCATGCTTGAACTCATCGGGTACTTCTCCGAGCTGGCAGCCGCTAAACGTGCATCTTCCGACGACGACATCATCACCCGCATGGTCCAGACCAGCTATGTCGACGAGGAGGGCGTCGAACAGAAGCTCAGCGATTTGGAGATGGGTGGGTACCTGCTTCAGCTGCTGGCGGCAAGCGTCGAGAGCACGGCGAAGCTGATGACGGGCGCCTTTGTGCTGCTTCATCGACACGGGCTATGGCAGCGGGTCCTCGACGATCCGTCGTTGCTCCAGTCCGCTTTGTCGGAGGCTGGTCGGCTTGAGCCGCCGGTGCAGTTCTTGGGGCGCAAGACGAAGGTGGAGGTAACCCTGCACGGGGTCACCATCCCAGCGGACTCGAGTGTGCTCCTCCTGATCGCTTCGGCAAACCGCGATGAACGGGTGTTTGAGAATCCCGACGAATTCATTCTCGGCCGTGAGTACCCCATGCAACCGATGACGTTCGGTATGGGCCCACACGCTTGTATGGGCAAGCATCTGGGTGAGCTCGAGGGTCGGATTGGCTTGCAGGAGTTCGGCAAGCGGTTCCCCACGGCGGAGATCATCGAAGAGGGGCTCGTGCGTGCGCGCGCCATCCACGTTTTCGGGTGGGACAAGGTGCCGCTCCGCCTGGGGTGAAGTGGCGCAATCGAATTCGGTCTGTCTCAATGCTGAGAGGTCATTAGATGAAGATTCAAGCTGCTTTGCTGTGGGAACCGGGCACGCAGTCCGGCTGGTCGGTCGAGGAGATCGAACTTGATCCACCCGCGCCGGGCGAGGTCCTGGTCAAGCTGGCCGCCTCGGGGATCTGCCACACCGACGAACACTTCGACAAGGGCGACTTGCCGGTCCCGTGGGCGCCGGTGCTCGGCGGGCACGAGGGCGCAGGCACCGTCGCCGAGGTCGGCGACGGGGTGACCGATCTGGCAGTCGGTGACCATGTGGTGCTTTCGATGATCCCGTCCTGCGGCAAGTGCACGATGTGCGTGTCGGGACGGCCGGTGTTCTGCGAATTGGGCGCTGGACTGCTCGGCGGCCGCGCGCTGGACGGCACCCACCGCGTGCACGCGCGGGGACAGGGCGTGGGTGCGCTCTGCTTCCTGGGCACGTTCGCCAGCCACGCTGTGGTCCCGGCGGCCTCGGTCATCAAGGTGAACTCCGAGATCCCGTTGGATGTCGCCGCGCTGCTGGGATGCGGTGTGCCCACCGGATGGGGATCGGCGACGATTTCGGCCGAGACGAGCTTGGGTGACACCGTGGTCGTGTTCGGAGTCGGCGGCGTCGGAATGAACGCGGTCCAGGGTGCGGTGCAGCGCGGCGCACGCCACATCGTTGCGGTGGATCCGGTGGAGTTCAAGCGGGAGTCGGCGCTGAAGTTCGGTGCCACCCATGTGGCCGCCGACGCCGATGAGGCCGCGGCGATTGTGGAAAGACTCACCAATGGTCAGGGTGCCGAGCGGGTGATCGTCACGGTCGGTGTCGCGACCTCCGAGGTCATCCAGCCGGCCGCGGCGCTGACCCAGCGCGGCGGTGTGCTGGTGGTGACCTCGGCTTCCTCCCCGTTCCAGCAACAAATCGACCTCGATCTGTGCACCTTCGTCATGTCGGGTAAACGGCTCCAGGGCAACGTGTTCGGCGGAGCTCGTCCTCGAATCGACATTCCGATCTTGGCGGATATGTACGTCGACGGCCGTTACAAGCTCGATGAGCTCATCACTCGTCGCTATCCGCTGGAAAAGATCAACGACGCGTTCGACGATATGCGCGAGGGCCGAAACATTCGCGGGCTCATCGAATTCGAGTGAACGCGGTCAACCTGCCGCGCTGATGACGCCGCCAACGCCGGGACGGCGCTGGCGGCGTCTCTACTGCGCGAAACGCGCATGGTTGGGCGCGCCGCAGTCGGCACGGTTCTGCAGATCAGCGGTGGCAGGTTTCATCGAAGTGGGAGAACGGGAGTAGGCATGGGCGAAGCGGTGATCTGTGAGCCGGTTCGGACGCCGATCGGGCGTTACAACGGGATGTTCAAGTCGCTGACCGCGGTGGATCTTGGGGTGGCTGCGTTGACTGGTTTGTTGCAGCGCACGGGCATTCCGGGCGATGCGGTTGAAGATGTGGTGGTCGGGCATTGCTATCCGAGTATGGAGGCGCCGGCGATCGGCCGGGTGATCGCGCTGGACGCGGGGCTGCCGGTGACGGTTCCGGGGATGCAGATCGACCGGCGCTGTGGGTCGGGACTGCAGGCGGTGATCCAGGCCTGTATGCAAGTGGCAAGTGGCAATAATGAACTTGTTGTCGCTGGCGGTGCGGAGTCGATGAGCAATGTGGTGTTCCACTCGACGGATATGCGGTGGGGCGGGGCCCGCGGCGGTATCACGGTGCATGATGCGCTGGCTCGTGGGCGCACGACAGCGGGTGGGAAGCATTACCCTGTTCCCGGCGGAATGCTGGAGACCGCGGAGAATCTGCGCAGGCAGTATGACATCGGCCGTGCGGAGCAGGACGAGCTTGCGGTTCGTTCGCATCAGCGTGCGGTTGCTGCCCAGAAGGATGGTCTGCTGGCGCAGACCATCATTCCCGTCACCGTCACCAGCCGTGCTGGTGACGAGGTGATCGAGATTGATGAGCATCCGCGCGCCGACACCTCTATCGAGACGTTGGGCAAGCTCAAACCTGTTCTGGGTAAGTCGGATCCGGATGCCACGGTGACGGCGGGTAACTCCAGTGGGCAGAACGATGCCGCGTCGATGTGCATCGTGACCACGCCGGAGCGGGCGGCCGACCTCGGACTGACCCCGTTGGTGCGGCTGGTGTCGTGGGGTGTGGCGGGTGTCGCGCCGAATGTGATGGGCATTGGGCCGGTGCCGGCCACTGAGGCCGCATTGGCGAAAGCGGGCCTGACGCTGGCGGACATGGATCTGATCGAGCTCAACGAGGCGTTCGCGGCGCAGGCGCTGGCCTGCACGCGTGAATGGAAGTTCGCTGCAGCGGATTTCGAGCGCACCAATGTGCATGGTTCGGGGATCTCGCTGGGGCATCCGGTCGGGGCCACCGGCGGACGGATGCTGGCCACGCTGGCGCGTGAGCTGCAGCGCCGGGAGGCCCGCTACGGGCTGGAGACGATGTGCATCGGCGGCGGCCAGGGGCTGGCCGCGGTGTTCGAAAGGGTGACCGCATGACCGCGCCGGCGACGATGCAGAGCGAAGCGATGAGGAGGAGCGGCGCAATATGACAAGGCTTGCCCAGACACTTGGCTTGACCGAATTGCAGACCGAGATTGTCTCGACGGTACGGCAATTCGTCGACAAGGAGATCATTCCGGTCGCTCAGGAACTCGAGCACTCCGACACTTATCCGCAGGCGATCGTCGACCAGATGAAGGAAATGGGCCTGTTCGGCCTGATGATCCCCGAGGAGTACGGCGGTCTGGGGGAGTCGCTGCTCACCTATGCGCTGTGTGTCGAGGAGTTGGCTCGCGGCTGGATGAGCGTCTCGGGTGTGATCAACACCCACTTCATCGTGGCGTACCTGATCCGCCAGCACGGCACTGATGCCCAGAAGCAGTACCACCTGCCGAAGATGGCGACCGGGGAGTCACGTGGGGCGTTCTCGATGTCGGAGCCCGAGTTGGGTTCTGATGTCGCCGCGATCCGCACCAGGGCAAAGCGTGACGGCGACGGCACCTACACGATCGACGGCCAGAAGATGTGGCTGACCAACGGGGGCAGTTCGACGCTGGTCGCCGCGCTGGTGCGTACCGATGAGGGTGCGGATAAGCCGCATCGCAACCTGACCGCTTTTCTGATCGAAAAGCCTTCCGGCTTTGGTGAAGTCGCCCCGGGTCTGACGATCCCCGGCAAGCTCGACAAGTTGGGCTACAAGGGCATCGACACCACCGAGCTGGTCTTCGACGGTTACCGCGCCAGTGCTGAGGATGTGCTGGGCGCCAAGCCGGGGCAGGGCTTTTTCCAGATGATGGACGGTGTCGAGGTGGGACGGGTCAACGTCTCGGCCCGGGCCTGCGGGGTGGGTATCCGGGCCTTCGAGCTGGCGGTCCGGTATGCCCAGCAGCGCAGCACGTTCGGTAAGCCGATCGCCGAGCATCAGGCCATCGCGTTCCAGCTGGCCGAGATGGCCACCAAAGTCGAAGCGGCACACCTGATGATGGTCAACGCCGCCCGGCTCAAGGATTCCGGTGAGCGTAACGACGTCGCCGCCGGGATGGCCAAGTACCTGGCCAGCGAATTCTGTGCGGAGGTCACCCAGCAGAGCTTCCGCATCCACGGCGGCTACGGATACTCCAAGGAATACGAGATCGAGCGCCTGATGCGCGACGCCCCGTTCCTGCTCATCGGCGAAGGCACCAGCGAGATCCAGAAGCAGATCATCTCCAAGCGGCTGCTGGCCGACTACCGCATCTGATTTATGTCACGGGTCCAGCATTGACTGCTATCGTTCGCCACAGTTAGACAAACGGGCGCCCGGTAGTCTACGGGCTCAAGATCTGATCGGGGCAAACAATTACTACAACGGTTGGCGAAGCTGCCGAGGATGCCGATACCTGCGGGGATGATCTTGTCGTCCGGGCCACCCAGCTGGTGCCGGTGCTTCGCGAGAATTGCCGCCGGGGCGACGCGGCGCGCGAGTATCCCGAGGAATTGATCGACCTCCTTCGTACAAACGGCATGTTCAATCTGTTCACCCCCCGCGAATATGGTGGATTTCAGGTCAGCATGACGACCTACCTGGATGTCACGGCAGAACTCAGCAGGGGAGACGCCACCGCGGGTTGGCTCGCGATCGTCATCAACGGCATTGCGATGCAGATCAACAAGCTCAGTGCTCAGGCGAAAAATGAGGTCTGGGGCAGTGGTCCCGATGCGAAGTTCTGCGGCACGTTGACGCCATCGGGTGAGACGAAACGGGTTGACGGCGGGTACGTCGTCACCGGCGAATTCGGTTGGGGCAGCGGCAGTCACGTGGCGGATTGGGCAATATTGTCTGTCTTGCTTCCCGGCGGTGACGGCGGACTGGGCCCGGGCGCTGTGTTGGTCCCGCGTGAGTCCTGGACGATCACCGACACGTGGCACACCCTCGGCATGCGGGGTACTGCCAGCAACACCCTCTCGGTCGAGGACGCGTTTGTGCCTGACTACCGGGTGTTCAGCATGATGGCCGACGATCCATCGCAAGAACTGCCGTATAGCGTTCCGATGGCCCCGTTCTCCGCATTGTGGCCGACACCAGTCCCGCTCGGTATCGCGCGAAACGCCCTCGATATTGCGCGCGGGCAACTCCCGAAACGTGGTGCCGTCTCATACTCCTCCCACCTGCGGCAGATGGAGTCCACCGCTGCGCAGATGGAGCTCGCCTGCGCGGCAGTGAAAATCGATGCCGCGGATGCACTGCTCCACAAGGCGGCAGCGACGGTCGATGACTTCGGCCGACGTCATGCCATGCCGGATCTGGAGACGCGAGCGCGAATCAAGATGGAATGTGCGTACGCGGCGCAGCAGACGCGGCTAGCGGTCAACGAGATCGTGGAGATCATCGGTGCTTCCGCCGCAGCGGACTTCAACCCGTTGCAGCAGGTCTTCCGCGATATGTGGACGTCGAGCCTGCATGGCTTGTTCCGTCCCAGCAACGCGGCCGAGGTCTACGGTCGGGTCCTGCTCGGCCTTGACCCGGGGATCGCCCTTGTATAGGGCGCTTCCGCCAGCTCTGGCGCCTTCCTGTCCAGGTGCCACCGCCGGAATAGACGATCCCCTGTCGCAGAAGCAGTTTCGATAGACCACGCCGCGCACTCACCTGTTGGGCGCGGCCATGTCAACGGATCAGTGCGCAGCGAGGTAGCAGTCCACCAGCTGCTCGATGTATTCGTCGGAGATCGGCTCGGCCGACAGCAAGCGCCGGTACAGGATTGGTCCGAAAAGCTGTGAGACGCCGGCATCGACGTCGAGGTCGCTCGGGAACTCGCCGCGTTCGATGGCCGCACGCAATGCGGCGCGTATTGCGCCCAGGCCTACTGCGACGATCGAGACCTTTGCGGCGTGTATATCTTCGTCTCGTTCGGCCTGATCGATCAGGGCGGCCAGGAAGCGGCCGAATCCGCGATCGACCAGATCGTCGCGTACGGCTCGCAGTCCGGCGTTCAGGTCATGGCGCAGATCTCCGGTCGGAGCCGGAATCGTCACTGCTGTCTCGTGCCTGGTCACGTCAAGAAGGAGCGCGACCATGCTCGGCCAGTGACGGTACACGGTTGCCCGGTGGAGCCCGGATACCTCGGCGACGCGGGCATGGGTCATTGCCGCCAGGCCCTCACCGAGCAGGAGCTCGCGCGCGGCGGCAAGAGCTGCGGCGCGCGATCGCCCGACCCGTGCGTCTTTGGTGGCGTCGTACTTGCGGCGGCCCTGAGTCATTGTTCGTAAACCTCTTGTGCGACAACCCGTCGCAGAGATACTATGCGACAGGTTGTCGCAAAGGCGCGCAGCCTGGGATGAGGCGATGATATGAGCACCGACGCGAGATTATTGGTGTACACGGCGTCAGGCCACTCGGGCCGCCATCGCGCCGGGCGTCGGCGCGAATATTGCTGTGGCGTCATACCTCAACGTTTTTCGTCCCCTGTGTCATGCGAGCTGCGAACGGTCGTTTCACGTGAGCGTGTGGCAACGGCGCGACGGACTGGTCCCAACTCGCGCGGGACGAGCTATCGAGCGGCAAGCCGGCCGGCTACTACCGAATCGTAGCGGCCTGAACTACCGATGACGGCCCAGCCCGGGCCAGCATAGAAAGGAAGACTCGCATGACCCTCCAGGAACCCAGGCTGACGGCCTTTGAGGAGCCGTCAGCTGCCGCAGTCGAACGGAAGAAGTTCCGTCCGGTCATCCCATTGGCCGTCTTGGGCGGACTGATCACCGCCTTCGAGGCCTTCGTGATCATCAAGTGGCTCACCGGTCCCAATTTCAAAACGACACCGGTCGGGCCGTCCGAAGTCCCCACCTACATGAAGGTCGGCCTCACCGGTCTGACCGTCATCGGCATCGTCATTTGGTGCTGGTGCATCTGGCACTTCCTGATCCGCCCTTGGCGGCGTGAGGGGCATATCACCCTCGATGGCATGTTCGCCCTTAGCTTCGTCCTCATCTACTGGATGGATCCCTACGGCGACGCGATCGTCCCGCAGTTCACGTACAACGCCTGGTTGCTGAACAAGGGCAGCTGGTTGGCGGACACCCCTGGTGTGCTGATGCCGAACGCAAACCTCATCCCTGAGCCGTACCTCCTCACCGGTCCGCTCTACCTGTGGTGCATCTTCGGCGTCGTGGTCGTGGCCAACAAGCTGATGAAGAAAGCGCAGCAACGCTGGCCGAATATGTCCAACGGCGGATTGATGGCATGGACCATCGGCCTGTTCATCGTGTGGGATCTGTTCTGGGAGCTCACCTTCATCCGCATCGGCTACTGGACCTACCCCACCACGCCGAACTTCCTGACGATCTTCGGCGACGAGTGGTACCGGATCCACCTCACGGAGCCGATCTTCTGGGGCACGACCTGGGCGCTGTTCGCCTGCCTGCGCTACTTCAAGAATGACAAGGGCCAAACCCTGGCCGAACGCGGCATCGACCAGGTTCAGGGCAGCACGAAGACCAAGGCGTTCCTGCGCTTCTTCGCCCTCTACGGGGTGCTCAACGTCATCTTCTTCCTGTTCTACGTGGTCGGAACGAACGCGATCGCCATCCAAGGCGACTCGTGGCCGCAGGACACCCTGAAGCGCTCGTACTTCACGAACGGTCTGTGTGGTGACGGCACCGACTACGCCTGCCCCGGCCAGGGAGTACCGATCCCGAGGCCGAAGTCTGCGCACCTCGATCCGGCCGGTGAACTCGTACCAGGCAAGGTGCCGGTCGAGATTGCCCCGCCATTCGGACCGTAGACAGCAATAGCGAATGCGATTTCGCCTACGGCGGGAGCGTGTGGGCGGACCAACAGACGGTTGGTCCGCCCACACGCCCAGCACGAACACAAAGCAGCTCGAATACCTGGCCAGCGCGGTGGCCGGTCGAAAGCTGCATGTCACTGAAGTGCCAGGGCCGCACAGTTACACCGACGGGACGACGCTGTTTCTCGCTCGCACGGACAAGGGCATTCCCGGGGACGAGGAACTGCTGACCATGTGTGTGCAGGCGGCCATGGTCGGCGCCGGGAGCCTGGACTCCGCTGAGCTCCGACGAATCCTTGGTCGTCCCGATGTCGTCCGCCGCTATATGACCCTCGAAGCCCGGCGGGCCATCGCTGTCCAGGGTCACGTCGTACCACCGCACGTGGCCGACAGGATCTGCAGTCACTGGGATGGCGACCCACCCAGGGATCCCGACGCGTCGGCCCTGATGGCCTGCCAAGACTCCTCGGTGCCCGAAGCGCCGGCGGCGTTCGGTTCGATCCTGCGACGAGCCGTGCCCAAACAGTCTGCGGCGCCTTTGCAGCAAAAGGATCTGGACGAGGACCAGCCGGACGGAGAGCCCGAGCCCGAGCTCGATGACGAAGAGGACTCGGTTCAGAAGAAGGAGAAGAGCAAGTCGTCTGCCATCATCTCGGCACCGTTCGAGAACCCGATGAGCAAGCTCATGCAGAGCATTCTCGGCGGCAAGAGCCAAGCCGACGAGGACGACGGAGGCGGCGACTCCGGTGTCAAGAGCGCGGTCGCCCCCAAGGCACTCCCCAGCGAGCACGCCCGGGTGGTCCGAGGGGTGGCTCCGAAGCTCAAGGCGCGTGAACCCGGCGGTGCTGGCCTCAGCTATCCGGAGTGGGATTTCCGCGCGGGAGCCTATCGACCAGACTGGTGCAGGGTCCTCCCGCTCGATCCCGCTCCCCGTCCCGACAGTGAGCCCGCTGCACATCGCACAGATCGTGAGTTGTCGCGAGGCGTGATCAAGCTCGCGCTGACATTTGAGCGACATAACCGGGAGATCATCGGCGACGCACTGGATCTGGCTGCCCTAGTGGACTTCCAGGTCACCAGGTCGGCTGGTGAGTCACCGAACGGCAACGTGTTTCAGGCCAGAAAGCGGACCGCCAGCGACCTCAGCGCACTCGTTCTCCTCGACTGCTCGGGGTCCGGTGCCGAAACGAGCGGCGGCGTCCCGATCTGGGAGCAGGAACGTCAGGTCGCGGCCGACATCGTCGGTGCCCTCGAGCATGCCGGCGTTCGGGTCGCACTGCACGGATTCAACTCCCATGGACGCCAAGTCCGATTCCTACGGGTGAAGACCTTCGAGGATCGGTTTGCCGCCAAGGCTCGCCGACGCCTTGCGGCTCTGGAACCTGCCGGTTTCACGAGGATGGGAGCAGCCGTCCGGCATGCACGCTATGTGCTGGACCGGCAAGGGGGGACAGCGCGCAAGCTCCTCATCGTCATCTCCGACGGCCTTCCCTATGACGACGACTACGAAGGCGAGTATTCGGAGCGGGACACGGCAATGGCGCTTGAGGAGGCAGCCGCGGCGGGCATTGGATGCGCATGCTTCTCCGTCGCTTCGTCGACGTCTTCCGAAGCGCTCGACCGGGTATGGAGGAGCGCCACCCATGCTCGCTTGCCCATTGGTCGAAAGTGGGCTCAACCAATCGCACCGGCGTTGCGCACCACGATGACTCAGGCTTCCAGACAGACGACCGCGCGCGCACGCTGATATCCGACAACGAAGGAACTAAACACAATGAATAACGACCAACTCGGAGGCACGGCCACAGTGGACGACGAGTGGCGCGAGATCGACAGCGCCCATCCGTTCTATCTTCCCGTGCACAACGAGGTCGAGGTCTTCACCGCCGCTTTCCGGGGCGGGCTCCCGATCATGCTCAAGGGACCGACCGGGTGCGGCAAGACGCGTCTGGTCGAGCACATGGCCGAACGGCTGGGTGTGCGCATGTTCAGTGTGTCCTGTCATGAGGACATCACCGCGTCCGACTTGGTGGGACGGTATGTGCTGCAGGGCGGGGAGACCGTGTGGGTCGACGGTCCGCTCACGTTGGCAGCCCGCCACGGTGGGATTTGCTACCTGGACGAGGTGGTCGAAGCCCGAGCCGACAGCACCGTCGCCATCCATTCGCTGGCCGACCACCGGCGCGAACTATCCCTCGAACGCCTCGGCGACGTGCGGATCAACGCGTCCAAGGACTTCTGCCTCGTCGTCTCCTACAACCCCGGATACCAGAGCGTTCTCAAGGACCTGAAGGTCTCGACCCGCCAGCGGATGGTGGCCATCGAGCTGGGCTTTCCCCCGCCAGAGGTAGAGCAGCAGGTGATCCGCCACGAGGCCGGGATCGATGAGAGCGCGGCTGCGGGTTTGGTGCGCCTCGGGCAAGCAATCCGCCGCCTTGAGGATGAGGACCTGCGCGAGGTCGCCTCCCCGCGAGCGCTGGTATCAGCGGGTGTCCTGATTGCCAACGGTCTGTCACTTCGCGACGCCGCGATCGCCGCGATCGTCGGGCCGCTGACCGATGATGCGGTATCGCGGGCCGGTTTGGTGACGATGGTTGACGCCTACCTGGTCAATGGCTGATATGTAGGCCTGTTTGTCAACGGGCAGATGAAAGCCGCCCCGGCTTGCGCCGGGGCGGCTTTCGATTTGTTGCGACGTGGGGACGCGCGGGGCCACATGTCTTGCGCGTCAAGCGGTTACCTGCACCGCTGTCATTCTTTGGCCGCCGCTTGGTCGAGTTCGGCAAAGACCTCTTTGGCCGCCCGCATCGCGTTACCGGCCGCTGGAAAGCCGGAGTAAAACGCGACGTGAGTGATGACATCGGCGATTTCCTGACGGGTCGCCCCGATTGCGAGCGCGGCCCGGATGTGCTGTTGGACTTGAGGGCGGCCGGTAGCGATCAGTGCTGAGATCGAACAAAAGCTCTTTGTCTTGGTGTCGAGCTCGCCGCCAACCCATGTCATCGGCCACTGCACGTCGCCAGCGATGGCGTTGAACACGTCGAACTCGTCGCCGGTCGGTTCGGGGTATCGCCCCAGACCCATCTGGTCAAAGAGTTCGCGCGCTTTCGCCTTGTCGTCTCCACTGTTCGATGCGTTCGTCATTACGACAATCCTCCAAGTAGGTGCAGGTGTTAGCCTACCCGATATCTACCGGGCGACCGGTTGACACATGCATCGGCTGGTTTGTAGGTTGTAACTCGAACATTTCAGAATCCAGCGGGCGCCGCTCGCCATCTGGCTACCAGACAGGAGATGTCAGTATGCGCAGCCTGATTGCGGGTGTTGACGACAGTGGCCGTTCCACCATCATCGGCGAGGTTGCGATCAAGGATCGCGATATCCATGCCGAGGGCCCGTCATTTCGCAACGATGTGTTCATGCTGAGGGAGACCCCGCCGCCGATGCGGCCCCCGGGCAAGGCCAGTTATCACGAGACCGGAGTTCAACCGGGCCACGCAGACTTTCTGGTGCTGCAGATGCCGGCGGGTATCGAACATCCGATGCATCACACGGACACACTCAACTTCCACACGGTCGTTGCCGGCAGCCTCGAGGTGCTTCTCGACGACGGTCCGCACCTGCTGGATACGGGTGATTCCTTGGTGCTCCCAGGGATTGACCACGGTTGGCGAGCGGGCGCGGCAGGTTGCACCATGACCATTCTCAACCTGGGCTCAATTCGCCCCGAATGACCTTGGCTCATCGGCGGTTCAGCGTCGGTGGCGACAATCTGCCGGCGCCGTCAAAGACCCACTGTGGCAGGAGCATATGAAACTCGACCAAACGGTCAGCGTGCGCGACGTGAGGGAGCTCGCCCGCCGACGCCTTCCCCGGATGATCTTCGATCTCATCGACGGCGGTGCCGAAGATGAGGTGACCATGCGCGCCAACGAGGCCGCATTCGCCGACATCGAATTCCGGCCGCGCACGCTGGTCGACGTCTCGAACCGCACCTCCGAGACAACTGTCGCGGGGATGTCACTCGCGACCCCGATCGTGTTGGCGCCGGCGGCGGGTACCCGGGTCATACACCCCGAGGCGGAGCGCGCGGTAGCACGTGCCGCCGGGGGGCGGCGCACGCCGTACATCGTCACTGCGCGTGCTTCCTTCACAATTGAGGAGCTGGCCGCGGTCTCGTCCGGTCCCCTGTGGTTTGGGATCGAAGTGGTTCCCGACGCGGACCTGATGAAATCGCTGGTGAAGCGGGCCTACGAAGCTGACTATGCCGCACTGGTGTTCACGGTGGACGCTCCGGTCGCGGGTAGCCTTGAGCGCTCGCTGAAACGCGCCGCCATCCCGGCCAAGTACACCGTGCAGAACATTCTCGATGCGGCTCGAAAGCCAAGGTGGAGTGCGGGTTTCGTACGAACTGCCCACCTCATTGCGGCTCGGAACCTCGCGGATGCCGATGTTAAGCGCCGGTTCCCGCCGCGACCAGTCGTCCCCGGACAAGCCCTATCCAGTGGGCCCAAGCGAACATGGGATGATCTGGACCGGGTCCGCGAGGCGTGGGATCGCCCCTTGGTGGTGAAAGGCATCCTATCGGCCGAGGACGCCGCGCAATGTGCCGACCGGGGGGTCGATGCAATCGTGGTGTCGAACCATGGCGGACGGTTGCTCGACGGCGCTCCCGCGACGATCTCAGTGCTCCCAGAGATCGTCGATGCCGTCCGCGGTCGTTGTGATGTCCTCCTCGACGGTGGTATCCGGCGCGGTAGCGACGTAGCGAAAGCGCTGTCTCTCGGGGCGGCGGCCTGCCTGGTTGGCCGTCCATACCACTACGGCTTGGCTGCCGCCGGGGAGAACGGCGTAGGGCGTGTCATCGATATCCTCAGTGCGGAATTGGACCGCACGCTTGCCTTCCTCGGCTGTACCTCGGTCGCGGAATTGGACGAGACCCGCGTGCGATTGCGCTCATACCCGAAGCCGTAAATCCACACTCGCTTAAGGAGATTCTTGGCATGTCGCGATCTGCGGTCGTGGTCGGCGGAGGCACGATGGGTGCCGGCATCGCCCAGCTACTTCTCGGCACGGGTGTAGACGTCGCGATCTGCGAAGTCACTGATGAGGCTGCCGAGGCCGCCCGTGGCAGGGTCAACGAAGGATTACAGAAGGCCGCGGCACGTTCGAATACGTTGTCTAGCAGTGTCACTGGCAGGCTGACCGCGACCTCCAGTTTCGACGGCGTGGGACCGGTCGACCTGGTTGTCGAGGCCGTGCCAGAGGTCGTCGCACTGAAGCAGGATGTGCTACGCCGGGCACAGGGCGCGTTCCCCGAAGCGCTGCTAGCGACCAACACGAGTTCGCTGTCCATCGACGAACTGGCGCGTGGCCTAGCGGTACCGTCGGCACTGGTGGGCATGCACTTCTTCAATCCGGTTCCGAGCTCGAGCCTCATCGAAATCGTGGTAGGAGAAGCGACCGACCTGAGTGTCGTCGAGCGGGCTCGAACGTGGGCTGACCACATGGGCAAGCAGTCGATCGAAGTCCGCGACTCCCCGGGATTCGCCACCAGCCGCCTTGGACTGGCGATCGGGCTGGAGGCGATGCGCATGCTGGAGGACGGAGTCGCGTCCGCGGGTGACATCGACCTTGCCATGGTGTTGGGCTACAAGTACCCGATCGGTCCGCTCGAGTTGACCGACCGCGTGGGTCTGGACGTGCGGCTGGCAATCGCGCGACACCTCGAGTCCGAACTCGGGCCGCGTTTTGCGCCGCCGCAGGTGCTCGTCGACTTGGTCGCCAACGGACACCTGGGCCGCAAGACCGGCCAAGGCTTCTACAGCTGGCAGGGCGGGCGCCGCAGCACGAGCCCGTCGTCGCCTCCGGCCTGACCGCCCCAAAAGTCAACTGCACGTGCCAACTTAGGGACGCCGAAGTTCGGAGGCGCTTTGAGAATCAACCGGGCGCCCGTTGGGATCGTTCTGGATGCCGGTGTCGTCGGCTTCGCGGACCGATAACCGCCGTCACGACGCTCACGTACTTGAAAGCAGTGACCGACAAGTCAGAGAGGGCGCCATGAGAAGGAATGTTGCGATCTCCGAGCGCAGTCAGATTGTGATTCTCTGGAGTTTCGTGGTCTTTACCGTGATCTATGCTCTGGCGCTTGGCCTACTCCTGCGGATGATCCCGCCGCCTGCCGCAACCCAGACGGCCGAACAGATCAAGGATTGGTACCTCTCGAGGCAGACGGGGATCAAGCTCGGAGCCATGGTCGCGTCGTGGACGTCTGCGTTCATGGTGCCGTTCTGGGCGGTGGTCGCGATGCAGATGTCGCGACAGGAGAAGGGTCGTCCCATTTGGACCTCGCTGACACTTGTGTCCGGAGGGTTGATCTCGATTTTCCTGGTGTTGCCGCCAATATTCTTCGGCGCGGCCGCGTTTACGCCTACCCGGGCGCCGGAAGTCACTGCGATCATGCACCAACTCGGGGTGCTCACCCTGGTGACCACAGATCAGTACTTCATCTTCTCCTTCATCGCGGTCGTCGTCTTCTGTTTCCTGCCGAGCCGAGCCGAACATTCGCCGTTCCCACGCTGGTTCGGCTACTTCACTCTCTGGTTCACCTTGATGGGAGAGGCCGGAGCAGTTGCCTTCAACTTTCCTACGGGACCGTTTGCCTGGAACGGGCTGCTCGCCTTCTGGATCCCGTTCGGCGTGTTCGGCCCGTGGCTCGTAGTGTTCGTGGTCTTGCTCCTGAGGGCATTGAAGCGGCAAGTCCGTGACGTTGAGATGCACGAGGAACAGCCCGAAGTTGACAAGCTTTCTGTTTGAGCCTGCCGGGTAGTCATTCACGAATCCGCTTCGGCCCCTGCGCTATCCCGCTGAGCTACGCAGCTCTCGCCAGGGCACGCCGGTGTCGACGCGTGGCTCGGGCGGCAGGCCCAGCACGCGTTCGGCGATGATGTTGCGTTGGATTTCGTCGGATCCGCCCGCAATGCGGAACCCGGGGGCGCCGAGCAGATGCGCCGCCCACGCGTAGGTGCCCGCTTCGCCGGTGTCGGCAAGAATATCGGGGCCCAGCAGCCGGGCCGCCGCGTTGCCGATCGCGGTGAGTCCCTGCACCCAGAGCAGTTTTCCGAGAGAGCCTTCGGGTCCGACCTCGCTGCCGTTGGCCCGCGCTTGGGCGGCCCGTCGGCGGGTCAGCTCGCGAACGCGTTCGTGGATGTAGACACCAACCAACTCCTGTGCCATCACCGGGTCCACCGCGGGCTCGCGAAGCCGGGCGAGCATCAGAAGTTGCTCCCAGGACCCGCCGACGCCGGCTTTGGAGCCAGACTGGTTGCGCTCGAACGACAGCATCGTCAGGGTGACCTGCCAGCCAGCACCCAACGCGCCCAGGCGCAGACCGTCGGGAATACGCATGTCGGTGAAGAAGATCTCGTTGAACGAGGTACCGCCGGACATCTGACGGATCGGCCTGACTTCCAGGCCTTCGCTGCGCATCGGTACAAGGAACGCAGTCAGCCCCGCGTGCTTGGGCACGTCAGGATCAGTGCGGGCGATCAACAGCCCCCAGTCGGCGAACTGTGCCCCGGACACCCAAACCTTGGAGCCGTTGATGATCCAGGTGTTATCGGTATCGCAGACCGCTCTGGTGGCAAGCCCGGCCAGGTCTGAGCCGGCGCCGGGTTCGCTGAACAGCTGGCAGGCGAGTTGGCGACAGCTCAAGAAGTCCGGTATCAGCTGGCTGATCTGATCCGCGGATCCGTACTTTCGCAAGGTCGGGGCGACCAGGTTGGTGGTGATGCGACGAAGTTCGTGGTCGGCAGGGATATCGAAACCTGCTTCGATCGCACTGAACAGCCGCACGTGTTCGGCGGACAACCCGGCGCCGCCGAACTCGGATGGCCAGTCGAGGGCCCCGTACCCTGCCTGCCACTTCTGGGCCTGCCACCCTGCTGCGTCCGCAACGAGGCGCGCCTCTTGCTCGAAAGTGAGGTTGTGAAAGACGGCCACATCGTCAGGGCCGACCTGCTCGTGGCCGGCGACGCGGCGGGGGAGGAGCTGCGCTATCCAGTCTTGCGCCCCGCGAGCGAATGATTGGAGATCTGAACTCATAGGATCGCCAGCGGGTTGATTGGTGAGCCGATGCCGCCGGTGATCTTCAGCGGTGGTGCGGTGAAGAAGAATTCGTAGCGTTGAGCGGCCTGGCAGGCAGCCGAAAGAGCTTCCAGGTCAAAGATTTCACCGATCCACAATCCGAGCATCACGATGTAGAGAATATGTACCGGCTGCGCGACGTCGGGGGTCTGAGCGGGGCGCACCTCGACATCCCACGTGTCGGTGGCGATGCCGGCGATCTCGCGGTCTGCGACCCACGCAACACTTTCCAGTCCCATGCCCGGCGCATCTCCACCGGCATAGTCGCCCCAGTCGCCACGTTCGCGGACCCGGGCGATCGCACCGGTGCGGATCAGCACGAAATCGCCGCGCCGCACCTCTACGTCGTGGTGGGCGCAGGCGCGGTCGAGATCCTCGGCACTCACCGCGTGTCCGGGCGCAAGGTAGGGCACACCGAGCGCGCCGGGAAGGTCGAGCAGCACACCGCGCCCCGCCATCTGGTCCACCGCGCTGGTGATCGCGTTGCGGCGTGCGCCGGCGCTGGAGACGTTGGCCGCCGAGTAGCCGTTGTACATCTGCTGTTCGAAGAAGACGTGTGCCAAGCCATCCCACTGCGTCGCACACTGGGTGGCCAGAAACACCATGTCGTCGGCGTTCTGCAGGTAGCGGCGCTGCTGGTCGCGTTTTGCTGATTCGGCGCCCATGAAGTCGCGGCCGGTGACGGTCATGACGTGTACCGGATTGGGCCGGCCGCTGATTGCGTTTTGCGGACCCTGATCGTCGAAGGGTATCGACAGTGAGATGACCTCGCCGGTCTGGATCAGCCGGGCAGCCGCCACGCGATCTTGCGGGCGCAAGTGGTTGAGGGTGCCCAGTTGGTCTTGCTCACCCCAACGGCCCCAGTTCGAATACTTCGCTGCGAGCTGCCGTACCGTCTCGATACTGGCTGTGGCGGTGTTCAATTGGTCATCTCCTGCGGTGTTTCGGAGAGTGAATCAGCGACGGTGGCAGCCCACACATAGTCCGGTTTGCCGGCAGCGGTCCGGTGGATCTGGTCGACGAACACGACGTCCTTAGGCACCTTGAACGCAGCCAACGTCTCACGGCAGTGTGCGCGCAGGTCTGTGCTGGCCAGCGTCTGGCCCGCGACGGTCGCCACGATCGCGGTCACCCGTTGTCCCCATCGCGGATCCGCGGTACCGATGACGACGGCGTCCATGACACCGGGATGCGCGCGCACGACCTCTTCTACCTCTTCGGGAAAGATTTTCTCACCGCCCGAGTTGATGCACTGCGAGCCGCGGCCGAGCAGTCGCAGGCTGCCGTCGGCATCGAGGTGGGCGAAGTCGCCGGTCAGCGCGTACCGCCGACCGTGGATGGTCAAAAATGTTGTAGCGCTCTTTCTTTCGTCGTTGTGGTACCGAATCGGTACTCGGTCACGGCGAGCGACGATGCCGGCCTGGGTCGATCCGGCGGGCAGTTCAGCGCCAGTGTCCTCATCGAGGATGACCGTGTCCACAACGGCGAAGCGGGTCTTGTCGCTCGAGTCGCCGGTGTGTACCGACCAGCCGTGCACTCCGGTCTCCGACGAGCCGTAGCTGTCCTTGACGGTCAGGTGGGGCAGTGCGGTGAGCAGTCGGGCGCGGGTGGCGGGGGTCAGCGGCGCGCCTCCGGTGGCGATCGTGCGCAGGCATGACAGGTCGAGGTGGTCGCTGGCCGCCAGTGCGTCGAGCAGCGGTCGGGCCATTGCGTCACCGACGATGTTCATCACGGTGACGCGCTCGACGGCGATCGCCGTCCAGATCTGGATCGGTGAGAAGTCCGGCAGGAGAACTACTTTGGCACCTGCCAGTAACCAGCGCAGCGTTGTCCACATGCCTGCCGCGTGGATCAGTGGTGCGGCGGGAAGGAAGGCATAGCCGTCCTGGATGCGTTCGACGATTTGGTCGGGCCGGCTGATCGGCCCCAGGCTCGCGGTGGGGTCACCGCCTCCTATGCAGGCGAAGAACGCGTCTTCCATCCGCCAGACCACGCCTTTGGGCTTGCCGGTCGTGCCTCCGGTGTACAGCACGTATGGATCGTCACCGCTGTGCCCATTCGAACGGCTCAGCGGGGGGCTCGTTGCGATGGCGGCCTCGTAATCGGCTCCGCGGCAAAGCGTCCACGAAAGATCCGGTGTGGAGTGTTGCACAGTGCTGATTCGGGCGGCGAGGTCGCTGTCGTGGATGACGCCGACGAGGCCGGAATCGCGGTACAGGTGGATCAATTCCGCTTCGAGCAGTCGGTAGTTGATGTTGACGGGCACCGCGCGCAGCTTGTAGGCGGCCAGCATGGCTTCGACGTATTCGATCGCGTTGCGCATCTGCACGCCGACGAATGCGCCGGGACCGACGCCACGGGCTTTCATCCAGGTGGCAAGGCGAGCGGCGCGATCGTCGAGTTCTGCGAAACTGCAGCGCCGCTGGCCGCATACGACGGCCGTGCGCTGTGGCACGGCGGTGCAGACCAACTGCCACAGGTCAGCGAAGCTGAAGGTGGGTTCGGGCGCGGTGCTGGTCATGATTTCGGGAGGTCGCGCCACGCGATGTCTTTATCGACGCGGATATCGGGCGGCAGGCCGAGGGTGCGTTCACCGATCAGGTTGCGGGATATCTCGTTGGTGCCGCCCTCGATCGACATCGCGCGGGTTCGGAGCACGAATCGGTGCGCTGAGAGCGCTCCAAAATCCTTCGAGACCGCAGAGTCAGGATCGGCGTCCTCGGCGAACGCCTCGTCGTAGTCGGCGTCGATCAACACGTCCGGGCCGATGATCACCGCCATCAGTTCGCTGTAGCGCTGGCTGTGCTCGCTGGCGGCGATTTTGGCAAGTGAACCGAGCACGGCTGCCTCGCGGGGATCGGTTGTGGTGCGCTGGCGCCGGCTTGACAGCGCAACGACGCGCGACTCGATCCACAGCTTGATCACGTCGTCGCGCAGCGCGGCGGGGCTGGTGTGCGCGCCGCGGCGTGCACGCCAAAGGTCCAGCACGTCGTCGATAGGACGCAGGAACACCCCGCCTGCCCCATCGCGTTCGGTGGTCAAGATGTGCATGCTCAATGCCCAACCCTGCCCCGGGTCGCCCAGCAGGAAATCTCCGGCGACGGCGACGTTGTCGAGGAATACCTCGCTGAACCGCCCGCCGCCGTCGGCCTGCCGAAGCCGGCGTACGTCCACGCCGGGATCGGACATGTCGACGATGAACAGACTCATCCCGCGATGCTTGCGCTCGGCTGGGTCAGTGCGGGCCAGCAGGAGGGCGAAGTCGGCGTGATGCGCATTGCTCGTCCAGACCTTCTGCCCGCTGACCCGCCAGCCGGCGTCTTCGGCCACGGCCATTGTCGCCACGTTGGCAAGATCCGAACCGGCACCGGGTTCGCTGAACAACTGGCACCACTGGTCCTCGCCAGTGAAGATCCGGCGCAGGAAGCGGGTCTTGTGCTCGTCGCTGCCGTGGTCGTGGATCAGGGTGGCGGCCTGATTGAGCCCGACGAACCCGGCGCGGCTGGCGGGGATCGCCGCCTCTCGGAGTCGGTCGCGTACGCGGCGGGTCGCTTCCCGGGACGTACCCAGACCACCCCAACCGGGTGAGAAGTGCGGCCAGGCCAGGCCGGCGTCGTACTGCGCGCCCAGTAGCCCGACGACGTCGTCGTCGTTGTGGTGTGCGGCGGCAAGGAATTGCTCCACGACGGCGTCGAGCGATGCGTCGGTCATCGTGGTCGCGGTCGTCATGACGTGACCTTCTCCGCTCGCGACGCGGTGACCAACGGAATAACCTCGCTGGCAACGCGTTTGGCCTGTTCTGACCAGCCCTCGCCGGGCAAATAGAAACTCACGTGCCCGATGCCGGCGTCGACGTACTGCGCCACCTGCTCGGCGACCCGTTCCGGCGGCCCATACGCCGTATATTTCTCGATCTTGTCGGGGTCGAGGTTGAGCCGGCGGATCGCTTCCCGAACGTCGTGGCGGGCGCGGGTGAGGTCGTCGTCGACGTGCGCGAGCAGTTCGAGGCCGAAGGTGAATCCCTCGACGTCGCCGGACCTCAGCTCGCTGATCTGGGCACGGATCTCGCTGCACCGCCGCGGGCTTACCCACATGCTCAAGCTCCCATCGCAGCGGGCGGCGCGGCGAACGGCAGCCTCTGCGCGCCCACCCACCCAGATGGGCACCCGTCCACCCACCGGCGGCGGGTCGATGGCGAGACCGGGGCTCGACGAAAACCGGCCGCTGGCGGTTCGCCCTTCCCACAACCATCCCAGCGTGTCGATGGCCTCATCGCAGCGCGCCCCGCGTTCGCGCGGATTGACCCCGGCCGCGTGCCACTCGGTCTCGAATTCGCCGCCGACACCAACCCCGAGCACGACCCGCCCACCGGTCAGGTGGCTGATCGTTGCGTAGCTCTTGGCCACGTCAATCGGGCGCCGCAGCGGAAGCTGCAGGACATTGGTGCCGACCTTCACCCGGGTTGTCAACGCTCCCAGGATCGCCACGGCCGCCGTCGAATCCAGGATGGGGGAGCTGAACAACAGGTGATCGCCCACCCAGAGCACATCGAAGTCGAATCCGTCGCCGATCTCTGCTGCCTCGCGCAACCGGTCCATTCCGCATGGTTCGAACTCCATCAGTGTCGGCACCAGCAGCCCGAACCCCACCGTTGTAGGTGCCGGCATCACTGCGCCGGGGAGCTCTGCGAGTATTGCCCCTCGATCCACTCGCGAAGTGCCCGAAACGAGCGCACTTCGGTTGCCGCGAAAGGCGGCTTCGCGACGTAGGTCATGTTCTCCCACACCGGGAAATCGGCCGCATGCTGACTGATCTGCTGCTTTGCCCACCGGTCTCGCACTGCCTCGTCCAGGGGCGTACCGTCTCCGCGCTGCTTGGGCACCCACACGGTCGCGCGATGATCAGAGGTCTGCTCATCAATCGGTGTGGTGGCCGCCAATGTGTAGACCTCATCGAAGGACTCGATGTGCCCGGCGGCGAGTCCCATGCCGTAGCAGTCGGTGATGATCCGGCCATCCACCGGCCCGTTCGGGGTGGCCCAGGTGGTCGGCGCATGGCCGCCGAAGGTGGCAAGGAAACTCGTCCGGAACCAGTGGTCCCCGGAGTCCCATTCTTCGACTTGCGGCACGCTGGCCGCACCGTGCACGTAGTGGAAATGCGCGGCGTCGCCACTGTTTTCGGTAGCCACCTGCGGGGGGAAACGCACCGCGCTCCACACTTTGCAGGTGTCCGGGAAGACTGCCCAGTAGTCGGTGTCCAGATGTTTCCCCTCGGGAAGAATGCGGGGCGCTGGCCAGGCAGGTGGCTCCCGGTGCACGCCGTACCACAGCAGCACCAGGCCGTCGACTTCGACGACGTCCCATTGCCGGATCTGGAGTTTCATCCGCTCGGGTTCGCTGTAGGGAATGTCTACGTTGCGGCCGTCGGCATCCCATTTCCAGCCGTGGAACGGGCACACCAGGCAGTCACCTTCGACCGTGGCGCCGTACCCGAGATGGGCTCCGAAGTGCGGGCAGAAGGCATCGCTGATGTGAAGCACGCCCGACTCGTTGCGATAGCACACCAGATCGGTCGCGAAGTACCGCAGTGGCACGACATCACCGGACGCGAACTGGTCGCTCCAGCCCACCTGATACCAGCCGCTGGCGTACCCGTGCGGAAAGCCGTGCATATCGCTCCTTCAACGGGCGGCGCACGGTCACCGGACCGGTCATCTCGCCGCTACAGACACTGACAAACAACAAAATACGTCCGAGTGTCAGTCTTGCGTGTAGATCGTCAGCAGTCAAGATGTGACTGGCCGCAACCCCCCGCAGGGCGAGCGCGACGTTGACGCACAGACAAAAAATGCCATAATGTCAGGAGTGTTCGGCCTCACACTGGCCGGCTTTCCTCAGACCAACACGGAGGCACTGACATGGGTTCGCTTGAAGGCAAAGTCGCTTTCATTACCGGTGCCGCTCGCGGGCAGGGCCGCTCCCACGCCATCCGGTTGGCGCAGGAGGGGGCCGACATCATCGCCGTCGACATCTGCCATGATGTCGCCTCCAATCCCTATCCGTTGGCCACCGAGGCGGACCTCGAGGAAACGGTTCAGTGTGTCAAGGCGCTCGACCGGCGGATTGTCGCGCGCCAGGCCGATGTGCGTGACCTCGGCCGCCTTCACACCGTCGTCGGCGAGGCCGTGGCCGAGCTGGGTCGCCTGGACATTGTCGTGGCCAACGCCGGTATCTCGCCGCTGGTTGTCGACCCGGAAGACCCCGTTCAGAACTGGCAGGACGTGATCGACACGAACCTGACTGGCGCGTTCAACACCGTGCAGGTGTCGCTTCCGGCGCTGATCGCTGGCGGAGTGGGCGGCAGTATCGTTCTGACGAGCTCGACGGCCGGACTCAAGGGAAGCATGGCGTGGAAGACCGTCGGTGGCTACGGCTACACCGCGGCCAAACACGGGTTGGTCGGTTTGATGCGGGCGTTCGCCTTCGACCTGGCGGAGCATTCCATTCGCGTCAATACCGTGCACCCGACCGGCGTCAATACCGACATGGTCAACAACGAAGCCATCGGTGCCTTACTGATGAGCAACCCGGCAGCCGGCGCGGCCCTGCAGAACTTGTTGCCCGTCCAGGTCATCGAGGCCAGCGATGTGAGCAATGCGATCGCCTGGTTGGTGTCCGACCAAGCCCGCTATGTCACCGGGGTCGCATTACCGGTCGACGCCGGTTTCACCAGCAAGTAGCTCCCCAGACCTGACATCGCGAAGGAACCAACGCCGTGCCCATGACTTCCCCGCCCATCGATGTGCTGCCAAACCCCGCCCTGTTGATCGGCGGGCAACGTGTTCGCGAGAGCACCGGCGGCGACCACCAGCACATCTACCCAGCCACCGGACAGGTGACCTCGGCGTTGCCATTGGCCGGCCGCGCTGAGGTGGACCTCGCTGCGCGCGTTGCGCGTTCGGCGTTCGGGCAGTGGCGGGTGATCCCAGCAGACCAGCGTCGACGGCTGCTTCTTCGGCTCGCAGCGCTGGTCCGTGAGCACGCCGATGAACTGGCGACGTTGTCGATGCTCGAGAACGGCACTGCGCATGCGTTCGCGCACGCCTACCCCGACCTCGTCGCAGATCTTTTCGAGTACAACGCCGGATGGACCGACAAGATCGGCGGCGAGGTCATCACGACCTGGCCGGTGCGCGCCCTTGATTACACGATCGAGGAGCCGTATGGCGTTGTCGGGCTGATCATCCCGTGGAATGGTCCGCTGGGGTCGGCTGCCATGACAATGGCCCCGGCCCTGGCCGCGGGGAACTGTGTCGTGGTCAAGCCGCCCGAGCTGGCTCCGTGGAGCGTCCTGCGGCTCGGCGAGCTGGCGCTGGAGGCAGGTTTTCCTCCCGGTGTGATCAATGTGGTGCCGGCAGGTCCCGAGGGCGGCGAGGCGCTTGTGCGGCACCCGGAGATCGATTTCGTGCATTTCACCGGGAGTGGCAAGACGGCCCAACTGGTGCTGAGGGCCGCCGCCGACACCCTCAAGCCGGTCGGTCTCGAACTCGGCGGAAAATCACCGCGGATACTCTTCGCTGATGCCGATATCGCCGGCGCGGTGCAGGAGACCGTCGGCAACCTCGCGGTGATCTCGGGGCAGGGCTGCATATACGGCATGCGGGTGCTGGTCGAAGACAGCATCTACGAACAGGTGCTCGAGATGATCAAAGCCTATGTCGGACACCTGGTTATCGGCGATCCGTTCGATCCCGGCGTGCAGATGGGCCCGGTGATCAACGAGGCGGCAGCCGTGCGCATCCAGGGAATGATCGAGAGGGCCGGCGGTCAGGGTGCCCGGCTGATCGCCGGCGGCGAGCGCGCCGGCGGCGACCTCGCCTCCGGGTTCTTCATCACCCCAACAGTTTTCGCCGATGTTGACCCTGCTACCGAGCTGAGCCGGGAAGAGGTGTTCGGCCCCGTCGTTGCGGTCACCAAGTTCAGCAATGAGGAAGAGGCGGTCCGCCTAGCCAACGATACGGAATTCGGTCTGGCCGCATACATTTGGACCAACGACATAAGGCGGGCGCACTCCGTCGCCGATCAGTTGGTAGCGGGCAACGTGTGGATCAACGGCTTTCTGGGCATCCCCCCGTCGGCCCCGTTCGGAGGGCACAAGAACAGCGGGTACGGCCGTCTTGGCGGGCGCGAAGGCATCCGGGAATTCACCCGCACGAAAAACGTCTGGACGCCGTTGGCGGGAATGCCCTCGGCGTGAGCGAAAAGCCTGTGAAGTCACCTGCCATAGCTCCCCGAGGATTGTCATGAGCGCTACCGTGCGAGTCGATCCCGACATCTGCCTGGGATCGGGGATGTGCGAGATCCGCTTCGGTCACTTATTCAAAGTCGCCGACGTGGGGCTTGCGGTGCCGGTCCACGAAGTCCTTGAGTCCCAGCAGGATATCGATGCGGCTGTCGATGCCATGCATGGGTGTCCCACCGGCGCGATCACGGTCACCGATGAGCACTGAGGTCGAGCCCACCATGGCCTCCTCGCACGTTGGGGACGCACATTTGGTGCCATCTGAGGATCAGCGGCAACTGGGTGCGGTGCTGCGCGACTTCCTCGACCAACGCTCTTTGGAACCACAGGTGCGGCGGTTCATGGATTCCGAGTCCGGCATCGACGAGGCGACCTGGGCGCAGATGGCCGAGCAACTCGGCATCTGCGGGCTGGCCGTCCCCGAGGGACTCGGCGGCGCAGGGGGAACCTTCGCAGACGTCGCGGTGATTCTTGAGGAGCTCGGCCGTGCCCTGACCTGTGTTCCCTATTTCTCCAGTGTTGTTCTGGCGCAATCGTTGTTATTGGCATGCGCTGACGAGGAGACGACGGGCGAATGGCTCCCTGGGCTCGCCAGCGGTTCGATCCGGGGGACGGTGGCCTTCGCCGAGCCGGGCGCCGTCTGGGGCGCGACTGGCATCGCGATGGCCGCCACCGCCTCATCGCAGGGATGGCGGCTATCGGGCGTCAAGAGCTATGTCATCGACGGCCATAGCGCACACGTGGTGTTCGTGGTGGCCCGGACCGCCGAGGGCTTGTCGGTGTTCGCCGTGGACGCGGACGCAGCCGGCCTGCGACGGGCCCCGCTGCCGACAATGGATCTGACCCGCAAACAGTCACGGCTGGAGTTTCTCGACGTGCCGGCCCGGCTGGTGGGTCGTGCGGACGAAGGGGGACAAGCGCTACAGATGATGCTGGACCTCGCGGCCGTCGGCCTGTCCGCGGAGTCAGTCGGCGGTGCGCAACGCGTGCTGGAGATGTCGGTCGACTATGCCAAGTCTCGCTATCAGTTCGGCCGACCCATCGGCAGCTTCCAGGCGATAAAGCACAGATGTGCCGACATGTTGCTTGCTGTGGAGTCGGCGCGATCCTCGGCGTACTACGCTCGCGCCGTCGCGGCCGAAGGCCCATCTGCTGAGCTGGCGTTGGCAGCCTCGATGGCGAAATCGGTCTGCGGGGATGCCTACATGGCGTGTGCAGCCGAGAACATTCAGGTACACGGCGGGATCGGATTCACCTGGGAGCACCCTGCTCACCTCTACTTCAAACGAGCTAAAGCCAACCAGTTGATGTTCGGTGATCCGGTATCGCATCGCGCGCGCATTGCGGAGCTCCTCGACCTCTGAACTCGGTTGACACAAATACAAAATTTGTCATAATGTCGCGTACGTGGTCGGATGACCGGCCGCCCGGGAGAGCAGGAGAGTGGGACACCATGGGCTCGCTATCCGGCAAGGTTGCGCTCGTCACCGGTGCCGCGCGCGGCCAGGGGCGTTCCCACTGCCTGCGGATGGCCGAGGACGGCGCCGACATCATCGCGATCGACCTTTGCAAGGACCTGGACACCGTGCCGTATCCGCTGGGCAGCGCTGCCGAGTTGGCCGATACTGCCGAACAAATCCGTGCGCTGGGGCGCCGGGTGGTGACGGCCGAGACCGACGTGCGCGACCGCGCTGCCATGCAGTCGTGTGTCGATAGTGCGGTCGGTACCCTGGGGCGCCTGGACGTCGTCATCGCCAATGCCGGTATCGCTCCGCTCGAAATCGCGCCGGCTGATCCCATGCAGTGTTGGACCGATGTGATCGACACCAACCTGACGGGTGCCTTCAATACCGCGCAGGTGTGCATTCCCGCGCTTCTTACCGGGGAAGCAGCGGGACGCAGCATCGTCTTCATCAACTCCACGGCCGGCCTCAAAGGCAGCCTGGCGATGGGCACGATCGGCGGCTACGCCTACACCGCCGCCAAGCACGCACTGGTTGGCCTGATGCGGGCGTTCGCCTTCGACCTCGCCGAATACGGCGTCAGGGTCAACGCGATTCACCCGGCAGGGGTGGACACGCCGATGGTGAACAACGAGTCGATGGCCGAACTCATGGCCGACCGCGACGTGTCCGCGTGGACGAACCTGCTCCCCGTTGGTCGGATGGAGCCGTCGGACATCAGTGACGCCGTGGCCTGGATCATCTCCGAGCAGGCGCGTTTCGTGACCGGTGTCTCGCTGCCGGTCGATGCCGGATTCACCGCCAAATAGCACGCCAAGCAACTCGATTCTGCACTGGTCTCAGGAGGCTCAAGCAATGACAGACACCACATCGCCCGACGAAGCGGCCACCGAACCGAGCTACGAGACGGTTGAATTCTTTCCGTTGGACCCGGCCGTGCACGACGATTTCTGGCAGACCAACACCAGCGTCCGTGAGCGGTGCCCGGTGGGGTGGAACAACACGATCTGGAGCATGACGGAGCCGCCCGGGGAATGGATCGTCAACGACTACGAGCATGCGATGGCGGCGGCTACCCAGTGGGAGACCTTCAGCAGCGCCGACGGCGTCTCGGCGGTACAGATCCCGCTGGACCTGGTCAGGTTGATCCCGGTAGAGCTGGATCCCCCCAAGCACCGGGAGATCCGCAAGCACCTCAACCCTTTCTTCACCCCAGCTGCATTGGCCGCCAACGACGCCGAGATTGCGAGCATCGTGGCAGATCTGATGGAGCAGTGCCTCGCGGTTGCAGGGCCGGTGGACTTCGTGGCCGAATTCACCGCGAAGCTGCCACCCGTCGTGTTCCTCAGTCGCGGATTCCTTGACCAGCACGCGGATCAGGGGGATATGTTGCTCTCCCTTGTCAGCATCACCCTGACAAATCCGGAATTGACCCTCGAAGCGGTCCCGAAGTTGCTGGCTTGGTGTGGTGACTTGCTGGAGGCCCGTCGGGCCGAAGGTCGCAACGACGATCTGGCCGGTGTCATCGCGCACATGGGTTTTGGCGAGGACGGCCTGGTCATGAGCGAGCGCGAGCGCATCGAGACCCTCAATCTTGCTGTGATGGCCGGTATGGAGACGACCATGGGCGGTCTGGGTGCAATGGCCTGGCAGCTGGCGATCAGGCCGGATCTGCGTCAGGAACTGCGCGAGGCCGACGAGCGCGGTCTGGATCGCGCCATCGAAGAGTTCATTCGATTTTCCACGCCGGTACCCACCCAGGGCAGGACGCTGACTCGTGACGTTGAGTTCGGCGGCTGTCCGATGAAGACCGGCGAGCGCGTATTGCTCAATTTTTCTGCGGCGAACCTGGATCCGGAGCAATTCCCCAACCCACTCGAGATCGATATCCACCGACCGAATGTGGCGTCCCACTTGGCTTTCGGGGCCGGAATCCACCGGTGTCTTGGCGCGCATCTGGCGCGGCGCGAAATGAAAGCCAGCCTCAAGGCGATCTGCGCGCTCGATGGATTCGATCTGGTGGCCGGCCATGAGATGAAGTGGCGTGCCGCATTTGCGCGTGGTCCTGTCGCGATTCCCGTGTTGATGCGGCGTTAGGCGCGGACAAGTGCGGTCGCCGATGTTCACCAGTCCCCTGAGAGCCGAGAGTTCCATTGTCTGACAACATATTTCGCAACCAAAGCGGTGCCGACGACCAAACCGGGGCGCTCGACGCGGCAGTGGCGCAAGCCAACATTCCGACACTGGTGATGGTGCTGGTCCAACTGACCGGTGATTTGCACTGGTTGGAACCTCCGTACTGCATCAGCCGGACAAAAGGGATGGCCGACAACGATTCCGGTGGCTTACCCGACGAGCTGCAAGAGCAGGTGCGCGCGGCCGCGTTGCGCGCGATCAAGGCGTGGCGCTCGGGCACGCCGGTAGCCATCCCACAGCCGTCATCGGAGCTGATGGCCCGAATGCTCAGTGTCTCGATGGGCGAACCCGTTCCAAGCGAGTACGGCGACGTGTTGGCCCAGGAACTTGCCGCCGGTGCCGGTGTGGTGCCCGAGCCTCATCCCGCCGCCGTACCGGAGGGATTCCGCGCCGTCATCATCGGCGGCGGAATCTCCGGCATCGCGGCGGCGATCCGAATGGCCGCGATGAACATCCCCTATGTCGTGCTCGAAAAGAACACCGAAGTTGGCGGCGTCTGGTTGGAAAATATCTACCCCGGCGCGGGGGTGGATACGCCCAGCCATCTGTATTCCTATTCGTTCGCACCCCACGACTGGCCGCACTACTTCGCTAGTCGCGACGAAATCCAGGACTACCTCAACAAGGTGACTGACGACTTCGGGGTGCGTCCGCACATCCGCTTCGGTAGCGAAGTGGTGCGCGTCGACTATGACGAGTTTGAGCAGGCATGGACAGTGCAGGTACGCGACCGCCACGGTGCTACCACCGTGGAGCGGGCGAATGTCATCCTCAGCTGCGTCGGCGCCTTCAACCCACCGGTCGTGCCCCCGCTGCCCGGGCTGGAGACGTTTGCCGGGCCGGCCTTCCACACCGCATGCTGGCCCAGCGACCTATCGATCGAGGGCAAGAAGGTTGCCGTCGTCGGCAACGGCGCATCGGCGATGCAAGTGGTGCCGGCCATCGCGGACGCGGTGTCAGAACTCACGATCTTCCAGCGGTCCGCGCAGTGGGTGCAGCCCTTCGACAAGTTCAAGACGAAGGTCCCCGAATCGATGCGCCTGCTCTTCGAGGAGGTGCCGCTGTTTCGAGCCTGGTACCGGCTGCGACTGAGCTGGATTTATCACGACAAGCTCTACGGCGCGCTGCAACGCGACCCGGCTTGGGCGGACTCGCAGGTGGCCATCAACGCCGCTAACGACGGTCATCGCAAGTACTTCACCGAATACATCAAGTCAAAGTTGCCGGGTCGCGAAGACCTCTGGGCCAAAGCTATTCCGAGCTATCCGCCGTTCGGTAAGCGGATGCTGCAAGACAATGGCTGGTTTGCGACCTTGACGCGGCGCAACGTTCATCTGATCACCGAGGCGATCGCCGAGGTCCGGCCCGAAGGAGTCCTGACCGAGTCCGGCGACGTCTACGAGGCCGATGTGCTGGTGTTGGCCACCGGGTTTGATGTCGTGCGGTTCTTGTCGTCCTTCGACGTACGCGGGCGGGGCGGTCGGCTGCTTCGCGAGGCATGGAACGACGATGACGGCCGCGCATACCTAGGACTGACCATCCCGGGCTTCCCGAATTTCTTCACGCTGTATGGGCCCAATACGCAGACTGGACACGGTGGCAGTTTGATCCACACAGTGGAGTCACAGCTGGAATACCTCGAAGGTCTTCTGCGGGCTATGTTCGAGCAGAATCTGGCCGCGGTGGAATGCCGCCAGGAGGTTTACGACCAGTACGCGGCGACCGTCGATGAGATGCACGAGCGGATGATCTGGACGCATCCGGCGATGAGTACGTACTACCGCAATGCCCGCGGACGGGTGGTCGTCATCAACCCGTTCCGGAATGTCGATTTCTGGCGCATGACAAGGCAACCGAAGCTCGACGACTATTTGGTCGAGTACCGAGATGAGCCGGCCCAAATGACGATTGCGCCATGACAGGGCGACACCCGACCGTGGCTCGCACAGCAAGAAAGAAGTAGAAGATGACTGCTGTTGACGGCGACACGGACGACGCGCAGACCTTCGGCTCGCCGGAGTACAACGCCTGCCCCTACGCCTTCTACACCAAAGCCAGAGCGGCGTCCCCGGCCTACGAGATCCCCGACGTCGGAGCCTTTCTCGTGACCCGGTTCGACTCGGTGCTCGCCGCTGCACGAACCCCGGAGGCCTTCTCCAGCCACCGCCCCAAGTTCGGCGCGGGAGATCCCGAGCTCGAGGCCATCATGGCCGAGGGGTACCCCGCCGTCCCGGCGTTGGTGACCGCGGACCCACCTGAGCACACGCGCTACCGCAAACTGGTCAACAAGCCGTTCACGGCCGGCGCCGTGGCCCGCCACGAGCCGCTCATCCGGGACACCGTCACTGAGCTGATCAACGCGTTCATTGACAAAGGTGAGTTCGAGCTGCTCACGGACTTCGCGGTGCAACTGCCCATCCGTGTCATCGGGCTGATCATGGGCGTTCCCAGCGAGGACCAACCCCATTTCAGCCGATGGGCAGACGTCATCGCCGAGTCGGTCTCGGGCTACCTGCCCCGTGAGCGGGCCCTGGAGTGCGCCAGGGGACTGGTGGAAATGCAGCACTACTTCGCCGCGCTGATCGAGCGCCGGCGGGCCGACCCCGGCGATGACCTCATCAGCCACTTGGTCACCGCCGAGGAAGACTCCGAGCGCCCCCTGGACGTGCCCGAAATACTCGAGCTGATCCGCATCTTTCTCGCCGGCGGCACCGAAAGCACCGCGAGCCTACTGGGTTCGGCGTTCTATCTGATGCTGACCCACCCGGACCAGTTTGCGCAGGTCCGCGCGGACCACACCTTGATCCCGGCCATGCTTGAAGAGACACTTCGGCTGGAGTCGCCCGTGCAATGGAACCCGCGAATGGTGGAAAACCCCGACGTCGCCCTCGATGGTGTCGCGGTGCCGCCCGGATCTCGGGTGCTGCTGAGCTGGGGCGCGGCGAACCGGGATCCGGAAAAGTTCGGGCCTGATGCCGACGAGTTCAACATCCACCGCCCACGCGTCTCGCACGCGGCGTTCGGGCATGCGTTCCATTTCTGTCTCGGCGCACCGCTGGCCCGGCTGGAGGCGAGCATCGCATGTGAACAGCTGCTGACTCGTTTGGGCGATATCGAACTAGCCGTTCCGGCTGGGGAATTGACGTTCGTCGGGCACGGTGTAGTGCGCCGGGTAGAGCGTCTGCCGTTGCGCTTCACGCCGCCGGGGGCGACCTGATGACCTACGTCATCACGCAGTCATGCTGCAGCGATGCGTCCTGTGTGCCGACCTGTCCGGTCGACTGCATCCACCCCACACCCGACGAACCCGGGTACATGAGCGCCGAGCTGCTCTACATCGACCCTGACACGTGCATCGATTGTTCGGCGTGCGCGCAGGCATGTCCGGTGGACGCCATCGTTTCCGACGATGAACTCGCCCCGAACATGCAGACGTTCCTGCAGCTCAACGAGGACTATTACAAGAGCCCGCGCGAAACCCCGCCCTCCGGCCGTGGTGGCTCGCCGGCTGTGTGGCCGGGTCTGGCTGGGGCGCGAATCGCGGTCGTCGGTTCGGGGGCGGCCGGCAGCTACGCCGCCGCCATGCTGCTGGACAGCGGCGCCGAAGTCGACGTCTATGAGCGGTTGTTGACTCCGCTCGGTCTGGTCCGCTTCGGCGTGGCCCCAGACCATGCATCGACCAAGGCTGTCAGCGCGGTGTTCCCCTACCAGGGCCAAAAGCCGAACTTCACACTGCATCTCGGCGTCGAAGTCGGCACACACATCAGCCACGCAGAACTGCTCCAGCATCACCACGCGGTGATCTACGCGGTCGGGGCCAGTGCTGACCGTCGGCTCAATATCGCCGGCGAGGACCTTCCTGGCAGTCACTCGGCCACCGACTTCGTCGCCTGGTACAACGGGCACCCCGACGCCACCGGACTGACGTTTGACCTGTCGTCGGAACGTGCGGTAGTCGTCGGTAACGGCAACGTGGCGCTGGATGTGGCCCGCATCCTCGTCAGTGATCCAGATATGCTGGCGCGCACCGACATTGCCGATCATGCGTTGGCGGCTCTGCGAAAGTCATCGGTGCGTGAAGTGGTGGTATTAGGCCGGCGTGGCCCGGTTCAGGCCGCGTATTCGGCGCCGGAACTCATGGGGCTCTTGACGAATCCCGATTTTGACGTCGTGGCCCTGCCTGACGAGGTGGCGCTCGATGCGCTCAGCCAGGCGGCGCTGGACGACGCCAACCACGAACCGAATCTCCGGCGCAAGGCCGAGCTGGTTCAGGAGTTGGCCGCGGTGGCCTCGCCACCTGGGCGCCGCCGTATCGTCCTGCGCTACTTGGTCTCGCCGACCGAACTGCGGGGAACCGACCGGGTCGATGAGGTACGGGTGGTCCATAACCGAATTGTGATCGGAGAACGCGAGTCATTGACTGCCGAGCCGACGGATCGGTACGCCAGCCTGCAAGCGGGTCTGGTTCTACGCTCAGTGGGATACCGCGGCCAACCGATCGCCGACTTGCCCTTCGACGCTGCCAGCGCGACCATCCCGAATACCGGCGGGCGGGTGACGGGCATGGCCGGCACCTATGTTGCGGGCTGGATCAAACGAGGACCCAGCGGAATGATCGGTACCAATAGGCAATGCGCTGCCGACACCGTTGCCTGCATCGCCGAGGATTTCAGCGCCGACCGATTGATCGCGCCGGTCGGGGACAGGCAGTCGCTGGAGGCACTGCTGGCCGAGCGCTGCGGATACCAGGCCGGGCTCGCCGGGTGGAGCCGCATCGACGCCGCTGAGCGCGCGGCCGGTGCGTCGTCGGGACGCCCCCGCGTCAAGATTGTCGATTCAGCGCAACTGCTGGCGTTGGCCGAGGAATCGGCAGCCCTGGCAGTCAGCGACGGATAACACGCGAGTTTTCAACGGAGGACCGGATGGACTTGGAGACGCCGCTGCCGCGGTTGATCTGTGCTGCAGCCGAACGCGATCCGAATGCGGTCTTCGTTGAGGAAGCGGGCACCGATATCACGCACACCTACGGGCAGTTTCATGCCACGGTGTTGCAGTGGGCCGATGCGTTCCACAACATCGGCGCACGCGAGGGATCGTTTGTCGCGACCATGCTTCCCACCTCGATGGCCTCTTACTATGGCTGGCTGGGTCTGGCGTGGTTGCGGGCGGTCGAGGTGCCGATCAACCCGGAGTTCGTCGGTCAGAGTCTGATCTATCCGCTGAACAACTCCGCGGCCGAGATCCTGGTCATCGCAGAGGAATTCGTCGATCGGCTTGATGCAATCTCGACACGTCTGGAGCATCTGAAAACGGTCGTGGTGCTGAACTCGACCGAATCATTGCCGCATCTGCCGTGGCGGGTGTTGAGCGTCGGACAGTTCCTCGCCGAGGGCCGGCCGGCGCCCTACGTCAACCCACGCTACGACGACACCCATGCTGTCATCTATACCTCCGGCACCACCGGTCCATCCAAAGGCGTCCTGCAGCCGTGGGTCAATCTGCACGGTATGGCCCAAGGCATCTTTCCGGACGAAGAGCCCGGACAAACCAGCGGGGGAGCGACATTCAGCTGTTGGCCGACATTCCACAGCAGCGGCAAGTTCGGCATGTGCATCGCCCCGCTTTTCGATCTTCGGATGGTGTTCCGCCCGAAGTTCAGCCTCAGCCATTTTTGGTCGGACATTCGCCGGCACGGCGTCACCCACGCTCCACTGCTGGTCGTCAGCGGACTGTTGTTGGCCCAGCCACCGAGTCCCGACGACCTCGATAATCCGCTGCTGAAGGTGGGCATGTATCCGCTGATCCCGCAATTCGAGGAGTTCGAGCGACGGTTCGGGGTGCAGGTGAGTGCGGGTTACGGGACTACCGAATCCGGTTGGGCGGTGACCACTGCGTCACCGGCAAATCACCGTAGCGGTGGCCGGCCGAGTGCTGGCTACCAGATCCGAATCGTGAACGAACACGGTGAACAGCTGCCCCCGAACGACGTGGGGGAGATCGTCGTCCGGCACGACCTTCCGTGGCGACTGAACAAGGGCTATCTGGGCATGCCTGAGGCCACCGCGGAGGCCTGGCGCGACGGCTGGTTCCATACCGGCGATGCCGGCAGGTTTGATGACGACGGCAACTTCTATTTTGTCGACAGGCTCAAGGACAGCCTGCGATGCCGTGGCCACAACGTCTCCTCGTTCGAGGTCGAGGCAGAGGTGTTGGCGCACCCCCAGGTTGCCGAGTGCGCTTGTATCGGCGTCCCGTCGGAGATCGCGTCCGACGACGACACGGTGAAAGACGATGACATCAAGGTTTTCGTCGTAACCACGCCCTCGGCGGATCTCAGTGCGCCTGCACTGATGGAATTTCTGCGACCCCGCATGGCGAAGTTCATGTTGCCCCGCTACGTCGAATTCGTTGACGAGTTCCCAACCACAAGCACGGGCAAGGTCCGTAAGAATGAACTACGGCAACGGCCTGCGGGCAACAGCTGGGACAGAGACGATGAGCGACGATAACTGCGGGGGGACCCTTGCGCGGTCACCTCTCGACGGCGCGCCGTTTACCTGACGACGGCGCGGTCTCGGGCCGAAACGCCGGGACGACCAAGGCGCGAATCATCTCGCGGTATGTTGCCGTGGCTCCCTTGTCTTTGGTGAGCAACGACATGAACATCAGGCCCAGGTTGGCGAGCCAGATGTGCAACTGTCGCCGATCGAGCCCCCTTCTCATCTCCCCGCTGCGCTCGGCCTCATCGAGCAGTGGATCCCAATATTCTGCGGTCAATGCCGCAGCAGTCTCGGTCGACCCGATACGTAATCCGAAATCGGATTCCTCGGGCGCCACCAAGAAGCGCGTGAACGGGTCTCGGTTGCCGTGTTCGGCAAGATAGAGCAATCCTTCGACCAGCGCGTCTTCAAAACTCGCCTGGCGGGCGAGGAATTTGTGGGTCCTCGCGGTCAGCGCACGGGCGTGCTCCTCGATCAGAGCGACCACCAGCTCCTCCCGATCGGCAAAGAACCGATAGATGCTGGGACGCGAAATGCCCGCTTCACGTGCAATGTCGTCCATCGTCGTCTTGCGGATGCCGTGGCGCTGGATGCAACGCTCCGCAGCCCGCATCACCGCCTGGCGGCTGTGCTCCGCCGTCGATCCAGACTTGCCACCTCGAGGCCCCGTGCTGCGGATGCTTACCACCTGCATAGGTTACAAGACAACAAACTCTGTCCGCTATACGACAACGTTGCGCCGGATTGGAAGTTTCTGGTGCTCAGCGGGAGCAGTCTCGCGATCAACGGCCGTCAGGGCGGATTAAATTGTGCGCCTGCGCATTCTGGCGCAGCGCGGCAGCACTCTTGACGGCCGCATCGGGGTTCCCGAAAGCTGACAAATAGACAAAAAACGTCCGGTATAGTTATGTCGTCCACTCGTGGTCATGGCTGCTCACTACGCCGGAAGAGGTTTCGATGGAGGATCGGTTTCCGATGGTTGACGCCTGGGTCAACCCGAACTTTCCGACCGAAATCGTCGACCAGACGGTCGCGAAGCTTTTTCCGGGCCTCGAGGAACGCCGTCGGCGCGGGACCTCGCTGGCGCAGTTGATCGAGGAGATGGACGAGGCGGGTGTCGAACGCGCGGTGCTGTGCGCGGGCTACCGGGGCGTAGACAATTACGGGTGGGTGGTGGACGCGATGGCCGCGCACCCCAGTCGATTCACCGGGTCTCTGTTTCTCGATCCGCGCAGTGGCATGGACGCTGTCCGGGCGATCACGCGCGCCGTGCGCGATGACGGTTTCCGGCTGGCTCGGGTGATGGCCCTGGAAACTCAACTGCCCTATGACCATGCGTACTACTTCCCGATCTACGCCAAGTGCGCCGAGCTTGGGGTACCGATCAGCGTGAACGTCGGCATTCCTGGGCCGCGCGTGCCCGGCCGTCATCAAGATCCGATCGCCTTGGACGAGGTGTGTTATTTCTTTCCCGAGTTGACGGTCATCATGTCCCATGGCGGTGACCCGTGGGCCGACGTCTGCGTCAAGCTGATGTCGAAGTGGGAGAACCTGTACTACATGACATCGGCGTATGCGCCGAGCAGGATCCCGCCGGCAGTGCTGGAGTACGCCGATGGCCGCGGTTCACACAAGGTGATGTGGGCCAGCGACTACCCGATACTCGAGTTCGGACGATGCCGATCAAGCATCGCCAAAATGCCGTTCTCGAATGAAGAACACCGCCGCGACTTCGCGTACCGCAACGCCCTGCGCGTGGTGTTCGGCGATTCCTCGCCCACGACGGTCCCGGCGAACGCATGACGCCAGGCGTCGATGCGACACCACCGATCGATGGGTTCGGCGCTCTAGGTGTGCGGCCGGCGATCGAACCCGAGATGGCCCCATTCTGGGCGGCCGCGGCCAACGGCGAGTTGGTGGTCGAACGGTGCGATGCCTGCGGCTTGCACGTCTTTCCGCTGCGCGGCATCTGCCGTCGTTGCCTGGGTCGAGCGATGTCGTTGGTCGTTGTCGAGCCTCCCGGTGTGTTGTATTCCTTCACCGTGAATCACCATTCCTGGGTGCCGGGCATGGGGCCCTATCCGCTTGGCATCGTCGAAGTGCCTGCGCTGGAGGACATTCGCTTCGTCGGCCTCCTGGCCGGTTTCGAGGACGAGCCTGAAATCGGACAACCGGTGGGATTCGCCTTTCATGAGAGCACCGCGATTGGCGGCTTGCCCCGGATGCACTTCACGCCGTGGGCGCCTCGATGAGTCTGCGCTCCAAGTGGGGTCGCCCCATCATCTCCGGCCTTGGATATTCCGATGTCGGACGCCGGCTCGGTCGGTCGAGGTACCAACTGACCATCGACGCGATCCTTGCCGCGATTGACGACGCAGGCCTGAAAACCTCCGATATCGACGGCATCGCCTGCTATCCGAGCTCAGCGGTCGAGCTGAATCCCGGATTCAACGGCCCCGACCTCTACGAGGTGATGGATGGGCTGGGGCTCGAAGTGAACTGGCATCTCGGCACCTCGCAAGGTCCGGCTCAATTCATGTCCGTCATCGCCGCCGCCACAGCGGTTTCAACAGGCCTGTGCCGGCACGCTGTTGTCTTTCGCACCACCACCGAGGCAAGCGCGCAAGGCGCCGGCGGGCGAGGTGGTCTCGGCCACGGGGGCGCAGGCACCGAGGGTGTGTTGTCCTCGCTGCTGGCCTCCGGGGCGGTGTCGGCAGCGAACTGGACCGCTTTCTACACCCGTCGGCACATGCACGAATACGGCACGACGCGTGAGCATCTGGGTGCGATCGCGGTCACCGAGCGTGCCTATGCCGCGATGAACCCGCGCGCGGTGCTGCGTTCTGAAATGACCATGAGCGACTATCTCGATGCCAGGGTCATCTCGTCGCCGCTGTGCCTCTTCGACTGCGATTTACCCGTCGATGGCTCGGTGGCCATCGTGGTGTCGGCGCCGGAGACAGCCGCCGATGTGCGGCATGCGGCGACGATCGAAGCGGTCGGTACGGCGATGCGTCACCGTCCGTACTGGGAGCACTGGCCTGACCTGACCACGATGGCCACCCACGATGCGGCAGCACACATGTGGTCCCAGACGGAGCTACGGCCAAGCGACGTCGACGTCGCCCAAATCTATGACGCGTTCAGCCCGTTCGTCATCTTCTGGTTGGAGGCGCTCGGGTTTTGTGGCCGCGGTGAAGGTGGTTTCTTCGTCGAGGGAGGCACGCGCATCGGCCCGGGCGGATGCTTGCCGACGAACACCTGGGGAGGTCAGCTCTCCGGCGGGCGCCTGCACGGATGGGGATTCCTTGCCGAGGCGCTGCACCAATTGTGGGGCAGCGCCGATGCTCGTCAGGTCGATGGCACCGAGGTCGTCGTGGTCGGGGTCGGCGGCGGGGCATCTGCCAGTTCGATGCTGTTGACACGCGGATCCTGAGCTATATCGACCGCCGCTGTGGCGGTTGCGTTATCGAGATCCGTTGTCTCCTTGGTCCAATCCTTGACAATGCCTGACGGGTACGCGACGGTGACATTGAAACAAAGTTAGTCAATATGTCACACGGACCGCTGCCAGCGGCGGTCGGACCGGCAATGAAGGGACCTATGGTGGTCAACGCCACGATGCAGCGTTTGTGTACGTGGGCAGCGCCCGCGTGCACAGCGATCTTCTTTCTGGGCTTCGCGATCTCCGGTTACCTTGTGCCGCCGCATCCTTCGGCCAGTGCGGAGCAGACCGCTCGCTTCTATCTGGAGAACACCAACGCAATTCGCGCGGGCCTGGTCCTGATGTGCTTTGCCGGGCCGCTGTGGATCATCTGGAGCGCGGTGATGAGCGTGCAGATGATGCGGATCGAGGGACGATTTGCGCCGTTGGCGCTCGCGCAGCTCGGAATGGGCGCTTGCGCGTGCATCGAATTCATCATGCCGGTCTACTTCTGGCTGACGGCGACCTACCGGAACCGTTCGCCGGAGATCCAACAGACCCTCAACGATATGGGCTGGTTGCCGTTCGACGGTTTCGTCTGGACCATCATTTTTCAGAACATTCTGATCGGTATCGCCGTGCTGATCGACAAGCGTGCCACGCCGATATTTCCGCGCTGGTATGGCTACCTCAGCGTATGGGTCGCCCTGCTCTACGTCCCCTCGGGTTTCAACGTGTTCTTCAAGTCGGGGCCCATCGCCTGGAACGGTGTCATCTCGTGGTGGGTACTGCTTGCGGCGATTTTCGGCTGGTTGATAGCGACCACCTATCTGCTGCTCGTAGCGATCAAACGGCAGGAGAACGAGGCGATCGCCGCGGCCGCATCCGGTGCCGCCTCCGATGACGTTCACGCCAGACTGGCAATTATCGAAGCGCAGCTCGACGAATTCACTCAACTTCGTCGGTGACCCACACCGTCCTCGGCCCGGGCACGCCATGGTGAGCTTCGTCAAGGGAAGCGGCCGCACTGGTGGTGTCGGTCGTTTCGTTTGCGTCTGTTGAAGGTTTTGCTGGTGCGCAGGTTGGAACAGCAGTTCGGCGGCGCTGGAAGTCCGGCATCCATCATTTCGGCACCGTGACGTCGACCTGCAAGGCCAGCGACAAAGATCGCCGGTCGGTTGACAGTATGCCGGGCACCTGTAACGCGGCGGTGAGAGGTTGGCCGGAAGGCCCGGTGACGACGAAGTTGGAGCCGATCATCAACCCTTGACGCCGGTGCGGTCGTAGCGATACGTTACAACCCTAACTGAAACTGTTATTTGCAGATAAGGCAGAGGCATCCTCAGTCGGTCTTAGCTGTCTTTGCCTGCCGGTTCCACACCGTGTGTTGGTGCCCAGAGGTAATCACACAGCCATCCGCGAAGACGCGATACCAGGGAGGTTAACTATGGACCAGCGAGGCTTGGACCAGCAGGGACTACGGGCGGTTCGGATCTCGGTGTGGATAGGGCTGGTCGGCATGTTCGGGCTCTTCGCCACCGCGTGGGTTTACTCGGGTTTCTTCCTGCCCCCGTCGCCGACGATGACGGCCGATCAGATCGTTTCGATCTACACCGAAAACAACGTGATGCTGCAGCTCGCGTTCGTGGCGATGATCGCAGGGTTCACCTGCGTGGCGTTCTGGGGCGGTTCGCTTAGCGTTCTGGCCCGGCAGCTCGAGGGCCGGTACCCGGTGTTCACCGTTATCCAGGTAGTCGCCCTGGCCGTGGTCACCGTCAATGTGACCTTTCTGCCGCTGGTGTTCGCAGTCGCGGGCTACCGCGCGGGTGAGATTCCGCCTGAAATCACCCGGACGATCAATGATCTGGGCTGGTTCATGTTCTTGTACCCCTGGTCGCCGGTGACGATCTGGCTGGTGGCCCTGGGCGCGGCGATCCTCAGCGACAAGTCCGACTCGCCGTTCTTTCCGCGGTGGGCCGCCTATCTGTCCTTCTGGGTGGCGTTCGCGGTTGCGCCCGCAGGTGTGATGGCGTTGTTCAAGACCGGGCCGTTGGCCTGGAACGGTGTGTTGGCCTACTGGATCCCCCTCACCCAGTTCTTCGTCTGGGTGATCGCCATGACGGTCCTTATGCAGAAAGGGGCCAGGCGTCAGGAGCGGGCACTGGCCGCTGAGGCGCCGAATTCGAGGACGGTCACGGAGCGGATCGGATAGTCCCTTGTTGATGAGGCGGCCCCATATCTAACCGAGCAGAATGCGAGCACCGTAACCCGCAGCGCATTGTCGGGAATGGGCGGCCAAGATCAAGCCGCTCTGGGTGGTGTCGGCGGATTCGCACTGCCATGGCGACTCCTGAGGACTACGTCTTCGAGTACATGGACCCGAAGTACCGCGAGCACGCGGATGCGTATCTCAAGAACATTGCTGTCTTCCACGACCTCTTCTCGCTGCTGGGCTACCCGTTCTCGGCTGATTACATCGAGAAGATCGACAGCCGAGGCGCGATGCGCGCCGGCGGGGAACTCGGGGGCACCGACCCGCACCGCAGATTGCGCGAGCTGGAGGCCGAGGGGGTGGCCGCCGAGATCCTGTTCATCACGGAGTTCTGCTAGCCCGACGGTCTTCATGCGCGCCGGGGCAGCACATGCGGCTACCTCGCCGGGCGAGCCGTCCCACCGACGTCCCGAACGAAGACAGCACCGCAATCCTGGGTGACCACGTTGCCTGCTTCATCGGCGAGATACCGGTCCCTGGCCAGCTCGTCGGCCTGACTTCCAGTCAGATTTTATCCACGCGCACCCACCCGAAATTCATCGGCGAGGCTTGGGAGATGGGGTCGATCTCCGTCGGATCGACGAGCAGGTTGCGGTTCGTCCCGTGGACTATTGGTTCGGCCCCACCTCGGGGATCAAAAGTCCGCGAGCCCCAGCCGTGTTCCATGATGACGACCCCGCGGCGCGGCTGCTCGCTGAGTTCTGCGCGGATCCCGATCGACCCGACCGACGATGACACCCGGACCAGGTCCCCATCCGCGATCCCGAGCTCGGCGGCGTCCTCGGGATGCATCACCACCTGATTCCCGCGGCGTCGTCCGGGGTGCAGCCCGGGGAGCTCGTTGAGCCACGAATTCATCGAGTGCCGGTTACGCCGGTTGGCCAACTGGAACGGGTACCGCTCCGGTGCCGTGACCGGGGGCTGCTCGAGGAGCTCACGAGTCCTGCTGAGGAAGGCGGCCGGCGCGAGGTGGATTTTCTTGTCCGCGGTCTTGAGTGTGGCCTTGAAGTGCCCGAAATCGGGTTGCTCGATCAGTACCCCGTGGGGGCTGGTGATGATGTCGCGCCATTTCACGCGCCGCCCGATCGCCACCAGCAACCGGTCGATCCAGCGGGGCGAGAACTCCAGCCCCGGTCGTCGCAGCCTCCGGGCAAGCACTCGACTGAGTCGCACCGTGGTGTTGACACCGCGGTAGCCGAAAAGCGGCTTGCGCATCGCCAGGGCGAGGTCGACGAAGAAGCGCCACTCCTCCCTGGTCCCTGACGGGGGCGCCACGGCGCGACGCGCGAGTTGTGCGAACGGTTTGTCGTGCAGACCGCTTAAGAAGGCGAGCAAGTCTTCCCGCTCCAGCCAGTGCGACGCGGGGAGCAGCCAGTGTGCGTGGCGGTGGCTCTCCCGCTGCACCATGTCCACGGCGACGAGCAGATCCAGATGGCCGAGAGCTTCGTCGAGTTTGGAGCCGTTCGGGCCGGACACGACCGGGTTGCCCGCGTCGATGATGAGCGCGCGCACCCGGCCCCGACCTGGCGTCGTGATCTCAGCCGGAAGCTCTTCGATGCTGTGATACCCCGCGACCATCGGCCGCTTGGCCAGGCGACTCACGTGGGTCATCGGCTTGGACATGCGGTCGAACAGCGAGAGGGTGTCGACATAGCCGGGCTGCACCCGCTTGCCCCCGGGCCGGTCCATGCGCCCAGTGATGACGTTGAGCAGCTGCCCGAGCCATTCGTTGATCGTGCCGGCCGGATTGAGCGCCGTTCCGGTCCGAGTGATCAGCATGGCTCGTTCGGCAGTAGCGAAGTCCCGCGCCAGCGCGACAATCTGGTCCGCAGGAATGCCGCATCGGGCCGCGAGATCCTGCAGATCCGCCTCGCCGGCGAGCAGGCGTACCTGAGCGAGGCCGGTCGTGAGATCCCTGCAGTCGTCGCGATGCTCGAGCCCGTCCTCCAGGATGACCTTCACCAGACCGAGCAGCAAAGCCCAGTCCTGCCCGGGACGGATCGACAGGTGCAGGTCCGCGTGCTCGGCGGTCTCGGTGCGCAGGGGGTCGACAACCACGATTCGGGCGCCTTGACGCTGGCGGTCCAACGCCCGACGCCAACCATTTGGCACCGACTCGATCCAGCTCCAGGCACTGACCGCCGGGTTCGCCCCGAGCAGGAGGAAGAAATCGCTGCGGTCGACATCGGACACCGCGGAGAACAACTGCGAGCCGTACATGGCCTCGGCGACGGCGTGGAACGCTGCCTGATCCATCGAACCTACGTAGTAGCGACTGCCCGAGCCGATCGCGTCGAGGAAGCCGTTGAGGAAGATCAAGTTCGACGAGGAGAACCCTGCCGGGTTGCCCCAATAGGTCGCGACGGCGTCCGGACCGTCCTCCCTGATGACGGCAGTGAGCCGGGCTGATATGTCAGCAATCGCCTCGTCCCAGGTCGCCTCGACGTACCGGTCTCCCACGCGCCGCATGGGCGCAACGATCCTGCGCGGATGCTCCACGACCTCGGCAGCGGTTCGCCCCTTCGCGCAGAAGTCATGCCAGGTGTACGGGTTCTGCCGGTCGGGCGCGATGCGTTCGACGCGGTTGTCCCGGACCGTCACCTCAAGCCCGCAGAAGGCGAGGCAGATCCGGCAGTGCGTGAACACTGTCGACTCCGCCGAAGGCATGCCGAGGGAGGCTGCCTGATTCAGGACTGAGGGAGCCTCGATGATCGAAGTGGCGTTCGCTTTTGGGGTGGTCATGCCGATCCTCCTCGACGAGTTCACGCCGTATCTTCACTACGATTCAAAGCGCGCGCGATATCCCGCGAACGCCTCGTCGATCCGCTCTTCGGTCAGCCCGAAATACTCAGCGGAATGCTGGTAATCGCCGGTGCGAGCATGGTGGACCTCCTGCCAGCCGAGCATCGAAGCTTCCGACTCGGCCGACAGATCAGCACCGCGAGAACGGTATACGTCGCGGATCACTGCGAGGGCGTCATATCTGATCATG
>JAHFVD010000007.1 GCA_023264735.1 Mycobacterium sp. | reverse complement strand
GGCAAGACGTTGGCGGCGTTTCTGTGGGCGATCGACCGGCTGGCCCATGAGCCGGACCTGAAGGGCACGAGGGTCCTCTACATCTCTCCGCTGAAGGCGCTGGCCGTCGACGTCGAGCGCAACCTGCGAACCCCGCTGACCGGTATCACCCGCATCGCCGAACGGGAGGGGGTGCCGGCCCCGCAGATCAGCGTCGGCGTCCGTTCTGGCGATACCCCGCCGGCCCGTCGCCGCGAGCTGATCACCAAGCCACCCGACATCCTGATCACCACACCCGAGTCACTGTTCCTGATGCTGACCTCGGCGGCCCGCGAAACGCTGACCGGCGTGCAGACCGTCATCGTCGACGAGGTGCACGCCGTGGCGGGCACCAAGCGCGGCGCGCACCTGGCCCTGTCGCTGGAGCGGCTCGATGCGCTGCTGGAAACTCCGGCCCAGCGCATCGGGCTCTCGGCGACGGTCCGCCCACCCGAGGAAGTGGCCCGGTTCCTCTCGGGGACCAGGCCGACGACCATCGTCGCGCCGCCGGCCGCCAAGACATTCGAGCTGGCGGTGCAGGTGCCGGTGCCCGATATGGCGAATCTGGAGAACAACACGATCTGGCCCGATGTCGAGGCCCGCATCGTCGACCTCATCGAGGCGCACAACTCGACGATCGTGTTCGCCAATTCCCGACGCCTTGCCGAGCGACTCACCGCCCGTATCAACGAGATTCATGCCGAGCGTTCCGGTATCGAGCTGGACGCGCCACCCAACCGGCAAGTGCCAGGCGGGCCGCCGGCCCACATCATGGGCAGTGGCCAGACCTATGGGGCCGAACCGCTGTTGGCGCGCGCCCACCACGGGTCGGTGTCCAAGGAACAGCGGGCCATCGTCGAAGACGACCTCAAGAGCGGGCGGCTCAAATCGGTAGTGGCGACGTCGAGCCTGGAGCTCGGGATCGACATGGGCGCAGTCGATTTGGTGATCCAGGTGGAGGCCCCGCCGTCGGTGGCCAGCGGATTGCAGCGCATCGGTCGCGCCGGGCACCAGGTCGGCGAGATCTCCCGTGGCGTACTGTTTCCCAAGCACCGCACCGACCTGATCGGCTGCGCGGTCAGCGTGCAGCGCATGCTCGCCGGTCAGATCGAAACCATGCGGGTTCCGACCAATCCGCTCGACATCCTGGCCCAGCACACGGTCGCCGCGTGCGCCCTCGAGCCGATCAGCGCCGACGAGTGGTTCGACGTCGTCCGCCGCAGCGCCCCGTTTGCGACATTGCCGCGCAGCGCCTATGAAGCAACCCTGGATCTGCTGTCGGGCAAGTACCCCTCCACCGACTTCGCCGAGCTGCGGCCGCGGTTGATCTACGACCGGGACACCGGCACGCTGACCGCCCGCCCGGGTGCCCAGCGGCTGGCCGTGACGTCCGGCGGGGCCATCCCGGATCGCGGTGCGTTCACCGTGTACCTGGCCACCGATTCCGAAACGCCCTCGCGGGTAGGCGAACTCGACGAGGAGATGGTCTACGAGTCGCGGCCCGGCGACGTCATCTCGCTGGGTGCCACGAGCTGGCGGATCACCGAGATCACCCACGACCGGGTGCTGGTCATCCCCGCGCCAGGGCAACCGGCACGCCTGCCGTTCTGGCGTGGTGACGACACCGGCCGGCCCGCAGAGCTGGGTCAGGCGATTGGGAAGTTCACCGGTGAGCTGGCCGGGCTGGGCCGCGAGGACTTCGAAAAGCGCTGCAGCGATTTGGGGTTCGCCGATTATGCCACCGACAACCTGTGGCAGCTGCTCGACGATCAGCGCACCGCCACCGCTACGGTGCCCAGCGACACCACTCTGCTGGTGGAACGCTTCCGCGACGAATTGGGCGACTGGCGGGTGGTGCTGCACTCACCGTACGGCTTGAAGGTGCACGGGCCGCTGGCCCTGGCGGTGAGCCGACGACTGTTGGAGCGCTACGGAATCGACGAGAAGCCGACGGCCTCCGACGACGGAATCGTGGTGCGGTTACCCGACACCGAGGACGCGCCACCCGGAGCCGACCTGTTTGTGTTCTCCCCCGACGAGATCGAGCCGCTGGTCACCACCGAAGTCGGCGGTTCGGCATTGTTCGCGTCGCGGTTCCGGGAGTGCGCGGCACGCGCCCTGTTGCTGCCCAAGCGCAATCCCGGTAAACGGTCGCCGCTGTGGCATCAGCGTCAACGGGCGGCCCAATTGCTCGATGTCGCACGCAAATTCCCCGACTTCCCGATCGTGCTGGAGGCCGTGCGGGAATGCCTGCAGGATGTCTATGACGTTCCGACGCTGACCGAGCTGATGGGCCGCATCGCCCAGCGGCGGGTGCGGTTGGTTGAGGTCGAGACGCCGATGCCGTCGCCGTTCGCGGCGTCGCTGATGTTCGGCTATGTCGGGGCCTTCATGTACGAGGGCGACAGCCCGCTGGCCGAACGCCGCGCGGCCGCGCTGTCATTGGACAGCACGCTGCTGGCCGAGCTGTTGGGTCGCGTCGAGCTACGGGAACTGCTCGACCCAGACGTCATCGCGGCCACATCGCGTCAGCTGCAACACCTTTCCGAGGATCGCAAAGCCCGCGACGCCGAGGGGGTGGCGGACCTGCTTCGTCTGCTCGGCCCGCTCACCGAGGTCGAGATTGCCGACCGCTGCACGGCCAGCGATGTCGGCGGGTGGCTCGATGGCCTGTATGCCGCCAAACGTGTGCTGCCGCTGACGTATGCCGGGCAGTCGTGGTGGGCGGGGATCGAGGACATCGGGCGACTGCGTGACGCGGTCGGCGTTGCGGTTCCGGTCGGGGTGCCGGCGAGTTTCACCGAGTCGGTAGCCGATCCGCTCGGTGAGCTGATGGGGCGCTTCGCCCGCACCCACGGTCCGTTCACCACCGCAGAGGCCGCCTCCCGCTTCGGGCTTGGACTGCGGATCGCCGCCGACGTGCTGGGCCGAATGGCAGTGGATGGCAAGCTGATTCGTGGCGAATTCGTCGCCGGCCCCGCTCCGGTCGGATTTCCCGCCTCCGCGGGGGTTGATCAGTGGTGTGACGCCGAGGTGCTGCGCATACTGCGCCGCCGCTCGCTGGCGGCGCTGCGCGCCCAGGTGGAACCGGTGAGCACGGCGGCCTATGCCCGCTTCCTGCCGGCCTGGCAGCAGGTCGGGAGCTCCGCGACGTCCGGCGTCGACGGGTTGGCCTCGGTGATCGACCAGCTGGCCGGGGTGCCGTTGCCCGCCTCGGCGGTCGAGCCGCTGGTGTTCGGTCCGCGGGTGCGCGACTACCAGCCGGCGATGCTCGACGAACTGCTGGCTTCCGGTGAAGTGACGTGGTCGGGGGCCGGGTCGATCTCCGGCAGCGACGGTTGGATCGCCTTCCACCATGCCGAGACCGCACCGCTGACGTTGGCCACACCGGCCGAGATCGACTTCACCGACGCCCACCGAGCCATCCTCGAGGTGCTGGGTGAGCCCGGCGAGGCGCGCGGGGCGTTCTTCTTCCGGCAGCTGGTCGGTGGCCCCGAAGAGACGTTCAAAGCCGCACTGTGGGACCTGATCTGGGCCGGCTGGGTCACCGGCGACACGTTCGCGCCGGTGCGCGCGATGCTGGCCGGTGGGCGCAAGCCGGGCACTCGTCGTCCGGCCGCGCCTGCGCATCGGCAACGGCGTGCGCCGCGGTTGAGCCGCTATTCGGTGGCGCATCCACAGACCCGGGCGGTGGATTCGACGGTTGCCGGGCGATGGTCGGCACTTCCGGTTCGCGAGCCGGATTCCACTGTGCGGGCACATTTCTCGGCCGAACTGCTGCTGAACCGGCACGGCGTGCTGACCAAGGGGGCGACCGCCGCCGAAGGGGTGCCCGGTGGGTTCGCCACGCTGTACAAGGTGCTCACCGGTTTCGAAGACGTCGGGCGTTGTCAGCGCGGCTATTTCGTCGAGTCGCTGGGCGGGGCGCAGTTCGCGGTGGCCTCGACGGTCGACCGGCTGCGGACCTATCTCGACGGGATGGATCCAGAACGCCCGGACTATCGGGCGGTCGTGCTGGCCGCGGCCGACCCGGCCAATCCCTATGGTGCGGCGCTGCCGTGGCCGGCTCGCCCGGACTCCGACGCCAGTCACCGGCCTGGGCGGAAGGCGGGCGCGCTGGTGGTGTTGGTGGACGGCAAGCTGGTGTGGTTCCTGGAGCGCGGTGGGCGTTCGCTGTTGAACTTCCACACCGACGCGGAGTCGCAGCGGGCTGCAGCGGGCACGCTTGCCGAGCTGGTCGGTAGTGGGCGTATCGGCGGTGTGCTGGTCGAAAAGCTCGATGGGGTTTCGGTATTGGAGGCCGCCGCGCATCCGGACCGGAAGACGACGGCCGACGCGTTGGTCGACGCGGGATTCTCGCGGACTCCCCGAGGACTGCGTCTGCGCTGAGACGTTGGGATCGGTAGCCGGCCGGTTGCAGTGAACCAGGTGCCATGAAGACCGCCCGGTTCGTCGTTGGAGCACTCGTCACCGGATCCCTGGTGACCTGTCCGCCTGCGCACGCCGATTTCGATTTCGAGTGCAAGCCGGACGGGCACACCTGTGAGGGCTGGTTGCTACTGCCGAATTTCGTCGGATCCGAATGACAAGTGGGGTTCCCCAGTCTCGCAAGCGGAGAGCTACATCTTCGGAATGGTGGTCGATCTCACGGGTGCGCAGGACGGGATGGTGTTCGGAGCCAACAGATCGCACGCTTTGGTTCGGCCCCCGATCCCGTTCTTCACGGTGATCAGCCAGATGTCTGGACTGCCAGACGGTTTCGACACCTCGGCCAACGCTCTGCCGTCTAAGCCGGTTCTCATTCGCAGCGAACTGTGGATGCCTGCCGATCAATTCAACTGGTCAGGCAACGGCCCGAAATCCGCGGTGAACGGAGGTTCGGTCTGGGAGCACACCTATTCGTCAGAATCGTTTTTGCCACCTCCACCGTCTTCTGGGTTGCGTCCTGATGTCGTCGAGGCCGATGCGAGCAACTACTTCTGGGCAGGCATTCTGCTTGGCATTGCCGGAGGCGCGTTCGTCGCACTCGTTCAGCTCACGCTGGCGGAACTCTGGAGAAAGGAAGATCCGCCGACTGGACGCCCGCTGAGCGGTGCCTCGGTCGTCTAAAATGTCTTTGAGCAATTCGCTATCCCCACATCCTGAAGACGTTCCGGGGCTGGAAAGACGAACAGCTCGCCGACGGCACCATCATTCTTTCAGGACACCCCTTTAAAGGGAGGGCATGACCTGGGCTGATTATCCGATGTCGGGGCGGTGGCGAAGGTATCTTCCCTCCATGCCGCTGCGATACGTCGATCCCCACAAGAAGCACAGCCGCTGGTATACGAGCTTCGAGAGCTTCATTCGCTCGCGGGCCGGAGAGCTCACAACGCGCCGCGTTTTCTCTCACGTTGACCCTTGGTTGTATCGCGCAACCGGCGGGCGTTATCCAGCCATGCTCGGCGTGCTGACTACCGCGCCGCTAGTGACCACCGGCGCTAAGTCGGGGCAGCAACGGGAGCATCAGATCAACTACTTCCACGACGGCAGCGACCCAATCGTGACCGCCTCAAACTACGGCGGAGCGAAGCACCCTCAGTGGTACTACAACCTCAAGGCGCACTCTGAATGCGAACTGGGCGGCGAGAAATTTCTGGCGACGGAGGTCACCGATCCCGGCGACTACGAGCGCGTTTATGGACTGGCGGAGCAGGTGTTCGCCGGTTGGAGCGACTATCGTGCGAAGGCAGAGCCGATTGGCCGTCATATTCCGGTCTTTCGGCTCAAACCGCGCTAACGGCTAGTACGGGTAGACACCGGACGGCACGGTGATCTGGCGCCCTTCTAGGGTGGAACCATGCCCGAGGGCGACACCGTCTTCCACACCGCGGCCAACCTGCGCGACGCGCTGGCCGGTAAGACGCTGACGCGCTGCGATATCCGCGTACCGCGTTACG
>JAHFVD010000042.1 GCA_023264735.1 Mycobacterium sp. | reverse complement strand
GGCCGCACCTGCCCCCGGCGCACTGTAGGGGGCCATCGGGCCGCCGGCCATCGCGCCAGCTGGAGGCATCATCCCGCCACCGCCCATCGGCGCCCCGGTCGGGCTGCTCTGAGCGGGAGCACCGCCACCACCCATGTCTCCGCCAGACGGCCCGCCGCCCATTGGAACTCCAGCGGGTGTGCTGCCTATTTGGGGCGCGGCGCCCACGGGCGGTTGCGCAGCGTAGGCAGCTGCCGCCTGCTGCTGCGAAAGCGATTGCGACACAGGCGAAACCGGTGAAGCGCCGCCACCGCCGGTGGCGCTCATCCCAGATGCCAGTCCGCTCTGGAAACTCGAGCCCGCGTTCGCCAACGGCGACGCAGACGCCGGCGACGTCGAAGCGCCGCTGCTCATGCCGCCCCCGCTGGGCATGCCACCAGGCATCCCACCACTACCGGGCATACCTCCCGGCGAGCCGAGTCCTGAAGGCGGCTTCATGCTGGACCCAAGCCCGGACATACCCGAGCCCATGCCGCCACCTCCGGACCCACCGCCACGACCGCCGCCGGAGCCACCTCCGGCGCTGGTGGGCATACCGGTCATCGGCATCTGACTAGCACCTGAATTCGGCGCGGTTGCTGTTTGCGTTGCGTCTCCGGGAGTGCCCGGTGCAAGCGGGTTCTTCGTCGTTGTTTGGTCAGCATCCGGTGTCGCGCCTGGCTGCGACGCGTCCGCAGTAGCCTTCCCGCCCTTCGTGGGAGTTGTGGTCTGTGAAGCGTCGGGTGTGGACCCTTTTTCGGCGTCCTTCCCCTTGTTGTCTTTCTTGTCGTCCGACTGCTTCCCATCAGACTGTTTACCGTCAGGGGTCTTCTGACTACCCGGACCGTTCTGGGGAATGGTGAACTTCCCGCTGAGTGCCTGAGTGACCTGTTTGACGCTTTCGGCTACGTCGTTGTCGGCTTGCTGACTGTAAGTGGTCCACACTTGCATTGCTGCCGCTGGATTGCGGCTTTTCACGGCCTTATTGAAGGCTTCTTGGCCAGCTTCGGCGGTGTTGTCGATCAAGCCTTGAAGGACCTGGGTGTGGTGGGATGCCTGGTAGGCGGCCCTGGCTGCACTGGTGTGCTGGTCGTAGTGAGTGCCCCACAGGTGGGTGTTCTCGTCATGTGCGGCGAGTAGCGCGTCGCCGGCTGCGCCTTTCAGGGCCTCGGCGAATTGGGGTCGATAGGTGTTCTTCGAGGTCCCAATGGCGTCGTCCAGGTCCCGTGCTACGCCCGCGTGGAATTCATGCAGCTCATCGAGGAATTGGACCAAGCTGTCCGGTGGGCGCCGTCCAGCCTTGATCGCCTTCGCGAACGGTCCTTCCCCGAGCTCGCTGGCGGTGTTGGCGGCTGTACTGGCAGCGCCGCCAGTCTTTTTGGCCACCGAGTCAGCGGCCTTTACCGCCTGATGAAATAGCTGCATCCCGATGTGAGCACCGGACTGCGCAGCGGCAGCGGCCCCCCCGGTACTACTTTCCGCTCCCGCGTCCATTCCTTAGCCTCCGTAAGCCCTGCACAAATCCCAGACGCGCTGGTCTGCATTGTTTGCCGCATCCGCGGTCCATCCGCCGGCGGGTTGTATCGCACCGCGCGTCTTTTCCCCGCTCGCTGTCGCAGCATGTTGTCGCAGAAGCTCAAGACTCTTTTCGGCTGCTTCACGAATCGTGCTATCAGCCGCTGGGTTGTCCCGCAGCGCGTCAGCGATGAAGTTCGCAGTCGGCAAGACATCAAATGCTGTGTTCTGGGGCGATGGCATAGCTCGATAACCCGCAGCGAACCGGGTGCACAGGTCAACTGTCGCCGCGTGCACCTGCTCTGAGGTCGGCGCGGGCGGTGTGGCAGGCGCCGCTGGAGCCGGGCCGGTGGCCATGTGGTTGCCGATGAGGCCACCGATCGCGCCCGCCGTCAGAGCGATCGCGGCGGCGCCGACGACCGCCGCGGTGATCAGCTTGCCCTTGGGGCTGCGTGGCGGCGGCACGGGCGAGTAGCCGGGCTGCATCGGCGGCGGCAGCCGCACCTCACCGGTGTTGGGGTATGGCGACAGGACCGACGGGTGTGTGTACTGAGTGGCCATGTCTAAACCTCAATCCCGTTGATCTGTGCAGTGTTCGTTGCCTCGGTGGTGGTGATGTTGGCGACGGTGCCAGCGTTGGCGGACACGAAGTTGCCTGCGGCGTTCACGCGGCCTGCTACAAACTCTTCGTGGACCGCCGGCCAGCCCGCCACCGCGCCGGAAACCGCTCCGGACAGCGCATCCAAGCCCGGTGTCGGAACCGGGTGAATGCCCTCCTGGGAAGGGACGATGGAGGACCAGCCCCCGCTGGATGACTCCACTTGCGGAACATCGGCGTGGATTGCGTCCATCTGTTTCCCTCCCCTGTTGCTCGTAAAGAAATGGTAACTGCCTGCACTGACGCTGTCGGACGTATTTTTTCAGCCGCGACAGCGAGGGTGTTAGCTCACGCCGCGCAGCGCTGCGGAAAATTCGGCGGCCACGGGATGGTTAGCGAATTCCTCGGGGATGCTCGCCCACTTGGCCCGGAACTCGGCGGCCAGTTCCTGGATACCGTCGTGTGCGCGCTTGGCATTGCTGGCGATGGCCTCGTTCATCGCCTCTTCGAATTCCTCCACGGACAGTCGCTCGTGGAGTCCGGGGGGAATGTCGCAGCCGATCAGACGGCCGCGGCCGTCGTGCGTCACCACGATTTCGTCGTCGATCTCGCTGGTGGCGGTGAAGGCGTTCACCTTGTCTTCCCACTCGTAAACGCTGTCCAACAGTTTGTCGATCATCGACGACATCTGCTCGGTCCGTGTGGCCATGTCTTGTGTCTCCCTCTCTGATATGCGCTGCGTTGCAACGCAACTCCCCTGGTCTTGCTAGGTCTTCTTCTTGTCCCGGTCGGTGCGCTCGCGGCGTTCGCGGCGGACTTCGCCGAACACCGGCTCAGTGTTGGGGACCGGTCGGTGCACGACGCGGCGATGATCGTCGGGCTTGCGGCCTTCCTCGTTTTTGCCGCCCATGCCGGCACCCATCATCGGCGGCATCATTCCCATCCCGCCTGCGCCGGGGCCGCCTGCGCCGGGGCTACCGCCGCCTGGAGTGCCTGCGGTAATGCCGCTTCCGGCCGGTGGGCCTACGGCAGGGCTCGAGCTGGACAGCGGTGCGCCGCCACCCCCGTCTCCCCCTCCACCGGATGCGGGGCTGGTATCGCCGGGGCCAAAGTCGCTCGGTTCACCCTCGGGTGATCCGCCGTTGCCGTCCCCAGGTCCGCCGGGTATCTGAGGGGTTTCCATCTGCGGCATCCCACCCAGACCGGGGAGGGAGGACAGGCTCGACAGCGCCGAAAGGGGCGAGCCGCCCCCGGTGAGCCCGTGCATGGTGCTTGCGACCTGCCCGGCAGCTCCTGCCCCGGCGCCCATGATCATGCCCGCGACGTTGGCGACCGCACCGGAGGCGGCTTGGTCGGCGGACGCGGCCGGGGCCGCCAGCGGAGCGGCGGGCGGAGTACCGGTCGGGGTTCCCGGCGGGGTGTCGGTCGGCACGGGTGAGTCCTCGTCGCCAGGACCGTGACCGCGGTGCGCCTCACCGTGCCCGGGGCCGTCCTTCTTGAGGTGCACCGCCTCGTTGATCTTGTCGACCTGGCCGCCAGCGACGTGCACGATCGGCGGCGCCGGGGCCGGGGGCGCCGCGCCGGCGGTGGTGGCCGGGGCGGCGGCAGCGAATGTCTCGTAGCTCGCCAGTGCGGTGGACTGCTTGTTGGCCAGTTCGGATTGAAGGGCCGCGACCTGGGCGGCGTTGCGGCCGCCGGTGGCCCGGTAGTTCGCCATTGCCACGTTGAGCCGTCGGTGCAGATCAGTGAATTCCTGCGGTGTCGGCGTGTTCTTGATGAGGGTGTCGGTGTGCTCGGCGGCCGAGTCGGCGGCGTCAGCGACCGACATGAAGCTTGGATGCAGGGTCGATTCCAGCCAGTCGGCGTGCGCGCCGACTTTCTTCGCCGCGGTGGTCTGGCCGTCGTCCCAGTGGTTGTGCACCGACTGGCCGGAGTTGCGGACGTCCTGCGCGGTGGTCTTCACCGCCGGGGCGACCATAGTGCGGATGTGGGTGGCGAACGCCCGCAGGCTGGCCGGGCCTGGCCCGGCGTGGACCAGGGCTGATACCTGTTCACCGGTCATCGGGGCGAGAGGATTGAGCGTCGGGAGGGTCGGCAGCGTCGGCAGCGGGACGATCGGCGGGGACGCGGCCGGTGCACTCGGCGCCGAGGCCGGGGTTGATCCCCCGCCGTCGATCACGTTGGAGATGTGGTGGGCGTTGGTGTCGTCCGCTGATTGCAGGTCCGTGCCGGTGCCGGACAGCGCCATCCCGCCGGCCTCCCGCAATTGCCCGGCATGGTCCATCAGGGTGTGCAGTGACTGCGTCCACGTGGTCAGCATGTCGGCGACGTGGGCGGAGACGGTGTCGGATGCGGCAGCCGTGCATGGCGCGACGGTGTTGCCTTGGCTTGCTGAGTCAGCCAAAGCGGCACCGTCGGCCCGCAGACCGTCCGGATCGACCTTCAAGTCCATAATCGCAGGCTACGCGTCCAGGATGCGGTTCATCCGCGCTGCGGACTCATCGTCAGTGGTCTCGAAAATGGTGGCCGTGTTGGACAGCCGCTGCGCGTGACCGCGAGCGTTGGCTGCAGCCCGGGCGTACGCCGCTTCGCGGGCCTCCATCTCCGCCTGCTTGGCCGCGACGAACGGGGCGTAGGTGTCGCCCACGGCGGTGCGGATTTCTTCGAGGGTCATGTGGTGTTTCTGGCCGTGGGCCTGCACCTGGTTGGCGTAGTCATGCCACTCCTGGACCGCCTGCTTGGCGGCCTCGCTATCGAGAGAAATCGGTTCCGACATCTCCCACCCCTTTCGCAAGTTGACCTTCTTATTGTCGCTGGCCTTGCAGGGTGCAGGCCACACCAATCATCAGAACTGCATGCCGGCGCCAGGAAGATCGGATTTGGCGATGCGCTCCATGTTCTCCACGTTCAACCTGGCTTCCTCGTCACTGACGGTGCCATTGCTGACCGAACGAATGCTTTGGGCCCCAGTGGATTCCACCCCGTCGGCCAGGATGGCGTGCATCCGCGCTGCGGAGTCATCGTCGGTCGTGGTGAAGATCGTGGCCGTGTTGGACAGCCGCTGCGCGTGACCGTGAGCGTTAGCCGCGGCGCGGGCGTAGGCGGCTTGCCGGGCCTGCAACTCGGCTTGCTTGGCGTCCACGTACGGGCTGTACGCGTCACCGACCGTCGCGCGGAGCTCGTCGAGGTTCATGTGGTGCTTCTGGCCATGAGCCTGCACCTGATCTCCGTAGTCGCGCCAGGCCTGGACCGCCTGCTGGGCGGCCTCGGTATCAAGGGTGATCGGTTCCGACATCCCCACTCCTTTCGACATCACAGGTACGACACAACGATTTGCGTCACTTGCGTTTACTCATTGCCTAGTGTGTAGCATCATTCGTCTAGTGCGCAAGGTTTGAGCGCATCAGGTTCGTCCCGGCACGACCCACATGACGGCCACGGCCATATCCAGGGGGATTTCACCGTGAGAAATGCGATCCGCGCGGCCACTGACGGCCGCCTCGCTCATATCCGCCCGAGCTGGGCAGAAAAAGCACCTAGATCAACGCGCCCACCGGCAACCAGGGCCCCAGAAACCGCCGTGCACGCAAGCTCGCCCCGGATGGCCGGCTTGGGTTGGGTTTCGCCACTGGCCCGGCGTGTCGGCGCGGTGGCACCGCGCAGTGGGTGTCAGACTTGCTCGCAACACGAGTCACAGCAGTAACGACGAGAGGAACGTCAAGCCAGCCCGCAACGGCCCAGGGCGTCACCAATGAACAGCACACCACAACTGCATATCCGCACGCGAGTAGGCCCACCAAGACCCAGAAAATGCGAAACCCTCGGTTAGCGGCCGAGGGTAATCGCTTCTGAACTTGTCACCCGAGTATCCAGCTCAGGTGTTCGGTGCCTCCGCACCACCCTTTAGAAGGGCGCTTTGATGCCATCCAGCTCAAGCAGTCCTCACGGTAGCGCATACCCAGAATCAGGTCTAGGGGACTGCGCAAACTGTGATCAACAGGATTGCTCTCCCAGCAACGAACACCACAGCGCTACCCGGCCCTCCCACCCTGAGGCCGATATAGCGCTGCCGCAACGGTCATGACGGCGACCGCGGCCCACACATCGGCGGCTCCGGAGCGCCCTGAGCGTGTCTGGAAGACCCTGGCGCCGCTGATCAGCGCGCCTGGCCGGCGCTCGATGCGCCTCTACAACCCGGCGACCGGCAAATTCTCCGACACGGGAGACCTCACCAAGACACTGCCGACCCGACCCGCCGCGCTGTACCCATTCACGCGCAAAGGCCTACGCACCGCACTCCTGTACCTGGACTTCGACGACAAACGCGGCGGCCGCGCCCAGGTTGATGCCGACATGGCCACCGCAACCGAATGGATCACCCGGTGCGGCGGCAAAGTGGTCAGCGACCACTCCCCCAGCGGCGGACACCTGTTGTGCCCCTTGGCCATCGGCACCACAGCCAGCTTCGCCGAACTGAAGAACATCGCCCGACTGCTCGCCGCAAGGCTGCCCACACTCGACTCCAACCCCAACACCACCGACCCGCAATACGCCTGCCTGAGTGCACCAGGAACCCCGGCCAAGAACGGCGGGTACCGCCAACTCGACGGGACCCTCGCCGATGCCGTCGACGCGTTCGCCACCCGCTCAGAGCCCAGCCTCCTGCCCCGTCTCTACGAGCTGCTCGGCGCCGTCAAACCCCGACCGATCGACCCCGCTGAATCCGCTCCCCCAATTGACACCGGCACAGTCGACATCAACGCGTACTGCACCGGCACCGGCGACGATCAGCGCCTGGCCCCGGCATACGTACGCAACGACCCCATGGACCCGGCAATCACCGACTTCGCCGTCCACGGCGTCATCGCCAACGGCCAACGCCAATGGGCCAGCGCCTCTGAAGCCCGGATGGCCGTCATCTGCGCCGCCATCGCACGTGGCCACAGCCGGGCCAGCATCGCCGAACTCATCGCCCCAGGCGGGCCCTGGCAGCACGGCCTAGGACAAGCCTTCGCCCGATACCAACACCGCGCCGGAAACGCCCTCAACCACGACTTCACCAAGGCCCTGACCTGGCTATGCACCAACACGCTCAAATACCGCCACCCGCAGCACAAGGGGAAGAACACACCGGGGGGCACAACAGGAAGCGGGGAAAACCGGACCGGCCCGCGGGGACCAGTGGAACTACGGCGCTGGCTATCCACAGCCATGGATTGGGCCGACCACGAATACGCCGGAAAACGGTACCGCTGGACCGTACACGCCGTCCTACAAACCCTGGCCTGGCACGCCCTGACAGCCGGGGAACTTATCAACGATGTCTGGGTGGTGGGAGTAGGCGGCCGCAACCTGTCACTGGGCACCGGCCTGCTCAGCCCAGATGCGGTATGGCGGGTGCTGCGCGACTTGCGAGACCGCCCGGGAGCGCCTCTCATCTTGACCAGACAAGCCGTGAACGGCGACGCCGACTACTACGCCCTCACCACGCCGCACGGGATCACCAGCGACCCGGCCAGAGCAGAACGGGTCCGCATCGAGCCCGTCCACGACGCCTGGTGGGTTGCCGGGCATCACCTGCGGCGCATTTACGAACTCATCGCCTCGTACGGTATGACGCGCCGCGCAGACATTTTCGCCGCAGCTCGAGTGTCCGGAACCGCCGGCGACGAAACACTCACCGCATTAGAAATCCTCGGCCTGATTACCCGCACAGGCCGAGGCACCGTTGGTCCCGGCGCGACAACACTCGACGACATTGCCACCGCCCACGACACCGAGAGCGTCCGCCAGGACCGCATCGCCCGCTACCGGGCCCAACGTGACCAATGGCAGGCATGGCTTGCCGATCGCGACCAATCCCGCGCCGACGCCGAAATGGACAAAATCAGCCGAACAATGCCGGCCGAAGACCCTGAGGTCGACCGGACCTTTTGGGCGGCCGCGCTGGCCCACGGCCCACCGGCCGAGAACGAGATCGAGGCCGAACGCCAAGCGCTCGACCTCGTGGCCGAAGTTCTCGGCGGCCGCATCGTCGCGAGCCGCTAAATTCCGAAAGGCTCAACCATCCCGTCAGCCCCGGCAGAAATGGAGTCGCGGACCTACAGCTAGCAGGCTTGCTGGTGCTGCTCGTCGTCGAGCAGGGCGTTCGCCGTCTGCCGGAACAACTCCAGCGGATCAACACCTTTCGCATCGGCGACCGGCAGCATTTCAGTCAGAAAATCCCCGTATTGCCGGATCAGCTCGGGTAGACGGTCGCCGCCGCAGGCCGACAACACTTCGAGAGCATCCTCGTTGTAGCGCACCCGCAAAGTCGCATTCATCTTGCGGGTTTCCGAACCCTGACGCCGCTTGCGGCGGGCTGCGGTGTCGTCAAGTACCGCGGTGCTGGATTTCTCGGCCATCCCTGCTCCGTTTCCTGTCTGCACCCGGCGTCACTACCGTGGAACGGAGCCGATTCCGGAAACCGTTCCGTTCTACCGCTAAGGCTGTTGACGCAGGTCACAAATCATTTCGTTACTAGCGGACAGTCTAAATGACCACTCGGTATTCCGGAATGAAGCCAGGGGTCGTGTCGCGACAGGGGTCAATGCGGCGTTATAGCGGAACGCAGCTGCACGTTAGACGGAACGATGCCGGAATAAGCTAAGGTTGCACGCATGAACGGCCCAGCGGGGACGCCGTGGCCAGGCGGCGAGCATGGCGAGGTGATCAGCCCAGCGGGCCACCGCGCCTACCTCGCCGGACAAGCCGGCAAGCTAGCCGGCTTCACACCGCGTTGGGCCACCGACCTCGCCAGCCGCGCCGACTCCCCCGTCGAGAGCGAACGCGGGCACATCGCAGGCCGCCGGGGCGCAGAACAATGGTTCTTGAACGCAGACAGTTTCGAGAACCACCTACGCACAATCGGACGGTGGCCACCGGCGGCGACCGCGCCCCCGCAAGACCTCGAGCACCTTCTCCTGCTGCAAGGCGCCGACTTGGAGGCCGCCCGCCGCCGAGAGCACGAACTTCAAGAACGCATCCATCGACTCGAACACGAGCGTGACGAGCTCCTGAACACCATTGCTTCGTTGACCCAGACCATGAGCCAGACCATCACTACCTTGAGCCAGGTGTCGAAAACTTCGCCGCCTTCGACCTAGAAACGGGTCTCCATCGGAACCCATGTGCCGCTGCGCAGCCGAGCGCTGGCCCTCAGACGGTCGGCACGATACGCAGCGACTTGCTTGCCGGTGGGCTGAAGACTTTGAGGCCGGCCCGCCGACAAGCATCGGCACCCGCGGCCGGGGCCGGATCATCGGGCCAGGACTTCGACCCGGCGTCATCGAACAGCGCGTATGCGTTCGGCTTGGTGATCGTGGTGAACCGGGACTCGTACAGGATTCCCCGTAGTCCCACCGCGTGAAAACGCCGCGCCCACGAGCGGGTCAGGCCGTACCCGCGCCGGGCGTACGTGGCGATTTCACGTGTCATGCCGTGGTTGGTGGCCTCGCGGTGGCAGGTGTGCGCCACCCGGCCGCCCCTGAACACGCTCACCCGCGACACGACCGTCTCATCGGCAAAACCCTGGGAAACCAGTCCACGCTTGACCATCGCGCGGCCAAGGCGCTCCCGAAGCGCAGCTTCTTCGTCGACTGCCAGGTAGCAGGTGCCTGCCGGCGGGTCGAGGTTGAATCTGCCGCCATTGTCGCTGGCGAACCACCACGGGCCGTTGTTCTTGTGGTGGGCACGGAACAGCACCGTGCCTTTGCGAAGCTTCTTGGTGGGAAAGCCGCTGATGTCGGCCGGAGGCTTGCGCAAACCCAGGCCGGTGCGACTCAGTGGCACCAGCGCTCGGCAGTCTGCTCAGCGACCTTCAGCACGGCCGCCGATTTCCCGTCATTCAGCAAATCACGCGGTGTTTCATCGTTGAGCTGTTCATTGGGTGTATTCAGCCACATCGCTACATGCCAGCGATCTTCCGTGCCGGCGGCCAGGGCGGACAACACCCTGCCCAGCCAAGGCAGGGCAGTGCCGTCGGAGGTGAACTGGAAGGTTGGGAACACCAAATCCCCCTCGGCCGTCGGGCACGCCAGCAACTCGTTGCTGCGCACACGAGCCTGCACCGTCTCCGCCGACACGTGCATACGGTTCGCGGCTCCATCCATCTCGTAGAACGGGCCGACCACTTCGTCGAACGGGTGACTCGCCGGCAGCTGAGACAGCATCGTCTCGGCGATCTCGTCCACGGGCCCGAGCGCCGAAAGATCAATATCGGCGGCATCGATCGAGCTCAGACGTGTTTTCAGCTTCAGTTCCAGCTGCGCCAATATACGTTTGGTGTAGTCCTGCACCTGTGCACGAGGTTCCTCCACATCCCCGCCGGCTACGGTGCTGACCAAGTCGTGCGGGTCGCTCGGTGAAGCGCCATGCTGCCGGGCGGACTTGGCGCCAATCACGATCTGTCCAGACGTCGTCTCTGCCGGCGGTGTTGAGCGTTTCCGCGTCCGAATCGGTACCCGCGCCCCTCGGCGCCTCTTTGGTTCCATGAGTTCACCGGCTTTGACGCGTACGGCTCTGGTGACCTTCTTGCCGCGCTCGACGGCAACCTTCGAATCGAGCGGAGGATCCTGCACTGCAAGGTAGTAGTTACCGGTTTTGAGGTTCGGCACGACCCGCGTCACATCGCCGCGAACATTGTCAGCCATGGCTTCACCTCCAGGAGTCGATGCTGCTCACCCTATCGCCGCGGGACTCAAGGGCGCAGCGGACCTGTGACGGGCGCAGAACCCGGCGCACCACTCCCCCGCTGAGCTGTACCCGACTTGGTCGGGCCGTTGACCTGCGAGGGGCCGCTGTGAGGGCCGCTGCTGGCCTATCGACGGGTGCCCAAGTAGAGAGTGCCTGAGGCGCCCCATCGCGCGACAGGGTCCTCATCAGGCGCCTTTTTGCGTCAAGTGAGCCAGGATGCTGCCACTGCGCGGAGCAAATCCGCAGGTCAGCTGATACCGCGGTCGGACACCGCTTCAAACTCACGTAATGGCCGATGAATGCGTGCCTCAATGGAAGGCCCGATTGATTTCTGTGCTGCGGCCAATATCTGCTATGCAGCATCGACCGCTACACCGCGATCGATAGTTAATGCTGTCTGTGAACATATCCGGCTGGTAGTCCGTCGTGAGACAGTTCGCACCGTATCGCGCTGCATTGCATTCACCACCCTAGGTCGCACACATGCACGGACATATGTATCCGCTCCACCAGCAGCACTGCCGTTAATGCCACACGGCATTTCATCGTGTGCACTGTGCCAGGCTGCACGTACCGTGCCATGACGTGTTGAGTGCCGCGCGACGGCCAAGGCATCGCCGTAAACGCGTAGGGCTGTATGACCATAAACAGCGCTACGGATACCGGTCGATGCGTCGCGTCTTATCCGTCGTCGACCAGGTGCACACATTGACATGTAGATGTGCGATGCCGCCCGACACGACATGCATCGCGGGGCGACACGCCGAATGGCGAAAATTATTTTTCTAACAATGATCTGTGGCGTTCTCGGTGTAGCTGCGTACGCCACTCCGACACCAATAGCGTTGCTGACATACCTCGCAATACGTCCGCAGGTGTGAGTCCCATGCTCGACGTAATCTGCCGCATGCCAGTGATGCGGCCATATGCTCACGTGGCCATCGCAATACTGTTCACAATGTGATGTCAGGTATTGGGTCAGGTATTGAGTCAGGCGGTGGCTTACATCCGCTGCATCGCGGTATATGGGGCGCGACATGCAGTGATGGCTCGAGGTGCGCAAGGCATTGTCGGCGGAACGGCACGCTCCGCGCGCGCCGCAGCCGGGCTGAAGACGTGCACCGGCATCTCGGATTCCGCTGTCCTCGCAGTGGTGCCGACGACTGACCGCCGAGCCACCATCGGCACCTGGCAGCACGGTTGCATGAACACTGCACGACCCATGTGCGGCGGTATTTCGTTTGCTACCTGATGCACCGCACTGAGTCACACACGCCCGGGAGCCGAACGCAACATGACGCGCGATAGGGGAGTGCGGGTGCGGCGCGGCACGTACAGCACCAGTGGAGCCCATAGACTCTGCAGACCGTGAGAGCGAATGTGACGCAGGGCCGGCTCCGGCGCTGTGTGACAGACGCGAAGAATCCCCGACTCTGGCAGAGTGAGGCGTCCGCATGACTAGAAGCGTAGCGGCTTGGGACAGCCCAGGGCTGGTAGAACCCGCCGTCGATTACAGCAAGCTTGGCAATGTCTATCTGTTCGCGAACGGCAAGGGTGGGGTAGGAAAGTCGACGTGCTCGACGCACGGCGCCGCCCTTGTCGCCTCCGATGGCGCCCGTGTTCTGCTCGTTGACTTGAATGGTCAGGGCAACGTCGCGAACATGCTCGGCTACGCCAATACCGAGGCCGACGACAAGGGGCGGAACCTATACAGCGCGATCACGGCTGGCGCGCCACTGACCCCAGTGCGTGACGTTCGTCCGCGCCTTGATGTGGTCACTGGTGGCCCGTATGTCCGCAAAATTGCCCCGGTGATGGCCGCTGAAATGGGAAACCCTCGGGCCGCCAAGCAGGCACTGATGTCCCTTGCAATTGCGTTGCAGCAGATCAGCCACCAGTACGGGCTGATCTTCATCGACTCTCCGCCCGAGAATCAGCTGCTCTTGCAGGCCGCGCTGTGTGCCGCGCGGTTTGTGGTCGTTCCGATGAAGACTGACGATTTGTCGCGGACCGGATTGCGCGAGCTGGCCGGTGATCTGCGGGCGATGCGGGAGCACAACCCGTACGTCATGCTCCTGGGTTGCTTCATTTTCGCCTCTGGGTTTTCGTCCAAGAAGATCCGTGAAGAAATGCAGAAGAACGTGGCCGCAGACCTGGGTCAGAACGAGGACGTGATGCTCAATGCGTTCATCAGACATTCCGAAGCCGTCGGCCGGGACGTGCCCAAATTCGGCCGACTTGCGCACGAACTTGAGCAGGAGATTGTGAACAACCCGTCGCGCTCGGCAATCCGTAGAGGCAAAGCCGACGCGAGTTCGGTGGTGAGTTCAACCTCTGCCACCGTAGCCGAGGATTTCGCAAAGCTGACCGCAGAGATTCTCACGCGAGGATCGAACATTCGCGAAAACATGATTGAAGAAGGAGTATGGCCGTGAGTAAGTCGTCCCAGCCACCCGTGACTGGCGGACTGACCCGCCAGCAGTTGCCGACAGAGAATCTTGGGGACCTCACCAAGCCGAGTCGTAGCGCTGGCTTGGCCGGCCTAATCCCCCCCGCGCCCGCGCCCGACGCCACGCCCGAGCCTGAACCCGCCGCTCCGGTGGCGCTCGTGCGACCAATGGCCCCGGTCGCCACGCCAGCTATCGAGCCGGTACCGCCAGCCGAGGTGCCCGCCCGCCGGCCCGGCCGCCCGCGCACCCGGACGAAGCCGACGACCGCGGTCTATGTCAGCCCAGGCGTGAAAGCCCGTTTCGAGAAGTACCGCCACAGCACCAAATCGACGAACCTGCATGTGGTTCTGGAAGCGATCAGTGCCATTCACAAGACCGGAGAGCTTGCCAGCATCATCGCTGCGAGTCGCTATTCCACCGCGCCGAGCAACGACCTGTTCCCGGCCGACCCATCGGCGGTGCGCTACCTAGGCGGCGGCAGCGCGCAAATCGCGTTCAGCCCCACGTCCGAGCAGGACCACGTCATCGACACAATCGGCGCGCAGCTCGGGTTCAACACGCGCTCGACCTGGATTGCCGCGGTACTCAACGCATTCCTGCCGGGTAAGAAGGACGCCGCCCCAAGCACATGAGCGCTCATCGGCGGAGCTCCGTTGGCGTTAACAAACGCGCATGTCAGGAGCGGAAAATGGGGAAGCGGATGTCGTGGGGTGTAGGTAGACTGGGTGTCATGACTCCGGCGACCACCAGCGCGCAGGCAGCGGGCACCTACGAGGGCATCTTGGCTGCCCTGCCACCCCAGGAACGCCGCCTCGTGCACGACGCAGTGGTCAACGGCGCGATCGAGGGCTACACGCCCGACCTCGAGTCGGTGGCTCGCCTCGCCGACCTGGCTACCGGAAAGATCACCGGCGACCAGTACCGGGCGGAGCTGCTCGCCAGCGTGCGGCACGACGCGCATCGGTAGACGCACCTCGCTTTCGCGTCCCCGTGGAGTGGAACGACTACTTCTGGCCGGGCACCACCGTTCTGCGCAACCACCTCGGTATCCGCGACGCCGGCGACCTGGAACGGCTCGAGCACCATTTCGCCTACAGCCGATGGATGGAGCTCGCCCGCGGCCAGGCCCCGGTCTCGGAAACCTTCGACGCCGAGCACCTACGTGGCGTGCATCGGTGGCTCTTTCAGGACGTGTACCCGTTCGCCGGCGAATTCCGCGAGGTCGAGGTGGCCAAGTGGAGCAGTTTCGCCAGCACCGACAAGATCACGGCCTGCCTTGACCGCGCGGCCGCCATCGTCGCCGAGACCAACTGGCCCGATCTGGACGACGCGCAGTTTGCCGACAAGGCCGCACAAACATATTGCTGGATCAACTATGCGCACCCGTTCCGTGAGGGCACAGGACGCGCCACCCGCGCCTTCATGAACGCCGTCGCGGCCCAGGCCGATCGAGGACTGGACTACGGCGCAATTCCGCGCGAGGTATTCGTCCAGCGGGCCGCTTTCTCTTGCCCGGACATGTCGCAGACCGAGCCGGCACACGAATGGATGGTCCCGGTCTTCGAGCAGATCAGCCGGCCGGCCAGTGAACTCAGCCTCCCGACAGAGTTTCTGCCGCCGAAGTCGAGCTCGCAACGCTACGATCGAGGCCTGTAGCAACTACGCTCGGCCTGAGCGTGGCGCCGGAGTCCGGGCGCCCCATCGGTCACAGCAGATACCACGCGTCTTGCAAATCCCGCCCCTTTTGCTTAACTTTCGTAAACACCACTGTGTTGCGGGCGTGTCGCTGTTGCTCTATTAGTGCCATACTGAAACATGTACTATCCCTGTGAACGGGGGACCACCGGACCGGTTAGACCAGGAGGCGACCATCACCGCCGCGCCGTTAGACGAGGATGCCGCAGTCAATTTGGCACGGTCCTTGCTCAGCGAAGGCCACCCCGTAGGCGAGGTCGTGGCCCGGACAGGCCTGACTCAAAACCACGTGGAGATGCTGGCCAGCAGCAGTGTCAAAGCTGATGTGGCCCGGCTGGCGCAGTTCGTCAACGACCGGCTGCGCGAGCTCGGAATGAGCCAGCTGGAAGCCAGCAAACTTGGCCTGGTCTCCCGCTCCACGCTCAATTTGCTCGGCAAACCACGCGGGGACGGTAAAGAGCTCCGGGTTCCGGGCCGCACCGTGTTGTCCAAACTCGACGAACTGTGCTCCTGGGAGGCCGGGTCGGCGCACGCCATCATGTTCGGCTCGATGCCGACGCCCCGCGAGACCCAGGTGGGCAAGCGCCCGCGCCCGGTGATCAACCCCGACGCCGAGGACGACTTCGACAACCTCGCGATGTGGATCGAAAAGCGTCTCTTGGAACTGCAGATGACCAAGAGCCGGCTGGCCGCCGTCGGTGGCCCCGGCCGCACCACCCTGGCGACCCTCGGAAAGCGCGGATACCAGACCAGCCCGGAAACCCTGGAGCGACTCGACACCCACCTCATGTGGGAGCCCGGCTCCGCGCTGGCCACACTCAAGGGCGGCACCCCCGTCAACCGCAGGATCGAGATCAAGCCGCACCCCGCACTCGTGCCGGTCACCTCGGTCATCGACAAGCTCAAGGTGCTCAAGACGCGCGCCGAGCGGCAGCAACTGACCCTGGAACAACAGATCAAGGACATCGACCAGGCACTGACTCAGGCATACTTGGTTGTCGAGGATTTGGGCTCGCCACGACCCATCCACGCCAGCACCCCGACAACACCTTCCCAGTCGTCATCATGACGACACCCGCGCCCTCGCGGCGCACACCACAGGCGACCACCACGGTGGCGCCGGGCACGGGCACGGCCACCCTGGTCGATGCCGCAGATCACGAGGAGAACTCATGACCAGCGGCACCGGGAGAACGCTATGGCGCGCAGGGACCACATCAACCAGCCGGATTTGTTCAGCATCGAGGAAGGCGACGACACCCGTGACCGAGTGGATGCGCCAGGCGGTCAACGACGTGTACCCGAGGTGGCTGCCCCTGCCAGCGGACTGGACCCCCGAACAGACCGAACGGCACCTGGTGGCCGAGACGGCGCGGCTGGACCGGATGGCCTCGGAGTTGGCCGATCAACTGGCGAGCGCCTCGATCGAGAGCTGGACCGAGCGCCAGGGAGCGCACCCGGACTACATGACCACCGTCCGGCTGCGGCAGACCGCGTTGCAGAACGCGCGGGAGACGATCGTGCGTCAGGAACTGTACGACCTGATCGAGCAGCAGGAGGAACCGGAGCCGACGGTGCCGGTCGACCCGCCGCTGCATCAGCCGGTGCCGGCCAACCAGGTGCCGTGGAATCTGCGGTGGAACGACGCCCGCTATCGGACCGACCCGGGGGAGCAGATCGACGCCCTGGCGGACATGGTGTGGCCGGACCCGGATTTCTCGGTGATGTTCCGCATCAAAGCGGCCTACCTGCTGATCGCCCGGATCGAGGACCAGCTGCCGGTGCCGGACGGCCCCCGGCACCCGCTGGCAGCCGAACTGACACCGCTGGTGTACGCGGACCTGGCGGCCGACGGGTATCCCGAGCAGTAGAACCCCAGCCCCAGCTCTCCCTGTTCGAGGACTTCGACCAACCCACCGACCCGCGCAGCATCGACCCCGGTGGCGCACCACTGCCGCCGCCCCGCGTCCCCGCCGCCGTCACGCCGGCGACGCCACGGGCCACCCCGCCGATCACCGCCGCAAGCCCGGCCCCCCGGGCGGGGGGCTACCGGATCGTCTACACCGACCTCGCCTCGAACACCGTCACCGGATCCGAGCAGGCCGACGACCTGGCCGCCGCGGTCACGACCGTGCACGAGCTCGGCGGCTACGACCTGTTCAACCGCGACGAGGACGCAGCCGAATTCCACAGTGCCACCGGCCGCGCCTACATCGAAGCCGCCGCCGGCCCCGAACCCATGGTCGGCGACATCTTCACCACACCGGGAGAGCGGCGCACCGCCCCAGCAGCCCAACCCCGCCGCACCCCGGCGCCGGCCACCTCGCCCGCACCTGCTGCCACTCCCGCAGCCGAACCGACACCACCGGTCCCGTCCGTCACCGTGGCACCGCAAATCCCCTCCACCCCAACGCAAGACGACGCCGCACCATCGCCGGCGCCCGCTGCACCGGCAATCGTCGAGTCCGTCCCATTCCGGCCGGGCACCGACATCCGCGTCCCGTCAGGAACCAAAGCACGCATCCAAGCCAACCTCGCAGCGATCGACGTCATCGAGCGCCTCCGCCGCGAAGACCGGCCCGCCACCGCCGTCGAACAAGAGGTGCTGGCCACCTGGTCCGGGTGGGGCGCGTGCGCCGACCTGTTCGACCGCCGAACCGACCAGTACGCCGCCGAACGCGACCACCTGCGCGAAACCCTCGGGCCCGATGCCTACCGCGCCGCCGAAGCCAGCATCCTCAACGCCCACTACACCGACCCCGCCATCGCCCAGGCCATGTGGGATACGGTCCGCTCGGCCGGATTCACCGGTGGCCGCGTCCTCGAACCCGGCTGCGGCTCAGGAAATTTCATCGGACTGGCACCGTCAGACGCGGTGATGGTCGGCGTCGAGAACGACCCCATGACCGCCGCCGTCGCCGCAGCGCTGTACCCGAACGCGCAGATCCGCGCCGAAGGGTTCGAGACCACCCGTGTGCCGGCGGCCTCGTTCGCCGCCGTGGTCGGCAACGTGCCGTTCGGCAACTTCTCTCTCGTCGACCCCGCGCACAATCCGCACGGCTTCTCCATCCACAACCACTTCATCAACAAGGCCCTGGCCTTGACCGCGCCGGGTGGGTACGTCACCGTCCTAACCTCCCGCTACACGATGGACAGCATGGATACCCGCGCCCGCCGGGCCATGGCTGAGCAGGCCGAGCTGGTCGGTGCAGTGCGTCTGCCGTCCACCGCCTTCAAACGCGTCGCGGGCACCGAGGTTGTCACCGACATTCTGGTGTTGCGGCGCAAGGACATCGACGCATCAATCGATGACGACATGACCCGCTGGATCGACACCGAATCCCTGGACCTCGAGGACGTCGACCAGCTCGTCGATGAAAGCGTCTTCAAGCCCGAGCACGTCGATGGCGCACTCAACATCAACGAGTACTTCCACAATCACCCCGAGAACGTCCTGGGCAGTTTGGCGCTGGGGCAGGGCATCTACGGATCAGCGACACTCAAGGTGGTGGGGGAGGCGAGCGGCGACGAGCTCGCCGCACAGGTCCGTGACCGGCTCGGCGCCATCATCGAGCACGCCCAGGGCCTCGGGCGAGGCCTCACGGCCACCCCCGAATCGCTGATCGACGTTGACGCGACCGTGTTCGATCCCGGCCTGCTCACCGCCGCCGACCGGGCAGAACGACCCATCCCTGACACCCTGCGCTACAACGACGCCACCGGCAGTATCCAGCGGTGGACCGGCCACGCGTGGGTGGAGCAACGCACACCGAAATCCCGTCTGCAGGAGGCACGTTCGCTGATCGAACTGCGCGACGCCGCGCAATCGGTGATCGCCTCCCAGGGCACTGGCCAGCCGCTGGAAGTCCGCGAACAGCTCCGCGCCCACCTGAACCGGCTCTACGACGACTACGTCGCCAAGCATGGTCCGGTCAACCGATTCAAGCTGATAGTCCCGGGCCCGCCGACCCAGGAAGCGCAAGCCAAGAAATACGCCAGATACGAAGAGAAATGGCGCAAAGACCAGGGCGAGGAGGGCCGGCCCTACCGCGGTCCGGTGCCCCAGCACCTACAAGAAGAGTGGGCAGAAAAGGCCGCAGAACCCAACGCCCCGTCCAAGCGCCGGCCCCACCTTGACGGCGGGATGAAGGACGATCCCGGCTGGGCGCACGTCGCCAGTCTGGAGATCTTCAACGAACTGACCGGCGTTGCCACCAAAGCCCCGATCTTCTCGGTGGATGTGCTATCGGCCCGCACCGTCCCCGAGACCGCCGCAACCATCAGCGACGCCATGGCCATCAGCATGGACCAACGCCACGGCATCGACATCGACTACATCGCCACACTTCTGAACGTCGAGGCGGACACCGCTCGCGAGCAACTGCGGGGCCTGGCGTACCCATCGCTGCACGACCCCGAGGAACTGGTCCCCGCCGTCACCGCTCTGTCCGGGAACGTGCGCGAAAAGCTGGTCGCCGCAGCCGATGCCGCCGAACGCAACCCCGTATACGACGATTACGTGACCGCGCTGCGCCAGGTGATGCCGCGCGACAAAGAAGCCTCACAGATCAAGACCCGCCCCGGCACGCCCTGGATCGACGCCAAATACATCGCCCAGTTCGCAAGGGAGACGTTCGGAGCCGAGAAAGTCACTGCCGACCACGTCGGCGGCACCTGGTCAGTGGAATGCCCCAACAACCTACGCGGCACGGTCGCCATGACCGAGACGTGGGGCACCGAGTCCAAAGACGCCATCGACATACTCGACGCCCTCTGCAACTCCAAACCCATTGTCGTCAACCGGCCCGCCGAGGTCGTCGCCGAAACAGGCGGCCCGGCACTAGATTTCGAGGCGACATCGGCTGCCCAGGCTAAAGCCGCGAAGATCACCCAAGCATTCCAGAAGTGGATTTTCGCCGACGACACCCGCCGCGACATTCTCGTCACCGAATTCAACCGCCGGTTCAACAGCCTCGTGGCCCCCAAGCACCACGGCGACCACCTAACCCTGCCCGGCCTGTCCGACAAGTTCGAGCCCCACCATTACCAGCGCGACGCCGTGGCGAGGATAATCGCCGAGCCCACAGTGCTTTTGGACCACGTTGTTGGTGCCGGGAAGACCGGATCGTGCCTGATGGGCATGATGGAACTCAAGCGCCTTGGACTGGTTTCCCAGCCCTGGTTTGTCGTCCCGAACCACATCGTGGAGCAGGTCGGCCGCGAAGCCGCCCAATGGTATCCAGCGGCCCGCATCCTGCTCGGCGAGGCGGGCACCAACCCCGAGGGGCGCCGCCGCTTCGTATCCCAATCCGCGGCCGCCGACTGGGACATGGTGATCGTGCCCCAAAGCCTGTTCACGGCAATCGGAGTCAACGAACAGACCCAGCTCGAATACATTCAGAAGCAGCTCGACGAACTCGACAACAACAAGGATCGCGCAGTCACCTCCGTCAGCAAGAAGCGCATCGAGGCACAGAAAAAGCGCCTCGATGCCCGGCTCAAAGAGATGACCAAGCAGGAGCGCAAAGACACCGGCCTGCGGTTCGAGCAGAGCGGGTGTGACTACCTCGTGATTGACGAGGCCCATATGTTCAAAAATCAAGGGCGCCTTAGCAATATCGAGGAGCTGTCCTGCGCCAGCGGAGCGCAGCGCGCCGAAGACCTCGCCATGAAACTCGACGTTCTACGTCAGCGGCGCCGGGAGGAAGGTCGCGCGGCCGGGCTACGCCGCGACCAGATCGTCGAACGCGTCGCGACCTTTGCGACCGGAACCCCCGTGGCCAACAGCCTGGGGGAGCTGTGGGTCATGCAGAACTATCTGCGGCCTGACCTTCTCGCGGCCGCCGGCGTCGCCGACATCAACGACTGGGGCGCGGCCTTCACCACCACGGTCAGTACCGTCGAATTCAACGCAACCGGAACGTCACTGCGGCCGGTCACCCGCGTCGGGAAATTCTGCAACCTGCCCGAGCTGCTGTCGCTGTCATCGATCTTCACTGACGTCGTCACTCGCGATGAAGTACCCATGGCGCTGCCCAAGCTGGTCGACGGGCACCGGTCGGTGATCAGCATGGTGCCCGATCAGGTCGTCAAGGACTTCATCACCGACCTGGGCTGGCGCCTGGACCACCTGGACCCGCGACGGCCGGACAAAGACAACACGCTCAAATGCGCGAACGACGGCCGCAACGTGAGCCTGGATCCCCGGATGGCGAACCTGCCCGCCCCCGCGGTGTCCCGGGCGAGCCGAGTCGCCGACGAAATGATGCGCCGCTATCGCGCCAACGCCGAACGGGTGTACCGCGACGCCGATACCGGCGAAATCTCACCGATCCGCGGCGCCTTCCAGATCGGCTTCTGCGACCGCGGAACACCGTCAAAAGATAAGCGACAGTTCACGATCTACGGCGCCATCCGCGACGAGCTCATCGCCCGCGGGATGCCCGCCGAGAAGATCGCCTTCATTCACGACGCCGCCAAACCGGCTGAGAAGCTGGCGTTGCAGCATCGCTGCCGCAGCGGTGAAATCGCCGTCCTGATCGGCTCCACCGAGAAGATGGGCACCGGAATGAACGTCCAAACCCGCGCCGTGGCGCTGCACCACATCGACGTCCCCTGGCGCCCAGCCGACCTCGAGCAGCGCGAAGGACGCATCATCCGGCAAGGCAACCAGAACGATGAAGTCGACATCCTCACCTACGTCACCGAAGGCGCATTCGACACCGTCATGTGGCAGAAAGTCGAAGCCAAAGCCAAGTTCATCGAACAGGTCAAACGCGAAAACGTCGACATCGACGAAATCGAAGACCTTGGGGGAGGCGACATCTCAGGTGCAGCCGCCGAAACCAAAGCCATCGCCACCGGAGACCCCCGATACGTCAAACAAGTCCAGCTCGACGACGACGTCAAACGGCTCACCGCCCTGGAAAACGCGCACCTGGACGCCGGCGTGCGCCGAGACCGCCAACGCCGAGACACCGAACGCGAATACGCCGCCACCGCCAAAGAACTGGCCAACCTGGACCAGATCATCGACAGCATCACCCGCACGGCCGACCAACCCCTCCGGGTCGCTGTTGGCGGCAAGACCTTCGCCGAACGCAAAGACGCCGCCGAACCATTCGCGGCCGCATGCCGAGACGCCTTCCTCAAACTGAAGAACGCCAGCAGCTTCGATTCGCGGCCCCTGGACGCCACGATCAACGGCATCAGCATCACCGCCAGCCGCAGTTACATCAACAGCCAACTGCGCCTGACCCTCGACGTGCCCTCCACCACCGTCGCCATCGAGGACGCGGAAGTACTCGCCACCGCACCCACCATCAGCGGCGACACCCATGCCGCGAAAGCTCGCGGGCTCCTGCAACGAATGGAGAACGCGTACAAGGACATTCCCCATCACCGCACCCGCCTGGAAACCCGGCTAACCAGGCTGCAAGGAGAACTCGACGACTTCGACAACACCAGCCTCGGGGACTTCGAGCACGCCGCCGAACTGGAGGCCAAACGGCTCGAACTGAGCACCCTGACCGCACAGCTACGCATGGAAGCCCAGAGTGAAGCCGCGCAGGCCAAAGCCGCCGCCGCCGAAGAACGGATGCTCGAATCAGGCCGCCAACCAGGCTGGACCCTCGAACTCAACCCCACTCCCGCCCTGGTCGCCGAATCCGGCCTGCCCGACGCTGCCAGCTACCGCGCCGCCGAACTGCTGATGCAGCAGCACCGCGCCAACGATTACTTCGAAAAGCAACGCGACAAGCAGCGAGAGAGGGAACGGGCCGCCCTGGAAACAGATCACGACGAGGGTGCGAGCCAAGACCAGGGCCGGGGGACCGTCTTTTCCTTCCGCGCCGAGTGCGAGACCGACGTCGAAGAATTCTTCACCGACTGCGAGGACGCCGATATCCCCGTGGACGAGGTCCTGGTCACCGCGCCCGACGAGGAGTCCCTGGAGGTGGTCGTGCAGTTTCGCTCAGAACCGGAAACCACCGCCGAGCTTCTGCGCGACATCGCCGCAGCCCGCAAGGACCTGCAGACCGTGGTGCAAACCCTGCGGCCAGTCCCGTTGGCAGACAACACACTCGAACCACTCGACCTCAGCGATTCAGGCTTGCCCGACCCTGCCAAAACAGTGCTCCAACGTCTGATCGACCGGCAGAACGGTGCCAGGTATCAACACCCCAGGCAGATCACCGACCGCGCACACACCGACCAAGGGGACGCCGGCCTCGGCTGGTGACCACCTCGCGTGATCGAGCTACAGCTAGTGCTTCTCGTCGAGGTGCCCGAACTCGTCGGGCACCCGACGGCCTGGACGGGCTGGCAACTCGTCCGTGTCGCCGACCAACCACGACAGGAAGCCCTCAATGTGTTCACGCAGAGTCGAATCCGGCTGGACCGCGATCTTGGACCGCTCCCGCAGCGACGGGCGGATGCGAATCGAGGTCGCGGGCCATCGGTGTTGGTTCGGCATAACGAAATCCTCCCACAGGGTGTACAGCCACCGCCAGGGTGTGTACATTCAAGGTGTACAGCCACCGGTTGGCGCGGGGAGCGTCAACGGAATGTCAGACCGCAACGATACGGTCCGCACCAGGGCCGTTCGACCACTCCGCAAGGCGATACATGAATCTTCACAGCATCATCTCCGCGGTGACCATTCCGATCATGCTGATCGGCAGCATCGCATGCCTGTTCCGGCTCATCAACCTGAACGGTAGGAGCATTGGATATGCCTTCGCACCGGTAGTTTTCGCCGGAATGGCCCTGGTCCCGCTGAACGTCATGCCGTCGCTGCTGACGACGACATCCCCTCAGGCGAGCGACTCACACACACCAGACCTGCTCGATCACCTTTTCGAGGTGGCCGGGGCGCCGGACACGACATCCCCGGCGCCCACCTCGTCGACACCTCCGGCTCCCGCACCGAAACCCGAGCCGACCGCTAAACCGACGCCTGAACCGTCGACACCGATCGATTGGACGCCGTTCGTCATCGCTGCCGCCGTCGTCGGGGCTGCCGGCGGACTCGGATACGCCGGAGTTAAGACATGGTCCGTGATCGACGAGCGCCGCCACCGTAAGGCCCTCCGCGATGTGGCGCGACAAGCCCAACTCGACCGCTGGGCCATCGGCCTCGCGAGCTACACCATCGCCGCTGAGGGGCTCATGGCATTCGAGACCGACCCCGAATCCGTGTACTTCACCCGGCCGCTGCTCAGCGACATCAATGAACCGCTGACCGCCTTCTTCTACACGGCATTCGGTGCCGCGCAGAGCCTCAAACTGTTGAACCCGCCCGCCGACGACGCCGCGATCGACGCCTTCGTCGCGGCTGCCGCCCAGGCCGAACAAGCCTTCCTCGAGGCCGACCAGAATGCGCGCCGCAAAGCGCGATTCGGCATCGTGCACCAGGACCGCCGCCTCACCGACACTGAGAAGCGCAAACTTGACCAAGCCCGCAAACTGATGACTACGGCAACACACCCAGGAACCTCACCCACTGAGGCCGAAGCCGCCCACACCAAGGCACGGCTACTGCTCGATGACGTTGGCGTCATCGTCCCCGAACGATTGGTCACCAACGTCACCCGGTGCATCGAAACCGTTCAACGCCAGGCGATTACTGCCTGAGTGGCCCGCAGCGCTCTGAGTTAGGAAGTGTCGAATGACTGCAAACGAACCCGCCCAACGGGTCGCGGCCGATGATCCGAAGTCGCGCGCGAATCGGACGCTGACCGTCGGGGAGGTCATCGATCGCCTGTCTCTACTGGACCGTTCCTTGCCCGTGGTGTTCGAAGCGGTGGACGAACCGTCAGGGAACTACGGCGTCCGGGATGTCAGCGTGGAGCCCATGCAGCGCGAATCCACTTTCGCCGCTGAGCCGTATGGCTGCGACGTCTATTTGTCCCCGGAGTTGGGGCTCAGCGCTGTAGGTGACCGCTACGACGAGCCCAGGCCGGTCGCATTCCTGTCGATGTCCCGGGGGCGGACCAGCTAACGCTTTTCACGTGAGAGCCAGTTCGTGTAGCCAATGTCATGGAGCACCACAGCTAGCCGGGCAGTAGTTCGACGCGGTACGAGCCCCAGCCTTGCAGCCCCTCCAGCCGTGTTCGGATGGCCGCGCGGTGACCTCCGAGCACGATGGCGATCAGCGCGTCGCGGGCGTCACCGGGAATCCAGTGGCCATACATGTGCTCATCCTGGAAGCAACGTGTGCCGCGGTCTGCCTCGAAACGCGTGTGAACTATCCGCCCGTTATCGATGTATGCGTTGGGGTATAACGATTTATCGGGCCGCCACGCGTCATCGGCGCCGGAGGGCTTGCATACGTAACTGGGCTTCGCTTTGGTGCTGTCGAGCACGAGCATCGCAGCGATGCTCCGGGTGGCCGGATACTCCCAGGCTTTGTCCGCATGTCCAGTCGCGAAGAACGCGCACCGTGGCGGAACGTCCAGGCCATGTTCGAGGACGTCGCCCAGTGCGTCGGCGCCGAATCCGCGATACAGCCCCACCGGCGCCTCCCAACCGAAAGGTGGCAACCACCACGGTACGGCCCGTGCTTCCGACTTGTCGGTGTGCCAGATTGCGACACCGCCCGACCGGGCGATCAGCGTGCAATCGCGTTCAGGCCCAGTTCTTTCCGCCACGATGATGTCGCTATTGCTGGGCTCAGCGCCCACTTTCGGGCCGGTGACGGGGCGCTCGTCGGTGCTCATGGGCGCCACAACCGCTGCGCCGGCGACGGCGGCACAAATAGGAATTCGGTGACCCGTTTGACGGTGTCAGGCCCGGGGCGGTTCTCATCGACCACCAGGGCGGCACGCCTGGCGCTCACGACGGACACAACCACCGAAAACATGCCGCTTTTCAGCAGATAGTCCATCTCCGGTACCGCCCTATCGAGATTGTCGCCGTATGGGTCGCCGAGGAACACGTCATCATCGCCCTCCATATCGGGAGCCGATGCGCCGGCGACGACGAAGTCGATGCCCAGCGCGCGACCTATCCGCGACCAGCCGATGATGGCTTCCACCAACGTCAAGTCGGGCCGGTCGATGAATACGGCCACGGTCGGGACGCGGTGACCGGCGGCGCGCGCCTTTTCGATGTCAGGGACATTGTTCTGCCTCAGCATGTCCTGGCGCGTGCAGGCCAAATCGTCCACATGGTCGACGAGTTGCTGATGGGTGAGATGCGTGTGCTTGGCGCGGATGCTGTAGCCCGGCGATTCTGCTGTGCTGTACACGATTTCGAGGTCACGATCCTCTTGCGCGGCCGACAGCTTGTCCGCCAGCGACGGTAAGAGTGCTGCGGAGTAGGGGCCTATCAGCACGGCGTGTGGACCAGAACTCGAGCTGCCCCTGAAATCGGACGGCCACTCCAAGTTCACCACCACTGGCTGACCATCGGGACCGGGGTACGACGCCGCTAATGCCGCTCGAGTGGCGGTCGTGGAGGTCGTGACGATCCGCTTGGCCCGGGTGTACGACACCCCGGGATGGTCGGCCTGATACTGCCGGGCGGCCTGATAGGACGATTCATCATTACGCATTGCGGCGCGATCCCTTCAAAGAGAGTTGTTCTGCCAGCCCACATCTGCGCAGAAACCATCTTCGTTGGGTGGTGCGGAAACCAGGGGTCTTGTCTCGATCGTGAAGGTGACTGACCGATGTGGGCGGTTCAGTCGTATGTCGAGATTCGTGGCACCCGCGAATGCCATCTCCCAGGGTACAACACGGGCCGGGCAGCGGGACTGGTTGATGATGCGCGTGGCGCCGCCGGTGAACTCGCCTGGCGCACAGTACAACCGCGCCCCTACCACGATGCGTCCTCGGTTGCATACACATCGGTCGGTCAGGACGAAGCGTCGGGGGAGTCGATGCGCTCCGCGGCCGGCCCGAGAGGAGTCCGGCGGCGCGTCTGCCCATGATCGAGTGCGCCGCGCACGAAGTGTTGTGCCACTGCGGCGCACACGATCGCTGCAAGGATGCGCACGATAGCTGGCACCGTGTCCCATCCGCCGGCGCCGGTGACCAGATTCCACATGCAACTTGTGGATCCTGCCGCCAGAAGCAGACACCGCCCGACCTCGATCGATGAACGGTTCGGCAGTGCGAACACAATGTCAGGTTCCTCGGCAGGCTGGCCGCCGCGCCGGCCCAAGGTCTCATGCACCGCGCTTACGCCCCTTTTCGTAGGTGGCTGACCGTGGTGATGAGTGCCGAGCACCCGGCCCGGTGACCTTCGGAAGGCCTCGCCGGTGCGCCGGGGCACCAGGACACGATCGTGTCGAGGTCGGCCCCATCAGAGAACCAGGGGATGTCCGTGCGTAGCAGGGCCACCGCGTCGAACCACGCCCACGCACTCAACGGCGAGCTGCCGCGCTCGGCGACGTGAACCGAGGGCTGGTGGTCCCCGAATTGGCCTCCGGGAACGGTCATTGCCCGCACCTCGGGAACGATGACCGCACTGACCGTCGGGAGTTCGCGCAACAGCCGGGCCGCGGCGGAAGCGGACACGTCGTCGACGCCGGACCGGTACGCGAGGGCCACCACACCGCGGCCGTCCCTGGGCAGCCACAGGTGAACGCCGTACCGGTCGACATTGAGCCTGCCCCCTAGCGCGAGGACCTGTGTGCCGACGAATTCGGCGGCACGGCTTGACCAGGGATCAGGGAACAGCCGGGGGATGCGGGGGCCAAGAGTGGGGAAGCGCTCCCAGATCGCACTGAACACCGCGAGCTCGGACCACGTCGGATTACCCAAGCCGACCTCGCGCGGCCGCGGGTAGACCGGCGAGCCCTCCGCGACGTCCTGCAACAGACATTCGATGCTGATGTCGAACAGTTCAGCGACCAGCTGCGGGTACATGTCTCGGTAAGCCCACCGTGCGTGCCGCGTCCACTGATCCATCACTTCGCGCCCCCTTGAAATCCTCTCCCGCTGCCAAAAGCGTTGCCACCCCTGACAAATCCGGCCCCGGTCAGCAAAGACCCCGGGCGTGGCGGCAGGGCCGCACCCGGGGCTCGGTCCTACCGGCGGCTGCTCACCGTGCGGCACTTGCCGAGGTGTGCCCGTGCGCAGCGCTGTGGCCCTCGCCGGACGTCGACCGGGAGGGACTCTCGCTGCGACGGTGCCGCCCGCCCGACTCCGACGATACGGCCGACGCGGAGCTGCTGGCGGCCGTGCTCGCCGGCGCCCGGTGCTTACCCGTGCCGGTGGCCGCAGGGGAGCCGCTCGCGGTGGACGCCTTATCGTCAGCGCCGTGGCGAGTGGTTGGGGCCCCAGTGTCGCTGCCAGCGGCTGACTTGCCGGACCCTGCGGTGGCCCCGGCGGGCTCGGTGGTGGACTTGCTCGTAGCGGGAGCGGCCTCGGTACCCGTGGGCGTGGCCGGCGCGGGAGCCTTGGGTTCGTTCACACCGGCCGCCGGCTCCTTCGATTTCGTCGGCACCGCGCTGTGGTCCGGCTTGCCTGTGGTTGTGTTGGGCCCTGCCGTCGCGGCGGGAGCCTCAGCGCCGGCGGTCTTCGACGGGGTCTGGGCCGTCGTGATCGCTATCGCTTTCGTGGAAGACGTTGCGGCCAAGATGGTTACCGGAGGGGCCGTCGTCGCGGCGATCTTCGTTGTGGCGGGGATCGAGGTGGCGGCCAGTGCGTTGGCAGCGGAGGCACCCGCGCTCACCAAGTTGCCCACACCGTTAATGGCCGCCGCGACGACCTTCGCGGTCAGGTTCATGGCCGTGATGACCGTGCCGGCCAGGTCATGGGGGAGGTTGGCGACGAATCTCGGGGTTCCGAGCATCGTCAACAGGCCGGACGCGACGTACGCCGCCCCGTTGATGAACGCCCCGGTGACCTTCGCCGCCGCGATCGTGGCCGCGGCTGTCGCGTAGATCGGTGCGGCGACCAGCGAGCCAGTGGTCGTGATGACCCGGTAGCCGGTGTCCACAGCGGCATTGACGAGGGCTCCGACGGCGGCGGTGTAGCTGACAGGGGACAGGGGATTGGTGCCGATCGCGGTGACGACGTTCTGCAACGCACCGGGCACGGTACCGTTGCCCACCCAATCGGTCGCGATGGCCGATGCTCCGATCGCGAGCTTGTCCAGCACAGTCGTGCCGAACGTGGTGAGCACCGAGGACACCCCGTTGACGAGTTCGACAACCGCCGAGGTCGGGGCGATCACAATGCCCTGCGCGGCGGTGAGAAAACCGTCGATGACGTTGTTGTCCGCGATGGCCTGGGCCGAATTCACCACGCCGTTGACGGCGGCGAGCAGATTGCTGATCTGCGCGGTCACGCCGTGAACTAGCGTGTTGGCCGCCGACAGTGCGTTGTCGCCGAGCTGATCGACCGCCGTGATCGCGGTGTTCGCCGCCAGGCCCACGAGGTTGAGCGGAACGTTCACCAGGCTCGTGTAGCTCGAAAGCGCGAGAGGGTTGTTGACGACGGCGGCGACCGCTTGGGCGGCTGTCCCCGCCGAACCGGTCAGCACCGAGGTCAGCAATGTTGCGACCTGCCCGGTGGTCAGCGTCAGAGTCCCCGATAGCGACCCCGCCGTGGCTGCGAGGCTGGTCAGGCCGCCGTTCGACGATGCCCGCAACCCCGACAGCAGAGCCGACAGCGCGGCGTTGTCGGTGGCACCGATCAAGCCGCTCCAGAACGAATTACTCAGCGCCGCCGCGGTATTGAGCGCGTCCTGCACGGTCGTGCCTGGCGCCGCCGCCACCGCAGTCAGTGTCGAGTCAACCGAGTGCAGCACCGAACCCAAATTCGCCACCAGCGCGTCCACGTCGGCCTGCGTGATGAGCGCGGACAAGTGCACATTCGTGGTGGCGAAGTGCGGGCTGTGGATCGGCGCAGCGACACCACCCCCTGCGACCAGCGGGGTGAACGCAATCAGCGCAGCAGATGACATCGCCAACCCGGCGTTCAGATACGGGCGTGTAGTGATTTCCATAATTGCCTTCCGAATGACGTTGAGGTACAGGGGATTTGGAGCGTTTACCGCGTGACGCAACCCGGACAGCGGCTGGGATGCGTCGGTCTGGGAGGCGGCGCCAGGCCGCGCCATGAGTAAGGGGAAGGCGCGCGAAGCCAAGCGCGTCGTCGTGTGCCGTGCACCGCCGCCCATCGAGCCCCCGAGTGTCCAGTGCCCCTGCAGCTCATTAGCTGGTCATGGCGGCACAGATTTTTCTGAGCCGAATGCTACAACAGATAATGCAATTCGTGAACAACATAGATACAATAGGTCCTGTGATCATCACGGAACGCCTGAACACGCGTAACCGGAGTGTATGCGCGAATTCACGGCTTCCACTGGAACGGGAAGCCGCTACTACTGACTGTTCACCTATGGCCTCATGGGGTCGCGGTCCATATTCGCCAAAACTGTGCACCGGCGGTGTTATCGTCGTGGCGGCCGTCACGGGCGGACGGGTCTCACCCCCTGACCCCTACGCCGCTGGGCACTCTCCCCGCTTCGCGGTTTCCGCCCGTGACGCCAATTTCCCCGCTTGTCATACCGTCGCGGTACGGTCAGCGCATCAGCTACATCCACGGGGGTGGACACGATGAGCATCGAGGTTTTTCCTGGGGGCGACCCTTGGTGGGATTACGCACGTGCGTGCGCCGTTGCCTTGTACCGCGGGGAGCCAGCTCCATCCGCGCAGGTGTTCGGCCCTGTACTCGAAGACGGCGAGGACGCTCGGCTGTGCGCTTCCGCTGTGGCCAGCCGGCTCGTCGCCGGGGACGGCAGTTACCGCCGATCTTCCAGTTTCCTGATGGGCAGCCCCGGCCTGATGTTCGGAATGCTTGCCGCCCAGGGTGTTATGAATCACCGGCGCCGCAAGCGGGCCGAGCGCGACCTCGTCGCACATTGGCGCGACCCACGCCAGGCAACCGTTGTCGTCACCGACGAGCGCATCATGTGCAGCGGATCAGACGGCACCCTCGTCGACTTCTGGTTTCAATACGTCACTGAGTTTTATCCCGACTTGATGGCGCGATCGGTGACATTCGCTTTCGGGGATCGCTGCTCCCCGCTGCGCCTGGACGGCCCTACAGCGCCGGCCATCGCACTCTGGTGCGCGCACGCCATCTACGGCCCTGCCTGGGTCAACGATGCCCGGCTCCGTCCGCTCCTGGTGGCTGGCCCGCCCACGCCGGCTCAGGCCATCACCACATAAGACGTCCACAGACACGCTATGGAGAACCGCAATGGGCCAGACATGGGCGAAAGCTGTCGGGGTCGGAATCCCTGGCGCCCTGGTGGTGATATCCCATGCGCTACTGGGCATCCCGACCCCGCTGGCATGGGTGATCCCCGGATCAATGGCGCTCGGCACCATCATCGGGATCGCGGCGTAACCCGCGACAGGCAGCGGAAGGGAACAGTTAACATGTCGCACAACGGATCTGGTGCCGGTAGAAACCAACTTGTTTCGAAGTGAAGCGACGGACCCAGCGGGCCGCGCCGCCGCCGTCGAACCTTATCCATCTCCCACAGAACGAGGCTTTACATGATGACCGGCGGAACAGTGCTGTGCTGGTCGGTGGCGTTACAGCACCCGACATCCAGTGACAATAATTTCCTTATCTACGCGCTCGCAGAAGACAACGATGAATCCGCCATGGCGGTTGAAGCGGCGCTAAAAGCTGCGCAGCCTGGCGAATTCGTCTGCGTACCAGTGCGTTTCACGAACCTAGCTCACGCCACGAATGTCTACATTCAACCTCACATGTGGGGCATGTGGTGCGTCGTTCAGCGAGCCATCGACGTCAACCAGATGTACGGCAGCACCACCTAGTCGCTGGTTGGGTCGTCGGTGCGACCGTGCCGGTAAGCCGCAACCCCCAAACCGGCCAAACCCAAAGCCGCGACTGCCGCCAGCGTCGGTGACTTGGCAATGCCACCGACGAGTACAGCAGCCAGCAAGGCGAGTGCGCTCACCGCAGCTATGCCGCGCCATCTCGGGGCGGTCATTTGGCGAAGCAATCGGCAAGAACCGCACCAGATCCGAGCGCAGCGGTCCCGGTGGCCAGCGCAGCGGCGATACCTGGAGGGGTCCAGTCGACCGGAAGCGTCAGCAGAAACGCTCCAGTGGCTCCGACAAATGCCAACGAGTTCCCTGTCCAGGTCAGCGTGCTGCACCCCTGGTTGAGCGCCTGTTCGGCGATCTGGCGTGCCTTGCGCGCCTCCTCGAGAGCCTCGTCCGCCGGGCCGTGTTGATTGATGATGGCGGTGAGCTCGTCGTAGAACTTCTGCGTGCCGTCGGGGATGGCGAAAGGCGACGGCAGCGTCGGCAGCAGCGTCCTGTTGAGCGGGTTATCCGCGGGCACCAATGGCATGTTTTCAGCGGCCTTGGCGATTTCCGGTGGGACGGGAAATGGCCCGATCTGCGGGGCTTCACCAGGGTCGCCGGGGAATTTCACGCCGTTGTCATTGTCCACCAACTGCACGTGCGGCCCCTGATGTGGCCCGACGATGGTGTCATCAGGGCCGCCCCCGGTGGCGATCGCCGGGGCGGTTTTGAAAGTCGAGCTCGTCGACTGCCAGGTCGAGGCGGTCACGCCAGCGTGATAGTCCATGGCGGACGATGTGGCTTGTGCTTGTTTGGTCGCCAGGTCTTGCGTCCATTGCTGTACCTCGGCGGCGTTCGCCCCACGGCTCGCTGCGAAACGCCGCATCGCAGCTTCCAGATTCTGGCGGCTGCGGGTGAACTCGTCGGGGCTGGGTGTGTTCGCCTTGGCGGCGTCGAAGCCGGCGGCTACGTCTCGGGCATGCCGCGCCATGTCGTTGGTGTGGTCGGCCATATCTGACACCCATTGCGCATGTCTGCGCGTGTTCGCGCCGGCCTGCTGGGTGCCGTCTTCCCAGCTGTTGTCGATCGCATGCGCCGCGCTTGTGATGGTTGCCGACAGTTCGCGCAGCTGCCCGCTCATGCTCGACCAGTGATCGGCGAACGCGTAGAGCGACTGCGTGCCCGGCCCGCCGTACAGTGCCCGGGCGTGAGCTTCACCGGGCATTACTGGCGCCGTCGGTGGGAGGGGAGGAACGGTGGGCACTTGGGGTGTCGGGAGCGTCGGAAGCGGTGAGAGGCCGCTGGCGGAATCGGGGGAGCTTCCGCCAACGATCGCGGAGGCGTTGGCCTCGTCCTGACCGCCGAGGAACGCCGCCGTGTTGGCTACGGCAACACCGCCCACACTGCGCAGCCCGCTGCCATGATCGAGCAGTGCCGCCAAGGCGGCCGATCCGGCATTGATCTGGGCGACGGCCGCGACCGACGTCGCATCCACGCCCGGAGGTTGAGCAACCACCGGGGCATGGGATTGGCTGCTTGCCGACAGTTCTCCTGCGGCCGCAGCCAGCGCGGCCGTGTCGACCCGAACATTCATCTGGCCCGCCCCCCTTACCCTTTCTGCATCGTATCGGCGCCGCTCAACCCAGTCAGTGGAAACTGCTGCGCCTATGCATCAGCTGTGCGACATGGACGTCTCGCCGATGCGAACGGTCTGGTGTACCTGATCAACCGATTCGGCCCATTCGGCGCGTGCGCGACTCTGGCACCTACCGCATTAGCGGTGGTTGGTCCATGGAGAAGTTGGAGCCACCCATTGGTGGGCTTGCGGGGTACCCCAGGCCGACACCGTAGGTACGGCGGGTGCAGTCGGTACTGGCGTGTGGGTCAGTGGACCGTATGGCTGCACGGCGGAGCTGACTATGCCCGATTGCCAGGGCGCGGTGGCGGGCGCGCCGGTCGCGCCGGTCGCGCCGGACTGCCAGGGCGCGACGCTGACCGGGCGGTAGGCGGGCGAGGCCTGTGCCGATCCCCGTTGGGTGCGGCGGTAGATGATGCCGGCCAGCGCAATGATGAACGGAAGGCTGATGATCAGTAAGGAGATGACTGCGGTGACCCAGCCGCCGTGCACGCCGTGCTGGAGCAGGTGGACCTTGTGATAGAGGCGCACGGGTGCGCCGCCGCCCCCGATGTTGGTGGCGAGATGCTGTGCAATCCCGGGGTTGGTGGCGAGATGCTGCGCGATGGAGCGGGTCATGAAAGGCCTCTCTGTACGGACGCGATGGTTTAACCATAGCACTGCTACGGTTAGGACGCCACTCCGCCGTGGTAACGCAACGGTTGCGGGTCGAAACCGCAGCAATGCCGCCGCTTCGAGGCGTCTGCTGCTGCCGAGATGCAGTGGGGATTGACAACCCGTGCGGGTTGTTTAACAACGTGGGCCGATGAGCTGCCACCAGCGCGAAATGTGCACGCCGGGAATGGATCGATCTCTCGGCCCGCAGTCAAGATTGACAAGGTGCCGCGACAACCCGAGCCCTGTCAATGTAGCCAGGCGTGTCCTGTCAACCTTCGCTGCATCTCAACAAAAAAGGCTTACGTGGTGATGGTTGGGAAGCGGAGGAGTTCTCCTATCGGCCTTCGACATAGAAGCCAAGTTGGTACACCAGGCGAGGATCGACGTCCACGTGTTCGTCGCTGAACGTGGCCAAGTTTCGCGCCGCGGCGACGGTCGGCACGTCGAAGTCGAATGGTTCGATCGACAGGTCATCGTCGATGTGCAGTTCGCGACGAATGATGTCTGCATCGGCCCACGGAAGCGCCACTTCGTGAACGAGCGCTTCGGTCGTACGGTCGAATCCTTGGAGGTACCACATGGCGCTAGGGCGATTGGCTGGTTGATTGACCCGCGGGCACAGGCGTCCTCCTACCAGCCGTGGGTGCGAATTGTGGAACTGTGGGCGGCCGCCTTAGTCGTCGCTGGCCACGACTAACGCTAACTCACCCGCTGCCCGGTCGATGATGACGAATTCGTGGAACCCGGCGTCGCTACCGACGATCTCGCCCCAGTCATGCTGAGCCGTAGCGCGGATGTCGGGCAATTGATAGATCACCGTGGCCCGATGGGTGCGGGCATAGACCTCACGGTCTATCTCCTCGCGCTGGGCCTGAGGCCACGACACGAAATCCCCGTCCCAGTCGCGGATCACATGCTCAGCCCAGTGGCTGATCGCGGTCTCCGCGACCTCGGCATCGACGATGGTGAATGTCTCGGGAGTGATGGCGTGCAACCGGTACGGACCATGAATGGTTTTGGCATCTTCAAATGTCGATGATGCGTAGCTGTCTCGATACCGGACGTGCGCGATCATCAACGCCAGCGCGATTTGATCATCCACATCAGCGGGCAAGGTGAACACCTTGATGTCGACCCATTGCCGGGTCACCGGCGGATTGATGAAAATCGTGCATTGATACACCAATTGCTCTTCGGCAGTAGTGTGCGCGCTGCTCTCGGTCATGTCTTGTCACCTCATTTTCATCGATGTGCGTCCCGGTATGAGCGTGACCGTGCGGGGCGGTGATGGCCTCGAACGCGAACGTGGCCGCGATGATCGCGGCCACGTCGGCGGTATGGAATTGACTAATTGCCTTGGCCTGCCCTGGGTTTGGGTCAGAATGGGTTGGTTGTCAGTCGCTTGATTTCTTTGTTGACCAGATACCCCGTCAGGCCCAAGACCGCGGCGACGATCACCGCAATGGCGATGTTGAAGCCCAGGCGAAGCCCGAGGCTGGTGGGGGCGTAGTCACTGAAGTCGATCAGGGCGGTGATCGGATCGATCGTGCCGACGAGCGCGATGGCTGCGCCGCCGTAGCCGATGCCGTTCGCCACCCACTTATGGGCCTTCAGAGTGCCGATCGCGAAGAACGTGTAGGCCAGGGCACCCCAAAAGGCCAATGACAAGATGCTGCCGATGAGGCCGCCGCCGTAGGACAGCAGCAGCACAAGCAATGCCACCACGATGTAGCTGATCAACATGAACTGGTCGGGGGTCTGCCGGAAGGCCTGGAACCAGGGTGCCTTGATCAGTTCGCCCTGCATACCGCGCTGCATCAGGCGGGTCAGGAACGTGCTGCCTTTGCCGATCAGGTCGCTGGCCAGAGCGCCAGGGCTTTGCGGTGCGGTGGGGCCCGCGGCGCCGGGGAAACCGGGCGCTCCGAAGCCCGGATTCGGTTGCCCGAAGCCCGGATTCGGCTGCCCGAAGCCCGGATTGGGCTGACTGGCGCCGGGGTAGGGCCCGCCGGGGTACGGGGCGTCAGGCTGCTGCTGCGGCCCGCCAAAACCCGCTCCGGGGTGCTGCGGTCCGGGGGTGCCCGGCCATTGCTGCTGCGCTCCGGGATTTTGGGGTGCTCCATATTGCGGGGCGCCGTACGGCGAGGCTGCACCAGTGGGGGGTGCGGGCGGAGCGGCGGGGGCTGCCGGCGGCGGTGTCCACTGCGGCGATGCTGGGTTCCAGGTCGGCTGCGGGGTCGGTGTGGCGGGCGTCAGCTGAGGGTTCGGCGCCGCCGGGGCCTGCCACTGGGGGGCTTGAGGCGGTGCCGCGTGCGGGTTGACCTGCGGTGTTGCGGATTGCGGTGCGCCGGTGCTCAACGGGGTCACCAGGGATGTCTTGTCGGGATCGGCGTGCGGGGCCGGGGTCACCATGGACGTTTCGTCGGGGTCGGCGGCCATGTTGTTGTCGCTCATAGGCCTCACGTTAGTGGCTCCGGCAAGAGGTTACCGACACCTCTTTGGTGGGTGGCGGTAGGAGCGGCGAGGAAACTCGAAAGTGAAGCACCCCCGCTACGGAAGAGGTGCGGGCGTTCTAGGTGTAGCGATGCTACAGTTTTTATATGTCGTCACCCGCCACTGGACTTACCAGCTCAAGCCCGGTCGACGATGATGCGCCGACTCTGACGGTGCTGATCGGTTCCTCTGTCGCGCATGCGATCGATCCTGAGCAGGCGCCCGTGGTGATCGGTCGATGGGTCGATCCGGCGGCGGCCGGGGCAGCATCACCGGACACCACGCCTCCGGCCGACATTCCCATTGTGGACTACCGGATTTCGCGCCAGCACCTGGTGCTGTCCCTGCGTGACGGGCGCTGGGTGGCGACCGATCCGGGCAGCAGGAACGGCACGTTCATCAACGGGGAGAAGGTCGACGAGTTCGAGATTCCCGAGGATGACGAAATCGTCGTACACCTGGGCAACCCGGCAGCTGGTATCCAAGTCACGTTCAGCCCCAGCGATGCCGGCGTCGTGTATGCCGGAGCTCAGTTCGCCGCCGCGCGCCGACAGCTCGGGCTCTCCCAACGTGCCCTGGCCAGCGACGGGGTCATCAACGCCGGTGCGCTGATCAGCTTCGAAAAAGGGCGGTCGTGGCCACGCAAGACCACCCGCGAAAAGCTCGAGCACGTCGTGCACTGGAAAAAGGGCACGATCGAGAAGTTGCGCCGGGAATACGCCAATGGAGGACTGACCACCGCAGCGGTGAGCGCACCGGTGCTTGCTGCTGTGCCTGACCCGGAAAAGACAGTGGTGGTGCCCCCGTCGCCGTCGCCGGCGCGAGAGGAGACCGGTACATCGACGATCAATCCGGGATTCCTGGCCCAGTGGGCAAGTCAGCAACTGGCTCAGGCACGCGCCCACCGCGCTGAACTGCCGCCGGCATCGAAACCCACCTACCAGCCCGCGGTGGCCCGGCTGATTAGCGAGCTGTCATCCCTGGAATTGTTGGTGCACAACGCATCTGCCACTCCCGAGCTGCGCCCGGTGTTCCTGCAGGTCCGGAACGAGCTGCGCGCGGTGATGCTAGCGGCGGCCGAATCGGCTGCGGCGACGTCGGGTCAGCGACTGTTCGCCATCCGCGACCGGGATCGACTCAGTGTCGAGGACGTGGCGATGCTTGCTGGGGTGGCTGCGGAGAGCGTGCGGGCGTTTGAGACCGGTGGCGACGTGCCCGCCGGCGACAAGGCTGTTCTGGAGAATTTTCTGGCTTCGCTGCAATAGTTCGCAGTGCCCGTCCGCGCAGCCCGCGGGACGGCTTCCAAGGGGGAAAGGGATTTCATGCGTAATCGGGGGACTGGCCTCGCGATGGGTTCGATCGCCGCCGCGCTCGCCGTGGCGTCCATCGCTGGCTGCGGCTCGACGATGGACGGGACGGCGACAAAGTCGACGTCGACGTCGACCACGGCCGGCGCGGTCGACGCCTCGCAGCTCGATCACGGCAACTACGCGATCGAACCGCGCAAGGCGCTGGGGGAGGCGGGCAAGCCCGAGGTCGGTGCTCTGTTGGAGGCGCAGCGGCTCGCCAATTACGTCACCGGCCCATGGGAGGTCGACCCGGCGCTCACGTTACCGCTGGCCTTCGGCATCGGGCCGGGCTCGCTGGCGTTGCCAGGCGGAGCCAAAGCGCTGACCACGTTCTTCTCCCCGGACCAGAACCAAGCCATGGCACTCAACGGATACGTCAACGGATTCGCCACCGCGCGCGCGGTCAAGAACCAGAAGCAACTGATGAACGTCGTGCTGCGGTTCACCGATCCAGCCGCGGCGTCGGCCGCGGCCAACAGCATCGCCCAGGCGCAGATCGAACATCCGATCCCGCTGCCCCCGCCGATTCCGACCACCTCAATCGCCATCCCGGGGCATCCGGAAGCCGTCGCCACCACGCACATGTTCGAGGACCGCAACATCAATCAGACCTGGACGGTGGTGGATTCGTTCACCCCACGCGGGCCGTTCGTCTTGATGCAGCGCGCTCAGCTGATCGGTCCGGTGGACGGCGTGACGACGCTGGTGGCCAAGACTCTGGACCTGCAGGGCCCGGCGATCGACCGGTACAACCCCGTCGATCCCGCGCAGTTCGCGTCGGTGCCGCGCGACCCGAGTGGGCTGCTGGCCCGGGCAATTCCGGTCCCCAAGGGCCGCAGTACGCCCAACAGCAACATGACCCTCGATGCGCACGGACTGCTCAATTTCGACGGCGACCCGGTGGCCTCGGCCAAGATGTACGCCGACGCTGGGGTGGACCTCGGGGTGGGTGCCGGAGATTTCGTGTACCGGGCCAAGGATGCGGCAGCGGCGACTGGCCTGGTGAATGCCATGGTCGCCAAGATGCAGGCCGACGGACCGGTCAACGAGACGGTGCCGAACCTGCCTGGGAGCCATTGCCAGAAAGCCACCGACGGCAAGAGCGTGACCTGCGTGGCGTCGGCGGACCGGTACGCCTACCAAATCGACGCCAATACCCTCAAGGACGCCCAACAGCAGGCCGCGGCGCAGTACCTGCTGCTGACCGCGAAATGACCATCGGCGGCCGGTGGGCATGGGGGCTGCTCGCCGGTGCCATCGCGCTCACCGTCACCGGATGCACCACAGTGGTGAGCGGCGCTGCGGTGCGTGATCGCGGGTTCTCGCCGAGCGCAGTCGACCCGGCGTTGCTCAACGCGGGCAACTACCCGGTCAAGCCCCGGCCACCGCTGGGGAATGCCGGCGCGGCCGACGTCGGTGCTCTGCTGGATGCCCAGCACCTGGCGGACTACGTCACCGGTCCGTGGGAAGTCGACCCCGCCCTCATCACTCCGATCCATTTCGCTGCCTACCCGGCGGCGGTGGCGATGCTGCCGGCCAATATCACCCGAGTGTTTATGCCGAATTCGGACGTGAGCGCCGCGGTGGCCCGGCACGGGCTGATCAACGGTTTCGCCGCCGGTCGCCAAGTCAAAGGCCAGCGCACGTTGACCAATGTGGTGCTGCGGTACGCCGACCCGGCTGCGGCTGCCGCCGTGGTCGCCGAGGCGGGACACGCCAATTCGGGCATGCCTGACCTGCCCGCCAAGGCGCTCACGGACGTTCCGATCCCCGGCCACCCCGACGCGGTCGGCACCTTCTACACCTGGGATGACCCGGATCTGCATGCGACATGGACGACGGTGCAATCGTTCACCGCGCACGGGCCGTTTGTGCTGTTCCAGCGCTCAGAGGTACTCGGAGCCGCCGAAGTCGGGACCGCACTGATCGGCAAGACCTTGGATTTGCAGGCGCCGGCCATCGACACCTACACGCCGGTTGATCCGGCGCAGTTCCCTTCACTGCCCAAGGACCCCAGCGGGATGCTGGTCTTGGCGCTGCCGGTCAACAAGGACAATTCCAACTTGGTCAACAACGCCACATACGGTGTGCACGGGACACTTCATTTCCAGTACAACCCCGTCGCTCAAGCCAAGGTCCTGGGCGATGTCGGGCTGGATGTCGCGGTGCAGACCGCCGGCTGGGTGAATCGAACCCGTGACGCCGCCAGCGCCGCGGTGCTACTGGACAGCGAGGTGAAGACCATGCAGGGCCCCGGGGCCAACACTGACGATGCCATCCCGAACTTTCCTGGGAGCCATTGCCAACCCGACGACGACGCACACACAACATTCAGTTGCGCCGCGGCGGTGGGGCGGTACATGTTCTCGGTCTGGGGCCACACACTCAAAGACGCGCAGCAGCAGGCCGCCGCGCAATACCTGATCTTGGCGGCCGCATGAGGCCCCCATTGACTCATTTCCGACTGCTGGCCCGCACCACCGCCGTCGGTGCATCGGCGATCATGCTGGCGGCCTGCACGACCGTGATGGACGGCTCCGCGACGCGTGACCCGGGCTTCAAACCGGGAGACGTGACCCCGGTGTTGCTCAACACCGGCAACTATCCCACCGGCGTCAGAAACGCGCCGGCGCCCAGCATCGCGTTGTCGCGGGTGATCGAGGCACAGCGGATGGCCGAGTACGTCATCTACCCGTGGGAGGCCTACCCGACGGCAACCGAGTCGGACGAGCTGGGCACCCGCGCAATCCTGTCCCCGCAGGCGCTGGGCATCCAGGTGCCCGGCGGAATCATGCCCGACATTGCGCAAGCCAACGGATTCCTCAACGGCTTCACGACCTCCCGGGGAACCCCGAAAGATGCCCCCGGGCCGCATATGGCGGTCAACGTGATCGTGATGCGGTTCCCCGGGCCCGAGCAGGCGAACGCCGCGCTGGCGGAGTACTTGGCCAAGAGCGTTCCACCGGAGGGCAGCACCGGCGCCCACCCCATCGCGATTCCCGGCCACCCGGAGGCCACGGCCACGGCGGTGGTTCTAGACAGCGGGCGGCCGTCCGTGAAAGCGTTCAGCACGCACGGCCCGTACATCTTCGACGTCTTCACCCAGACCGACGACACCGCCGAGGCGGCCGCCGCGACCGTCGGCAAGGCCCTGGACCTGCAAGGCCCCAAGATCGACCAATTCCAGCCCATTGACCCGGCCCAGTGGCCGACGATGAACCCTGACCCGACAGGATTGCTGGCGCGGTCGCTACCGAAAAAAGACGCCACGGTCAACGACGGCGTGTGGACCACCGCAGCGTTCCTGCATTTCGCCGCTGGCAATTCGCTCACCGGGCCGCAGAGTGCCACCGAGCGGTTCGCCAAGTTCGGCATCGACCGCATCGTGCAAGGCAAGAGCATCTTCTATCAAGCGAAAGATGCTGCAGCGGCAGCAGGTTTCGCCGAACTTGTCGCCAAAGACTTCGCCGACGGCAACGAGCAGAAGCCGACCGTGCCGGGGTTCCCGGGGGCCAAATGCTTCACCATCAACGCTCCCGGCGAGTTCTCGGCCCGATTTGAGTGCGTGGCGACCGCAGATCGGTACGTGGTCACGGTATTCGCCAAGCAGAGCCAGGATGCGATTCAACAGATTTCTGCCCAGTACCTCATGCTGGTCGCGAAATAGTAAAGGGCGGCAATGACTTCCAGCGGTTTCCAGCCAGGTGACGTGGTCAGCGGCTACCGGATCGAAGGTGTGCTCGGTCACGGCGGCATGGGCGTGGTGTACAAGGCCGCCAACCCCACGCTGCCGCGCAGCGACGCCTTGAAGATCCTCGACGCCGCACTCTCGCGCGACAACACCTTCCAAGCCCGCTTCGAGCGCGAGGCCGCATTCGCCGCCCAGCTCAGCCACCAAAACATCGTGGCCGTGTACGCCCAGGGCAAGACCGAGGGCGGCCAACTGTGGATCGCCATGCAGCTCGTGGCGGGCACCGACGCCGGCGAAGAGCTCGCCTCGGGCGGAATGACCGCTGGCCGGGCCGTGCACATCGTCACCGAGGTCGCCAAAGCGCTGGACTACGCGCACCGGCGCGGCATCGTGCACCGCGACATCAAGCCGGCCAACTTCCTACTCGCCCCCGATGAACACGATCCCGACGACGTGCGGGTGTTCCTTGCCGACTTCGGCATCGCCCGGGCCCTCGACGACGCAGTGCAACTGACCACCGACGGCACGGTCATGGCGTCAGTGGCCTACGCCTCCCCGGAAGCCCTGGCCGGGGGCTCCGTCGACTACCGGTCCGACATCTACTCCCTGGGCTGCTCGCTGTACACCCTGTTGACCCGCAAATCGCCGTTCGCCGGACTGCCCGGCGGGGTGTCAGCGATCATGGCGGCTCACTTACAGGCCCCGCCGCCGCGCGCCACGGATGTGGTGCCAGAGCTGCCGCGGACCATAGACGCAGTGATCGCCAAAGCGATGGCCAAGAACCCCGCTGATCGTTACCAGTCGGCGAAAGAGTTGGCGGCCGCGGCAGCAGCAGCCATCAACGACCCCACGATGGCCATTCCGCGAGCGACGGCGACCCAGGAATGGTCGCCCCGGACATCGACCGGGTTCGGGGGACCGTCCGGGCCCATTCCGCCGGCGTATTCCAGTGGCCCGCGGCCGCTTCCGTTCCCGCCGACCGACGGATACAACATCTCTCAGGGCCCGACCCAGCCACGCGGTCTGGTCGGTCCCCCTGTACCCGGAAGTCCCTATGGTCCGGGCGCTCTCGCTGGGCAAGGGAACTTGCCGACCCAGTCATCGTCGCGCAAGAAACGGCTGATCATCGTTGGGGCGGTTCTCGCGGTGATCGCGCTTGTCGTGGGCGTGGGGATGGTGTTCTACACCACCGAGCCGTTCAAGGAGCCGTATGCGGCGCAGACGTTCAACCACGTGCATGGCAGTACCGAAATCACAGCCGCCCCAAAGGCAATCGCAGCGGTCGGGCCCGGCGATGCTGATGCGGTCCTCTCTTTGGGGGTCCAACCGGTAGCGATCGGCGGGGTGAAAGCCGATCCTCCGTCGTGGCTGCAGGAGAAGATCACTGGCAAGCCGGCGATCATGAATTTCATTGATACCAACACGATTAAGGGCGCACACCCCGATGTCATCATCGCCACCGGTGACATCGACGACGCGACCTACCAACGTCTGTCGGCCATCGCCCCCACAATCACCCGCCCCACAGACACCAGCCAAGTATGGAACTGGCAGACCCAGTTGCAGTGGATCGGTAAGATCGTCGGCCGCGACCGGGACGCCACGGCGTTGATCACCCAGGTTGGGGCACAGCAGACCGACCTGAGGAATCAGAATGCCAAGCTGGTCGGCAAAACCGTCTCGGTGCTGAACTACTCCGACGACGGTGTCACCCAGACGCTGACGCCATCCTTCGCCGCGGATTTCCTGACCGGCTTGGGCTTGAACTACGACAACAAGCTGGTGCGCCAACCCGACGACAAGGGACCGACCCGGGTGCTGGCCGATCAGGCCAAGCTCTACCTAATCCAGACCAACCTCGTGATCGTGGTACGCACTGACAAGGCCGCCGGCGGTGGCGGGCAAGCCGGCCTGCCGGGGGCGTTGACCGCTAACCCCGGCCTGATCGTCGTCGACGACCCAGCCACAGTTGCTGCGCTGGCCGATCCGGGCGGCTACCTGGCGCTACAGTACCTCGATCGCCGCGTCGTGCCCGAATTGTCCAACGCTAGCTAACCTAGGTAACTACTTAGGCCGGTTCTGGTTGCTGCTGCTGTGGTTCTCCGGTTTACACCACCACCCGCCATGCACTACTAGCGGCGGGCCGCGACGTTGGTAAGACCGCTGAGGTCGGGAAACGATGGCTCAGCGGACGCACAGTGCGGAAACGAAATGCTGAGCGCCGCAACGGTACTGAGGACGGCTACACCCGTTCGCTAGCTATACAACCGGGAAACACGAGCGGTCTGCTGTTCGTGTCGACCGAACCGACGTGGCGAACGCAAGGTTGATGTCGGCCGCAACTGGCACCAGGGCGCCAGGAATGTAGCCATCCCCTTGGCGGCACGGGGGGAGCACGGCTGTAGCTGCCGTTGCAGCGCAGGGCCACTTGGGTTGTATCAACGCCGCTGCGACCGCGGCTATTGTGTCGAAACAAGGGGGAGCCTGACCGGGGATGGCGGGCATCGCACAAATCCTGGCCTGGCTGAATGAAGGGGAGGACCAGCGGATGACTCAGCCGCCAACCGGACCATGGGGCCACCAGCCACCAACCGGCCCACAGGGACACCAGCGACCAGCCGGCGCGTGGGGCACTCCGCCGCCCCGCGTGCCCGGAAACCAACCGCAGCCGCGCAGTGGGGGAGGCTGGCCGCATCCGAATGCGGCACCCGGTCCAACGCAGTGGGCACCGCCACCAGCACCGCCACCAGCACCACCGCCGCCAACCGCCTGGCAGCCTCCCGCTTGGCAGCCGCCATCGCCGAACCCGAACCCGAAGCCGAAGCGCCCTTGGAAACTGATCCTCAGCGCCGCGGCCCTCGTGGTAGCCGCGGTCGCAGCCGCGAACCTCTGGAATCGCCACGCGAGCAACCCGAACAACCCGCCCGCGCCGCCGACACGATCGGACGTAGCCAGCGCCAACGACACAGGCCCGGTCACCGTCGTGGCGGCCGACCCTGCCTGTACGCCGTTCTACCCCCCTTACAACATCGTCGCCGACGTCGAGAAAAAGGTCGGCTGGGACACCTACGACAAATCGATCCCCGCCAGCTCGTGGACTCCAGAAGTACGCACGGGCTACCAAGAAGTCGGGGATGCGATGAAAACCGCTGTCGAACAGACGATTCCGCTAATCAAGCTCACACCACACCGTGTGATGCGCGAACTATTCGAGCAGTACGTCGCGTACACAAGGCTGTTCATCGACACCATTCCCACCTACACGCCGCCCAAAGACAAATTCCTGCTGATGACCTCGACAACGATCGCTAGCACGCTCATCGATATTTGCAACTCGGTCGGCTATGGAGCGGCGGCCGCGCGCGGTCCCGTCGTGCCGGCCTTGGATGCACCGAAAACGCCCGCACCCGCTGGGGATCCGAACAAACCGGAGCAATATATGACCACTGCGGACTCGATCTGCGGCGCGTGGAATACGGCAGTTGCCACAATGCAGAACGATCCGGCATGGGCGCCCTGGCTAGCCGTACCCTCAGGCATAGAAGCCAAAGACTGGACGCCGCAAATCAAAGCGCAGAATGAAGCCATCAGGCCCGTCCTGACCCGCGCCAACGACACAATGGCCGACCTCGCCCGCCAAACGACGAATCCGATCGTGAACGACTTCGCAGCACTGGCCGTGGTGTACGGACGTGCCTACACCCAGGGCTTGATGAGCTACACCACCGCCGACGGCTACCTGTTCTCCGCAAGCCGTCACGCGTCCGGTGTTCTGACCGCCGCGTGCGGCGCAGCAGGCGTCGGCTGAAGTTCGGGCCGCCCGTAGTCAGGCCACTGGTGCGACCACCACCGGCTGCTGCTTGTCAGTTCTCATCACAACAGGACGTCCACGCTCTCAATCGAGCTGTCACGTCATGTCAAACGTGACATGATTTTGGTGGAACAGTGCGTTCGTCCCTGTCGGGTCGAAAGGATTTGATCTGTCATGGCTAGCGAAGATGGTGAACGGCAACGCGTTCGGTTGGAGTCCGCCGCGATGATTCAGGCGGCCGGACGCATCAATCGCACCGGGCACGTTGGGGACTTGCCCAACCTTGTATCCGAATTTGATGAATACCCATGGATCGTGTGGCAGCTGTGGCTCGGCGATCCGAACCGACTGGCCGGCGACAACGTCGCCAAGCGCACGAAGAAGTTGGCCACGAAAGTGGCCGAGCGGTACGGGTGTGTCTACGTAGGCTGCGACGATGAGGTCGGTGGTGAAATCAACTCCTACGCGTGGCGCATCGAAGTCAAACAACCCCAGCATCAAACGCGGGCGTGCGAGCTTCCTGCGTCGGATACTGATGTCCCGCAGGTGGTCGGGGAGCTGTATGCGGCACTCTGTGCCTCGCTCCCTGAAGCGCTGCGCGACGCTGATTTCTGGGATGTCGGCCCGAACGCGTGGTTCACGCTCGCGCGCAATGATATCGACGGGTCGATAACACGGGTTCGGCCGTCGGTCTAGCGCGAACGTGACTCAGATTTGAGAAAAATCAGGATTAGACATCCCCATGAGAACAGAGCCGTCGTCCCAGTTGAGAGTCCGAAAAGGCAATGATCTTCACGATCCCCGAGCGAGTGTACTGCCTGGCCAAGCCCGTTGAATGACCTCGATGCCGCGCATCGGCACTGCCGCGACCATCGCGACGAGTTGGCCGCCAGTACCTGCTGCGCCTGCTTTCACTGCATCCGAACCTTCCCGCCGGTGCAGGTCGTCGACTGGATCGACCCGGCCCCGCAGACCGCCACCGAGTCCGGCCGCCGCAGCCAGACCGCATTGTGCCCGCACTGCGGGATCGACGCCGTGATCGGAGACGCGGCCGGTTACCCGATCACGCCAGAATTTTTGGAAGCGATGCGCGCACAATGGTTTTGACCGATTCGGCCGGTCCAGCGCGGTCGTGGTTACGGCCGCGCTGGTGGATCCTCACCGGATTCGCCGCCCTCGTGGGCGACATCGGTTTGGTGGCGTGGGGCGTGATACGCGATCGGCAGTGGGTGGAAGATGCCCGGCACCACTGCAAACAACCCGACTTCCCGCCACTGCCGGACAACTCACCCCTTGGCTGGACAGTGCTGGTGTCGATCGGGCTCGCGGTCCTGGTCGTACTGATAGGCGCCGTACCGTACGCCCGCGCCGCCCCCGGCAGCGCCAACGCCCGCGTGACCGCAGTGCTGGTCGTGCTCCTGGCGGCCGTGCTGGCACTGGGACTACTGCTCCCCGGGTTGATCCTGATCGAACCGCGGGACCTGTCCACGGGCGTGGATGGCAGCGGGATTCCCTGCCCATTCGGCTAGTCCAGTCACGTTGCTCCCATCCGTGTCGTTCAGGAACCACCGGGGGCTGGCGCCCTGCTGTCGACACCACGGGGAGTGAATCAGACCGAGGCCTGACAGGGAGCAAGCTAGTCAGACAGCAGGAGCCAGCACCGGTGCCCGCTCAGTGGCGAGCGACCGGACTCGGCACCGCGTCCCGGGAGACGCCGCGTGGCCGCAGCGTGGGCAGTACACGATAAAGCCAGTCGCCTCGTAGGCCTGAAGGCGACGGCAAACGCATGTTTAGCCACACGCAGCGCGCCGAGTCGCGGCGAGCATACCGCGGGGATCACCCGCCTGCTGGGCGGATGGTGTTCCACCACTCGCCGGGGTATTCACTGATACTCGGGGACCCCCTAGTGGGGTCTGGTGCTCTTTGGGGCCTTAAGAATTGGTGTCGGGCAGTGTCCTCAACTCGCGGGACAATCGATGAGAAGGCCACACAGCGGGCCAGTATTGGGGGAGAAATGTCATGGTGGACAACCGAATCCGAGTGCGCGCATGAGGGCGCTACCAAAGCCCGACGGGTGGAAGAACCGCTATCTTCTGATGGGGAGCCAGCATGTTGGAAGCCGCCATGACAACTCACTGACACGCGAAATCATCGCACCAGCAGAAAGCCGGCCCAGTCCCATGACTTATCCCCACCCGAATCAGCCAGCTCCCGGCTATGCGCAGCCGTATCCTCCGACAAGCCACCAGCCTGGCCGTGACCAGACGCCCGTGCCCCTCCCAGACGAAAGTTTGAGCTCGTGGACGGCGGCCCTGCTCACGCTTGGCGGCATCGTGGCCCACACCGATCGCGTGCAGAGATCATCGAGACAGGCCATGGCTGTGGTCACATTGATCGGCCTGGCCTCGTTGGCCGTATTCGCTGCCTTACTGATCTACACGTACATCAGCCACCGATAGCCAAAGGTCATGCTCACCGGACCCAATCTGCACCGGCGCAACACAATTCAGGCACGCACTGTGGGCGGGTGCGCTGATGCGTTATCGCCTGCCGCGCAACGCGTCTGAGAAAGCGGGAACGGACAAGTTGCTGTCAACCAGCGAGCCACCACGGTGGCGATGCAGTTCCGTGGCCGTTGCCGCGGCAACGATGTGGGTCGTCGCCGTGATCCCCTCAGCAGTGGCGTCCCCCGCGGGAGTACCGCGTAGCCGCGATCTGCTTGTGCCGCTCTCGCAGGTGCAGTCGATCGTCGTCGGCTTCGGCGGCGGATCCACGCTGCACGCAAATCTCCTCGAGAACCGCACCAGCCCGTGGGTCGACCACAGCAGGGACGCCGGGCTGTCGGTGCCGTGCCGGCACTTTGTGAACGAGGACGAGGCGTTCGGCAGCGGTTGGGCGAACTTTGCCTCCACCCGCTACAGCGGCTCAAGCAATATCGGTGTGTCGCAGCGCATCGCGGTGTATCCCGACGCCGATGCCGCTCACCGGACCTTCCAGGCGCTGAAAACGGCTGCATGGCAATGCCACCTGCACCCGTCGCCCGGCGTGCTTGACGCCGGCGACGCCCTGACCGAACCAGAACCGGAGACGTTGGTTTCCCAATACCCAGACAGTGTCAATGGACCAGGAAGTGTCGCCGTGGACGCGGTATGCGGGCAGGTGCTGGTTGAGGTCGGTGCAGCGCACTTCTCGACCGACCCGAGGATCGCTCAGGCCGTACTCGCGCTGATCACTAATAAAGTCCCGACATGTTGAGAACCGAGGTGCCCGAGGGCAGGGCACGACAAGTTCAACGGACATCTACACCCAGGGCGGTGTCCGTCTCCGCGGCAGCCCTCAGCGCGTAGTCCTTGCGCATTGCGTTGAACACCACTCGCGCTATTCGCCGTTTGAGTCGCCGCAATGCGCCCCTGGTGCTGTCCCCGGCTTCGACGTGCTTGTCGTAGTAGGGCCGACCGACGCCGCCGCCGCGGAGCTGACTCATGGCGATGACATGGATCGCCGCGTTCAGCTGCCGGTTGCCGTATCGCGCACCGTGGACCTGAGGGTTATTGGATGACCAAAAGGGAAGTGGTGCCACACCCACATGCATGGCGAACTGGGCTTCGGTGCGGAAACGGGTCACATTCGCTGTCTCCGCCATGATCCGCGCGGCGCCGAAGCTCCCGCAGCCTTGCACTGCAAGCAGATTCGGCGCGACCTCAGCGACGCGCATCTCGATGTTGCGTTCCAGTGGACGGATCAACTGATTCAGTCTGGAGAGCTCGTCGACATCGCTGACGGCGATCTCTGCCAGCACACCCGACTGGGTCTCTATCAGCCAGTCGCGGAGTCGCTCTCGGTGGATATCGGCTTTGAGGTTGGGCCCACAGTCGTACTCAGGGTCGAGCTGGTGGACCCGCCACCGCAGACGGTTGATCGCGGCAGTGCGTTGTTTGATCCAAGTGGCGCGGTGATCGATCAGTAGTTTCAGCTCGTAGGAGACCGGTTCGTGACAGGCCCGGGGCAGTGAAGGGTAACGGAGCGCGGCGTGCGCGACGGCCTCGGCGTCAATCGGGTCGCTCTTACCGCGACTGCGGGCAGATGCACGGGTTTTCGCCATGATCTGCGTCGGCACCCGCACCACGATCAGGCCCGCATCGATCAAGAAGCGCTCGAGGCGTCCCGACACCATGCGTACGTCCTCGATCGCCCAGAGCGCCGGATCGGGACCGTACGTGGTCTGCGCCCAGCGCAGCGCTTTGAGATGCCCGGCGTCAGTGGCCTCGACAGTCAACGCGCCCAGCTTTTGGCCCAGCTGGTTGACAGCCACCAAGGTATGGGTGCGCTTGTGCGCGTCGACGCCAACGACCACCGACGGCGCGGCTTGGATGATCTCGGTTCCAGTCACGTCGCTCCCATTCGTGTCGTTCAAAACCACCGGGGGCTGGCGCCCTGCTGTCGACACCACGGGGAGTGAATCAGACCGAGGCCTGACAGGGAGCAAGCTAGTCAGACAGCAGGAGCCAGCACCGGTGCCCGCTCAGTGGCGAGCGACCGGACTCGGCACCGCGTCCCGGGAGACGCCGCGTGGCCGCAGCGTGGGCAGTACACGATAAAGCCAGTCGCCTCGTAGGCCTGAAGGCGACGGCATACGCATCTTCAGCCACACGCAGCGCTCCGAGTCGCCGCGAGCATACCCCAGCGACCTTTCTGCCGCGCGGCCGATTTCCGGCACACTGGAGGTTATTCGCCGATACGTAGTCTCTAGTTATCGCGCCGAACTCGCTGTGCCGCAAGCCAGTTCTTTGTCGCGTTGGTGCTCATGATGTCTACGAGCTGGTCACGATGGCCGTTGGGATCGTCGCTGCACACCGTCGTCGCCGCCGCGGTGCTGCCAATAGGCCTTCGTGCAGTGCCTTTAGCCTTGGGGCGGTTGGCTATTGGGCGTACTGTGACCTTATCGGGTTTCCAATCGCGGCGAGGGTTAGGTGACTTTGCCGACCTGGTAAGTGCCGTGGTCATCCACGACGCTGACTTCCACTTTGCGCTTGGCGCCGTTGATCAGCATGTCGCAGGTGAACTTGTCCCCGGGGTTGGCTGACGGGTTTTGCCCTTGGTTGCACGACAATCCGCTCACACCGGTGATGCCGTAGCCGGCCTGGGGGTCGGTCAGGATGTGCTGGACGCCTTCTTGAACCTTGGAGATGTTGAGCTGCCGGGTCAGGAAAAAGCCTGGCTTCCAGAAACCGGTGACGCAGACCGCGGCGATGGCGATCAGTGCCACTGCGGCGCCGCCGATCAGCAGGGCGGGGCGGCTGCGGCCAGTGCCGCTCGTGGTGATCGGGGTGAAGCTGTATTGGTCGGTGGCGGTTTCGGTGGGTGACGCCTGCTGCGGCGGCGTGCCGGGGCCGGCGGGGTAGCCGCTCGAGCTTGGCGGATATCCGGGCGGTTGGTATGTCGCCTGAGGGGAGCCACCGTCGTGCTGGTGGTAACCGCCGGTGGCGGGGTTATAGGTCGGGGCATAGCCCGCGGGCCCTGGGGTAGGAAGTGATGGCATCGCTGGGGACGGCGGCGGCGCGGCTGCCCAGGGCTGGGTGTAGTTGCCCGTCGCCCGGGGTACCACGGTGGTTCGCTCGGGGTCGGCATGAGGGGATGAGCCAGCGTCGGGTGCGGGCGGCACCGGGGTGGCCGGCGGGCGCTGGATGTGGGAGGTCTGCTCGGGATCGTCGATCGGCCACAGACCTGTCGATTCGAATTCGACGGGTGGCTCCGGTGTCGGGCCATCGGTGCGCTGTTCTGGTGTGCTCATCGCACAGTCCCCTCATGTCATGCCCGGACGAGGTCCGAGTCCCCCCCTGCGTGGTAGCCGCACGTGAACGGCCGCCGGTGTGTCGCCCCTACTGTGGCATATCCCGGCGGCCGCCCGCGTGCGCATGGCTGGCTAGCGTGGCCCCGCGATTTTCTGGCTGATGTCGCGGGCGATGGCCGATCCGGTGGTGCCGATGTTGACGGCGCAGGCCCGCACATCGATCACGACGTTGCTGCTTGAGGTCATCGCGCGTTCGCACTGGCGCGACCCCGGGGTGGGCGGGGTGAGCACGATGGTGTTCACCCCGTCGGTGGTGGCCACGGCGCCCAAGGTGGCGTGGTCATTCTTGCCGGCGGCGGTGATGGTGAGAGCGGTGTTGGCGCAGTCTTGCCACTGGCGGAGTTGGCTGTCGACGAAGGCCTTGGCGGCCTCTGGAGTGCGGAATGTGCCCAGCGTCTGCACGAATTTGTGTGCGTTGGCACTGTCGTTGACGACCTGTAGCACGAAGCCGGTGAACCCGCTGCCACTCCATGCCTGGGAGATGCCGGGGACGGCGGCGCCCGAGCATTTGAACGGGCTGACATCGATATCACTCTCGGGCTGTTTGCCCAAGCCCACGGGCTGCATGTCGGCGCCACCGAATCGCGTCGAGAGCGTGTCCGCTGTAGCCAGATAGGACTGCAGGTCGGCGGGGTCTACGGTCGCGGCGGCTTTCGGCGGGGCGCTGGGTGCGGGGGTGGCTGCGGCGCCGGGTGCCGGTGTCGCCGGGCTGGGAGCAGGTGTGCCGGTGGTGCTCGGCGGCGTCGAGCTCGGTGCGGCGGAGCTGGGGGCGGCCGAGCTCGTGGTCGAGGACTGCCCAAGCAGCTTTTCCGAGATAGGTGTCCGAAAGTAGAAGGCGGTACCGCCGACCGCCAGGACGACAACCACCGCTACGGCGGCCAGAATGCCCTTCTTGGAGCCGCCGGATGGTGTGGACGGCGGGGGGCTCTGGGGCTGGCCGTAGCCGGTGAACGGAGCGCCGGGCGGTGTCCCGGGCGCAGTGGGCGGTACCCATCCCGAGGTGCTGCTCTGCGGGACGGGTTGCTGCCAGGCCGGTGGCTGGACGCCGGTTTGCGGGACGGTCGGTGGTGCCGCAGTCGGCAACGGCGGCTGACTGCCGGGCCACGCGGACGTTTCTTCTGCGTCGCTGTTGCGGTCGTAGCTCATGGGCTTAGCTTGCCTTACGTCGGTCGAGATTTGATGCAGGATTGTGCGTCCCCCCGCCGGGTGTGATCACCGACGGGGGGAGCCGGGCTTGGCCTTAGGCCTTCTGGCTTGCGACGTGGTCGGAGAGCGCCTGGGCCACGGCGACGCCCTGCCCGTGGGTCGATCCGGAGCCGCAGACCAAGACGTCGATGATCGCGTTGCGGTAGCCGGCCACCGCACGCTCGCAGGTCTGCGGGCCCTTGGTGTCATGCTGCAAGAGCGACAGCACCGTCTTGTCGTCGTTGATCTCGGGGTCGCCGTTGGTCATCTTGAGCGCGCTGGACCCTTCTTCACGGAACGCGATGGTGGTGCCCGCGCACGCCTTGAACTGCTTGACAGTGGCTTTCATCTGGGCAGCGACATCGGACTTGCTGGCCAAGACCACGACCGCCTGGGTGATGCGGACGTCGTCGTTGCCGGTGTCCACAAGGATGTTCTGGGCCACGGCCTCGGGGGCGGCGCCATACGCCTCGGCCATGGCCGGCGCGAAGGTGGCGATGCACGACGACGGCGAGACGTCGGCGTGGTTGTCACGAAGCTTGGTCGACGACCAGTCCTCTTTGAAGGTGCCGGCTCCGAGTGCTGCGGCGACCTGCTTAGGCGACAGCAGCGGTGAATCGGTGGTGCCGCCGCCGTTGGTGTTGCGGTCGCCGGTGGTGGTGTCGCTGGTCCCGTTGCCGTAGCCGGTGAAGGTCGGCAGCGGGGTGGACGGAGCGGCGGCGGCGGTACCACCGGCGGCCGCGACGGCCATGCTGGCCAACACGGCGGCGGTGGCGAGGCGGACCACGGTGCCACGGCCGTTGGCCGGGGTGCGATTGATGGTCCGGATGGTCTTGGCAGTGGTGGTCATGTGGTGGCCTCTCTCGGAAGTAGTAACCGTAGCGTTGCCACACTCTAACCGTAGCATTGCTACGGATGCAAGTGAAGTGTCGGTCCGGTCGTACACCATCACCTGAAATATCTCCCCACCTGTGCTTATGTGACGTGAAGTGGGTGGATGGCGGGACGATTGCCGGTCGGGAGGACGGCCAGCGATAGCGATATGCCGCAGTATGGCGGCGATTGCTGGCCTAATTTCCGATGTAACGCTATGGTTTATCTGAGGCACCTGGTTGCTGGGCGGCGCATCAAGCGTTCGCGGCAACGAACCGCTACACGAAAAGGGGGGCCTGACCATGGGGGACAGTGCGGCCACGGGCGGACCCGACCTGCTAGTGACCTGCTCCGGCCGCACGTCGATCCGTCATGCGGCCGATGGCTCGTTCATCATCGGCCGCGACCGGCCACCAACGGATCTGTCCGTCGAGCACTTCGCGGTATCTCGGGTGCATGCCCGTCTGATGCCGGGTAAAAAACAGTGGTGCCTGGTCGACTACGAGAGCCGCAACGGTATCTACGTCGACGGCGTCCGGGTCCGGCACTCCACACCCATCGTCGATGGGATGACTGTGCACCTGGCCAACCCCAAAGGCATCGCCATCACATTCCGCTATGTCCACGCCGAGGACATCACCGCCCCCGCGGCGGCCAGCCCCCCGGCGGCCGATCCTCCGGCCGAGATGACAACGCAGGCAGGGGAGCCCGACTTGACCCGCTACGAGCGGGCTGCCGCGCAACTGCAGGAAGTGATCAAGGATGTGATGGTCGTGCCGCCGCCGGGGCATTCGCGCGCCGCCCGCACGATGCTGCAGCTGCTGCAGCGCCTAGGGGAGCTGCGTGTCGAGTTCGCCGCATTGGCCGTCGACGAGAACATCGGTGAAGCGCGTGCCCTGCTCACGTGCGTAGAGGCCATGTACAACGGACTGGCAATCCGAATGTCGGTGTGCGCCTAGGGAAGTACACCGTACGAACGACCGGGCGTCACCGGCGCCAGCGCCACCACCATCGGCGCACGGGGACAGGCGCATCAGCGACCATCACGACACCAGAAACAAAAGGCGAACCCCAATGGTCAACACGTGACCGAATCCAGGAGCGCCAGGCCCGCCAACGACAGCAGCAGCGCCGCCATCGACGTCATCCCCCCGACCCCAATTCGCGAACTTGCTGTTCCACAGTTCCGCGGTCGCCAGGCTCCCAGCTAACGATCCGCTCGTCGTCGACCTTCGATCGACGAATCGTCCCAGGGCGGTAGCAAGCGTCCCGACGTAGGGTCAATGCGAAACATTTTGGTGTGCACGGGGATGCACACGTTGAGAGGTATTTCATGAATAACCAATTTGAGCAGCAGTATTACGGCGAAAATCCTGCCGGCATTGACCCGATTGAAACCCATGGACGGGTGCCGGCCACTGTTGGCGGGCCCGCCGAAGAGCTGCAGCAGACACAGGTGTTCCCTCAGCTCCCACCGGTGCCGGTACACCCGTCCGGGCCTGCAGGCCCCGGCTACCCGGAGCCTGCCAGCAACCCCTTCTATGGGCAGGATCAGGTGCTGCCCGGTCTGCAGATGGCTCCCGAGGCGGCCGCCGAGCTCGGCCTGCCCACCGCGGCCGAATCGCTGTCGACGGTCGCGGCCCGGGGCGCCGCCAGGACGCTGCCACGCCGGGGCTGGCGCCGCGCCGTGTATGCCACGACCCGCATCAACCTCGGTCCATCCCGCGACGAAATCTATGAGCGCGACCTGTTCACCGCCATCCGCCGCAACGTCGTCGGCTCATATCAGATCGGCGTGATCGGGCTCAAAGGCGGCGCCGGCAAGACCGCCGTCACGGTGGCCCTCGGATCGCTTTTGGCTCAGGTGCGCGGCGACCGTGTCCTTGCCGTGGATGCTGATCCGGACTGCGGCAACCTGGCCGACCGGGCCGGGCTGCAATCCGAGGTGAGTGTGGCAGACCTGTTGGCGGACAACAATATTAACAGTTCCAACGCACTGCGCGCCTACACGCGCACGACCGACGCCAACCTCGAAGTCATCGCATCGGACCAATACAGCGTCGCCAAGCGTGATTTCAGCGCCGACGACTGGACGGGCATCGTCCAGCGCGTCGCGGCGTATTACAACCTGGTGCTCGCCGACTGCGGCCTAGGTCTGTTTCACTCGGCGTCCCTGGGCGTTCTGTCCACCGTCTCGGATGTCGTGGTCGTCGCCACCGCATCGGTCGACGGGGCCCGTCAAGCGGCAACCACGCTGGATTGGTTGCGGCTCAACGGATACCAGGACCTCGCTCACCGGGCCTGTGTCGTGATCAACCACGTCACGCCGGGCCGGCCGACCTTGGATTTGAACGATCTGCGGGCCCAGTTCGAAAGGCATATTTTGCCCGGAAGGGTCATCGATCTGCCGTGGGACAAGCACATCGCCGCAGGGACCGGTATCGCCTTCGACCAGCTCGGGGCGACGTACCGGCGCCGGATCGCGGAGCTGGCCGCGGCGCTGGCGGTCGACTTCGGCGCGGGCTACCGCTGAACCGGCCGAGGAGGAGTTCAGCCTGCTAATGGCGCGACGTCGAACTGATCGGGGCACAGGATCACGGTGTCGCGGCGCGATCCCGACAATGATCTGTCGTCAGGGATGTTCACGATGACGGCGTATCGCTCTGCTGGTTGGTCACAGGCCTCGATGACCAACCACGCGTGCCCTTGGGGATGATCCTGTCCCCGAAACTGCCGGGGACATCGACGGTGAGCACCACATCGTCGTAAACGCGAGCTTTCATCGGCACCCCTGTTTCAACGGAGCTCGGCCGGCTGGCACGGCCGTTCGGTCAGGCGAAGCGGTCGTAGCAGTTGTCGTGATCGCCGATGAGGCCGGCGCGGAAGGCGGCGATACGAGTGAACCCGGCTATGACACCGTCACCATTGACGTCGGTCGCGACGATACCGTTGGTGAGCAGGCCCGCGACAGCCTTGTCGAGGTCGCCAGCGGCCAGGGTGAGGTTCTGCCCGCTGGGCGTCTTCACCGGTTTGACCATGTTCCGCTCGGCGACTGCCGTGAGGCAGGCGGTGCGCAAGGCTGCTGGGCCACCGGTGAGCGATACGCCTTTCTCGTGCTGCAGCGCGAGCATGTACCGCGACACCACAATTGAGAGCGCGGTGTTGTCGCCCTGCAGTAGCAACTTCTGCTTGAGTTCGTCAGCGGGCTTGCCCAGCTTCTGCAGCTCGGGAAGATCTAGGACAATGGTGTTGGTGGCGGGGCAGTAGGAGGCCGGGGAAGTGCCTTTGGCATCAGCGCAATTGGCGGCCTCGAAGCTGACCTTCGGCGGATTCTTGGGCTCGAACACGGCGTCGAGGGTGTCTACCAGCACGGTGAACACACCCTGATCGAGCGGGACGTCCGTTCCGCGGCGCTCGTTGTCGCGGTTGGGTTCATTGTCGAGCTCCATCGGCAGACCCTCGCGGCGGCGCTCAACATCACGCATATCAATCTTGCCGCAGGCTGCCGGCCCCTGGGTGAAACCAATTTGGAAGGCGCTGACCCGGTCCAATGCGGTGCCGTGGCCCTCCTCCAAGAGTTCTTCGTCATCTGGACCGTAGGAGGGGTCTCTGAGTGTGATTAGACCTGCCAGAACATGATTGAGCCCGTCACCGGTGCTGACCTGGAACCGTTTCGAGTTACCGGCGGCCACGTTGTAGATGTAGGCACCACCGAAGCAGTCGGCTTGTTGCTCCCGCACGACCACGGGGCTTTTCTTGTTGACGATCTTGGCCATGCGCTGAATGGCGTGGCCGTACTCGTGTGCGATCAGCCCTGCAACCGAGATGTCGCCGAAGTACTTCCGTCCCGCTGGAACGAGTACACCGCGGTCCCAGGCCATGAGGTCATCTGGTGGGCAGTAGAACGCGTTGACCAGCTTGTAGGTGTCTTCGCCACACATTTGCGGACTGTTGGGATCGCGGGCATCGTAGGATGCCAGGTTGGGCACCGGGGTGAACTTGCCTTTGAAATCCGTTGTGGGATAGGTCGTCTTCCAGTAGTCGGCAAGGTCGTTGATCGCGAGCAGCACCAGCTTGTCGATGTCGCCGTGGTCAGTGTTCTGTACGGTTCCGGTAGCCGCGGGGGCGCCGTCTTTGACGCCACTGGGCCCATCGGCGGCGGGCAGGTCCGCCACGTGCGTGGGATCGTTGATCGGGGACACACCATGCCCGGCGACCACCGATCCTGTGCACGCAGAAAGGAGCAGGGCGGCGCTGGTGGCGATGGCGCCGGCGATGGTGCGCAGTCCCCGCCGCGCTGGTGTGGATGTGTCCACGACAACCCCCGAATGTCGAACTGTCTAGTGAGTCTGGTGGTGGGTGCCGCAGCGACGATGTCGTCGCGGCACCCACCGGCCAGGAAATGCAGCTGCTACTACTGCCACTTAATAGTGTTGTCCTGCAACAGCTTTAGTTGCAGGCCCACTGATCGATATAGCCATCGGACGCGCCGAGCTGCCGCAGAGCGCTTGCCTCGGCTCTGGCCAGGGTGGTGCCGTGTCCGCCATGCACCAATGACTGTGAATTGCTGCGGGCTACCGCACCGCAACCGGTGAAGGTGGTCAGCGCTTGGCAGTCGGTGTAGCCGCATTGGTTCTCTGCGGCCTGAGCGGCGGCACTCGCGCTTGGGTAGTCGACCGCCCAGCCAGAAGCGCCCGTGGAGGAGTACGCGATGGCGCCATAGCCGGTGACGGCCCCAGCGGGTGCGGACTCAATAACACTGAACGTGGACGCAGCGATCACAGCCACGGCGGCTGCAGCAGTGCGGCGGGTGGAAACGGTGAATTTCATTGGAGGAAAAGTCCTTTCAGTCGGCGCGCACGGACATGCCGAGGTGCCGGAGTGGTCGGTGGGGTCAGTTGCCGTCGTCGGTGGGGTTGGTCACCTGAGGCTTCTCGACGGTGACTGTCTTGCCGAACTCCGACAGCGTCAAGGTCAGCTTGGCGTCCTGCGCCAGCGGCGACTCCACCTGCGCCTGCAGCAGGTTGTGCGGATCCTTCTTGTCGATCCAGACCGTGATCGGCACGTCCTGCGCCTTCTCCGGGGCCTTGCGCGAACCAGCAAGCTGCGCAACGTCATTGGACGAAATGGTGCCGGTCACCTTGGTGGCATCGGTTCCGTTGATCGTGTCAGACCCGGCTTCCTTGGCGTCCTTGACCTTCGAGAGGGCGTTGGCCAGGCCCTGGCTCGGATCGAAAATTACCCCGAGGTTGTAGATCGAGTCGCCGCGGCCGTAGTCAACCCACTTGCCCGGCTCACCGATGTCGGAATACAGATGCCCGTCCAGGTAGATCAGCTTGGCGCTCTGGGTCTGCCCGTTGCCCACCGCCATGGTGGCCTCACCGGTCGCGACCACCGCCGGCTTGTCGGCGACGTCGGCCTCAAGCTTGGTGATCTTGACGTTCGGCACCTTGCCTTCAGCGCTGATGACGACGTGCGCGCCGGTCACGGCCTTCATCGCGGCGGCCGACTGCGACACCAATTGCGAAGCATCGGCACCCTTGCCCGGCCCGCCGTTCGGCTCGCTGGAGCATCCGCTGAGCGCGATGCCCGCCACCGCGGCACCGACCACGAGAGTCGTACGGAACTTCATTCAGTTTCCTACTTTCTGTGTCAACCGAAGCGCTCCGCACACACTTTGCGGCGCCCCCCAGGGAACCTCCCCGGCATTTACTCTAAAGCTGAACCGCCGACCATTCCGACGCCAATTTCGAAATCGGCATCACCGCACGCGGATCAGTGGATTTTGTCGGTGATTTTCGTGACCAAATCGTCGGCATGCGCTGAAGCGTTGGGCCCACAAACCAGCACGTCGATAAGCACATTGGAGTCCGCGACCAGCACATGTCGGCAGGTTTTGGCGCCCACGGTCAGGTCGGCAGCGGCGTGGCCGTTGGGCAAACTGACCTCGCCGATAGCAACCGGCGCCGGCGGTTGACCCTCGGCGACCAGGTTGGCGGCGGTGCGTGCGCAGGGATGCCAAGAGTTGATCTGGTCACTCTGGACGGAAGCCGCCTGGTCGACGTCGGGGTAGGCCAGTACGTACTCGGTGACCGTCACGTTGGGGTCGCTGCCGGTGAAGCTCAACCCGGCGACCCCAGTCGGATTGGTGGGCCCATACACCTGCGCGGTGCCGGCTGCGGGTACACCCGCGCACTTGGCCGGATCGACCGTGCTGGCGCTCAGAGTGGTCGCCGGGTTCGGTCCGGTAACCGTCAGGGTCGACCCCATGACAGCGGTGACCGTCGATGTGTCGGGGAGTAGCCCGGCGAGATCGGCTGCGGCCACTGGCTTTTGGCTCGGCGGCGGACCCTGTTTGGGCATGTTGGGCAGGTCCGCTGTGGCGGCGTGGTCGCGGATGTGGCTGCCGCGGGTCAGATACGACGCACCGGCCACGAACCCGCCCAGGAGCGCAATGACCACCACGATGGACATGGTCGTGCGTCCGCCGGCTCCAGTGGCGTCGGTGGACGGTAGGCGCAGCAGCCGGGCCACAGCGATCGTCGCGGCGATGCCGAGGGCGAGCAGGATGCCCACATCGGTGAGCCACCAAATGAGTTGGTGGCGCCACAGCGGGTCGTCGACCGTGTTGAGCGCGTTGGCGGTCATCAGGTCGACCGTGGAGGCGGAGGCAGCGAAGCCCCAGCGCGCCGGTAGCAGGAAGGACAGTTGGTTGAGCCCGGCGCGGCCGCTGACCGGGATGAGGCCGCCGGAGAACACGATTGCGCTCATGATCATCACCACGAGCATCGGCATGATCCAGTCGCCGGATTTGGCCAGGGCGGACAGCAGCAGGCCGACGATCGCCGACACCACAGCAGTCAGTGCCAAAGCCGCGTACAGGTCGGCCACCGGGCTGCCGAATGCCAGAGCTCCGCGCGCCGGGCCGCCCTTGAGCGCCACCACCAGAGCGACGACGATCGCGGTCTGCGCAGCCGCAGCGATGCTGTACACCACGACTTTCGCGGTCAGGTAGGCCCCCGCGGACAGGCCGACAGACTGTTCGCGGCGGAAGATGCTGCGTTCACCCACCAGGTCGCGGATGGTCAGGGCAGTGCCCATGAACACCGCGGCGATGATGAGCACACTGAGCAGCTGCGCCGGCTCACTCGGTGAGGGGCCGTTGGCCTTGGTCACCCCGAGCCCGTTTTTGCCCGGGACCACCAGGCACAGAGCACCCATCACCAGCGGCAGCAGAGCCAGGAACACCGCGTACCCACGATCGGCCAGAATCAGCCGGACTTGCCGTCCCATCAGGGTCAGCACCTGGCGGCCGGTGCTGGTGCGGGCCGGCTCACCCAACGGCCCCGCCGGTGCCGCGGGGGTAGCTGGTTGCGCGGCCGCCGGGTTGTTGTGCAGGAACACCGCGTGCGCGTCGTCTGGCTTGGCCGAAACCCACGCAAAGATGTCAGCCCAGTCGGTGGTGCCCATCGCCGCCTTGATGCCGTCGGGCCGGCCGGCGTAGGCCGTCTTGCCGCCGGGTGCGAGCAGCAGCACCTGGTCGCACATGCTCAGATAGGTCAGCGAGTGCGTGACCACGATGACGGTGCGGCCGGCGTCAGCGAGCTTGCGCAGCATCGACATCACCTGACGGTCCAACGCCGGGTCCAGGCCTGAGGTCGGCTCGTCCAAGATCAGCAGCGACGGCCCGGTCAGCAACTCCATCGCCACCGAGGCGCGTTTACGCTGACCACCGGAGAGCTTTTCCACCCGCTTGGCGCGGTGCTGGGTCAGCTCAAGTTCGGCCAACACCGACTCGACAACCGCGCGCCGGTCGGCCTTGCTGGTGTCCGAGGGCAGGCGCAGCTTGGCCGCGTAGTCCAGTGCCTGGTCCACCGTGAGCTGGCGGTGCACTACGTCGTCCTGGGGCACCACGCCGATCCTGGAACGCAGCGAGGCGTAGTGGGCGTGCACGTCGTGACCGTCGAACGTCACCTGACCGGAAGTCGGTTGGGTGGCCCCGGCCAACAGCTTGATCAGCGTCGATTTGCCCGCACCCGACGGTCCGATCACCGCGGTCAGGGTGCCGGGACGGGCAGTGAAGGACACGCTGGTCAGCAGCTGGTAGCCGTCGATGGTGAGACCAACCTGGTGTGCCTGCAGGCCGCCGGTGGCCGCTGCGGCGGTGCGCGGCTCCAGTGTGGTGCCGGTGAACACCAAGTCGGTGTTGCCGATGGTGACGACATCGCCGGGCTGCAGCGTCGCCGCCGGTACTTTCACGCCGTTGACGAAAATACCGTTGTTGCTGTTGTTGTCGTGGATCTGCATGCCGGTCGGCGCCGGTAGCAGATAGGCGTGGGTGCGCGAAGCGAGCGTGTCATCGATGCGGATCGCCGACGTGGAGTGGCGGCCGATGGTAATGGCCCCAGGCGGCAGGGCGGGTGTTCCACGTTGGGGCATAACGCGTTTGACCATTCCGGTCACCTTGGCCAGCGCGTCCGCCTCGTCGGCCGGTGAGGGCTCCGGAGCGCGCGGAGCTGGGGGAGCCGATGGTGCTGCAGCGGGGCTCGGCCACACCGGCGCGAGCTGGCCGCCTGCAGCCGGCGGCGGTCCGGCGGGGCGCGGCGGCGGGCCAGCAGGACGACGAATCGACCCCGATGGCGGCCCAGCGTGCCCGGATGGCGGACCCTGCGGTGCCCGCGGCGCAGGGGGCTGCTGGCGCGGTTGTGGCGGCGAAAAATGCTGGGGCGCAGGCGGTACTGGTCCGCGCTGCGTCCCGGTAGGACGCGGCTGCGGCACGGAGCCGGTCGGCCGAGCCGGCGGCGCAGCGGTTGGTGGCTGGTGCGAGGGCTGCGGCCCACGCGCTGGAGGGGGCACAGGGTGCCGAGATGGCGCCGCCGGCGAGGGTGCTGCGGCCAGACGTGCTGCGGGCACGACCTGGGTGGCGGTCTTGAAGATCAGTTTCGGGCCGGTGGCCGAGCCGAGAGCGATCGGGATGTTGTCGTCGACCGGGATGGTCTGCACCCGGATGCCCTCGGCATAGATGCCGTTTCGGCTCTTGTCGATGGCCACCCACTGGTCGCCCTCGACCCGTAACACCATGTGCGTGCGCGAAATCGCTTGCTTGGCGTCGACGTCGATGCGCACGTCGGCGCCTTCGCCGCGGCCCACGACGACCTCTTTGCCGGGCGGAAACGTAAACATCGCGTCGCCCAGGCGCACCACCAACGGTGGCGCGACCATTCCCGAACCCATGACATCCCCCCTCGTTGGTCAGTCCAGAGCTAACCGTAGCTCACAGTGTTTGAGCTGGTTTGCACCAATTTCTGCGGGTTCGGTCGATCCTCAATCGCGGTCAGCCGCAGCGCCTGGACTCTCGCCGCAGCGCGGCAATGACCATGGCGCGGGGCCGAAAAGATTCCTTTGTCCGTGATGTACCGCAAGGTCCGGTAATTCGTGACGTGACCGGTCCCGCGCCTGCGGCAGAATCGATGGACAGGCACCGTCTTGGGGGGGATTTGATGATGTGGGAGCTCTGCTGGTGACCGGCGCGAGCTGGTTTCCCGATCCGGGCGGCAGCGGCGGCCTGCGGTGGTGGAATGGAACGAGCTGGACGTCTGACGTGTATCAGCCGTCCCAGGGTGCCACCCCGTGGCAACCACCTGCGGCGGTGAAGGCCGATTCCCCAGGGTTCGTCGAACGCCACCCTGTGTGGGCGGTGACGGCACTGCTGGCGTTCTGCGCCATCGGGATCGCGGTGATGGTGATCAGCCTGCCCAAGGCCTGGGAGAACGCGGTTGGGCCGTCCAGGCAGGCGGGCCGCGAGTATGCCCTGCGGTGGATCAAGGTGCAGGAGGCTGCCGGCCGGACCGACGAGCTGTCGAAGTCCGACGTCCAACGGGTCTGCATCGCCGAGGCATTTCGAGTCGGGTCGAAGGGAACCGACCTGGCCAATGGAACGCATCTGGCGCCCGGCAGGCTCATGCGCGGCGAGTTCATCAATGCCTGCACTGACGCGGCCATGCACCATGTGGGCCAAGCGGTATGAGCCGCAACCAGGAGCAGGGTCACTATCAGGGAGGACGTTTCCATGGTCGACCACCCGCGGCGTGAGCGTGGTCCCCGGCAATTCACTGCGCCGACGCCGGCCGACGGTCCGACAATCCAGTTCCCTCGATACCGCAATGCCGAGACCGAGGCCGCCGGTTTTGCTGGTGATGACGGCCCGACGGCGCCACACTCGACCTATCCGCCCCGCGTGCCCACGCCCACCCATCCCGTGGCACCACCACTGCCACCAGCGCCGGCGGCCGCGGCCCCGCCTGCGGCACCCCGTACCCGGTCGCGACGCAAGGCCTTCATTGCCTTGGGTGGGGCCATCCTCGTCGCCGTGGCTGGCCTGATTGGTGCGGAGGTGTTGGTGCGCAATCACGCGGAGTCGGTCGTTGCCGACACCGTCAAGTGCGCGACGGGTGACACCTCAACGGTTTCGTTCGCCACGATGCCCCCGATCCTGTGGCAAGCCGCCAGCGGCACGTACAAATCGATCCGGATTCAGACCTCCGGCAACAGGATTCGTGGCATGCGGGGCATGCCCGTCGTCGTCGACTTGCATGATGTACGTCCCGCAGTGAACGGTTCTGCGGGTTCTGTCGGATCGGCGGAAGCCACCCTCACGTGGAGCCTCGACGGCATCAAGGAGACGCTGCGGGCTGCGGTACCGGTCGTCGGAAAGCTCCTCACCGACGTCACGGCCAGCCCGACGGACGGCACGATCACATTGGGCAACTTCCTGGCCAGTGTGACCGTAAAACCGAAGACGCTGAACGAGACCATCGCATTGGACGTCGTGCGCACTGCAGGGCCAGGGCTGGCAGCAGTGGAGACGCTGCAACCGGCGTTGGACGCCTACATGGCGAAACAGACGCTGCCTCTGGGCCTGCACGTCGATCAACTCTCGGTGACCGATCAAGGAGTGAACGCGCGCTTGACGAGCGCGAACGCCAGCCTGCCCTCCGACACTGGAAAAGACTGCTACCCAACAAGTTAGGGCGCATCGATCACTGTGAACCGGCACCATTCGCACACGCGCAACCCCACTGCCCAATCGGGACAATAGAACCGCCTAGAACGCGCCGTGCACGGTTATGCAGGCTGCATTACCTCGAGTCGTCGCACGTGCATATACCCAGCCCACGTATCACACTGCGCGTCAGCACTTTTCAAACGCGGCCGACAGATCAAGCTCCAGAGGAAGACGGTGATGTTTCTCGTCGTGCCGGTAGCAGCCGCCGACGATGAACTCTGCAGGCCCGTCGACTGTCCGGATGGTCACCGCCACAGGCCTGCCGAGTCGTTGCAGAAGCGTGGGGACACCGAACGCAATCTGCCGTGCCCGCGGCTGGCTGCCGGCGTCGGTGGCGATCGCGAACTTGACGACCGTCTCGGCTTGCTGCCCCGCAGCGGCCGGCACGTTGGCCTCTGCGGTCGCCTCGTAGTACGACCCGATGAGTGCGCTGACCTCTCGCCATGTCCAAAGGTCGTGATCGCTGGGAGGTCGCGGGCTCGCGAAGTAGTCGTGCGGCCGCGACGTCGGGTCATCCTGGATCGAGATACCCCAATTGGCGTCCGACAGCATCGGTTCGCCGGCTTGCAGGGCCAGCGCTTCGGCCTGAGTCGCGGTCGGTTTCAGCGTGATCGTGACCCGCCGGCTGTCACCCGCGCCGCCCCAGGTCGGCGCGGTCAGGCTGGCGTTCGCCACGATCGGTGAACGCGCCACACGCAGCCAGGCTGCGGCGGCGTCGGCGATCTGGTCGCCGGTGGGACTGTGGGCGGTGTTGAAGTAGCCCCTCGAGAAGGACGCCGATTGGGAATCCGGCGCGTAGAGGTTCTCCGGTGCTGGCGGCGGCACGATCGGCAGGCGCAGCCACAGCTCCGCGGAGCGGTCGGCCAACCCGGTCTCGTCGGTGCGGCCGGCGAAGAACTTTCCGATGTCTCGGAGCTGCGACTCCGTGATGTCCTGGCGCAGCGTCACATCCAGGTCGAAGCGCTCACCCGAGGTGAAGGAATTGACATAGGTCATGTCGGTGTCAGCCACCCCGGGCATCGCACGTACGTGACGGTCGAGGTCCTCGGCGTCGCCGCGGCGGCCAAAGATGCAGCCAGCCGCCGTAACTCCGATCGCCAATACCATCGCCGCGGCGATCACCAGCCGAATCGGTGACCGGCGACGGCGCTCACCGTGCCATGCAGACATGCCTCGAGTATTGGTGCCCATCAGGGCGCTCGGCATCGGTAGAACTACGCGGCCCCGCCACCCAGCAAAGGGACCGGTGTTCGGTGACGACCGCGCTCACTCGTTCAGCGACGGCACGGTCAGCTCTTGGGTCCAGACATACTGCTTGTTGTTCCACAGCGCGGCGTCGTCAGGCTGGTCGACGATGACCTTGCCCGGGCCGAACGTGTCGTACGCCTCCAGCGCCACGCGCAGGCTCGCCAGCGTCGCTGGGAAACCGTCAGCGGTCCGCTGACGCACCGTATCGAGATGGGCCCGGAGCGCGGCACCTTCGGGGGTCTGCCTCATCTGCAGAGACAGGGCTGTGTACGCACGGGTTGCCTCGACGAGGAAGCGTTGTTGCGTGATCAGGAGCCTCGCTGTCGTGACCAGAGCCTCCACCGGGTCCGTGATGAAGACGCCTTCCGAATCGTGTCCCTTATCCTCGATCATCCCCGCACCCTATGTGGTCAACGAGAATGCAGAAGTGAACACACAGTTGCCTCAGCCGCACGGCTGGAACAACCGCTACCGGCTTTTCGGGTCGATACTGGCGATCGCGGCCGTTGGTGGCGTGTACTTCGCAGTGAAGGCCGTGCTAGCTGTGGCACACGGACACTGGGCTGCAGCTGCCATCGCCGCAGTGTCAACAACAATTTTCGCCATCCCGACGGTGTGGATCGTGATGATGTTCACTCGCCGCGGACGTCTGCGGGCCAGCGTCGACGGCACCGGTACCGCCCTCGCCCTGGCGGCCGGCATCAGATGGCTCACCGTGTGGTTCGGCGCCGTCCTGGTCGCCGTCGCCGGCTACTTGCTGTTTGGTTCGCAGATGGGCGGCGAATTCCCGGACGTGCGGGCCCGCAGCGCGGGGTTCTTCGCGGTGATGGTGGTGGGCGCTGTCCTCGGTTTAGCCTCGATCCACTGATGAATTGGGGTAGGTGTGCCTCGCTGGGCTGTTGAGGGCTGGTCCTGGTCGCGGGCAGGGGGTATCTGCTGGTCTGTCCAGCTGTTCCTGTGCGCTCCG
>JAHFVD010000041.1:19182-67879 GCA_023264735.1 Mycobacterium sp. | reverse complement strand
GACACCAAAAACTGGCATCAAAAACAAAAAGCCACACCCCAACACGGGGGTATCAAAGCATGGCAAAAAACAACAACAAACTTAAAAACCACCAAACACACTATTGAGTTCTCAAACAACAAGCCCTGGCAATCCTGCCGACCGCGCGACTACCCCGCGACCCGAAGGCCGCGTAGATGTAGAGCGGACAGTGGAAACACCCTGTATTCCAGGGCTATTCCCAGGGATATCGTCGCGCTCTCCGGGCTGGCCGTGTCGCGGCGACTTGGATTAAGTTACGTGAGTGCTAACGGGGAGTCAAATCGCCTGCTAGACGCTGGTTTTCGTCAGCGTCCAGAAGCTCAAAGCCGCTGCACCCCAGCGATATTCCGCTTCCCACGCCGCAGCACCAACCAGCGGCCGTGCAGGAAGTGGGACGGTTGTGCCACCCAGTCCTCGCTATCGATCTTCTCGTTGTTGACCGACACCCCGCCCTCGGCGATCGTCCGCTTGGCAGCACCCTTGCTCGCCGACAGCCCGGTGGCCACCAACAGGTCGACGATGCCGTCTGGGGCGCCCGGCGCCAGTTCGGCTACTGAGGTCTCCCGCAATGCGGCGGCCAGTGTCGGCTCGTCGAGCCGCGATAGTTCACCGCGGCCGAACAGCGCCTTCGACGCGTGTTCGACCGCATCAGTCGCCTCCTGCCCATGCACCAAGGTGGTCAGTTCCTGGGCCAACCTGCGCTGCGCGGCCCGCTCATGCGGTCGGGTCGTCGTGGCGTCATCGAGCTCGGCCAGTTCCTCGGCCGAGAGGAACGTGAACCAGCGCAGGTACTTGATCACGTCGGCGTCAGCGGTGTTAACGAAGTACTGATACCAGGCATAAGGGCTGGTCATCTCGGGATCCAGCCACAGGCTTCCGCCGCCGGTGGACTTACCGAACTTCGTACCGTCCGCCGAGGTGACCAGCGGCACCGTCAGTGCATGCACGCTGGCGCCCACCGTCTGACGGACCAGGCGCACGCCGGCGATGATGTTGCCCCACTGGTCGGAGCCGCCGATCTGCAGCGCGCAGCCGTACCGCCGATTGAGCTCCACATAGTCGTTGGCCTGCAGCAGCATGTAGCTGAACTCGGTATAGGAGATGCCCTCCCCGTCGAGCCGGCGCCGGATGGTGTCGCGGTCGAGCATCACATTGACCGAGAAGTGCTTGCCGACATCGCGCAGGAAGTCGATGGCGCTCAGCTGAGAGGTCCAGCTCAGGTTGTTCTCGACGACCGCGCCGCTGGTGGAATCATCGAAGTCGACGAACCGCTCCAGCTGACCGCGGATCCGCTCGGCCCACTGCGCGACGGTGTCGGTGGTGTTCAACGTCCGCTCGCCGGTGTCACGAGGATCACCGATCATGCCCGTTGCGCCGCCGGCCAACACGATCGGCCGATGCCCGGCCCGCTGGAATCGCCGAAGTGTGAGCAACGGCACCAGATTCCCCGCGTGCAGGCTCGGCGCTGTGGGGTCGAAACCGCAGTAGACGGTCATCGGCGGCTGCGCGGCCGCTTCGGCAAGCGCGTCGATATCGGTGGACTGGGCGATCAGTTCGCGCCAGCCCAACTCGTCGAGGATCGTCGTGGGCATGCGTTGATCTTCCCGTATGGGGTGTGCTCAGTCGCTCGCGCCCGGGCGTGGCGCGCGCGGACTGCGCCGGAACGCCGACACTTCCGGACGGCCGGTGAGCCACAACCGCCAGGGTCGATCGGCCGCTTGAGACACCCCGACCCGCGGCCCGCTGCTCTCCAGGACGCCGCTACCTCCGGGTTGCAGCGTCACCGGCGATTCCGGGTCGAAGACGTCGACGCCGTTGTCCGCCATCAGGATGCCCAGCGCCGAACACAGGTTGCCGGGCCCGCGGGCCAGCGCCGTCGGGTGGACCAACGGACCCCGGCGGGCCTGGGCCACCTCCAGCCCCGACTCGATTGCGGCCGCCCGGATCAGGACCGCTGCGGCCATGCCGTCCGGGCCACACACCACGTTGGCGCACACGTGGATGCCGTGGCTGAGGTAGGTATAGAGCCGGCCGGGCGGACCGAACATCACCTTATTGCGATTGCCCGGCCCCCGGAACGAGTGCGCCGCGGCATCCGGCCACGGTCCGTCCGGCGGGCCGCCGTAGGCCTCGACCTCGACGATCAGTGCGCTGACTCCCCGGCAGCAGATCACCCCGCCGAGCAGCCGTCGGGCCGCCGAGACCGGGTCGGTGTCCAGCAGGTCGACGCTCATCGGAGGAAATTCTGCCCCAGGCATTGACCCACCGGGGTTCGGGGAGGATTATTCATCAGGTGATGAGTTCATCGAGTGATGAATTGCTGGGAAGTGGCACTGAGGCCGCTGTCGTCGTCAAGAATCTGAAAGTGGTCCGCGGTAAGCGGGTTGCACTGGACGACTTCTCCGTCCAGATCCCGCGCGGCACGATCACCGGACTCCTCGGCCCATCGGGCTGCGGCAAGACCACGCTGATGCGCAGCATCGTCGGCACCCAGATCGTTGCGTCCGGCACCGTCACCGTGCTCCGACATCCGGCCGGCTCCCCCGCGCTGCGCCACCGCGTCGGCTACGTCACCCAAGACCCGACCATCTACAACGACCTGCGGATCATCGACAACGTCCGCTATTTCGCCGCTCTCTACAACGCGGCTCCGGAAGCCGTCGACCAGGCGATCGATGACGTCGGACTGCGCGACCACGCCGAGGCCTATTGCGCGAACCTGTCCGGCGGCCAGCGCACCCGGGTGTCGCTGGCCTGCGCCCTGGTCAGCCGGCCGGACCTGCTGGTGCTCGACGAGCCGACCGTCGGGCTGGACCCGGTGCTGCGGGTCGATCTGTGGAACCAGTTCGACGAGCTGGCCCGTCGGGGCACGACCCTGGTCGTGTCCAGTCACGTGATGGACGAAGCCGACCACTGCAACGACCTGCTGCTCATGCGCGAGGGCCGACTGCTGGCCCACACCACCCCGGCCCGACTGCGAGAGGACACCGGATGCACGTCACTGGAGGAAGCGTTCCTGTCCGTCATCAGGCACAGCACCGCAATGTCAGCAAGCTGAGCCCACGGGCCTACCTGGCGACCACGACCCGGATCCTGCGCCAGCTGCGCGCCGACCATCGAAGTGTCGCAATGATTCTCGTGGTTCCGAGCGCGGTGATCACCCTGATGTACTTCATGTTCGACAACGTGCCGTCATTCCCCGGCGCGGTGTCACCGTTTCAGACTGCATGCCTGATTCTGCTCGGGCTGTTCCCCCTGTTCGTGATGTTCCTGATCACGTCGATCACCATGCAGCGTGAGCGGTCCTCCGGGACTCTGGAACGCATCCTGACCACCCCGCTGCGCCGGCTCGACCTGCTTGCCGCATACGGCACGGCGTTCTCGGTTGCCGCGGCCGCGCAGGCAATCCTGGCCTGCGTGGTGGCGTTCTGGCTGCTGGGCTTCGACACCAAAGGCAGTCCGGTATGGGTGTTCGTCATCGCTGTGATCAACGCGGTGTTGGGTGTCGGACTCGGGCTGCTGGCAAGTGCGTTCGCCCGCACGGAGTTTCAGGCGGTGCAATTCATGCCGGTGTTCATCGTGCCGCAGCTGCTGCTTGCTGGAATCATCGTGCCACGTGATCAGATGCCGACCTGGCTGGAGTGGATCAGCAATGCGATGCCGGCCAGCTACGCGCTCGAAGCCCTGCGGGAAGTCAACGCCAACACGGAGCTGACCGATATCGCCATCCGGGACATCATCGTCGTCCTGGCGTTCGCTGTTGCGGCAATGGCACTGGCCGCGGCGACCCTGCGGCGGCGCACTCCGTGACCGCCGGCCCGCAGCCGAAACGTCCCGGCCGTCCCCGCGGCGCATCCGACGCCCGGGAGCGGATCCTGGCCAACGCACGAGAGTTGTTCGCCCGCAACGGTATCGACAAGACGTCGATCCGCGCGATCGCCGCCGCCTCCGGCGTCGACTCCGCATTGGTGCACCACTATTTCGGCACCAAGCAGCAATTGTTCACCGCTGCCATCAACATCCCGATCGACCCGATGACCATTTTGGTTCCGCTGCGGGATACCCCGGTCGAGGAACTCGGGAGTGTGCTGCCGGCAATCCTGCTCCCGCTGTGGGATTCAGAGATGGGTGCCGCGCTTGTCGCGACGATCCGATCGCTGCTGGCCGGTTCCGATGTCAGCCTGGTCCGGTCGTTCCTGCAGGAGGTCATCACCGCCGAGGTTGCGCCGCGCGTCGACAACCCGCCGGGAAGTGGGCGTCTACGAGTGCAATTCGTGGCGTCACAACTGATGGGTGTGGTGATGGCGCGCTACATCGTCGGTGTCGAACCGTTCGCATCGCTGCCGGCCGACCGTGTCGCCGCGACGATCGCGCCGACCCTGCAGCGCTATCTCACCGGGGACCTGCCCGCGATCCCGTGACGTCATCCCAGTATCGGGAAGCGCCGTTGGCGGGCCAACCGGTCCAGCGCGCGCTGCATGACGCGGCGAACGTGATCGTCGACCTCGTCGATGTCCGGGTTCTTACCGAACGCGAAGGGATCGACCGGTTCGAGGACCTCCATCACGATCTTGGACGGCAGCGGCCAGTTCGGCGGGAAGAAGACGGTGAACCCGAACGGGAGCCCGACAGTCAGCGGCATGATCTCCGCTCGAATCCGTGGCAGGCCGATTCGGTAGGCCAACTCAGTGCCCCGGCTGAGGAAGAACTGGGTTTCCTGGGCGCCGATGGAGACCATCGGCACGATCGGCACGCCGGTTTCGATCGCGGTGCGCGCGTAGCCGGTGCGGCCGTCGAAGTCGATGACGTTCTGCTGGTAGGTGGGCCGGTAGGCGTCATAGTCGCCGCCGGGAAACACCAGGACGACAGCGCCGGACCGTAACGCGGCGGTCGCGGCCTCGGGACTGGCGTGCACGACACCCAGGCGCGGTAACAGCGGTCCCCACGGCACGAGGAAGATTCCGTAGTGCGCCAGGGTGTAGAGCGGGCGGCCGTAACCGAATTTGGCATAGAAGGCGGGACCGAAGACCGGTACGTCGGGTGTGAGCATGCCTCCGGAGTGATTGCACACCAGCAGGGCTGCGCCCGACGGCGGGAACAACTCCAGGCCGCGCACCTCGGCGCGAAAGTACGTCCGTATCAACGGCCAGGCCGCTTCGGTCACCCGCTTGGTGAAGGCGGGATCCCACTTGGCGAGTTCACCGGGAAGCCGCTCGGCGACGACGTTGTCGACCATGGTCGCGACGCTACGCCAGATCGGCTGCGCCCGTTAGGAGTCCGAGCCCGCCATCAGGCGCTCGTGCTCGTCGGGTCCGACGTCGACCGCCTCGTCGACCAACAGCACCGGGATGTCGTCCTCGATGCGGTAGGCCTTGTGCAGGCGCGGGTTGTAGAGAACGTCGTCGACGAGCACCAACGGACCGCGGTCAGCCGGGCACACCAGGATCTTCAGCAGCTTGTCGTCAAGCACGGCGCGATTACGGGCTCGCTGGGGCGGGCGCCGCCGGAGCGCCGCCGACCGGAGCGCCGCTGCCGCCGATGGTGGGAGCGCCGTCGCTGGGCATCTGACCGGCGCCCATCACCGCATTGTTCTGCTGCCGCTCCTGAGCCTGCTGCAGGAGCTGCATCTGGGCGAAGATCTTCTGCTGGTAGCCCAGAGTGTTCTGCAGCGCCTCGATCAGCGGCTTCTGGTTCGGGCGGTACTGCAGGGCGTTCTGGATCTCGGCGATGTTGGTGCGCGACGGCTTGATGCCCTGGGCGCGTAGCTTCAGCACCTGCTTGATCAGGTTGGACAGCTGGCCGCCGCCGGCGCCGAGATTGTATTCCTGCTCGATGAACAGCAGCATCTGGTCGGCGCTCTGGAACTGCGGAACCCCGTTGCTATCGGCGCTCGGAGTCGCCGGTGCGGTGGTCGGATCGGCCAGGGCCTGCTGCGCACCAATCCCGACCAGCAGCCCAGCGGCCAGGGCACCGATCGCCGTGCCGCGGACGGCGCGACGCCAGTGACGTGAAACGGTCTGGGTTGGCATGCATTCCTCCGACGCGTTGGCACCTGGGACTCTCGGCGAGCCTAACAGCGCTTCGCGACCTGGGCAGAAGCTCAGTCCTCGGTCCCGCCGAGATGAGCACGTGCCGCAGCCGTTAAGCGCCTGTACTTGCCCGTATCGGGCTCCAAGTGCCAGGCGTTACGAGACGCCTTCGGCACCCCCTCGGCCCGCAGCACCGAGGCTGTGGGCCGATAGGTGGCGCTGAGCGGGATTTCCGGCACCACGTGGACGATGTCGGGCGCGGGTCCGACCGGCATCGCCGCAAACGCGTCGGTGAGGTCGGCGGTGGTGACGGTCATGCCGGGCCGCAGCGTGATCGCGGTGACCGCGATCGTGCCGCCTGGCACGTCGACCCCGTACGTCGCGGCCAAGTCGACGGCATTGATCCGGGTGACGGCATCGGTGACCGACTCCGGGAACACCACGCCGCGCGCGGTGCGGATCAACAGTGGGCGATTCCCCAGCAGCCAGAAGTCGCCGTCGGCATCGCGGCGGAACACGTATTCGGTGGAGATCCAGGTGTCCCCCGGTGCGAAGACTCCCCGCTTGACCGACGCGGTCGGGTCGATCGGTCCCCATGGCCGGGCCAGCAGCACACCGACCTGGTTGGGTTCGGCGACGACGACGAAGCCGCGGTCGTCCTCCAGGATCAGATCGTCCACCGGGTCATAGGCAGCCAACTCGACATGGCCGCCGCCCGGCAGCGGACGACCCTTGCTGCCCACCTTGACGCCGGCGACGTTGGCCAAAACGGCCTGACCATCGGTGGTCGCGAAGAACTCCACGATGTTGGCCGGCGCGAACGCGTCGACGGTCCGCAGCCACAGACCGGGCGGCATACCCGAGCCGATGAACAACCGGACCGGGTGGTTGCCGCGCAGGAAGAGGGACGGGTCGACAGTGTCATCGACGACGTCGCGCAGCATCGCCCAGGTGTAGGAGACGACGGTGACGCCGTACTGACGGATTTCGGCACGGAAGCGGTCGGGTTCCAGCCCGCGGGAGAGCGCGATCCGGGTGCCGCCGACGACCGCACCGCCGAGGCTGACCAGCAGCCCGGATTGGTGGTGCAGCGGGGTCAGGCAGTAGACGGTGTCGCCGCGGCCCAGGGCGCCGGCCGACGCGGTGCCGAACGCCGACAGCGCCCAGCGGTAGTTGGTCATCTGCTTGGGAACCAGGACCCCGCCGACCGAATTGAACGCGATGAACGCCAGGTCGCGGGCGAAGCCGGGGTTGGGCCTATACCAGCCCGGCAGCTCAACCGCGTCGGGGTCGATCTTCTCCATGTCGATGACGTTGGCGTCATCCGGCAGGTTGAGATCGCGGCTCTCGCCACCGCCGAGGACCAGCGCCTGGACCGGCAGTTTGAGCGCCGCCTCGAGGTTGCCGGGGTCGGTGATGACCTCGGTGACCCCGCCCAGCCGGACCGCCACCTCGAGGTCGGCGTCCGGCGGCATCAGTACAGCCACCGCACCCAGCCGGGACAGCGCGGCGATGGCCACCAGCGCCGACGGCCGGGTGTCCATCAGCACGCCGACCCGCCCGCCTTGCCGTACGCCCACGCCGATCAGGCCGCGCACGACGTTGTTGATGCGGCGGTTGACCGCCTCGTAGGTGTGCACCCTGCCGTCGAACAGGAGGAACTCGCCGTTGGGAGCGCCGACGGCCTGCTCGTCGATGATCCGGCCGAGCGAGATGCGGGTGTGGTCGTTGATCTGCCCCAGCCGGGTCAGCCGCGGCAGCGTGCGGGCGGTCTCCACCGCCAGCGTGCGTGCCGACTTGTTGGCGTTGACCACCGCGTCGGCCGCGCCGCGCGCCAGCGACAGCGCCAGCTCCGACGCCTCGGCCAGGCCGTGTATGAGCCGCGCGGACAGCGCCACCCCGGACTCGTCGGGCTCGGCGGTGTTGTCCTGCATCGGCGCGATAGTGGCCGGCCGCGAGTCCTGGCCAGACTGCCAGCGCACCCAGTCCGCGACCGTCGGCCAGGTCGCGGTCGCCGCCTTGGACCCCACCACCAGGCCGAAGTGACCGGCCCGGATCATCACCTCGTAGATGTCGGCGGCCGGTGCGGCGCGTTTGATGCCGCGCACCGACGCGGGCTGGCCGATGTCGTCGACCTCGCCGACGAACGCCAGCACCGGGCAGGTGATGTCGGCCAGCGTCACCAACTGGCCGTTGATCGCGAACCCGCCCGACATCATCCGGTTGTGGGCGATGAACTGCTTGAGCAGCTCGGACACCGCCGGGCCGGACCAGGCGATCCAGCCCTCCGAGTCCAGGAAGCGACGCTGCTGTTCACGGGGCAGCAGCGCGTCGCGGTCGTGCAGCTGACGCAGGAAGTCCAGACGCGCCTTGGCGGTCTTGAGCGGGTCGAGCATCTGAAATCCGGTGCGGGCCAGCCAGCCCGGGATGTCGATGCGGTTGAAGACGTGGTCGGCCATGAAGTCAGCGGCGACCGCTCCGACGGTGGCCGGGATGCCCATCGGCAACGCGGCCAGGGTGTCCACCGGGGATCCGAACGCCACGATGCTCGCGATGTCCTTGGTGCGCCGGTAGGCCGCGGTCTGGTAGCAGAACATGCCGCCCTGCGAGTAGCCGGCGAGATGAACGCTCTGGCCGGTGGCCTCTTTGACGGCGTCGATGGCCTCGTTGAGCGCCACGATGTGGTCGGTGAGGTTGCGTTCCATGCCGCCCTCGACCTCGTCGGGCGAACCGAAGTCGATGACCCACGGGTCGATACCCGCCGCGTGCAGAATGCCGACCGCGCCGTCCTCGCGGGTGACGTCCCACATGTTCGCCGACATCATCATCGGGTGGACCATCAGGACCGGTGGCCCGGCAGGCGGTCGCCCCGGCCTGTTGTCCGGCGGGAAGTAGCGCCGGAGTTTGTACATTGGCTTGTTCTCGACGATCTGGAACGGCGAGGGCACCGCACCGGTTTCCAGGCCGCCCCAGCGGAGCACCTCGAAACCGTTCTGCGCCGTCGCCATCAGGCGTTCCACAGGCCTGGTGACCGCCGACAAGTTCAGATCCACGGGTCGTCTCCCCTGTCCCACATCGCTGCTGCAAAGGCCCCGACAGCCAGCACATCATGGCATAACGCCGCTCTGCGTCCTGGGGGTTTGGTGCCCCAGCGGGTACCACCAGTACCGTCTGCCCAGTGGCACACCTGCTCGGAGCTGAAGCCCTGCATCTGCAATTCCCGACGCAGGTGGTCTTCGAGTCGTTGACGGTCGGAGTCAACGAGGGCGACCGCATCGGCATTGTGGGCCGCAATGGCGATGGCAAATCGAGCCTGTTGGGCATGTTGACTGGGCAACTGACGCCCAACGCAGGGCGGGTGACCCGTCGCACCGGCATCCACGTGGGCGCACTCGACCAAGCCGACACACTCGACGGCAACAGCACGGTCGGGCACGTTCTGGTCGGCGATCTGGCTGACCACGAGTGGGCAGGCGACCCCAAGGTCCGCGACGTCGTCGGCGGTCTGGTCGCGGACATCGCGTGGGATGCGCTGGTGTCCACGCTGTCTGGCGGTCAGCGCCGCCGCGTTCAGCTGGCCCAGTTATTGATGGGCGACTGGGATGTGATCGCTCTCGACGAGCCCACCAACCACCTCGACGTCGAGGGCATCACCTGGCTGGCCGGGCACCTCAAGACGCGCTGGGCCCGCACCAGCGGCGGCCTGCTGGTCGTGACCCACGATCGGTGGTTCCTCGACGAGGTTGCTTTGACCACGTGGGAGGTTCACGACGGCATCGTCGAACCGTTCGACGGCGGCTACGCGGCCTACATCCTGCAGCGGGTCGAACGGGATCGTCAGGCGGCGACGGTGGAGGCCAAGCGCCAGAACTTGATGAAGAAGGAGCTGGCGTGGTTGCGGCGCGGGGCGCCCGCTCGAACGTCGAAACCGAAGTTCCGCATCGAGGCGGCCAATCAGCTGATCGAAGACGTGCCACCACTGCGCAACCCGATCGAACTCGCCAAACTGGCGACCGCCCGGCTGGGCAAAGAGGTCGTCGACCTGCTGGACGTCGGGGTGGATTATGACGGCCGACACGTGCTGCGCAATATCGAGTGGCGAATCGCGCCTGGCGAGCGCACCGGAATTCTCGGCGCGAACGGTGCCGGCAAGTCGACGCTGCTCGGCCTGATCGCCGGCACTGTCGCGGCCACCTCAGGTCGGGTCAAGCGCGGCAAGACCGTCAAGTTGGCGATGCTTGACCAGCAGGCAGGCATTTTGGCCGCCGTCGAGGGCGAGATGGTCCGCGAAGTTCTTGCCCAGCTGCAGACCGACTTCTCTGTAGACGGCAAGGACATCACGCCGGCACAGCTGCTGGAACGGCTGGGGTTCCGCCGCGAACACCTGTCCTCGCGGGTCGGGGAACTCTCCGGTGGCCAACGGCGTCGGCTCCAGCTGTTGCTCACGATTTTGTCCGAGCCGAATGTGCTGGTCCTCGACGAGCCCACCAATGACGTCGACACCGATATGTTGGCGGCCACCGAGGATCTGTTGGACTCGTGGCCTGGCACGCTGATCGTTGTCTCGCATGACCGCTACCTACTCGAGCGCGTCACCGATCAGCAGTACGCGATCCTCGACGGTCACCTGCGTCATCTGCCCCGCGGCGTCGACGAGTATCTACAGCTGGCCAAGGCGCAATCCACCGCCGTGACGCCGGACTCACCCACGCGATCCGGCTCTGCACCGTCGGCCGAGGCGCTATCGGGTGCCGAGCTTCGCACCGTGCAGAAAGAGATCACGTCGATCGAGCGGTCATTGGTCAAACTTGACGGCCGCATCGCCGCGATGCACGCCGAGCTGGCCGCACACGATCAGTCCGACCACATCGAAATCGGAAGGCTGACAATGGAATTGCGCGGCCTCGAGGACGAAGTGGCCGCGGCCGAAGCCCGTTGGCTAGAGCTCTCGGAACTGGTCGACTAGGCCCGCCGATCCCCCGTCGGTCACCGCAGGCGCAGTCGCAATCTGTCCGCGGTCTCCCGCACGACACCAAGCTGATTGGCGACTTGCACCGGCGCAGTACCGCCGCGGGCGTCGCGGGAGGACACCGATCCGTCGACGGTGAGCACGTCACGAACCTCGGGGGTGAGCTCCGCGCTGATCTCGGCCAGCTCGTCGTCGGTCAGCTCGTCGAGCCCGACCCCGCGGCCCTCGGCAACACGTACCGCCTCACCAGCGGCTTCGTGCGCGACCCGGAAGGGCACCCCGCGGCGCACCAGCCATTCGGCGACGTCGGTGGCCAGGGTGTAGCCGGCCGGAGCCAGCGCGGCCAGCCGGTCGGTGTCGAATACCAGGGTCGCGACCAGCCCCGCCATCGCGGGTAGCACCAACTCCAGTTGCGCGACGGAGTCGAACACCGGCTCCTTGTCTTCCTGCAGGTCCCGGTTGTAGGCCAGCGGCTGGGCTTTCAGGGTGGCCAGCAGGCCGGTGAGATTGCCGATCAGTCGCCCGGATTTGCCGCGCGCCAGCTCAGCGATGTCCGGGTTCTTCTTCTGCGGCATGATCGAACTGCCGGTCGACCAGGCGTCGTGCAGTGTGGCGTAGCCGAATTCGGTTGTGCTCCACAAGATGATGTCCTCGGCCAGCCGCGACAGGTCGACGGCGATCATCGCCAGCACGAAGGCGGCCTCGGCAGCGAAGTCCCGGGATGCCGTGGCGTCGATCGAATTGTCGGCCGCCGCAGCGAATCCCAGTTCCGCGGCAATGGCATCGGGGTCGAGGCCCAGCGATGAGCCGGCCAAGGCGCCCGAACCGTAGGGCGATACCGCGGTGCGGTCGTCGAAGTCGGCGATGCGGTCGACATCACGCAGCAGCGGGTGAGCATGGGCCAGCAGATGGTGCGCGAGCAGGACCGGCTGCGCGGCCTGCAGATGGGTTTTGCCCGGCATGATCGCGGTCGGGTGCGCGGCGGCCTGCGTCGCCAACGCCGAGACCACCTGCAGCACTCCGTCGGCGACCCGGCGCATCCCGTCGCGCAGCCACATCCGAAACAGCGTGGCCACCTGGTCATTACGGGACCGACCGGCCCGCAAGCGGCCGCCGAGGTCGGGGCCCACCCGGTCGATCAGGCCGCGCTCGAGCGCCCCGTGCACGTCCTCGTCGGTGACCAGCGGGGTGAAGCTGCCGTCGGCGACGTCGTGACCCAGGCTGTCCAAACCGGCCAGCAGCCCGTCGCGCTGGTCGTCGGTGAGCAGGCCCGCCCGGTGCAGCACCTTCGCGTGCGCCTTGGAGGCGGCGACGTCGTATGGCGCGAGCACCCAGTCGAAATGCGTGGACTTGCTCAGCGCTGCCAGCGCGGGCGCGGGCCCGTCGGCGAAACGCCCACCCCACAGCGAGCCCTCGTTGGTGCTCACGTCTGATTGCCTGCCAAATCCCGGCGCGCGGCGATCTTCGACGACAGGCCGTGCACGTGGACGAAGCCCTTGGCCGACGACTGATCGAAGGTGTCGCCCTCGTCGTAGGTCGCCAGGTTGAAGTCGTACAGCGAGGTCGGGCTGCGCCGGCCGTTGACGGCGATGTGCCCGCCGTGCAACACCATCCGGATCTCGCCCGTCACATGCTTCTGGGTGTCGGCGACGAAGGTTTCTAGCGATCTCTTCAGCGGCGAGAACCAGAGGCCGTCATAGACCAGCTCGCCCCACTTACGGTCGGTCGTGCGCTTGAACCGGCCGAGCTCACGCTCAAGGGTGACGTGTTCGAGCTCGGTGTGGGCGGTGATCAGCACCATCGCGCCTGGGGCTTCGTAGATTTCCCGGCTCTTGATGCCGACCAGCCGGTCCTCGACGACGTCGAGGCGGCCCACTCCCTGGGCGCCTGCACGCCGGTTGAGCTCGACGATGGCCTCCAAAACGGACACGCCGCGCCCATCTATGGAGACCGGCACCCCCTTCTCGAAGCCGACGATCACCTCGTCGGGAGTGTTCCAGTTGAGCGTGGGGTCCTCGGTGTAGTCGTAGACGTCCTTGGTGGGCGCATTCCACAGGTGCTCGAGGAAGCCGGTTTCCACCGCGCGGCCCCACACGTTCTGGTCGATGGAGAACGGCGAGCGCTTGCTGACGTTGATCGGGATCGCGTTCTCCTCGGCGAACGCGATCGCCTTCTCCCGGGTCCAGGCATAGTCGCGGACCGGGGCCAGCACCTCCAGATCGGGTGCCAGCGAGGCGAATCCGACCTCGAAGCGGACCTGGTCGTTGCCCTTACCGGTGCAGCCATGGGCGACGATGCCGCCGCGGTGTTCGCGCGCCGCCGACACCAGGTGCTTGACGATCAGCGGCCGGCTCAGCGCGGACACCAGCGGGTAGCGGTCCATGTAGAGGGCGTTGGACTCGATGGCGGGCAGGCAGTACTGCTCGGCGAACTCGTCGCGGGCATCGACGACGACCGCTTCGACCGCACCGCAGTCCAGGGCACGCTGGCGAACGACCTCCATGTCCTCGCCACCCTGGCCGAGGTCGATGGCCACGGCCACCACCTCTTTGCCGGTCTCCTTGCCGATCCAGCTGATGGCCACCGAAGTGTCCAGGCCGCCGGAATACGCCAAGATGACGCGTTCGGACATGAAGTGCTCCTTTGCCTTTGGTCTAATGGATGTGCGGGTCTAGTGGATGGTCTCGAACATGGTGGCCAGTTGCGCGCCGGTCATCGGCTCGCGGGCCACCACCAGGATGGTGTCGTCGCCGGCGATCGTGCCGACCACATCGGGCAACGCTGCCCGGTCGATCGCGCTGGCGAGGTAGTGCGCGGCCCCGGGCGGGGTGCGCAGCACGGCAAGGTTACCGCTGGCGTCGGTGGACACCAGCAGCTCGCCGAGTAAACGCGAGACGCGTTCGGTGCCGCCGGACACCCCGCGCACCGGGCTACCGTCCTCGGGCACGATATAGACCCCGACGCCGCCGTCAGCGCCGCGCAGCTTGACCGCGCCGAGCTCTTCGAGGTCGCGCGACAGCGTCGCCTGGGTGACATCGATACCCTCGTCGGCCAGCAGTGCCGCGAGTTCGCTCTGGCTGTGCACGGACTGCGAGGACAGCAGCGACACGATCCGGGCTTGGCGCCCGGCTCGGGTGGTGCTGACCTCGCTGGTCATCGCTGCTCCAGCAGCCACACCAGGAGTGCCTTCTGTGCGTGCAGCCGGTTCTCAGCCTCGTCCCACACGGCACTGTGCGGGCCGTCCAGCACATCGTCGGTGATCTCGTGCCCGCGGTGCGCCGGAAGGCAATGCAGCACAACGGCTTCCGAGTCAGCGTGACCGAGCAGGCCGGCGTTGAGCTGGAACGGCCGGAACGGGCCGACGCGATCCAGGCCGTCGTTCTCCTGACCCATCGACGTCCAGGTGTCGGTGACCAACACATCGGCGCCCTTCGCGCCCGCCACCGCGTCCGCGGTCAGCGTGACGGTCGCACCGGTCTGCTGCGCGCGGTATTCGGCGGCGGCGACGAACAGCGGGTGCGGCTCGAAGCCGGTCGGGGCGGCGATCGTGACGTGAACGCCCGCGGTGACTCCGCCGAGCATCAGTGAGTGCGCCATGTTGTTGGCGCCGTCGCCGAAATAGGTCATCCGCAGCCCGCTCAGTGAGCCCTTACGCTCGACCAGCGTTTGCAGGTCGGCGAGCACCTGACAGGGGTGGAACTCGTCGGACAACGCATTGACGACGGGAACCGTTGCCCCCGAGGCCATTGCGTTGAGCCGCTGCTGGGCGAAGGTACGCCAGACGATCGCATCGACGTAGCGCGACAGCACCCGGCCGGTGTCCTCGAGGGTCTCTTCCCGGCCGAGCTGGGTGGCCCGACCGTCGACCACGACGGCGTGCCCGCCGAGCTGGGCGACGCCCATCTCGAAGGAGAACCGGGTGCGGGTGGAGTTCTTGTCGAAGATGACCGCGACACCGCGCGGGCCCTCCAGCGGGCGCCGGCTCATCGGTTCCTTCTTGAGTTCAGCTGCCAGCGCCAGGATTTCGGCCTGCTCCTCCGGAGTCAGGTCGTCGTCGCGCAGGAAGTGCCTCAGGGTGCTCATTGGGCCGCCTCATCCAGGATCGCCGGTAATGCCGTCAGGAAATCGTCGATCTGCACCTCGGTGATGATCAGCGGCGGCGCGAGCCGGACCACATCGGGCGCGGCCGCGTTGACCAGGAATCCGGCATCGCGAGCGGCGGTTTCGACGGCCTTGCCCTGCGGTGCGGTCAGCACCACACCGCGCAGCAGGCCACGGCCCCTGACGTGATCGACGAGCGGATGGCCCAGCGACTCGATGCCGTGGCTCAGCGTCTTGCCGAGCAGATCGGCGCGGTTGACCAGGTCCTCGGCGGCCAGCACCCGCAGGACGGCCAGTGCGGCCGCGGTGCACACCGGGTTGCCGCCGAAGGTGCTGCCGTGCAACCCGGGGGTCAGCAGGTCCGCGGTCGGGCCGATGGCCAGGCATGCCCCGATCGGCAGTCCCCCGCCGAGACCCTTTGCCAGCGTGACGATATCGGGGCTGATGCCATCGTGCTGGTGGGCGAAGAAGGCGCCGGTGCGCCCGACGCCGGTCTGAACCTCGTCGAGAACCAGCAGGGCACCGTGCCGGCTGGTGATCTCACGCGCGGCGACCAGGTAGCCCTCCGGCGGCACGACGACGCCACCCTCGCCCATGATCGGTTCGAGGAACACCGCAGCGGTGTCATCGCTGACCGCGGCTTCGAGTGCCTGCACGTCCCCGTACGGCACATGGGTGACGTAGCCGGGCAACGGCTCGAACGGGGCCTGCTTGGTGGGCTGTCCGGTCAGGGCCAGTGAGCCCATCGTGCGGCCGTGGAAGGCGCCTTGGGCGGCAACGAGTTTGGTACGCCCGGTCAGCCGGGTGATTTTAAAGGCGACCTCGTTGGCCTCGGTGCCGGAGTTGCAGAAGAACACCCGTGCCGGGGCGTCGAGGTGGTCCAGGAGTGCCTCGGCCAGCGCGATACCCGGTTCGGTGGCATACAGATTCGACGTGTGGCCCAGCGTGTTGAGCTGGGTGGTGACGGCCTCGATGATCGCGGGGTGGCGGTGGCCCAGGATGTTGACCGCGATGCCACCGAGCAGATCCAGATAGGACTTGCCGTTCTCGTCGGTCACCACGGCACCGTCACCGCTGACCAGCGCCAGCGGCGGAGTGCCGTAGTTGTCCATCATGACGTCGGACCATCTCTCGGTGAGCGTCATGAGGGGACCACCTTCGTGCCGGTGCCTTCGTCGGTGAACAGTTCGACCAGCACACAGTGTTCGACACGGCCGTCGATCACATGCGCGCTGGGGACTCCGCCTTCCACAGCCCGCAAGCAGGCCTCGATCTTGGGGATCATGCCGGTCTCCAGGTTGGGCAACAGCTCAGTCAACATCTCCGTGTCGATCTGGCTGACCAGTGAATTGGGATCGGGCCAGCGGGTGTAGAGGCCCTCGACATCGGTGAGCATCAGCAGCTTCTCGGCGCCGAGGGCCTGTGCCACGGCGGCGGCCGCGGTGTCGGCGTTGATGTTGTGCACGACACCGTCGATGTCCGGGGCGATCGTCGAGATCACCGGAATACGCCCGGCGGCAATGAGATCCAGCACAGCCGCGGTGTTGACGTGCTCGACGTCGCCGACCAGGCCGATGTCGGTGGCCACTCCGTCGAGCGTGACCCCCCGGCGCACTGCCGTGAATAACTGAGCATCCTCGCCGGTGATGCCGACGGCATAGGGGCCGTGGGCGTTGATGAGATTCACCAGCTCACGACCGACCTGCCCGAACAGCACCATTCGTGCGACCTCGAGCACTTCGGGGGTGGTAACCCGGAAGCCGCCCTTGAATTCCCCTGCGATGCCAAGCCGTTTGAGCATCGCGCTGATCTGCGGCCCGCCGCCGTGCACCACGACCGGGTGAATCCCGGCGTTGCGCAGGAATACCATGTCGTCGGCGAACGCGGCCTTGAGCCGGTCGTCGCTCATCGCATTGCCGCCGTACTTGACGACGACGATCTTGTCGTTCAGTTGCTTGAGCCAGGGCAGCGCCTCGGCGAGGACCGCGGCCTTGGTGTTCACGGTGGCGGTCATGAGCTGTAGGCCGAGTTCTCTTCGACGTAGGCGTGCGACAGGTCGGTGGTGCGGATGGTCGCGTTCCCGTCACCGAGCTTCAGGTCGACGGTCACGTCGATGTCAGCGCCCTTGAGGTCGACGTCACGCGCGCCGGGTGCACCGGCGCCGTCGACACATACCGGGAAGCCGTTGAACGACACGGTGATCCGCTGCGCCTCGATCTCGAACGGCACCATGCCGACCGCGGCCAGCACCCGGCCCCAGTTCGGGTCGGAGCCGAACAGCGCGGTCTTGACCAGGCTGTCGCGTGCGATGATCCGGGCCGCGATGACGGCGTCGTCGTCGCAGGGCGCCCCGGTGACGGTGATCGCGATCCGCTTGGTCACGCCTTCGGCGTCGGCCTGCAGCTGAGCACACAGGTCGTCGCACACCCGCAGCACGGCCGCATCCAGATCCTCTTGGCTGGGCGCGATTTCGCTGGCGCCGGAGGCCAGCAGCAGCACGGTGTCATTCGTCGAGCAGCTGCCGTCGACGTCGAGGCGGTCGAAGGTCTTGGCCGTGGCCCGGCGCAGGGCGGTGTCCAGGGCTTCGGCGTCGGCGACCGCGTCGGTGGTCAGCACGACCAGCATGGTGGCCAGCGATGGCGCGAGCATCCCGGCGCCCTTGGCCATTCCGCCGACGGTCCAGTTCTCCCCTGACTCGATCGAGTGGTGCAGCGCAACCTGTTTGGGCACGGTGTCGGTGGTCATGATCGCGCGCGCGGCCTCGTCGCCGCCGGTGAGCCCGCCGCCGAGTTCGTGGACGATCTCGGTGACGCCGGCTAGGACCCTGTCCATTGGCAGCCGGTCGCCGATCAGACCCGTCGAGCAGACCGCGACCTCGACCGGGCCGGTTTCGGTGCCCCATTCGCTGAGCGCGGCGGCGACGGCTTCGGCGGTGGCGTGGGTGTCCTGGAAGCCGCCCGACCCGGTGCAGGCGTTCGCCCCGCCGGAGTTCAGCAGCACCGCGCGCAGCCGGCCGGTGGTGAGCACCTGTTGACTCCACAGCACCGGGGCGGCCTTCACCTGGTTACGGGTGAACACCCCGGCGGCCGCGTAGTCGGGGCCTTCGTTGAACACCAGCGCCAGATCGAGTGCACCGGAGGCCTTGATGCCGGCGGCGATTCCGGTCGCACGGAAGCCGGCGGGGGCGGTAACCCCTTGGGTCCTGACTAATTTGGGCTCTGCAAGCGTCACGGCGCCACCCCCACAATCGACAGTCCTTCGGTCTCAGTCCAGCCCAGCGCAAGGTTCATCGACTGCACCGCAGCCCCGGCCGTACCCTTCACCAGGTTGTCGATGGCGCACACCGCAACCAGCACACCCGCGTCGGCATCGACGGCCACGGCCAATTGAGCGGCGTTACTGCCGATCACGGCACCGGTGCGGGGCAGCTGCCCTTCGGGCAGCAGGTGGATGAATGGCTCCGCGTCATACGCCTTTTCGTAGGCCGCGCGGATCTCGGACACCGGCGCCTGAGTGCGGGCGGTGCAGGTCGCCAGGATGCCGCGCGACGTCGGAATCAACACCGGCGTGAACGAGACGGTGACGGCGCGGTCGGTCACCGCACGCAGGCCCTGGGCGATCTCCGGAGTGTGCCGGTGCGCACCGGCGATGTTGTAGGCCCGCGCCGATCCGATGACCTCCGAGCCCAGCAGGTCGACCTTGGCCGCGCGACCCGCACCCGATGTCCCACTGACCGCGACGACGGTGACAGCCGGCTCGACGAGGTCCGCGGCGACGGCGGGCAGCAGGGCCAGCAGAGCGGCCGTCGGATAGCAGCCGGGCACCGCGATCCGGGTGGCACCGCGCAGCCGGTCGCGGCCGCCGGGCAGTTCGGGCAGCCCGTAGGGCCAGCTGCCGGCGTACGGGGAGCCGTAGAAGCGCTCCCAGTCGTCGGCGTCGGTGAGCCGGAAGTCGGCGCCGCAGTCGATGATCAGCGTGCCCTCACCAAGCTGTTCGGCCAGCGCCGCGGAATGGCCGTGCGGCAGGGCCAGAAACACCACGTCATGGCCGGCCAGGACGTCGAGCTCGGTGGGCTCGAGCACCCGGTTGGCCAGCGGCAACAGATGCGGATGATGCTCGGACAGGTGGGTGCCCGCGCTCGCGGCGGCGGTCAGCGCACCGATGGTCAGGCGGCCGTCCGCGTAGGCCGGGTGCCCGAGCAACAAGCGCAGAATCTCACCGCCGGCATAGCCGCTGGCACCGGCAATCGCCACCGAAGTCATGCATCCGATTCTGCATGTTTATGCAACGCGATGCAAATACATTCTTTCGAGGGTCGTCGAGATCGACGAAATGCCGCCCTCTACTCGCAAAAGTGCGGCCGTTTGTCGGTTTGGGCGCAGGGGGTCAAGCCCGCTGGACGGCCCCGACCGCAGCCGCGGCCGCGGCGACCGCGGCGTCGCGGGCGGCGCTGGCCTCGTCCTCGGTCAGCGTCCGGTCCGGCGCGCGGAACCGCAGCGCCAGAGTCAGCGACTTACGGTCCTCACCGATCTGCGGCCCGGTGTACACGTCGAACAGCGCCACGTCCTCCAGCAGCTCCCCGGCGCCGTCGCGCACCGCGTCGACCACGGCCTGCGCGGCGACATCACCGGCCACCACCAGGCTGACGTCCTGGAAGACCGCCGGGAACGGCGAGACCCGCGGGGCGGGCAGCGCCTCGGGGATCGGCACCGCATCCAGATCCAGCTCGACCGCGCAGGTGCCCTTCGGCAGCCCGGAGCGTTCGATCACCGCGGGATGCAGCTGGCCGGCGTGACCGACGACCCGCCCGTCGACCAGGACCTCCGCACAGCGGCCCGGATGCCACGGCAGGGACTGCGCCGCCCGCAACGTCACGTCCACCCCGCAGGCGCGGGCGATGATCCGCACCGCCTCGAACGCGTCGGCGGCCTCCACCGGGCGCCCCGGCCCCCACGGGCCGCGCGGCTCGCGCAGTCCGGTCAGCACCGCACCGACGTGGACGGGCTGGCTCGGCAGCGAGGCGTCCAGCGACGCGATCTCCTCGTCGCTCGGCCGGCGATGTGTCGGGATCAGTTCAACGCCCGTGGTCCCCTCCGTCGGGTGCACCACCTGCGCGATGGAGAACAGCGCGACGTCGGCGAAGCCACGGGAGACGTTGCGGGACAAGGCTTCCAGCAGCGCTGGCAACAGCGTGGTGGCCAGGTGCGGCCGGTCGGCCTCCAGCGGATTGAGCACCGAGGTGGTCGCACGCCGCGGATCACCGTCCGGCAGGCCCCACGTATCGAAGATGCCGGCGGGCAGGAACGGGGTGGGCAGCACCTCGACATAGCCGGACAGGCCCAGCGACTTGCCGACTGCGCGGCGTCGCTTCTGCCCGGCGGTGAGACCGCGGCCGGCGGGGGCGGTGGGCAGCACCGACGGGATCTTGTCCAGCCCCTCCAGTCGCAGTACCTCTTCGACCAGGTCGGCGGGCTGCACCAGGTCGGGCCGCCAGCTCGGCGGCGTCACCACGAGAATGGCGCGGTCGGCGTCGTCTTCGGAGACGGCGGCACCGATCTGGGTCAACCGCTTCACGGCAGCGCCGCCCTCGTACTCGACTCCGGCCATCCGGTCGGGCAGGTCGAAACGCATCCGCACCGGCGCCGGTGACCAGTCGTCACGCGGCGGGTCACCGCGCCAGTCGGTCAGCGTGGGTTCGATGGTGCCGCCGGCGATCTCGGCGAGCAACGCCGCGCACCGGTCCAACGCAGCAACGGAAATGGCTGGATCGACGGACCGTTCGTAGCGCCGGCCGGCCTCGCTTACCAGGTGCAGGCGTCGGATTGTGCGGGATACCGCAGCGGGATCCCAGACCGCGGCCTCCAGCAGGATGTCGGTGGAGTCGTCGTCGATCTCGGTGGTGCCCGCACCCATGACGCCGCCGATGGCCGCGGTCGCGACGTCGTCGACGATCAGCACGTCGGCCGGATCGAGTTTGCGTTCGATGTCGTCGAGCGTGACGACGGTCTCCCCCGGCTTGGCGAACCGGACGATGAACTCACCGTTGATGCGGCTGCGATCGTGCGCGTGCATCGGGTGACCGATCTCGAGCATCACGTAGTTGGTGACGTCGACGGCTGGCGAGATCGGACGGATGCCGGAGAGCATCAGCCGCCGCCGCAGCCACCAGGGCGACAGCGCATTCGGGTCGATGCCGGTGACCGGACGCAGCGCGAAACGGCTTACCCCGGTGCCGGATTCGACGGTGACCGGCAGTGCCGGGCCCTCGACAGGCAATGCGGGAACCTCGGCGGGATCCACGAAATCCAGGTCGTACGCACAGGCGATCTCGCGGGCGATACCGCGCACCGACATGCAGTAGCCGCGGTCCGGGGTGACGGCCAGGTCGAAGATCACATCGTCGAGGCCGAGTACTTCGATACCGGAAGCGCCGGGATCCGCGGCTCCCGGCGGCAGCACCATGATCCCGGAATGATCTGCACCCAAGCCCAATTCGGCGGCCGAGCAGATCATGCCATCGGAGAGTCGCCCGTAGGTCTTGCGGCTGGCGATGTGGAAGTCACCGGGCAGCGTGACGCCGGGTAGCGCCACCACAACCAGATCACCAACGGCGAAGTTCGTTGCACCGCAGACGATATCGCGGTCTTCCTGCTCGCCGACATCGACCTTGCAGGCGCGGATCGGCTTCTTGAACTCGGTGAGTTCCTCGATCGCGGCGACCCGCCCTACGGTCAGCGGCCCGCTGACCGGTCCGAGCGTGATGATGTCCTCGACCTCGTGGCCGACGCGAATCAGCGCCTGCTCCAGGTCATGTGGCTCGACATCCCAGCCCGGTGCGCCGCGCTGAACGACCTCACGCAGCCAGCTGTAGGGAAGGCGCATCAGACCCCGACCCCGAACGGCAGCGAGAACCGCACGTCGCCCTCGACCATGTCGCGCATGTCGGGAATGCCGTTGCGGAATTGCAGGGTGCGCTCAAGGCCCATGCCGAAGGCGAAGCCCGAGTACACCTCTGGGTCAATGCCGGCAGCGCGCAACACATTCGGGTTGACCATGCCGCAGCCGCCCCACTCGACCCAGCCGGCGCCGCCCTTCTTGTTGGGGAACCAGATGTCCACCTCGGCCGAGGGTTCGGTGAAGGGAAAGAAGTGCGGCCGCATCCGGGTGCGGGCGGTCGGCCCGAACTCCGAGCGGGCGAACGCGTCCAGCGTGCCGCGCAAGTGAGCCATCGTCAGGCCGCGATCCACCGCGAGGCCTTCCACCTGGTGGAACACCGGGGTGTGGGTGGAGTCGAGCTCGTCGGTGCGGAAGGTGCGGCCGATCGAGACGATGTAGACCGGCAGCTCACGGTCGAGCAGGGTGCGCACCTGCACCGGGGACGTGTGGGTGCGCAGCAGCTGCCGCGATCCCTCCGGGGCGATGTGGAAGGTGTCGGACTCGCTGCGCGCCGGGTGGTCAGGCGGAAAGTTGAGCGCGTCGAAGTTGAACTGCTCGGTCTCGACCTCGGGACCTTCGGCCAGCTCCCAGCCCATCGCGACGAAGGTGTCGGCGATGTGCTCGGCCAGGATCGTGATCGGGTGCCGCGCCCCGACGGGCTCACGGGTCGAGGGCAGGGTGACGTCGATCGCCTCGGCCACCAGCACGGCCGCGTCGCGTTCGGCGCGCAGTGCCGCCAGACGCTCGTCGTAGCTGCGCTGGGCGTCGCCGCGGGCGACGTTGACCAGCTTGCCGGCCTCGGAGCGGTCCTCCTTGGGCAGGCTGGCCAGCGCCTGTCGGGCCAGCGCCAGCGGTGCGCGGTCGCCCAGGTGCTCGGTCTTGGCGCGGGCCAGGGCGTCCAGATCGGTGGCCAGCTCGAAGGCGTGCCGGGCCGCGCTGACGGCTTTTGTCAACGATTCCTGCGACAAGTCGACGGGTTGGTCACCCACGCGGCGAGACACTCCTTCAGATACCGAGGCTGTTTGCACCACGGATGTGACGCAAGTGCCGATCATAGGTGATGCCAGAATGACGCCTCGCAGGCATTTCACCCCCAAGGACGCCCAATGCTCAGAGCCATCGCAGTCGCAGCCGTATGGGCGGTGGCGCTCGCCCTGGCGGGGCCGGCGTTCGCATTCAGCCCGTGGTGGTGGCTGCTCGCGGCGCCGATGATGGCGGTCGCGGCGCTGGGCACCTGGGATCTGCTGCAGACCCGGCACACGATCCTGCGGTCCTACCCGGTGCTCGGGCACTTCCGGTTCCTCGCCGAGGCGCTGCGCCCGGAGATCCGGCAGTACTTCATCGAATCGAACACCGAGGGCACCCCGTTCGATCGGGAAACCCGCGACATGGTCTACGAGCGGGCCAAGGGCACCAAGAGCGACGAGCCGTTCGGCACCGAGCGTGACGTCAACGCGCTGGGCTACGAATTCCTTCGGCATTCCCTGCGCGCCCGTTTCGCCTCGGAGCTGGCGCCCCGGGTCCGGCTCGGTGGCGCGGACTGCGCGCAGCCGTATGACATCGCGTTGTTCAACGTCTCGGCGATGAGCTTCGGCGCACTGTCCGGCAACGCCATCGAAGCCCTCAACGGCGGGGCCGCTCGCGGCGGCTTCGCCCACGACACCGGTGAGGGCGGGATCAGCCCCTATCACCTCAAGTACGGCGGTGACCTGATCTGGGAGATCGGCTCGGGGTACTTCGGGTGCCGCGACGCCGACGGGCATTTCGACGCCGCCCTGTTCGAGGAGAAGGCCGCACTGCCATCGGTGAAGGCCATCTCGATCAAGCTGTCCCAGGGCGCCAAACCCGGGCTTGGCGGGGTGTTACCCGGCGCCAAGGTGAGCGCGGAGATCGCGGCGACCCGCGGGGTGCCGATCGGCAAGACCGTTGTCTCACCACCGGCGCACACCGCCTTTCACACGCCGGTGGAGATGATGCATTTCATCGCGACGCTGCGCAGCCTATCCGGCGGTAAGCCGATCGGGTTCAAGCTGTGTATCGGGGCGCGCACCGAATTCCTGTCCATCTGCAAAAGCATGCTGCACACCGGAATCACCCCGGACTTCATCATCGTCGACGGCGCCGAAGGCGGAACCGGTGCGGCGCCACAGGAATTCGAGGACCATGTCGGCATGCCGCTGACCGAAGGTCTGATGCTGGTGCACAACGCGCTGGTCGGCACGGGCCTGCGGGGTCACATCAGGATCGGCGCGTCCGGCAAGGTCGCCAGCGGAGTGGACATCGTCAGCCGGATCTGCCAGGGCGCTGATTTCACGATGTCGGCGCGCGCGATGATGTTCGCGGTCGGTTGCATCCAGTCGCTGAAGTGCAACACCAACAAATGCCCGACCGGGGTGACCACCCAGGACAAGGGCCGAGCGCGGGCGCTGCACGTCCCCGACAAGACCGAGCGGGTGGTCAATTTCCAGCAGGCCACCGTGGCCAGCGCAGCGCAGATCGTCGCGTCGATGGGCCTGAACGGATTCGACGAGCTCAAGCCCGCAATGCTCAACCGCCGCATCGAAGGTCAGCGCACCCGCACCTACGCCGAGATCTACGACTGGCTGATGCCCGGCGAGCTGCTCGACGATCCGCCCGAGTCCTGGCGCTCGGACTGGATCGAAGCCTCCGCCAACGAGTTCCGTTAGCCCGCAGCGGTATCCCGGCGCGGCCGGGCTGCCCAGATCGACCTCGTCACGCGCCGAACGTGGGGGTTGTCGTTGGAACGACCGACGATTATCACCAATAACCCCCGCGTTCGATGGTCGGCTCACAGAGTGCGGGCTCTGGACCCACGACAACTAACCCGCCGCGGTATCCTTTCGCGGCTGCCCGGACACGAACGGCGCATCGAATGGTTGCCGGCCCAATCCGCGTGCACCGCCGGGTGATCCGAGGTCGACGAAGAAGTCCGCATTGGCGGCCACATACGGCTGCCAATCCTCGGACGCATCCTCGACATACACGATCGCCTCGACCGGACACACCGGCTCACACGCCGCACAGTCGACGCACTCGTCGGGATGGATGTACAGCATCCGCTCCCCCTCGTAGATGCAGTCGACCGGACACTCGTCCACGCAGGCCTTGTCCCGGATGTCGACGCACGGCTCGCCGATGACGTAGGTCATGACGCCGCCAGGTCGTCGAGGGCTGCATACGCGGCGTTGTAACCCGGAACGAACGTGATGCCCGGACCGCCATGGCACCCGGCGCCACCCAGATAGAGACCCTTGATCGGAATCGGAAGATCGAGGAAACCCTTGGGGCCGGGGCGATTCGGACCCATCAGGTCCGGATGCAGCAAGCCGTGGCAGAAGTCGCCGTCGGGCGCGCCGAACATCGTCTGCATGTGGTAGGGCGCGAACGTGATGTGCCGAATCTGGATCTCCCGAAAGTTCGGCGCGAATTTGGTTATCTTGTCGACCACCGTCTCCGCCATCTCCTGCTTGAGGCGCCCATGCTGCTCGCGGGGCGCCTCGACCGGGAACCCGTAGGCGAACGCACTGGCCGCGTGCTTACCTGGAGGTGCCAGCGTCGGATCGGTGACCGACGGGATCTGCATGCCGAACGATGGATTGTCGGGAAGTATCCCGGCCCGGGCCATCTCCCATTGCCGTTGCTGCTCTTCGGGTGTCCCGAACACCCCGACCGACTGCTGCATACCGGGTTCGTTGAGCAGCTCGTAGGGCGAGGCGAACTCCGGCAAACCATCAAGGGCGAAATGCATCTGGATGAAGGTGGCCCGATGGTCGCGCCCGGCGAGACGTTCCACTAGATTGCCCGGCAGGTGCTCGGTGCCGACCATGTCGATCAGCGTCAGGTCCGGGGACAGATTGGATACCACAACCGGGGCACTCAACACCGACCCGTCGCGTAGCCGCACACCGGTGACCCGCTCCTCCTCGACGAGAATCTGATCGACCTTGGCGCGGTAGCGGATCTCGCCGCCACGATCGATGAGCAGATCCTTGAGGTGATCACATACCGCACCGATGCCACCTTCCAGCTTCGTCATCATCGTGGCATTCATGTCCGGAACGCCCATCGCGAAGGCCAGACACGTTGCGCTTCCCGGGGTGAACGGGCCCCGGTAGGTGGAGTTGATGGCCAGGAAGGCCAGCATCCCCCGGATCGTCGCGTACTTATCCTTGTCGGGGAAATTGCGATCGATGACGTCCATGGCGGTGCCGAACAACATTTCGTGAATGGCACGGCGCTCGGATTCGTTTGTCGCGCAGGCATACATCTCGTCAAGTGTCTTGGGTGGGGTGCGCGCCTCGAACCGCCCGAGCGCACGCGTCGGGCCGGTGGTCCATTCGAGCATCTTGGCCATCCCGAGAACCGAGTCGGCGCCGTGCTTCTCGGACAGGTGCGTCATGTACTTCATCGGGTCGCTGTACAGGATCATCGGTTCCTCCCCGGCTTCGCCGAGGTTCACCGACTGCACTTCGGAGTGGACCTGCGGAATCGTGTGCAGCTCCAAGGCGTCAGCGACTTCCGGCGCGGTGGGGAACTGCACCGAGCCGGCAATCTCATAACGGAATCCGTCGATCAACTCGACGGTTGCCGCCATGCCACCGGAATACGTGTTCTGCTCCAGAACCACTGTCCGCAGACCCTGCTGCTGCAGAACCGCTGCGGCGGTGAGGCCGTTGTGGCCGGCCCCGACGACGATCGCGTCGTAATCACTCATTGCTGGTTTCTCCTCACTTGATGGAACTGATGTCGCGACTGTGGTGAATTGACGAAAAGGATTGTGCGAAAATGCCGTAATGACGAACGCGCACGAACGACGCAGGACTTCGACGCGCGAGGTGCTGCGTGAGGTGGCGCTGGCGCGTTTCGCCCGCGACGGTTTCGCCAACGTGACGGTCGCGCAGCTCGCCGACGACGCAGGCGTCACCCAGCGCACGTTCTTCCGGCATTTCCCGACCAAAGAAGCGGTGCTGTTCCAGGACTACGAAACTCAACTCGAATGGTTCGCCGAGGCTTTGACGCGCCGCCCGGCCAACGAATCGATCTTCGACGCGGTGCTGGGCAGCGTGGTCAGCTTCCCGCACGACCTCGAAATCGTCCGCCAGGCTGCGATCCTGCGGGCGACCCTGCTCGACGGCGAGCGCACCGCGGGTCACCTTCGGGTGGTCCAGGCGTCGTTCGCCGACGTGCTGACCGAGTTCGTCAGGCGCCGCTACCCCGACCTCTCGGACGTCGACCTGATCGCCGAAGTGGCCGGCGCCGCATTGGCTGCTGCCCTTGTCGCCGCGGTCGAGCGGTGGGGCCGGGACGGCTGCACGACTGACCTGCGTGAGGTGGTGTACACCAGCGTCGACCTGGTGCGGTCCGGTCTGGCACCGCTGACCTAACACGGCAGCAGGTCTTTCCACGACGTGGGCGTCTTCGGCGCATCCAGGTCCGACTGCACGTACCGGTGCCCGTCCGGGGTGACATAGCTGCCGGTTGCCGGGTTGTACGGGACCACCGACACCCCGGCTTCGCCCGCTCTGTCAAATGCGCTGGGCGCCAATCCCGGAACTCTGCTGTCCGGTGGAACCCCTTGTGAGATCAGGTTCGGGTCGAGCGGATAGGGACCGACCGCATGCTGGCGAACCGCCGTGGGCACGAATGGTTGGTCACTGTCGCACATCTCGACGGTCGGGGCGCGTTTCCCTGGCTTGCCGACACACGGATAGTTCCTGGCGCCGCGGACCGCGATCGGAGAATCCTGTGGCAGTTTGCAATACAAGCCGTCCGGGGTGTCGATCGTTGTCGTGTCCGCCGGAGATCGCCATGACGACGGGGGCAGGAATCCCACGGTGCACGGCGGTGGATCCCCGAGCGTGATCGCGAACTCCCCCACCGGCAGTCCCGTCGGGTTGTTGGTCGGCAATCCGAATGCCTGCGTGCTGGCGATCGCCGGCGGCAACAGCACCAGCAGCTGCTCCAGCGAGGAGTTGTAGGTGACCAGGATCTGCCCCAGGGCGCTCAGGTTGGCCAACAACACCGGCAGCGTGGGCTTCACTTGGTCGAGCAGCCGGGTGACCTCGTTCGCTGCCGCGGGGCCGGTCCGCAGCAGTGCGCGCACCTGGGGGTCGTGGTCGGCCACCGTCTGGGTGACGTTGGCCAGGCCGCGCGCCCACACCTGCAGCGAATCCGTTGTGGCGACCTGTGAGTCCAGCAATGGCATCGCGTCGTCGATCAACGTCCTGGTGCGATCACCGACATCGCCGATCGTGCCGATCGTGGTGGCTGACGAGTCCAGCAGGGACGACAGGTCATAGCCCGCACCGCGCAGACCCTTGTCCGACTCATCGATCAAGAGCGAGAGCTTGTCACCGGGAATGCTGTTGACCAGCGCGCTGACCCGGTCCAGCATCGGGCCGACCGCCTGCGGGATGCTGCTCTGCCGAACCGGGATCACCGATCCGTCGCGCAGGTACGGACCTGCCCCGCTCTGCGGCCGCAGATCCACATACTGTTCGCCGATCGCCGACGCACTACGAACCTCGGCGCGGAGATCGACCGGGATCTTCGGCGAAGTATCCAGCGACAGAGTCGCTTCCGCGCCCTGCTTGGTGAGCCGCAGGGTGGTGACCTTGCCGACCTGCACACCGCGGTAGGTCACATTCGAGAACCGGTACAGACCGCCGCCGCTGGGCAACTGCAGGGTGACCGTGATCTTCCCGATCCCCAGCAATGTCGGAACCTGAACGAAGAGGAAGGTCATCAGCAGCAGGCCGACAAGGGCGACGATACCGAAGATCACCAGCTGGATGCGTACGAGACGAGTCAGCATCAGCCACCTCCGCCGGCAAGGGCCGCCGCCGGGGCCGGGTCCGTGATGCCGGTCCGAAGCGGATCGTAGGTGTAGTTGAGGTACCACGGATCACCAGGCGCGGGAATGAGTTTGGCGTTCTCATCGCCCCACCGGGTGCCGAGGAACAGGGTCCGCTTGAGCCGCGGGACCGTGAGGTCGGCGACCAGGAACATGTTCACGTAGTCACCACGCACGGCGCGATCGATATAGCTCTGGCTGTACGGGTAGGTGACGGCGAAGGCGAGTGCGGTGTCGAGCTCGGGGCCGACGTCGGCCAGTGCCTTGATCGTCGGCTCGAGGTTACGGAGGTTCGTGACCAGGTCACTCTGGGTCGCGTTGATCAGGTCAGTGGTCGATTCGCTGAGCGTCCGCAGCTTGTCCAGCGCGGTCACGATGCGCGGCCGTTCCCGGTTCAGCACGTCGAGGGCCTCGGGAACCCGTTGCAGCGCACGGCTGATCACGTCACGCTGCGATGCGAAGGTGCCGGTGAACCTGTTCAGCTGATGGATCATGTCGATCAGATCGGCGCGCTGGGCATCCAGTGCGCCGACGAAGGTGTCCAGGCGCCGTAGCAGATCACGCACCTGGCCCTGCCGTCCGGATAGTGCGGTGTTGGCGTTGCGGATCACGTCGCCGATCTGCCCCAGTCCCCCGCCGTTGACCACCGCCGACAGGGTGGACAAGGTCCGTTCGGTGGACGGGTAGGTCGAAGACTTGCTCAGCGGAATCGTCGCCCCGGGCAGCAGCCTGCCGGTGGGCGGCTCACCGACGGGTGGGTCCAGTTCCAGATGCATGGAGCCCAGCAGACTGGTCTGTCCGACGATGGCGACCGCATTGGCGGGCACGACGACGTCGGGGCGGATGTACACGTCGACGTCGGCGTGCCAGTTCCGCAGCCGCATGTCCCCGACGGTGCCGACCACGACGTCGTCGACCAAGACCGGTGAATTTGATTCCAGCATGCCGACATTGGCGATCTCGATGTGGAAGACATTGGCGTCGTGCCGGTCCTCGGTTCCCGGCAGCGGCAGGGAGTTCAGTCCCCGGAACCCGCAACCGGAGGCGCCGGACGCCAGGACCGCGACCGCGATGACAGCCCAGAGGCGACGAGGTGTCACGGTGTCGGCGCTCCCGTGTAGGCCGAGATCACCGGCGGTGTCTCGGGCGGGCTTGGCTTCGGGCCCGATCCGCCGGGGGCAAGTGCGGGATCGGAGTAGAGGAGATTCTCTGGGGACGGCGCCTTCATCAGATAGGGACTCATCGGGAAGGGAATGAGGTTGAAGCTGAGCAGCCGCAGTGCCGGACCGAGGTACTGCGCGCACAGCTTTCCGGTCTCCGCCGCGGTGGCATTCTCGATGGCGCCGATCTGACCGCAGATGAACTGGATTGGGTTGGCGAAATCGTTGAAGACGATGGACCCGATGTTGTCGCCGGTGTCCGGGTTGTACACGTTGTAGTAGTTGGCGAAGGCATTCGGCGCCACGTGCAGCAGCTGTTCGAGGCTCTTCCGGTTGTCTGCCAGGTTTCGGGTGACGTCGGTCAGACGCTGGATCTGTTCGACGGTCAGCTCACGGCTTCCGCCGACGAAGCGCTGTGCATCCACGGTCGCCGTCGCGAGGTCACGCAGTGCGGCGTCGAGATCGCCGGTGTTGTCGTCCAGTGTGCCCGTCAACGCGGCAAGTCGGTGTTCGAAGTCGACGATCGCGCCACTGCTGTCGTGCAGCGCCGTCACCAGGTTCTGCAGCCCCTTGATGATGTCGACGACGTTGCCGCTGCCATCGGCGAAAATCCGCGCGACCGAGGATAATTGGGCCAGCATCTCGCGCAGCTTGACGCCGTTGCCACCCATGGCGTCCGCGGTGTCGTCGATCAGCCGGGACAGCGCCGGCCGGGCTGATTCGCTGGTCGGTCCCAAATCGGTCGACAGCCGCATCAACTGGGTTTTGACGTCGTCCCACTCGACGGGGACGGCCGTTCGTTCGACGGGAATGACCGCGCCCGACGGCATGGTCGGGCCGACATCCCGATAGGCGGGGGTGAGCTGCAGGTAGCGGGCGGCGACGAGGTTCTGCGCGACGATCACCGCGCTCGCGCCGGCCGGAATGGACACCCCGGGGTCGATACTGAGCACCATCTTGACCTGCTTGCCGGTGGGCTCGATCGAATCGATCTTGCCAACCTTGACCCCCGAGACCCGAACCTCGTCGCCGGGGTAGATCGCGCTGGCGGCCGTGAAGTAGGCCGTGATCGTCGTTGCGGGATAGTACGTGTGGCGAACCAGGAACGCGGTGCTTGCGGCACCGAGCGCGACCAATACCGCGGCCGTCGTGGCGACGATTCTGCTGCGAACGATCAACGTGGCCCCTCCGGCGGTTGCGGCGGAATTCCGTTGTACGGGAACGGGAATTCCACCCGGGGTCCCGCGTTGTCCGGCGGCTGTCCCGCGTCCACACCACGGCGGAAACCGAAGGCGTAGTCGAAGAACGGTTGCAGGAACTCTGCGGGTACGACGTTGGCGGTATAGGCCTGGTAGTAGAAGCCGCTGGAAACGGCCTCGCCCATGGTGATCTCGTATTTGGCGAGTCCCGGTAGCGCCTTGGCGATGTTGTCGTTGTTCTTCTGCAGCACCGCCGTCACCGAATTCAGTTTCTGCAGAGTGGGTGCCAGCTTGCTTTCGTTGTCGTGCACCAAACCAGAGAGCTGTCTGCTCATCGCCGACGTGTTGGCCAGCAGGTCCGCGATCGCCTGGCGCCGTTGCGCAAGGACCGACATCAGATCCGCACCATTGAGGATGAGTGCGTTGACCTGCTCGCGGCGTTCGGACAGCACACCGGCCAGATCCGAGGCGCTGCGCAGGAGCTCGCGCAGGGTGTCGTTGCGGTTGTTCATCGACCGGGACAGCCGGGTCAACCCGTCCAGGGTCGGCCCCAGCTGCGGTGCCATCGCCTCGATGGTGTCCGAGAGCGTCTCCAGCGACTGGTTCAACGACGCGGTGTCGAGTCCCGCTGTGTTCGTGGTGAGATCGCCGACGGCGTCGGTGAGCACATACGGCGAGGACGTCCGCGAAATCGGAATGGGCTCAGAGGGTTTCTGCATGCCCGTGCCCGCTGGAACCAATGTCACGATTCTGGCGCCGAGCACAGTTCCGGTCTTGATGTGTGCGGTGGTCTGCGATCCCAGATGGACGGTGCCGTCGATCGTGAAGGTGACCAGGGCATCACCACGTAGCAGCGATACAGCCGACACGCTACCGACCTTGATGCCGGAGATCACCACATCGTTGCCTACGACCAGCCCGCCCGCCTCCGGGAACACCGCCTGGTATCGCACCTGGGTCGCCAATGACCACAACCGCTGAGGCGCCAGTCCGACGAGCACAACCAGCACTGCTACCGAGACGCCGATGAACCCGGCCCGAATCAGTGCTCCGCCACGGTATTTCAACATCACGGCTCGGCACACCTCCCGCCGGTCTGCTTGAGCCACGGGAAGACAGCCGTTCTGCCCTCCAGGTCGGTCACCCGCAGCGACATGCCGCACACATACATCTGGATGAAGCTGCCGTAGGCGCCCAGACGGGTCAGCTTGCGATAATTCTCCGGCGCCTTCGCCAGCGCGCGATCCACTGTGTCCTTGTCCTGATCCAGGATTGGCGCCAGCCGGCTCAACTCGTTGACCGCACCCGCCAGCGGTGGACGCGTATGGGTCAGCAGATCGGCCAGTGATGCGGTGCCCGCGTCGAGAGCGTCGATCGCGGCTCCGATCGGATCCCGGTCGCCGGCGAACCCGGTGATCAGCTTCTCGATCCGGTCGATCGCCGTCGAGAATCGGTCGCCCTCTGTCGTCAGCTCGGACAGCACCACCTTCAGGTTGTCGATGAGCTGTGCGATGACGCTGTCGTTGTCGGCCAGGGCATTGGTGAACGACGAGGTCTTGGCGAACAGGGACTCCACGGTGCCGCCCTGGCCCTGCAGAACCTGCACCAGCGAGGACGTGAGCGCATTGACGTCCTGCGGGCTCAGGCTCTGAATCACCGGCTTGAGCCCACTGAGCAGCAGGTCGAGGTCCAGTGCCGGCTGCGTTCGGTCGATCGGGATCTGCGAACCCGCAGCCAGCATCGTCGTGGGTCCGGGTGCGTCGACCAACTCGAGGTAGCGGTCGCCGACCAGGTTGAGGTAGCGCACAGCCGCCTTGGTGGCGGTGGTCAGCACGACGTCGCGGTCGGCGTCGAAGGTCACCAGGGCGGTGGCATCGCCGCGCAACGTCACCGTGTCCACCGTGCCGATCCGGATACCGGCGGCCCGCACACTGTCACCGGGCTTGAGCCGCGACACGTCGGCGAACACCGCGGTGTATCCGTTTGTCGGACCGGTGCGGTACTGGGCGAACGTCATGAACAGAAAGGCCGTCGCCACGACCATCACGACCGCGAATGCAGTGAACTTCAACCCCGTTGCCCGCAGCGACCGCATCAGCCCGGCTGTCCGATCTGTGCGGAGTTCCGCGGCGGCCCATCCAACGGGCCGTAGAGGATCTGCTTGAGGCCATCGGAGTTCAGCAGGACGCCCTGATTGCCGTACTGCGCCGGGTTGGCCCCGATATCGGTCACCAGAAACGGCGGCTTGGTGTTCGGCGCCAGGTGCGGCAATCCCTGATCCGCACAGTGCGGTCCACCCTTGGCCGCGACCTTGGGCAGATCACCGGGATAGCGATACCGTTCCAGGCCCATCGTGAAGCTCACCGAGACGACAGCGCCGGGGTCGGGTTGCGGCGGGGCCAGCGCGATCGGCACCAGACCGGCCAGGGTGCAGTTCAGCGCGTCGCGGTATCTGTTGGTCAGATCGGTGCTGGGCACCAGCAGGTGCAGGACATCGATCAGCGCCGCCTGGTTACCATCGACGACCTCGGATCCGACATCGGCGAGCCCAATAGCACTGAGCAGCAACGCATCCAAGTCGTCCTGCCGGTCGACGATCGTCTGGCTGATCCGCGTGGCGTTATCGGCCGTCCTGACCAGATCCGGCGCGGCATCGGCGTAGGCGCCGGCCGCCACGTTCGCCGCGGTGATGTCGTGGCGCATGTTGTCCAGGCTGCGTTCGAGCTGGGCCAGCAGCGTGTCGAAGTCGGAGAACATCTGGCCGAGCTGCTCGCCCCGCCCGTTCAGCGCCCCGGCAAGGGCACCGAGAATGTCATTGAGCTTCTCCGGCTGCACTTTTGACAGCACCGAGGTCAGCTGCTGGAAGACGGTGTTGATTTCGACTGTGACATTGGTGGCGTCGATGACCTGACCGGAACGCAGCGGTTCGGCCGAGGGGTCGGCGGGCGCGGTCAGTTCGACGAGCTTGGCTCCGAACACCGTCGGGGATGCGATGCCGACCTGCACATTGCCGGGGATCAAGGGCAGCTGGGCCGGATCGATCGAGAGATGAAGGACCGCTTGGCCATTCGGGGCCTGGTCGATCGACGACACGGTGCCGACTTGGACGGCGCGCATTTTCACCTTGGCGCCGGCGTTCATCACCAGACCGGCCCGCGGCGAGACCACCGTGACCGGCACACCCGACGTCACGTCGCCGCGAAACATGATCACCGCGCCGCCGACGGTGGCGGCCAGCAGGATGACGGATGCCAACCCCACTGCGGGGCGAATCGCGCTTCGCAACGTCGACACCACCTCCCTGGCTTCGGGAGAATTCGTACCACATCGATGTCATAACTGACTAGATTTATGTCATAACTGACGTGTTGTCATCGCGCGACAGTCAGCGACGGTTCGAGCGGAGTGCGAAAGCAGTTAGGAGGCCGCGGGCAGCGGTGCGGCCGTGCCGGCCACAGTGCGGCGGACCTCCCGGCGGCGGGCGATGCGAGCGACCAGCAGCGCACCCAGCACGCCGAGCGTGGCCGTCGTCAGGATCGACGGTGCCGTGTTGGCCATGATCAGGTAACCGAACGACGCCGCGACCGCGAGCAGTGCGTACCGCGTGGTGGTCCAGTGCGCCGGGTGGCCGAAGCGGGTGCCGACCACCATGCCCAGGACGAGGGCGACGCCATGGCCGACGTTGGTGAAGTCAGCGCCGGTGCTCAGCACCGAACCGAGCGCCACGGCCAGCCACCAGCCGGTCCAGGCCGCGCGCCAGCGGTGCGGGATCGCCGCGGTGAGCGCACCCAGGACGCCGACCGCGCCATAGCTCATGCCGACATCGGTGACGTTGGCGATCGACCACGAGGTCAGCCCGGCCGCCAGTGCCGTCGCTAGCCCGGCGGCGACCAACAACGTCGCACCGATGTGGCCGACGACGAACGCCACCGCCATCCGACGGCTGCGCCATAGCAATTCGGCCAGGCCGAGGATGGCGAAGAGGCCGGGCAGCCAGACGTAAATGGGTCCGCGGTCGGTGATGAAGGCGCTGCCGATGAGCGTGCCCAGGTGGCCTTCACCGAGATTGTGCAGATTGGTGCTGGCGCGCCAGACGACCTGATCGCGGACGTGCGGCCCGAGCGCCAGCAGCGCGGCCGCCGCCGTCACCAGCGCGGCGGTGTAGCCCAGCGTGAAGCGAACGCGGTCCAGCCGCGAGAGCACTGCGAAAACCATCACTACCTACTATGCCTGGGCCTCGAGATCGTCCCCGTCGTCCTCGACTGGCAGATCCCTGCGGGTTTTGAGGCGGTACATCACCAGATCGGTGGGTATCCCGGTTGCCCGCGGCGCGAACACCTGGCGCCTGATCCGCTTGACCGTGACTCCGAGCGACTCGAGTTCGTCGGGCTCGATGAGCTCCAGCGTCTTCTCCGAGACGATCAGCCCGCCGCGGGTGGCGCGGTCCATCACGCGGGCGGTGATGTTGACGTCGACGCCGAGCCAGTCCGCGCCGATGCGCTGCGGACGACCGGTGTGCACACCGGCGCGCATCCTGGGCGTATACCCATCTACCTCGACAGTTCCGACCGCATCGCGGGCGGCCATGGTGGCTCGCACCGCGGTCACCGGGTCGGTGAAGACCGCCATGATGCCGTCACCCATGCGCTTGACGATGTGGCCGCCGGCGTCGAGCAGCGGGGGCTCGACGACCTGCGCGACGCGGCGCAACAGCCGCAGCGTGGCGTCGTCGCCGGCCTCCAACGACCAACTGGAGAACCCCACGAGGTCGGTGAAGACCAGCGTCACCTCACGGTCGCGCGGCCGTCCCGACACGCGTTCGGTGAGCGCCTGAAAGAGCTGAAGTGTGGCCAAGCTCACCTCACGGGTGGCCGCTTCGCGGTCGCGCAGCAACCGATCGGCGGCACGTGCGGCGGCCCTGGCCCCGCCGGCGCCGTCGGCCGAGAGCGGGTCGCCGAAGTCGGGGTCGCCGGGCAACATGCGCCGGGCACGACGAACGAGGGCGATGATTCCCGGATTGTGGTTGGTGTTGTGCCACCACGCCGCGGGCCCTCGCCCGGGTCGGTTGACGTCAACAAGGGGATCGGGTTGATCGTCGAACGGCTCGACGTCCACGAGATCCAGCCTAGGCAACGGTTTTCGGGCGGGCCAACCTGTGTGACGCGGCCAACGTATCGCTATGCCAAACGTGTGGTCACAGCTTCGTCGCCGACATGGACAACGCTCGTTGTCAGTCCTATCGTGATTCGATGAGGTCAACGACGACCACTCGCCCAGCCAAGCCGACCCCGCTCGGGCCGGACTCGCTCACTTGGAAATACTTCGGCGATCTGCGCACCGGAATGCTCGGGGTGTGGATCGGGTCTCTGCAAAACATGTACCCACAGCTCGGCGCCGGAGTCGAAGAGCACTCCATCCTGCTGCGCGAGCCCCTTCAGCGGGTCGCCCGGTCGGTCTACCCGATCATGGGTGTGGTCTACGACGGCGAGCGCGCCCGCCAAACGGGTGAGCAGATCAAGGGATTCCACACAGGGATCAAGGGTGTCGACAGCGCGGGACGGCGCTATCACGCGCTGGATCCCGAAACGTTCTATTGGGCGCACGCCACGTTCTTCATGCTGATCCTGAAGGTGGCCGAATACTTCTGCGGCGGGCTGACCGAGGCCGAGAAACGCCAACTCTTCGACGAGCACGTGCAGTGGTACGCGATGTACGGGATGAGCATGAAGCCGGTCCCGGACACGTGGGAAGAATTCTGCGAGTACTGGGACCGGGTGTGCCGCGACGAGCTGGAGATCAACAAAGCGACGCTGGAGCTCTTCGACATCCGGATCCCGAAGCCCAAGTTCGTGCTGATGCCGACACCGGTGTGGGACCAGTTGTTCAAGCCGATGGTCGCCGGGCAGCGCTGGATCGCTGCCGGCCTGTTCGATCCCGCGGTGCGCGAGCGGGCCGGGATGCGCTGGACGCCCGGCGACGAGGTCGCGCTGCGGCTGTTCGGCAAGGCCGTCGAGTTGGCGTTCTGGGCGGTGCCCGACGAGATCCGGCTGCACCCACGGGCGTTGTCGGCGTATCGGCGGGCCGCTGGGCAGATCCCGGCCGACGCTCCGCTGGTCGAGGCACCCGGTTTCATGGCACCCCCTAAAGACCGTCGTGGCATGTCCATGCACTATGTCCCTCGACACAAAAGCCTCGTCGCCCGTGCGGGGTCGCTGGTCCACACAACGTTCTCGCTTGCCGGTTTGCGGCCCGCCCGAGGACGTACCGCCGCCGCCTGAACCGGAGAATCCATGATCGAATGGTCCGACGTTGATATTGCCGTGCGCGACGCCGTCCGCGAGTTCGTCGACAAAGAGGTGCGCCCACACATCGACGAGTTGGAAAGCGGCGATCTCGAGCCCTACCCCATCGTCCGGAAGCTGTTCTCCACCTTCGGCATCGACGAGATGGCGAAGGAATCGCTGACCAAGCGGCTGGACCGGATGCGGGCCGGCACCGAGAAGAAATCCAGTGGCGGCGGCGGCATGTTCGGCGACGGTGGTTCGGCCGGAATGGGTTTCGTTCTGATCAGTGAGCTGTGCCGGGTGAGCATGGGACTGGTCACCGGGATGGGTGTGAGCCTAGGGCTGACGGTGCCCACCATCCAGAGCCGCGGCACGCTGGCGCAGCAGGAGCGCTGGCTGCCCGAGCTGGTGACGTACGAGAAGATCGGTGCGTGGGCGATCACCGAGCCGGATTCGGGTTCGGATGCGTTCGGCGGCATGAAGTCCTACGTGGTGCGCGATGGGGACGACTACATCCTCAACGGGCAGAAGACGTTCATCACCAACGGCCCCGACGCCGACGTCGTCGTGGTGTACGCCAAGTTGGACGAGGGCGATGCCTCGGTCAGCAAGCGCGACCGCAAGGTGCTGACGTTCGTGCTGGATCGCGGCATGGAGGGCTTCGTTCAGGCCAAGCCGTTCCGCAAGATGGGAATTCACAGTTCGCGCACCGGTGAGCTGTTCTTCAACAACGTCCGCCTGGGCCGGGATCGGCTCCTTGGCGAGACCGAGGAGAACAAGTCCGGCGATGGCCGCGACAGCGCCCGGTCGAGTTTCGCCGCGGAGCGCATCGGTGTGGTGTCGATGGCGCTCGGCGTGATCGAGGAATGCCTGCGGTTGTGCACGGACTACGCCAAGACGCGGACGTTGTGGGGCAAGGAGATCGGGCAGTTCCAGTTGATCCAGCTCAAGCTGGCCAACATGGAGGTGGCCCGAATGAACGTGCGCAACATGCTGTTCCGGGTGATCGAATGCGGGCAGACCGGGACGCCGATCTCGCTTTCGGAGGCGTCGGCGATGAAGTATTACTGCTCGCAGGCCGCGACCGATGTGGCCATGGAGGCGATCCAGCTGTTCGGCGGTAACGGGTACATGACCGAATACCGTGTGGAACAGCTTGCCCGCGATGCGAAGTCGTTGATGATCTACGCCGGCAGCAACGAGGTGCAGATCACGCACGTGGCCAAGGGGCTGCTCAGCGAGTGAGCGTCGGGGGCCAGGCTATTGGCCGCCGTACAGGATCAGATCGGCGGCACGCCAGGCCATCGCCATGACCGGACCGTTGAGATTGCCTGCCAGCATCGTGGGCATCGCCGAACAGTCCACGACTCGCAGGCCGTCGATCCCCCGCACCCGCAGCCGATCGTCGACGATGTCGTCGTCGCTGGGACCCATCGCACAGCTGCCGATCGCGTGATAGCCGCTGTAGCCGCCGTCGAGCGCCGCGTCCGCCAGCTCGTCGTCGCTACGCACATCGCGCCCCGGGTACAGCTCGTGGCTGATGCGGTCGGCGATCGGCGACGCGGCGAAGATCTCCCGGGTCCTGCGTACCAGCGCCGCACTCGTCTCGCGGTCGTAATCACTGGTCAGATAGTTCGGGTCCAGCCGCGGCGCGGCATCGGGGTCCTTCGACGTGATCTCCACGCTGCCTTCGGATGTCGGCCGCAGCACGAACCCCAAAACCGAGAGCCCCGGCTGGCGTTCGATCGTCATCGGTTCGCCCTCGTTGTACGCCGGGATCGTGAACGGCCCGAGCAGCAGCTGCCCATCCACCCGAGGCTGGTCGGGCGAGGTCTTGACGAACGCCAGTACATCGAACGTCGGCGTCGCCATCAGCCCCTTGCGGGTGAGCAGGTATCGGGCCGCTGTCGCGCCCTGCCCCACCGGGGATGCCAGCTTCCGGTTGTACCCCAGATCGGCGTTGAGCCGGTAGCGCACGACGATGCAGCGATGCTCCCGCATCCGCCGGCCGACGTTCTCACGTTCCAACACCACCGGCACGCCAGCGGCGGCCAGCACCTCGTGCGGCCCGATCCCGGAGAGCTGCAACAACTTCGGGCTGCCCATGCTGCCCAAGGACACGATCACCTCTCTACGTGCCCGGAATTCGGCAGCGCCGCCCCGACCACGGGCCGCCACCCCAACAGCACGCCCGTTCTCGACGATGATGCGATCGACGGTGGTGCCGGTGACGACGGTGAGGTTGGACCGTCGCCGCACCGGCTTGAGAAACGCGTCGGCGGCACTGACCCGTCGCCCGTTCTTGATCGTCGCGGTGCTGTAGCCAATCCGCTCGTCGTCGGTTTCGTTGATGTCTTGGACGGCGCGCAACCCGCTAGCGGCCCCTGCCGCGACGATCTCATCGCACAGCGGGTCGAGCTCATCGGCGACCGAGATATGCAGTGGGCCACCGACGCCGCGCGTCGGGGATGCGCCGAACTGGTTGTCCTCGAACCCTTTGAAGATGGGCAGGATCTCGTCCCAGTTCCAGCCCTTGTTGCCGCGCCGTTCCAACTCGTCGTAGTCGGCCTGCTGGCCGCGGTTGTACACCATGCCGTTGATCGAGCTCGACCCGCCGAGAACCTTGCCGCGGGTCCAGAACTCGGACTTGGCGTTCGGGCCGAAGGGCGTCGTGGCGTAGCGCCACACGTACTTCTCGTTCTCCAGGAGCACGGCCGAGGCTTTGGGAATGTGGATCAGCGGGTTGCGGTCCGGGCCACCCGCTTCGATCAGGAGGACGGACACCGTCGGATCAGCCGACAGCCGATTGGCGAGAACGCAGCCCGCCGAACCGGCTCCCGCAATGATGTAGTCGTAACGGGTCATCGCTCCCCCGGCTCCCTCGACGAATCGAGCGTTACAGATCACACCCGAGATGTATCGCCGAGAAAGATAGCACGGCTCACCAATCCGTTTCGGCGGATTACCCCCGCCGAAGCGAGCGAGCGCTCTCGTACATGCAGATGGCCGCTGCGGCGGCGACATTCAGGCTCTCCGCACTACCCCACATCGGCACCCGGACGCGCTCGTCCGCCAGCGCCGCGACGTCGGCGGCGAGGCCGTGTGCCTCGGACCCGAACAGCCACGCCGTCGGCCGGGTGAGATCCACCGCGTCCACGGTGTTGTCGGCGTCCAGCGTGGTGGCGCGCACCGTCAATCCCGCCGACCGCAACTCGGTGACCAGCGCGGCGGAGTCGGGAGCTTCGAGCACCGGCAGCGAGAAGATGCTGCCCGCCGACGCGCGCAGGCACTTGCCGTTGTACGGGTCGACGCTGTCGTCGGTGAGCACCACGGCGTCGGCGCCCATCGCATCAGCAATGCGGATCAGCGTGCCGGCGTTGCCCGGTTCGGACGTCGCGACCGCTACGAGCACGAGCCGCGGGCTTGCTGCGAGAACGTCGGCGAGAGCGACATCGGGCGGCGTGCAGACCGCGTACAACCCAACCGGAGTCACGGTGTCGGACAACGATTTCGCGGCCTTATCGGTGATGGTGTGCACCGCGACGTCGGCGAGCAGATCGGTGAAGCGTGCCAAGGCCGCGTCCGTGGCAAAGACCTCCACGGCCAGGCCATGACGCAGGGCGGCCTCGACGAGGTTGGCGCCCTCGACGAGAAACCTCCCAGCACGACGACGCCCGGTGTGGCGCTGCAATTTAACTGCAGCCACCACCCGGGCGGATCGTTCAGTGAGTGCCGTTATCAGGCGGCTTCACCGGAAGGTGCGTTGACATCCTCCGGCAGTGCGGCCTTGGCGACGTCGACCAGCGCGGTGAACGCGGCCGGGTCGCTGACGGCGATCTCGGCGAGGTTCTTGCGGTCGACCTCGACGCCAGCGGCCTTGAGCCCCTGGATCAGCCGGTTGTAGGTGATGTCATTGGCGCGGGCTGCCGCGTTGATGCGGGAGATCCACAGCTTGCGGAACTCGCCCTTGCGGGCACGACGGTCCCGGTAGGCGTAAGTCAGCGAATGCAGCTGCTGCTCTTTGGCTTTGCGGTAAAGCCGCGAGCGCTGGCCGCGGTAGCCCTTGGACGCCTTCAGTACTGTGCGCCGCTTCTTTTGGGCATTGAGTGCGCGCTTCACGCGTGCCATTGCGGTGTTCCTATTCTCGTTCGGTCAAAGGTTGAGGGGTTACGGCGCTTAGCCGTTCAGCATCGCGTTGACACGCCGGGTGTCATTGGGCGCCACAGTGGTGCGGCCGTCGAGACGACGGGTCCGCTTGCTGGCCTTGTGCTCGAGCAGGTGGCGCTTGTTCGCCTTCTGCCGCACGATCTTCCCGGTGCCGGTCTTGCGGAACCGCTTGGAAGCGCCGCTATGAGTCTTGGCCTTGGGCATTGGTCCTCAGTTCTACGTGGTCTCAGGGGTTTCGGTGGGCTGCGGCTCAGCCGGGCGCCCTGCGGGGGCGTCGGCGTCATGCGCCGCCTTGGCGCGAGTCTTCGCGCCGCGGTGCGGTGCCAGCACCATCGTCATGTTGCGTCCGTCCTGCTTGGCGGACGTCTCGATGAAGCCGTAATCGGCGACATCGGCGCCCAGCCGCTGCAGGAGTCGGTACCCGAGTTCGGGCCGGGACTGCTCGCGGCCGCGGAACATGATCGTGACCTTGACCTTCGACCCCGCTTCGAGGAAGCGGATGACGTGACCCTTTTTGGTCTGGTAGTCGTGGTCGTCGATCTTGGGACGAAGCTTCTGCTCCTTGACGACGGTCTGCTGCTGGTTCTTGCGAGACTCGCGCTCCTTCAGAGCCGTCTCGTACTTGTACTTCCCGTAGTCCATGATCTTGCAGACCGGTGGCCTGGCATTCGGGGCTACTTCGACAAGGTCGAGATCGGCATCCGCGGCGACGCGGAGGGCGTCTTCGATGCGCACGATGCCTACTTGCTCCCCGCCCGGTCCGATCAAACGGACCTCAGGTACGCGGATGCGCTCGTTGACGCGGGTCTCAGTGCTGATGGGGCCTCCCTGGTTCGATTTCCTCTGCGGACCGCCGCGGTGTCACGCATCGGGAGCAGCCGGGAATCATCACCACCAGCACTCTGCTCAATCGAACAGAAAGGCCCTGCAATAAGCAGGGCCCAATGCCGACCGATCACGGCTGTCGCCGCCTGCGAAACCGCAGAACAGATACCGTTGCGGTATCTGTGACCGGACCGCGTACCTGCGGAAATATCCGTGGCGAGCGGTGGGAGTGGGACTCCACTTGCTGTCCCTGGCGTACGCCGGGACGGTCGTGCATGCCAGTCTAGCAGGCATGACGGACCCTACTACTCACACATCTGACACGAGTGACCCGCGCACCCGCGACCTCGCCGACATTCCCGCCGTGGAGGTGATCACCCGCGCCGCGGTGATGCTGATGAGCGCCGCCGCCGAGAAAATCGGGCTCTCCTCCCCCGATCCCGACGCCAGCGACCATCGCGACCTCGACGAGGCCCGTCGGCTGATCACCGCGCTGGCCGGCCTGGTGACCGCGTCCGTGGAGTATCTCGGCCCGCATGCCGGCCCCGTTCGCGACGGACTGAAGAGTCTCCAGTTGGCTTTCCGGGAAGCCAGCGCTGCTCCCGACGAACCCGGCAGCGGGCCGGGCGAAAAATACACCGGCCCTGTCTGGTAGCGCACGACAGACAATTCGCACCCCAAGGGAATATCCTCGCGGCCTATGACCGTCACCACGAGTCGGCCAACTTCACGGTTCCGGTGGGTACCCGCCGCAGCCGGCTGGATCATCGGCGTCATCGCGACGTTGTCGCTGCTGTCGAGCGTGTCCACCATCGTTCGGCACCTGATCCGGATGCCCCGGGAGTTCATCAACAGCTATCTCTTCAACTTCCCGGACACCAGCTTCGCCTGGGCGTTCGTGCTGGCGCTGCTCGCCGCCGCGCTCGCTGCTCGCAAACGCATCGCCTGGTGGATCCTCGTGTTCTACATGGTGGCCGCGTCGGTCTGGAACATCACCGATCTGATCAGGGGCGACGAGACGGCCGCCGTCGACGCCGGCGAGGTCATCGGGCTGGTCTTCCACGTGGCCGCAGCCGGCGCCCTGGTCTTGGCCTACAAGGAATTCTGGGCCAGGGTCCGCCGCGGCGCACTGGTCAAGGCCGCCCTGGCTCTGGTCGCCGGTATGGCCGTTGGCACGTTGATCGGCTGGATGGTGCTCGAATTCTTCCCCGGCACCCTGGCCCGCGAAGACCGGTTTTGGTACGCGCTGAACCGCGTCAGCGCATTCGCCGGTGCCGGCGCCGAATCCTTCGAGGGCCATCCGCACACCTTCATCAACGCCCTGCTCGGCCTGCTCGGCGCGCTGGCGCTGATGGTGGCCGCGGTCGTGCTGTTCCAATCCCAGCGCGCCGAGAACGCGTTGACCGGCGAGGACGAGTCCGCCATCCGCGGTCTGCTGCAGGCCTACGGCAAGAACGACTCACTGGGCTACTTCGCCACCCGCCGCGACAAATCCGTGGTGTTCGCCGCCAACGCCCGCGCCGCGATCACCTACCGCGTCGAGGTCGGCGTCTGTCTGGCCAGCGGTGACCCGATCGGCGATCCGCGCGCCTGGCAGCAGGCGATCTCGGCGTGGCTGTCGCTGTGCCAGGACTACGGCTGGGCTCCCGGCGTGATGGGCGCCAGTTCCACCGGTGCCCAGGCATACCGCGATGCCGGCCTGAACGCGCTGCAACTCGGCGACGAGGCGATCCTCTACCCCGACCAGTTCCACTTGTCCGGCCCGGACATGCGCGCGGTCCGCCAGGCCGTCACCCGCGCACGCCGCGCCGGTCTGACGGTGCGGATGCGGCGCCACCGCGACTTCTCCACCGACGAGATGGCCACGGTGCTCGCCCGCGCGGACGCCTGGCGCGACACCGAGACCGAACGCGGCTTCTCGATGGCGCTGGGCCGGCTCGGTGACCGCGCCGACGGCGACTGCCTGTTGGTGGAAGCGGTCGACGGTGCGGGCGAGGTGGCCGCGATGCTCTCGCTGGCGCCATGGGGCAACAGCGGATTGTCACTGGACCTGATGCGCCGCTCGCCGAAGTCGCCAAACGGAACCATCGAGCTGATGGTCACCGAACTGCTGCAGAACGCCGAAGACATTGGCGTCAGCCGTATCTCGCTGAATTTCGCGATGTTCCGCGCGGCCTTCGAACAGGGGGCGCAGCTCGGTGCCGGCCCGGTCGCGCGACTGTGGCGGGCCATGTTGGTGTTCTTCTCGAAGTGGTGGCAGCTGGAGACCCTGTACCGGTCGAACATGAAGTACCAGCCGCAATGGGTACCGAGGTATGCCTGCTACGAGGACGCCCGGCTGATCCCTCGGGTCGGCGTTGCGTCGGTGATCGCCGAAGGCTTTTTGGTGCTGCCATTCTCCAGGCGCGGCAAGCAGCACACCGGGCACTATTCGGCTGTCCCCGAAGACCTCGCCGCCACCGGAAGGCTGCACGCCGACGGCAGCGCGCCGGACCCTGACGAAGCCGACGAAGCGAAGACCACACGCAAGCAGCGGCTTCCCGACCAGGTGCGCGTCCGGATGGCCAAGCTGAAAACCTTGCAGCGCAACGGCGTCGACGCCTACCCGGTCGGCCAGCCGCCCAGCCACACCGTCGCCGCGGCACTGACCGCCGACGACACCGTCACCCTCAGCGTCGCCGGCCGGATCCTGCGGGTCCGTGACTACGGCGGTGTGGTGTTCGCCCAGCTGCGGGACTGGTCCGGTGACGTCCAGCTGCTGCTGGACAAGACCACGCTCGACGGCGCCGCCGAGGACTTCGCCGCCGTCGACCTGGGCGACCTCGTCGAGGTGACCGGACACATGGGCTACAGCAAGAACGGCACCCGTTCGGTGCTGGTCGAGCAGTGGCGCATGCTCGGAAAGTGCCTGCGCCCCTTGCCCGATAAGTGGAAGGGCCTGCAGGATCCGGAGGCCAGGGTGCGGGCCCGCTACGTCGACCTCGCGATCAATGGCGAGGCCCGCGATCTCATCCGCGCCCGCAGCAATGTCCTGCACTCGATCCGGGAAACCTTGTTCACCAAGGGTTTTCTCGAGGTCGAGACGCCGATTCTGCAGCAGATCCACGGCGGCGCCAACGCCCGGCCGTTCAAAACCCACATCAACGCCTACGACCTCGACCTGTATCTGCGTATCGCCCCTGAGCTCTACCTCAAGCGGTTGTGCGTCGGCGGTGTCGAGCGAGTCTTCGAGCTGGGCAGGGCATTTCGCAACGAGGGCGTCGACTTCAGCCACAACCCGGAGTTCACGATGCTCGAGGCCTACCAGGCGCACGCCGACTACCGGGTGTGGATCGACGGGTGCCGCGAGCTGATCCAGAATGCGGCGATCGCCGCCAACGGTTCCGCGGTCGTGATGCGGCCCCGCGACGGCGCCCCCGATCAGCTCGAGCCGGTGGACATCTCCGGGACGTGGGCGGTCAAGACCGTGCACGACGCCGTCTCCGAAGCCCTCGGGGAACAGATCGACGCCCAGACCGAGCTGGCCGAGCTGCGCCGGTTGTGCCGCGGCGCGCACATTCCCTACCTGACTCACTGGGACGCCGGTGCGGTGGTGCTCGAACTCTACGAACGGCTGGTGGAGGACGCCACCGCGACGCCGACGTTCTACACCGACTTCCCCACCTCGGTGTCGCCCCTGACCCGCCCGCATCGCAGCAAGCCCGGCGTCGCCGAGCGCTGGGACCTGGTCGCGTGGGGTGTCGAACTGGGCACCGCGTACAGCGAGCTGACCGATCCGGTCGAGCAGCGGCGTCGCCTGCAGGAGCAGTCCCTGCTGGCCGCCGGCGGCGACCCCGAGGCGATGGAACTCGACGAGGATTTCTTGCAGGCGATGGAATACGCCATGCCGCCCGCCGGAGGGCTGGGAGTCGGCGTCGACCGGGTGGTCATGCTGATCACCGGGCGCAGCATCCGGGAAACACTGCCGTTCCCGCTCGCCAAACCGCGTTAGCCCACGCAGCCGGACTCACAGCGACCGCCAAGGAAGTTTGGTCACCATGGATGCGTGACACCGGCTAATCACCAACACATTTCGTTGATGCACGGATGGTTGCCGCTGACGGTGCAGATCGTGGCCGGGCTCGTTCTGGTGTTGGCTGTCGGCTGGCGGACGCGCCGTTGGCGGCTGTTGTGGCTGCCGCTTGCGGCCGTCATCGGAATCGCGACCGCGTGGTACGCCCAGTGGAGCATCTCCGATGACGGACTGGCCGGCGATCCGGCCCCGCACCAGCTGTGGGTGTGGATCGCCGTGACCACCTTGGCCGCTGTGGTGGCGATCGTGGGCTGGCGCGGCGCCCGTTGGTGGCGGCGCGGCGTGTCGGTGCTGGCGATACCGCTGTGCGCGTTGGCGACGGCGCTGATGCTCAACCTGTGGGTGGGGTACTTCCCCACCGTGGAGACCGCCTGGAATCAGGTGAGCGCGGGCCCGTTGCCGGACCAGACCGACCGCGCCACCGTTACCCAGATGGTGGTCCAGCACGCCATCCCCGCCCAAGGCACCGTGGTGCCGGTGACGATCCCCTCGGATGCATCGCATTTCGCGCATCGCCAGGAACTCGTCTACCTACCCCCGGCGTACTACGCCACCAATCCGCCACCCAAGCTGCCCACGGTGATGATGATCGGCGGGGAATTCAACACCCCCGCCGACTGGTTGCGGGCCGGCAACGCCATCAAGACGATCGACGACTTCGCGGCCGCCCATCGCGGCAACGCGCCGGTGTTCGTGTTCGTCGACTCCGGTGGAGCGTTCAACAACGACACCGAATGCGTCAACGGGCCGCGCGGCAACTCCGCCGACCATCTGACCAAAGATGTTGTGCCGTTCATGGTCTCGAACTTCGGTGTCAGCGCTGACCGGGCGAACTGGGGCGCCGTCGGCTGGTCCATGGGCGGCACCTGCGCGGTCGACCTGACCACCATGCATCCCGACATGTTCAGCACCTTCGAGGACATCGCCGGCGACTACACCCCGAACTCCGGCACCAAGACCCAGACGATCGCCCGGCTGTTCGGCGGCAACGCTGCCGCCTACGCGAGCTTCGATCCCGCCACCGTCATGACCAAACATGGTCCATACCAAGGTGTTTCGGGGTGGTTTGCGGTCTCGGGCAACCCGTCGGCGCAGCGCACGCCGCCACCCGCCCCGAATCCCGGCGACCCGAACGCCGCCGCGAACGCGCTGTGCGGGATGGGTAGCGCCAACGGCATCGACTGCGCGGTGGTGGCCGAGCCGGGCAAGCACGACTGGCCGTTCGCGGCACGCGCCTTCGCCAGCGCACTGCCGTGGCTGGCCGGCCAGATCCAGACGCCGGGCGTACCCGCGGTGGCTCTGCCGGGGCCGCCGGTCCGCCCGCCGGGCCCGGTGACGATCGCGGCCGCAGGACGCCCACCGGGAGTACGGTGATTTCTATGCCCGACGAACCCGTCGCCCAACCTGCACCGGATCCCGGCTATAGCGATTCCGGGGTGCCCACGTTCGAATCGGTCCAAGAGAAGATCGAGACGCGGTATGGAACGGCGCTCGGCTCAGCCGAATTGGCCGCCGAGACGCCTGAGGGCCGCACGGTCGAGGAACAGTACGAGGCCCGGCAGAAGGCTGCGGCCGAGCGGCTGGAAGAGATCCGGGCCTCGATGCACGACCCGGATCAGCCCTGACCGGGCCGGTCGTCGCGATCACCGGCGCCAGCAGCGGTCTCGGCGCCGCGACTGCGCGGGCTGGCCGACGAGATTCGGGGCGCGGGCGGCACCGCGCTGACTGTCGCCACCGATGTGACACAGCGCGCTGACGTCGAAGGGCTGGTGGAGTCCGCCGTTCAGGAATTGGGTCGCCTCGACGTCTTCGTCGGGCCGACAGCCGACCTCGACGTCGACGGCTGGTCGGCGATGATGGACGTCAATCTGCGGGGCGTTCTGCACGGCATCGCTGCCGCGCTGCCGGTCTTCCGCAGGCAGGGTCACGGCGATTTCATCACCGAGCTCGACTCATCGATCGACGACCCCGAGGCACGCCGTGCCGCCCGCGCGGCCATGGAGAGTTTCGGCATGCCGCCCGAAGCGGTCGCCCGGGCAATCGTCTTCGCGATCGGCCAA
>JAHFVD010000041.1:0-19082 GCA_023264735.1 Mycobacterium sp. | reverse complement strand
CACCGAGCTCGACTCATCGATCGACGACCCCGAGGCACGCCGTGCCGCCCGCGCGGCCATGGAGAGTTTCGGCATGCCGCCCGAAGCGGTCGCCCGGGCAATCGTCTTCGCGATCGGCCAACCGCGTGATGTCGAGATCGGTGACATCACCATCCGGCCGACCCGGCAGGGCTAGCTGACCTTGCGCCGCCGAGGCGCGCGAGTGGTCCGTTTGGGTGCGGGTGCGACCAGCACGTCGGAGAGGAACGTGCCGGTGTAACTCTCCGGCACCGCAGCCACATCCTCCGGAGTCCCCTGCGCGACGACGGTGCCGCCGCCGGAACCACCCTCGGGTCCCATGTCGACGATCCAGTCCGAGGTCTTGATGACGTCCAGGTTGTGTTCGATGACGATCACCGAATTGCCTTTGTCGACAAGGCTGTTGATGACCTTGAGCAGCTTGCGGATGTCCTCGAAATGCAGGCCGGTGGTCGGCTCGTCGAGGATGTAGACGGTGCGTCCGGTCGAGCGCTTCTGCAGTTCGGCCGCCAGCTTGACGCGCTGCGCCTCACCGCCGGACAACGTGGGTGCCGGCTGACCGAGTCGCACGTACCCAAGCCCGACGTCCACGAGCGTCTTGAGATACCGGTGGATCGACGAGATCGGCTCGAAGAACTCGGCCGCGTCCTCGATGGACAGATCGAGCACCTCGGAGATCGTCTTGCCCTTGTAGTGCACCTCGAGGGTTTCGCGGTTGTAGCGGGCACCATGGCACACCTCGCACGGCACATACACGTCGGGCAGGAAATTCATCTCGATCTTGATGGTGCCGTCACCCGAACATGCCTCGCAGCGGCCACCTTTGACGTTGAACGAGAACCGGCCGGGTTGATAGCCGCGAACCTTGGCCTCGGTGGTGGCGGCGAACAATGTGCGGATCTTGTCGAACACGCCGGTGTAGGTCGCCGGGTTCGAGCGCGGTGTGCGGCCGATCGGCGACTGGTCGACCCGCACCAGCTTGTCGACATGCTCGAGCCCGTTGATCCGGGTGTGCCGGCCGGGAACCTGCCGTGCGCCGTTGAGCTTGTTGGCCAGCACCGACGCCAGGATGTCGTTGACCAGCGTGGACTTGCCTGACCCCGACACCCCGGTTACCGACGTCAGCACCCCGAGCGGGAACGCGACATCGATTTCGCGCAGGTTGTGTTCCCGAGCGCCGATCACCGTGAGCTGCTTGCGCCGGTCGATCGGACGGCGAATGTCCGGCACATCGATGCTCTGCTTGCCCGACAGATAAGCCCCGGTGATGGAGTTCGGATTGCGCAGCAGATCGGCATACGTCCCGCTGTGCACCACCTGGCCGCCATGCTCGCCGGCCGCCGGGCCGATGTCGACCACCCAGTCCGAGTGGGCGATGGTGTCCTCGTCGTGTTCGACGACGATCAGGGTGTTACCCAAATCCCTTAGACGCGTGAGTGTTTCGATCAGGCGACGGTTGTCGCGCTGGTGCAGCCCGATGGACGGCTCGTCAAGCACATAAAGCACGCCGACCAGACCCGACCCGATCTGGGTGGCCAGCCGGATACGCTGCGCCTCACCGCCGGACAGGGTGCCCGCCGCACGGGACAGCGACAGATAGTCCAGGCCCACATCGAGCAGGAATCCGAGCCGGGACTGCACTTCCTTGAGCACCTGCCCGGCGATGGCCGACTCGCGGGTGCCGAGGGTCAGGTCGTTGAGGAACTTCGAGCAGTCGGCGATGGACAGCGAGGACACCTCGGCGATCGACATCTCGCCGTGCTCCCCCGCTGCCAGCGTGACCGCCAGGATCTCCGGCTTCAACCGCGTGCCGTTGCACTCCGGGCACGGCACGTCGCGCATGAATCCGTCGTAGCGTTCCTTCATCTGCTCGGACTCGGTCTGCTCCATGCGCCGGTGCAGGAAGGCCATCACGCCTTCGAATTCGGCGTAGTACGACCGGGTCCGGCCGTAGCGGTTCTTGTAGCGGACGTGGACCTGCTCGTCGCAGCCTTCCAGAATTGCCTTGCGCGCCTTGGCCGGAAGCTTGCGCCACGGGGTGTCGACGTCGAAGCCCATGGACTCGCCGAGGCCGGCCATCATCCGGGTGAAGTACTCCGCGGTATGACCCATCGCCCAGGGCGCCACCGCACCCTCGGCCAGCGTCATGTCGGGATCGGGGACCACCAGCTCCGGATCGACCTCTTTGCGGATGCCCAGGCCGCTGCACTCCGGGCAGGCGCCGTACGGCGAGTTGAACGAGAACGACCGCGGCTCGAGATCATCGACCGCGAGCGGATGCCCGTTCGGGCAGGCGAGCTTCTCGGAGAACCGTTGCTCGCGATGCGGGTGGTCGTCCTCGCGGTCGACGAACTCCAGCACCACGATGCCGTCGGCGAGGTTCAATGCGGTCTCGACCGAGTCGGTGAGCCGCTGCTTGGCGCTGGCCTTGACCGTCAACCGGTCCACCACCACCTCGATATCGTGCTTCTCCTGCTTCTTCAGCTTCGGCGGGTCGGCGAGCGAATGCACCACACCGTCCACCCGAACCCGGCTGTAGCCCTGGCTGTTCAGCTTGTCGAAGAGATCGACGAATTCGCCCTTGCGGGTGCGCACCACCGGGGCCAGCACCTGGAACCGGATGCCCTCGTCCATCGCGAGCACCTGGTCGACGATCTGCTGTGGGGTCTGGCGAGCGATCCGCTCACCGCAGACCGGGCAATGCGGGGTGCCGGCGCGGGCGTAGAGCAGACGCAGGTAGTCGTAGACCTCGGTGATGGTGCCGACCGTTGAGCGCGGGTTGCGGTTGGTGGACTTCTGGTCGATCGAGACCGCGGGCGAGAGCCCCTCGATGAAGTCGACGTCCGGCTTGTCCATCTGACCAAGAAACTGACGGGCGTAGGCCGACAGCGACTCGACGTAGCGGCGCTGACCCTCGGCGAAAATCGTGTCGAACGCCAGCGACGACTTGCCCGATCCGGACAGCCCGGTGAACACGATCAAAGCGTCGCGGGGCAGGTCCAAGTCGATGCTGCGCAAGTTGTGTTCGCGCGCGCCTTTGACGATCAGGCGGTCAGCCACTAGCGCCCCTTCCTGCAGTTATGTGGGCACGACAAAGCCGCCGAGAGGACACTCCATCTCGTACGCGGCTCATTGATCCCCATGCTATGTCGACCCACCGACAAGTAACGTGGCGGCCATGACAGTCGTCGACGACACCTACACCGGACACGTCGAACCGCAGGCCGCGGCCCGCCGGACGGTGCCCGGCGCCACCATCATCAAGATGTCGGTGGGCCCGATGGATAACAACACCTACCTGGTCACGTGTTCCCGGACCGGCGAGAGCCTGTTGATCGACGCCGCCAACGATCCGGACCTGCTCGTCGACCTGGTCCGCGAGCACGGGCCGAAGCTGACTCTCATCGTGACCAGCCACCAGCACTTCGACCATTGGCAGGGGTTGGAAGCCCTGGCCGCGGCGACCGGGGTTCCGACCGCCGCCCACCAGCTCGACGCCGAGCCGCTGTCGGTCAAGCCGGACCGCTTCCTGGCCGGCGGCGACACCATCTCCGTCGGCGACCTGATCTTCGACGTGATCCACCTGCGTGGGCACACCCCCGGCTCGGTGGCGCTGGCGTTGCGACCCACCGGCGAGCGGACCGCGACTCATCTGTTCACCGGCGACTGCCTGTTCCCGGGCGGGGTCGGCAAGACGTGGGAGCCCGGCACGTTCGAGCAACTCCTCGGCGACGTCGACAGCCGGGTGTTCGGCGCGTATGGCGACGACACCGTGGTCTACCCCGGGCACGGCGACGACACGAATCTTGGCGCCGAGCGGCCACACCTCAACGAATGGCGTGAGCGCGGCTGGTGACTGGCCCGGCCCTCGGCGTTGCTGGTATCCATGAGTCAGCAGGTCTGAGGGAGGTGAGGATGGCGCTTCCGGTGTCCGGACCAAGTGATGAGGCGCCGCCCGAGGCGAACGTCGAGGAATTGGTGGACAGAGGCCTCCTCAACGAGGATGGACTGCCCCTTGGACGCTAAGTCAAGCGAACTCCAAGCCGAGATCGACAGGCTTGCAACTCAACTCGGTGTCCGCCCTATGCCGGTCGGGTTGTTGACCAACGACGGCCTCAACATCTTCGTCGACGATGACGGTCTGTATCACTTTAGTTTCTATGAGCGCGGGAAGCTCGACTTTGACCGCACTGGAACGCTCGACGAGGTCCTGTACTGGTACTGCGAAGACAAAGTGTCGAGTGACGCAGCGCGGTGGTCTGATCGCAAACAGCGTTTCCGATATGAGTACGAGGTTCTCAGCCACTTCAACCCCGAATGGGCCAAGCGGCGCGTGCGCGAATTGGCCGCAAGATTTCGGCAGCGCCGCCCTGATGAGCTCAACCCCGAGGGCATCGCATTGCTTCCCGACATCGGCGAAGTCTTGTAGAAGCTACACACAGCCAAGCCATTTGAGGCCAATGCGACCCGATGAATTCGTCTCATGGCGCCCTGCTCGTGGCAGTTGTCGGTGCCCCGCCCAGCAGTCGACCACGCATCGTTGAGCGCTGACCACCCGAATCCCCACTGCGCCAGCAATATTCACCGATCAGGCTCCGCTCCTGAGCGCGTAGCCCGGAGCCGGGCGAGACCGTCCCCAGATGTCGAAAATCGAAACAAACGACCATCCACATGGTCGGTCGGCAAAACATCGACCGCTGCCGGCGACGCGCCTGGCGAGATCGAAACCGACGCCCCCTTTCCGGCCGCTACATCGGGTAGCCTAAGCACGCTCTGCACCGCTACCTTTCCAAAACTTCGGAGGCGTCGATGTCCCAGCAACCTTATGCCCAACCACCGGCACAGCAGCCGAAGAACAACTTGGCGCTCGCCATCCTGGCGACCATCTTCTGCTTCCCGATCACCGGCATCGTCGCGATCGTGAAGGCCGCCCAGGTGAACGGGCTGTGGGTTCAGGGTCAGTACGCCGAAGCCGAAGCGTCGGCCAAGGCCGCCAAGAAGTGGGTGATCTACAGCGTCATCGCCTGGGTCATCATTCTCGTGATCTACGGCGTTCTCTTCGCTGCCGGCGTGATGAACATGGACGTCGAGACCACCACGTCGTGATCTCGACAGAGGCAGGGCAGGCGGCCACCGGCCGCCCTGCCCGCCTCGGCCCGCCGCTGCTCGTGGGCGCACTGGCGGCAGGCACCTGTGCGGCCGTCTGGATCGGTGACCCGACTACACCTGGCGGCGTTATGCCCATCTGCCCGACGAAAGCCCTTCTGGGCGTTGACTGTCCGGGCTGCGGCACCCTGCGCATGATCTATTCGCTTCTGCACGGCGACCTCCTCGCGGCGGTCAGATTCAACGCCGTTGCGTTGGTAGCGCTCGGCTTTCTGGCCGTCGCCTACGGGACGTGGACTTATGGCCGTGTCACCGGCCGGCAGATCATCGGCTGGCAACATCATCGATGGGCCGCCCCGATAACACTCGTGGTGGTCGGTGTGTGGTTCGTGGCACGAAACCTGCCCTTCGCCCCATTCACCGCGCTGTACGTCTGACGGCTCAGAGCCATCCCTTCCGTTTGAACACGACGTAGAGCAAACCCGACACCAGCACGATGATCAGGGCGCTGGCCGCCACCCCTGCGGCCTGCTGGAATCCTGGGTACGGCACGTTCTGGCCGTACCATCCGGTCACCGCGGTCGGTACGGCGATGATGGCCGCCCAGCCGGTGAGCTTCTTCATGATCGTGTTCAACCGGGCGTCCTGCAGCGACAGGTTGGTCTCGAACACCGTGGTGATCATGTCGCGCAGCGACTCCGTCCATTCCGCCGCGCGGATGACGTGGTCGTAGAGATCGGAGTACCAGCCGTCGAGTTCGACGGTGTCGGCACGCTCGGAACGGCGGCGCATGATCGTGTTGATCACCTCACGCATCGGCAGAACGATCCTGCGCAATTCGACAAGCTCCTTGCGCAGCCGGTAGGTAGAGCGCTGGATCGTGCGGGTCACCGCGCGGTCGTCGAACAGCCCGTCCTCGAGGGATTCGATCGCGTCGTCGAGTTGCTGGATGGTGTCGAACTGGCCGTCGACGATCACATCGAGCAGCCCGTGCAGCAGCGCCGGTGGGCCCATCTTCAACAGGTCGGAGTTCTCATCCCACCTGCGGACGACCTCGTCGATGTCGAAAACCGGCTTCTGCGGCTCGATTTCGTGCCGCACGGTGACGATCCCGGCCGGCAGCACGAAGATCGACACCCGCGCCGCGAGCAGGCGCGACTCGAGATCGTTGGCGAGTGGTGGAGCGAGCGCGGTCGCGTAGACGGTGAGGAAGGTGTGTGACGCGTACCGAGTCGCCTTGGTGCGTTCGGCATGAGCGACGGTGTCTTCGACGGCATGCTCATCGAAGCCGAGCTCGTCGGCCAGGCGGCACAGCACGTCGTGGTCGGGGTTGCACATGTCGACCCACACCAAGGCCCCATCCTCAGCGAGGTGGTTCGAGATCTCCTCGAGCGGAAAGTCCTCGGTCTTCAGTTCGCCATCGACCCACAGTCGGGTTCGGCAGTGGGTCATCGGTCCAGTCTGCAGCAGCCCGGCGCGGTGGCTATCCGGTGGTGTGCACGATCAGCACGTCGGTCTTGGACCGGCGCGCCACGTTCGCAGGCACCGAGCCCAGCAGCCGGCCCGCGATCGTGCTCAATCCGACGTTGCCGACGATCAGCAGGTCAGCACCGACCTCCTCGGCCAGTTCCACCAGTGCATCGACCGGGGCACCGACGACGGCGCGCTCTTCGACCTCGGCGGCACCAGCAGCCTTGGCGCGGTCACGCGCCTCGCGCAGGATTGCGTAGATGGGGGCGTTGCCCGCCATCTTGTAGCCCTCGTCCTTCAGCAGGTCTGCCGCGCGGGTGTCCTCGGAAGCCGGGAAGTAAGCGGTCGCCACGATGACCTTGGATCCCGGGCTTGAAGCAAGGTAGCCCGCCCGGTCGACTGCACGTAGCGAGGAATCCGAGCCGTCCGTGCCGACGACCACGGTCTTGTAACCGCCCATTCGTACCCTCCAGTCTCGAATTTCAACGCCGTCTGGAACATTAACGCCTCAGCACCACGCAAGGATGCGATTCCCGCCACGCGGCAATTCCAGAACGCCAGGCGATGCCACTCTACCGGGGAAAATAGCGTGTCCGACAGTTCCGTGAGCTGCCCGACACCCACGACAGTTGCAAATCCACATCGCATCGGATTCGCGATTGTCGGGGCCACCACACATCAATGATGACCAATGCCGTGAATTCAAAACCTCGTAAATTCAGCCGGGCGGCCATCGTCGGCCTACCTGACGGTCGGGTGAACTGCGGGTTACTGTCTTGCACACCAACCGACAGGGGTACAGGACGGCCTCGTGAGCATCAACATTCGGCCCGAGCCGGCGACCGGCGACGGGGAGCGACCGGCCGACTCGGCCCGGACGCTCGATGCCGTCTGGGTGGCGTTGTTCGCGACGTTCTTCAGCGCCGCGGGCGCGGCGCGGCCGTCGCTGTGGTTCGACGAGGCCGCCACGATCTCCGCCTCCACCCGTTCGGTGCCCGACCTGTGGCGCATGGTCGCCAACATCGACGCCGTCCACGGCCTCTACTACTTCGTGATGCACGGCTGGTTCACGGTGTTCCCCGCGACGGAGTTCTGGTCGCGGCTGTCGAGCTTATTGGCTGTCGGTCTGGCGGCAGCCGGAGTGGTGGTACTGGCCCGGCAATTGTCGACCCGCGCGGTCGCGACGACGGCCGGCGTGGTGTTCGCGCTGCTTCCCCGCGTGACGTGGGCCGGCCTCGAGACGCGGTCATACGCGCTGGCGATGGCCGCCGCCGTGTGGGTGACGGTGCTGTGCCTGAGCGCGATTCGCCGCGACCGGCCGCGGCGGTGGCTGGGCTATGCGGCAGTGATGGTCACCGCCACCCTGCTGAACGTCTTCTTGATTCTGCTGCTGCCGATACACGCCGTGATGATGGCGGTCGTGGCGGATACCAGGCGGGTGCGGTGGCACTGGGCGGTGGCCGCTTCGACTGCCGGCGCGGTCGCCGCACCATTCCTGTGGTTCACCCAGTCCCAGCTGTTCCAGGTTGGCTGGATTTCACCGCCCGATGGCCGAACTGTCGGAATGATCCTGCGGGAGCAGTACTTTGACGACTCGCTACCGGTTGCCGCACTGAGCGGACTGCTGATCGCCGCCGGCGTACTGTCCTGGTCGCGGGCCGGCCAGCGATCGCGACGGTTGGTCATCACCCTGGCATGGATGGCCATCCCTACTGTCACGCTGCTGGCCTATTCGGTGCTACGGCATCCCGTCTACTACCCGCGCTACCTGTCGTTCACCGCACCGGCCGCCGCGCTCCTGATCGGGTTGTGCGTCGTCGCGATCGGCAAGTCTCGGGCCAGGATCACAACTGTGCTCACACTTTTCGCGCTTGCAGCGACACCGAATTATCTAGTTCAGCGCGGCCCGTACGCCAAAGAAGGAATGGACTACAGCCAAGTCGCCGACGTCATCACCCGGCATGCCGCACCGGGAGACTGTCTGGTGATGGACAACTCGACCGCGTGGAAGCCCGGACCGATCCGCCCCCTGATGGCTGCGCGGCCCGCCGCCTTCACGAAGCTGCACGACTACGGTCGAGGCCCCTCCGCGGTCCAGCGAAACTGGTTGTGGGACGCCCATATTGCGGTGTGGACATGGGCGGACAAGATGCCTGACTGCCCTGCGATCTGGACAGTGTCCGAACGTGACAAGACATTGCCTGATCACCAGCAGGGCGCGTTATTGCAGGCGGGCCCACGTCTCGGCCGGGCGATGGCCTACCAGGTGCCCAGCCGCTTCGGGTTTCGGATCGTCGAACGCTGGCAGTTCAATTTCGCCCAGGTCACCAAGTCGATCCGATAATCGGTCGCCGCGAGGCTAGTATCCGCTTGAGGAGAAAGCGAGTCGGATGCCCGGACCTGGCGAAAACCTCAGTGTGCGACTGGGCGACGGACGCTCGATGGCCTACGCGCAGTACGGAGCGTCTGACGGCGCCGTCGTCGTCAACGCCCACGGCGGCCTTGCCTGCCGACTCGATGTTGCGGCGGCCGACGATGCGGCACGGACCGCCGGCGTCCGGCTGATCTCGCCGGACCGGCCGGGAATCGGCGGCTCCGATCCGCAGCCTGGCCGCACCATCCTGGATTGGGCCGACGACGTCGCGGCGATGTTGGATCAGCTTGGTGTCGAACACTTTTCGGCGATGGGCTGGTCGATGGGCGGCCAGTACGCGGCCGCGCTCGCCTGGGCGCTGCCGGACCGCGTGAAGCGCGTCGCCATCGTCGCGGGAGCGCTACCGCTCACCGAACCCGGTGTGTTCGCCCAACTACCCGCCTTCGACCGCATCTATACCCGGCTCTCTCAGCGGACCCCGCGGCTGGTGAAGCCCTGCTTCAGCGCGATGGCACTGGGCGCCCGAACCGCACCCACGCTCTACGGGCGCTTCGCCGCTGGTCAACTGGGCGCCGCCGACGCTGCCGTACTGCGCGACGAGGGTTACGACGAGTTCTCGCGGATGTCCGCCGAAGCACTCCGCCGCCCCGGCGGCGTCGTCGAGGACTACCGGGCCTGGATGCGACCGTGGGGCTTCAGCCCGGAACAGATCGCCATCCCCGTCGACGTCTGGGGCGGCCAACAGGACGAGCTCGTGAAGCCTGCCTGGCCGCGCGAGCTCGCCCGTCGCATCCCCGGTGCGACCCTCCATGAGCGGCCAGGTGGGCACTTCCTGGCCCACCTGTACTACCCGGAGATCCTCACCCGCTTGGTCGGCGATTAGTCGTCGAACCAGCGGTTCGCCGGGGGCTGCTCGGTGCCGAGGATCGCGCCTGCCGGTGCACCGGTTTCGGTGCCCGACTTGGTCGCTGACCATCCAGTGCCCATGCACAGCAGGTCGCGCGGCGTCGAGATCGTCGACGGCAGCGGGATACCGAAGCCCGGGATGCCGGGGATCGTGATCTGCGGCGGGGTGAGCAGCGTGGCCACACCTTGGGCCATCGTCCCGAACAACTGGGCCGGCGGCGTCGGCAGGGTGCCTGCGGCGTCGGAGATCGGCGCCGACGGGATCAATGTTCCCAAACCACCTGGCGTCGGCCCGACGTAGTTACCGGGGCCGCCGGGAATGACTCGCGGCGGAGTCGGCGGCGTCGCCACGTGGTTGGCGCCGGGTGTGCCCGGGGTCGCGGCGGGCGGAGTCGGGATTCCGCCGCCGCCACCACCACCGGGACCGCCGGGAACTACGGCGGGCGGGATGCCCGGGGCGTTGATCTCGTTGGTGAACGGAGCACCCGGAACAGCCGCCGGCGGAGTACCGGGGACGCCACCGCCACCCGGCACCAGACCAGGAGGAACCGCAGCGGGCGGAGTCCCGGGGACACCACCGCCACCCGGCACCAGACCAGGAGGAACCGCGGCCGGCGGGGTCGGAATGCCAGCACCGCCGCCGCCGACGGCCGCGGCGGGCACGGCCGCACCGGCGTCTGCGGGCAGACCGGCGGCCGCCGCGGCGATCGCTTCCGCGGGAACGCCTGCCGACGGTGCGATCACGCCCGAGGCGTCGGCGACCGGTGCGCCGACGGCACCACCGGCACCGCTGGCGGCTCCGGGGACGCCAGCACCTGCGGCTCCGGCACTGTCGGACAGTGCGGCAGCCGCCGGTGCGCCAGCTCCTCCGGCGTTATCGGTGATCGGCGCGGCCGGAACCGCGCCGGCGTTATCGGTGATCGGTGCGGCCGGAACCCCTCCCGCGTTGTCCGCGATCGGCGCTGCGGGGACTCCGCCAGCACCAGGAACGCCGCCACCCTCGCCGACCGGCGTGCCGGGCACACCGCCAGGAGGCGTCGGCAGACCACCACCACCAACCTCACCGGGCGTACCCGGGACAGCACCAGGAGGCGTCGGCAGACCACCACCGCCAACTTCACCGGGCGTACCCGGGACAGCACCAGGAGGCGTCGGCAGACCACCACCACCGACTTCACCGGGCGTACCCGGAATGCCTGCGGGCGGGGTCACTCCGGTCTCGACGAGGTTGCCGCCGGGCGTACCCGGGACCGCGGCAGGCGGAGTAGGAACGCCACCGCCGGTACCGCCACCGGGCGCGCCGGGGACGGCTGCCGGCGGAGTCGAAAGCTCTTCAACACCAGGGGTTCCCAGCGTGCCGGGGATCACGGTGTCCGGGGTCGGCGGCGTCATCATGCCGGGGGTGCCCGGGGTACCGGGAACCTCGACCGGCGTACCGGGCACGTTCACGTTGACCGGAACTCCTGGACCGCCAGGCACCGCGGCAGGCGGCGCGACGATGCCCGGCGTGGACGCCGAACTCGGGACACCCGGCAGGGTGACCGGCGGGGTGCCGGGAACGTTGATCATGCCGCCGGGGGTTGGCACGCCCGGAATCGATGCGCCGGGAGGGGGCAACGTCCCCGACGAATCGTTGACGACGTTGCCGGGGGTCGCGGCAGGCGGGATACCCGGCGTGTTGAGGATCAGGTTGTTCCCATTGCCTGGGCCGCCGGGAACCGCCGCCGGGGGCGTCGACACCTCGCCGGGGATCTCGCCACCGGGAACGGCGGCAGGCGGCGTCGGCGGAGTACCGCCACCACCAGGGATTTCGCCACCAGGGACAGCGGCGGGCGGAACCGGCGGTGTCACAACGGTTTCGGGCACTTCGCCACCGGGAACGGCGGCGGGCGGGGTACCGGGGACGCCACCGCCACCGGGAATCCCGCCGGGAGGCACCGCAGCATGCGGAGTGCCGGGGACGCCACCGCCACCGGGGATCCCGCCGGGGGGCACCGCAGCAGGCGGAGTGCCGGGGACGCCACCTCCGCCGGGGATCCCGCCGGGGGGTACCGCAGCGGGCGGGCCGGGGGGAACTGCACCGGCGCCGGGGACCGGCACTGGCGGAGCTGCCGCCGGCGGTGCGGGCGCCAGGCCGGAGGCGTCGGCCAGCGGAGCTGCCGGCACGGCGGCTGCCGGGGGCGGGACCAGCCCGTTCTCATCAGAAATCGGAGCACCGCCAGGCAAGCCGCCCGCGGCGTCAGCCACCGGAGCACCAGGCGCGCCGGCTCCGGTGCCGGAGCCTCCACCGGCACCACCTCCGCCCGGAAGACCGGCTGCAGCAGGAGCGCCACCCTCGCCGCCACCGGCGCCGGGCAGGCCACCGGCCGCGTCAGCGACGGGGGCGCCGACAGGTCCGGCAGGCACACCAGCGGCATCGTTGATCGGAGCAGGAGGCAGTCCCCCTGGCGGGGTGGGAATGCCGCCTCCGCCGCCGCCGGGCGGAGTACCCGGAACACCAGCGGGCGGAGTCGGGATACCACCGCCACCAACACCGGGCGGAGTACCCGGAACACCAGCGGGCGGAGTCGGGATACCACCGCCACCAACACCGGGCGGAGTACCCGGAACACCAGCGGGCGGAGTCGGGATACCACCGCCGCCAACACCGGGCGGAGTGCCGGGAACCGCGGCGGGAGGCGTCGGAATGTTGCGGGTAACGGTGGTGCCGGGAGCGCCAGGAACTGACGCCGGCGGGACGGTCACCCCGCCGGTACCTGGCGTTCCCGGCGAGCCAGGGACGGTTGCCGGTGGCACACGGACGCTGCCCGGCACGGTGGCGGGCGGAATCGGGCCGCCGACAGTGGGCGGATTGTTGGTGAAGATCGAGTTCGACGTGCCGGGGATGCCCTGCGACAGGTCGGGCGGCGACGTGAGGCCTTGATGAAGAATCCCCATGCATGGAATACCGGGGCTGCCGATATCGGCAACCGCACGGGGGCTGAACAGTGGAGCAGTCCAGAAAAACCCCGCAGTCGCCATGGCGGTGACCGCCGCCAAGCGAGAGCTGGTTCGAGACATCATTTCCCCGTTTCTGTGAGAGGCCTGAAGGGCAAACTACAGACGTGTAAGTAGGGGAACGCGGGTCCCATTCAGGGGGTTACCGAACTGATGCGAACCAGTGTTGATGCGGTTACACCGGCGACAATTTCACTACGCAAGCATGCGCTGAAGTGCGGCTTGCGCGCTCGCTTGAAGACCTTGTCCAAGTCTGTGCCGCTGATGCCCCTCAGTTCGGCCTTGCGCACCTTGTGCAGCACGAGCGGGCAGCGTTTGCACCGGGGCTTGCTGCGGCAGCATTTCTTCTTCGGCTTCATGCCGGAAAAATCTCGCGCTTGCATCAAGCGGCAAGAAATACGACAGACAACATACGAGCGAGTGACGGGATTCGAACCCGTGTGAACGGCTTTGCAGGCCGGTGCCTAGCCACTCAGCCACACCCGCGTGTCAGATGACCACTCTTCCAGCGCTGGGCAGACGCGCCCACCGTTTGGCTCAGCGTGATTGCTGACCTGATCGGCAGACGGCACTTACGGTGGCCTCATGCAGACCTGGCTAGCCGACCCCCCGCTGCTCGGCGGTCCCGGGCAGGGCACCCGGCAGATCCTCGAACTGCTGATCGCTTTTGGCCTGACAGCGCTGATCGGCCTGGAACGCGAGATTCACGGCAAGAGCGCAGGCCTGCGCACCCAGGCCATCGTCGGCACGGCGTCAGCCCTGATCCTGATCGTCAGCAAGTACGGCTTCTTCGACGTGCTGAACGCGGGCACCGTGGAGGTCGACCCGTCCCGGGTCGCTGCTCAGATCGTGTCCGGGATCGGCTTCCTTGGCGCGGGCCTGATCATCACCCGTCAGGGCGCGGTGCACGGGCTGACCACTGCGGCGGCGATCTGGGAATGTGCAGCCATCGGCATGGCCGCCGCGGCCGGCCTGGTCAAGCTCGCCATCATCGTCACGATCCTGCACTTCGTGATCATTCTGGCGTTCAACCCGCTGAGTAAACGCCTCATCGGCCGGCTGGCCGGCTCGGTGCGCCTACGCGTCATGTACGACTCTGACCGTGGCGTGCTCACCCACATACTGGCCGCCTGTGACAAACACCAGTGGAGCCTCAACGAGTTGAGCAGCGACCCCGACGGAGGTGTCCTGCTGACCCTCTCGGGATCACGAATTCGGAACGCGCCCAACACCATCGCCTGCGTGCCGGGCGTCACCGGCGTTCGCCGGCTCGAGGACAAGGACGAATAGCGCTACGACACCCGGCCACGGCCAGATCGGTAGGACGCCACACAGCCGGCTGCCGCCAGGATCGCGAACACCCCGAACAACAGCGAGCTCGCTGCCGCGTCGGGCGCGGCCCGCAGGTTCACCACCACCCCGGCCAGCCCGGCGCCGAACGCCCCACACATCAGCTGGACGGTGTTGATCGCGGCGGCGGCCACCGCCTGCTGGGCTGGGTCGTCGACCACCGAGCCCATCGCCCACGCCGACAGATGCGGCCACGCCATCCCGATGCCCGCACCGGTGATGACCAATGCGACAGCCCACAGGGCCACGATTCCCTTTGAGGCGGAATCGGTTTGAGTCAAGGCCGCCAACGCCAGGCCCGTGGCCATCACCAGTGGCGCGATCGCCACCACCCGCACGGTCGCCCGGACGTTGGTGATCGACGCACTTGCGATCTCACCGACCGTCCAGCCCACCGACAGTGCCGCACCGAGGAAGCCCGCCACGACGGGCGCCAGTGCGCCTAACCGCTGCCCGAACAACGGGACGTACATATCCACCATCGTGGCCGCCATCAGCAGGCCGAGCGTGAGGTAGATCCACTTCAGCGGGCCCGGTTTAAAAGCCTTGTGCGGCAATACCGCAGCCGACACCCGGCGATCGACGACGATGAACACCGCAACCAGCGTCACACCCACCGCGAGCAGGCCCGCGATGGCGGCAGCGCTGTGCGGTATCACCGCGACACTGACCGCGAGTGCCGCCATACCGAGCAGCAGCAACGACCGCACCGGAATCCGCGTCCGGGTTGCCTGCTCATCCGACTGGGCCCGTGCCGGCAAGGCCAACGGAACCAGCAGGCTCATCGCCACCGCCAGAATCGCGAGCAGACCGAATCCGCCACGCCAGAAACCGAATTGGGCGAACAATCCCCCCGTCGCCGGACCCACCAACGTGCCTATCCCCCACATCGCCGACACCACGGCCGACGCGCGGGTCCATAGCCGGTCGGGCAACGCCGCACTGATCACCGCATAGCCCAGTCCGGCCAGCACGCCGCCGGCCAAGCCCTGCACCACCCGGCCGACCAGAAGCAGCGGCATCGTCGGCGCCAGGGCACACAGCGCACTGCCCGCGGCGAACGACAACAGCGCACCCAGATACGCCGTCCGCGGACCGAACCGGGTCAGCACCGGGCCCACCGTCGTCGCCGCCATCACCGACGCCACCAGATACACCGTCGTCACCCATGCGTACAGCCGCTCGCCGCCGATATCGGCGACCGCACTGGGCAGCAGGCTGATCGTGATGAATTCGTTGGTGGCATAGATCGCCACGCCGCCGGCCAGGACGATCGCAGCACCGAGGTGGTCGCGGCCCAGCTCGCGCCAACTTCCGGCAGCCGATGCCGTCGTCTCGGTCATTGCATCACCGTAAAGGCTCAACCTCGGTTGAGCTCAAGCGCGCCTACCTACTTCAGCCCCGCGGCATCCATGCCGCGCAATTCCTTCTTCAAATCGTGAATCTCGTCGCGGATCCGCGCGGCCAACTCGAACTGCAGATCGCGGGCCGCCGCCATCATCTGAGCGGTCAGATCCTTGATCAGGTCCGCCAATTCGGCCCGCGGCATGTTCGACGTGTCGCGGCCCTCGATGATTCCCGCGCTCACCGCACGGCCCGGTTCGCCCTGCGCACGTCGCCCGCGTGAAGCGTTGCGACCCGACCCGCCGATTTGAATGGTCTCCGTGGCTTCTGTATCTGCGGCCTCCCGATACACCTGATCGAGGATGTCGGCGATCTTCTTGCGCAGCGGTTGCGGATCGACCCCGTGCGCCTCGTTGTAGGCAACCTGCTTGGCGCGGCGGCGATCGGTCTCGTCGATCGCCTGCTTCATCGAGTCGGTCATCTTGTCGGCGTACAGATGAACCTCACCCGACACGTTGCGCGCCGCGCGCCCGATGGTCTGGATGAGGCTGCGGGCCGAGCGCAGGAAGCCTTCCTTGTCAGCGTCGAGGATCGACACCAGCGACACCTCCGGAAGGTCCAAACCTTCGCGCAGCAGGTTGATGCCGACCAGCACGTCGTAGTCCCCCAGCCGCAACTGGCGCAGCAGCTCCACCCGGCGCAGCGTGTCGACCTCGGAGTGCAGGTAGCGCACCCGGATGCCCGTCTCCAGCAGGTAATCGGTGAGGTCCTCGGCCATCTTCTTGGTCAGCGTGGTGACCAGCACCCGCTCGTCACGCTCGGCCCGCGCGCGGATCTCCCCGATCAGGTCGTCGATCTGGCCCTTGGTCGGCTTGACGATGACCTTCGGGTCGATCAGACCGGTCGGGCGGATGACCTGCTCGACGAACTCGCCACTGGTCTGACTGAGCTCGTACGGCCCTGGCGTGGCGGACAGGTACACCGTCTGCCCGATCCGGTCCGCGAACTCTTCCCAGGTCAGCGGGCGGTTGTCGACCGCCGAGGGCAACCGGAAGCCGAACTCCACGAGATTGCGCTTACGCGACATGTCACCCTCGTACATGCCGCCGATCTGCGGCACGGTCACGTGCGATTCGTCGATGACCAGCAGGAAATCGTCCGGGAAGTAGTCCAGCAGCGTCGCGGGCGCCGAACCGGCCTCTCGGCCGTCGATATGCCGGGAGTAGTTCTCGATGCCCGAGCAGAAGCCGACCTGACGCATCATCTCGACGTCGTAGTTGGTGCGCATCCGCAGCCGCTGGGCCTCCAGCAATTTGCCCTGGTTCTCCAGCTCGGCCAGCCGCTCGGTCAGCTCCTCTTCGATGGTCGAGATGGCGTGCGCCATCCGTTCCGGACCGGCGACGTAGTGGGTGGCCGGGAAGATCCGCAGCGAGTCGACCTGGCGCACCACATCACCGGTCAGCGGATGCAGGTAGTACAGCGCCTCGATCTCGTCGCCGAAGAACTCGATGCGAACCGCCAGCTCCTCGTAGGACGGGATGATCTCGACGGTGTCCCCGCGCACCCGGAACGAGCCGCGGGTGAAGGACATGTCGTTGCGGGTGTACTGCACGTCGACCAGCAGCCGCAGCAGCCCGTCGCGGGGAACCTCGGTGCCGACCTCCAGCTCGACCGACCGGTCCAGGTAGGACTGCGGGGTGCCCAGGCCGTAGATGCAGGACACCGACGCGACGACGACCACGTCGCGACGGGACAACAGGCTCGACGTGGCCGAGTGGCGCAACCGCTCCACATCGTCGTTGATCGAGCTGTCCTTCTCGATGTAGGTGTCGGTCTGGGCGATGTACGCCTCGGGCTGGTAGTAGTCGTAGTACGAGACGAAGTACTCAACAGCGTTGTGCGGCAACATCTCTCGCAGCTCATTGGCGAGCTGGGCGGCCAGCGTCTTGTTCGGCGCCATCACCAGGGTCGGCCGCTGCAGCCGTTCGATCAGCCAGGCGGTGGTCGCCGACTTGCCAGTACCCGTCGCGCCGAGCAGCACCACATCGCGCTCCCCCGCGCGAATGCGGCGTTCCAGCTCCTCGATCGCGGCAGGCTGGTCACCGGCCGGGTCGTACTCGCTGACCACCTCGAATTGGGCGCCGGCGCGCACCAGGCCGTTCACGGCATCGGCAGCAGGCCGGTATTCCGAGTGCGCGAGCACCGGGTGTTCGGTAGCGAAAGCCATAGCGTTCAGGTTAAGCGTCCCCACCGACACATTCATTCCTCGTTACGCTGACCCCGTGGCCGCCGTCCATCCGCCCAAGCAGGAGACCTTCGACCTGGCCGGTTACACCAATACCGACCCGAAGGGCATCGTGCGGGCGGTCGACGAATACCTGGTCACGCCGTGGGGGCTGTACATGGCCCGCCCGACACCGGGCCGCACCCAGTTCCACTACCTCGAGTCCTGGCTGCTGCCGTCGCTGGGGCTGCGGGCGAATGTCTTCCACTTCAACCCCGGCTACGAGCGTCCGCAGGACTATTACCTCGATATCGGGCACATCGAGGTGGGCGACACCGTCTGGCACGCCGAAGACCACTACCTCGACCTCGTCGTTTACACCGGGGACCGCACCGACCTCATCGACACCGACGAACTGTTCGCCGCCCATCGCGACGCCCTGGTGAGCACCGAGACCGCCGGGGCCGCGCTGCAGCGTGTGGTCGTCGCCGTCGAGGGGCTGGCCCGCCACGACCATGACCTCAACGCCTGGCTCGCCGCCGCCGGGATCAACCTGACCTGGCGCTGAGCCATTCCTGACAGGGCAACTAATCGGCACCCCCGTACCGAACGAGTAGTCTCGCCACCTATGAGTCCCTTCGAGCGCGGATGGGTGAGGTTCGCCGCCGCGACCGTCCTGGCCGTGGGTTCTCAGTTAACCGCGGCCACCGCGCTGGCCGACCCGGCGCCGCCACCGGAACCGACGCCGGCACCTGCCCCGGTGGCCAACGGCGATCCCGACCCGCAGCTGCTGCACAACATCACCTACCGGGCCTCCGCGACCGGCACCTCGCGCGGCGCGGTAGTCGCCTACAAGATCGATGACAACAACGTCAACAGCGACCAGCCGACGCTGCTCCCGGGGATGACCTTCGAGGTCAACACCGTTCTCCACGACCCCAAGAAGGCCGGGATGGAGATCTCCATCCAGTGGCCGTACGGATCGAACCTGCACTGCGAGATCCTGGTGGACGACGAGATCGTGGCGCAGGCAGACCAATTCATCGCCCCGAGGCTGTTCCGTCCCAAGGACGATCCGCTCTACGGCACGCTGCAATGCGGCGCCCCTCTGGACGCACCCGCCCCGAATGCCGTGCCCACCCCTGCGCCACCGCCTGCGCCGGCACCGACGACCTAGCTACTCTGGGTAAGAACGAGCCGAGCTGTGGCCCCAAGTGGTCAAGACCTACAAGGGATATGCGGGCTATCAGCGCAACACGTCCCGGGAAATCCCCTTGCTAATCCTGCAGCGCC
>JAHFVD010000040.1 GCA_023264735.1 Mycobacterium sp. | reverse complement strand
CGGGCCAGCCCCTAGCATCGGGTGTCGTGGAGCGCTGGGTCCTGCATTTCGACATGGATGCGTTCTTCGCGTCCGTCGAACAGCTGACCCGCCCGACCCTGCGCGGTCGGCCGGTCCTGGTCGGCGGGCTCGGCGGCCGCGGTGTGGTGGCCGGGGCCAGCTATGAGGCCCGGGTGTTCGGCGCCCGTTCGGCGATGCCGATGCACCAGGCCCGTCGGATGGTCGGGGCCGCCGCGGTGGTGCTCCCGCCCCGTGGTGTGGTCTACGGCGTTGCCAGTCGGCGCGTTCTCGACACCGTGCGTGCGATGGTGCCGGTCCTGGAACAGCTGTCCTTCGACGAAGCGTTCGGGGAGCCGGCCGAACTGGTCGGGGCCAGCGCCGCAGAGGTCGAGGAGTTCGCCGTGCTCTTGCGGCGCCGCGTCCGCGAAGAGACAGGCCTGGTGGCGTCGGTCGGCGCCGGGTCGGGCAAGCAGATCGCCAAGATCGCCTCGGAGCTGGCCAAACCCGACGGGCTGCGGGTGGTCCGCCGCGACGAGGAACGTCCGCTGCTCGACGGGCTGCCGGTGCGCAGGCTGTGGGGCATCGGCCCGGTGGCCGAGGACAAGCTGCACCGGCTCGGCATCGACACCGTCGGACAACTGGCCGCCCTGTCCGACGCCGAAGCGGCCAGCATCCTTGGCGCCACTGTCGGCCCCGCATTGCACCGGCTGGCCCGCGGCATCGACGACCGGCCGGTGGCCGAACGCGCGGAAGCCAAACAGATCAGTGCCGAGTCGACGTTCCCCGCCGACCTCACCACCATCGAGCAGCTGCGCGACGCCATCGGCCCGATCGCCGAGCACGCCCACCGGCGCCTGGAGCGCGACGGCCGCGGCGCCCGTACGGTCACCGTCAAACTCAAGCGGTCCGATATGACTACCTTGACCCGCTCGGCGACGCTGCCGTATGCCACCGGCGATGCCGGCACGCTGACCGCCACCGCACACCGGCTACTGCTCGACCCTCGCGAGGTTGGCCCCATTCGCCTTCTCGGCGTTGGCTTTTCGGGCCTTTCCGATGTTCGCCAGGAGTCGCTGTTCCCCGATCTCGAACACATGGATGCAGCGGTGGCCGACACCTTAGACACCCACGTGCCGGTGCCGGAGACCGCACTCGACGCCGGCGTCTGGCGCATCGGCGACGACGTCAGCCACGCCGGCTTCGGCCACGGCTGGGTCCAGGGTGCCGGCCATGGTGTGGTCAGCGTGCGGTTCGAGACCCGGGGCAGCGGCCCCGGCGTGATGCGGACCTTCCCCACGGGTGAGCCCGAGCTGCTCAAGGCCAATCCGGTGGACAGTCTGGACTGGGGCGAGTACCTCGACGATCTGGCCGGGTCAGCCCCAGCGGCCGATGACGTCGACCGCGGGTAGTCCCAGACTTAGCGCCGCCATCAGCAGCACCCGGGCCTGGCTGCTGCGCACCTGCGGCACCATCACGGCCCCGGCTTCGACCAGGTCATGGCCCGGCCCGTACAGCGCGGCGGTGCGACCCCCCGGCACCCGGGTGGTCACCACGACCGCCACCCCGCGGGCACACGCCCGCCGCACTGCCTCGACGACGGGGCTGCCTGCGTTGCCCGCACCGGCCGCCTCGACGACCAGGCCGGCCGCGCCCGCAAGAGTGAACGCGTCGATCGCCGTCCCGTCGGCACCCGGGTAGGTGGCCACGATGTCGACCCGCGGAGCGTCGGTCGCCGCACCCAAAAAAGCACGTTCCTTGCTGCCGGTCAGCGAAAAAACCCCGGCACTGACCGCACCCACCGGCGGGCGCCCGCCGAACAGGCCGGGACCGCCGAACTTGGTGGTGCCCAGCGCAGGCAGTACCGCCCCGGCGAAGCAGATCAGGACCCCCAGATCCCGCACCAACGAGCTGGCCGCCACGGCGAGGGCGTCGCGCAGATTGCCCGGTCCGTCAGCGTCGGGGGCGTCGGCCGGCAGCGCCGCGCCGGTCAGCACCACCGGCGCCGCACCGTCGTAGGTGAGCTCCAGCCACAGGGCGGTCTCTTCCATCGTGTCGGTGCCATGCGTGACGACGACACCGTCGGCGTCCTGGGCGGCCGCGGTGACGGCGGCGCCGATCCGCAGCCATTCGGCGGGGGTGAGCTGCGAGCTGTCGATCGTGAACAGGTCGACCACCTGCGCATCCAGGCCCGACACCAGCTCCGCGCCGCCGTGCACGGGCCGCAGCACACCCTCGCCGTCGGCGCTGGTGGAGATGGTCCCGCCGGTGGTGACGACGACAAGTCGCGGCATGCCCAACACCTTAGGGAATGATGGGGGAGTGACCGACGAATCCCCGAGCAGCACTGAGCCGCAATCGTCGCAGCGGCGGCTGCGGCTGCTGGTGTCGGTGGCGGGTGTGGTGCTGGCCCTCGACGTCATCACCAAGGTGCTGGCGGTGCGGTGGCTGACCCCCGGGCAACCGGTCTCGATCATCGGTGACACGGTCACCTGGACGCTGGTGCGTAATTCCGGCGCGGCGTTCTCCATGGCTACCGGCTACACCTGGGTGCTGACGCTCGTCGCCACCGGTGTGGTGATCGGCATCTTCTGGATGGGGCGCCGGTTGGTGTCGCCGTGGTGGGCGCTCGGGCTGGGGATGATCCTCGGCGGCGCGCTCGGCAACCTGGTCGACCGCTTCTTCCGCTCGCCCGGCCCGCTTCGCGGACACGTCGTCGACTTCGTATCCATCGGCTGGTGGCCGGTGTTCAACGTGGCCGATCCGGCGGTGGTCGGCGGGGCCATCCTGCTGGTCGCCCTGTCCTTGTTCGGCTACGACTTCGACAGCACCGGCCGGCGGACAAGCGAGCCGGCTAGAGCCGACGACAAGGCCGAGACCGACGACAAGGCCGAGACCGACGACAAGGCCGAGACCGCCTGATGGCAGAACGGTCGATGCCGGTCCCGGAAGGTCTGGCCGGCATGCGCGTCGACGCCGGCCTGGCCCGGCTGCTGGGACTGTCCCGCACGGCCGTGGCCGCGATCGCCGAGGACGGCGGCGTCGAGCTCGACGGCGTACGGGCAGGCAAGTCCGACCGCCTCGAGGCCGGTGCGTGGCTGCATGTCCACATCCCCGAGGAAGCCCCGCCGCCGGAGAACACGCCGGTCGAGATCGAGGGCATGACGATCCTCTACTCCGACGCCGATATCGTCGCCGTCGACAAACCGCCCGGCGTCGCCGCCCACGCGACGGTCGGCTGGCACGGTCCCACCGTGCTCGGCGGGCTGGCCGCGGCGGGATTCCGGATCAGCACCTCCGGCATCCACGAACGCCAGGGCATCGTGCACCGTCTCGACGCAGGCACCTCCGGGGTCATGGTTGTCGCGCTGTCCGAGCGGGCCTACACGGTCCTCAAGCGCGCCTTCAAGCAGCGCACCGTCGACAAGCGCTATCACGCTGTGGTGCAAGGTCATCCGGATCCGTCCAGTGGCACCATCGACGCGCCCATCGGGCGGCACCGCGGCAACGACTGGAAATTCGCCGTCACCGAAGCCGGGCGACACAGCATCACCCACTACGACACACTTGAAATGTTCCGGGCGGCAAGCCTTCTCGACATCCACCTGGAAACCGGCCGCACCCACCAGATCCGGGTGCACTTCGCCGCGCTGCACCATCCGTGCGTCGGTGATCCGACCTACGGTGGCGATCCGGTGCTGGCCAAGCGGCTCGGCCTGGAGCGGCAGTGGCTGCACGCGCGGTCGCTGGCGTTCGCACACCCGGCCGACGGCAGGCACTTCGAGGTCACCAGCCCGTACCCAGCCGACCTGCAGCACGCCCTGGATCTGCTGCGCGTCGAATCGTGACGGACGCCAAAGGCGACACCAAGCCCGGCGGGCTGCTCTACGGCATCGGCGCGTACGGATCCTGGGGGTTGTTCCCGGCGTTTTTTCCGCTACTGAAACCCGCTGGCGCACTGGAGGTTCTGGCTCATCGCATCGTCTGGACGCTGGTATTGATGGTCGGGGTGGTAGTGGCCATGCGCAAGCTGTCCGCCGTGCGATCGATCACCGGCCGCACCTGGCTGCTGCTGGTCTGCGCCTCTGGGCTGGTATCGGCCAACTGGGTCATCTACGTCTACGCCGTCAACAACGGCCACGTGGTCGATGCCGCCCTCGGTTACTTCATCAATCCGCTGGTGAGCGTGCTGCTCGGGGTGCTGATCTTCCGTGAGCGGCTCAACCGGGCCCAAATCGTCGCGCTGGTGATCGCACTGGCCGCGGTGGTGCTGCTGGCCTTCGAGGTCGGCGGCCCGCCGTTCATCGCGCTCGGCCTGGCTTTCTCGTTCGGCCTCTACGGTGCGGTCAAGAAGGTGGTGCCGACCGACCCGCGGGTCAGCGTCGGCCTTGAGGCCGCGATCGCGGCGCCGTTCGCCATCGCCTACATCGCCGTGCTGCAGACGAGCGGGCACGGCCAGTTCACCAACAACGGTTCGGGCCACATCGCGTTGATGATCCTGTCGGGTCCGATCACCGCGATCCCGCTGCTGTTCTTCGCCGCCGCCGCCCAGCGCCTGCCGTTGGTGACGCTTGGCCTGCTGATGTACCTCACCCCGGCCCTGCAGATGACCTGGGGAGTGGTGGTGGCCCACGAGCCGATGCCGCCTGCGCGCTGGGTCGGCTTCGCGCTGATCTGGCTGGCGCTGCTGGTGTTCAGCGCTGATGCGCTGCGCCGAGCACGTCAGTCGGCGCCGAGACCGAGCTGACGGCGCACGCGCCTGTTATATCCTCGCGCTGCTGCCGCGCGCCGAGTGTGGCGCCCACGGAGCGACGGCTATCGGAGGTCCAATGCCCAGCACTACCGTGAGCACCGACCGCAAACGCCTTTACGTCGTCGTGGCGGTGCTCTTGGCGTTATGGGCGGCCGTGATCCTGTTTCTGGCAGTGGCCGTGATCCCGGACACGTACTGGTACTCCTATTACGCCGTCGACTACACCGTGGGATTCGTACGGCGTGGGCTGGCAGGGGAGCTGATTCATCTGGTCCCCGGCGACGATTACTTCGCCGAGCAACGGGTGGGGCGCTGGCTGTCGAGCGGGGTGTTCGTCATTTCCCTCGCCCTGCTCGCGTGGTGGCTGGTGCTGAAGTCGGGGCGGTCGGAGCGCCGGCTGCAGCTGGGTTTCCTTGTCGTGGGTCTGCCCTTCGGGTTTGCGCTCGGAATGCTGTCGGGGGGGTCGACGCTATTCGGGAGCCTCCCGTTGGTCGTCTTTGCGATCGCGCTGACGAAAGCGAATTCGGAGCGCTTCGTGTTCGTCGCCAGCGCCGTCTATGGCATTGTCACGGCCGTTGCCACTCTGGTTCACGAAGCGATTCCGCTGCTGTTTGGGCTCGGCGTGATATTGGCACTGACGCTCTTGACACATCAGCTCGAACGAAGGGCGCTTTGGGTCAGCTATGCGCTGGCACTTGGACCGGGATTGGTGACCGCTCTGGTGGTGGCAGCGCTGGGCAGGCATGGTGTTTCCAGCGAGCTCTGCGCGCTGGTGCCACATGGCCAGGTGAACAATCCGCTGGCGGGCCATCCCACGCCCGGACAGCTGCTCAGCGGTTACCACTACTACGACGACTATCACCGCTGGGCGTGCGCCAATATCACGCCCTTCTACGACCGAGACTTTGGTGGCGCCATCCGTTATGTCGGAAGGCTCGGTGCGTCCGGGATGATCGTGAACACGATCTTCGGTGCCGGCTTGCTTACCGCCACGGTCGTGGCGATCAGGTGGGTATCGGGTGTTCCGTTCACCAGGATTCAGGTGCTGTTGCGGCAACAGTGGCCCGCAGTCGCACTGGGGATTTGCCTGATAGTGCCTGTGTTCATGACCGGCGTCGATTGGGTTCGATGGTGGGTGATGGTCGCCTTCGACATCGGGATCGTCTACATGCTCTACGCAAGTGGTCAGCCCGAGATCGACGCTCCGCCGACCCGAGTGTCGCTGCGCGCCTTCGTTTTGGCCATGGTTTTGTTTGCGATCCCGTTGGGCATCATTCCGGCCTTCGGCGCGCCGCTACCCATATGATCCGCACCTCAAGGATGGTCTTGAGCAGATCGAGGAGAGCATGACAGACAACTCTCAGCGCAACCGGCGGATCAGGATCGGGATCGTCGCCGCGCTCGCCTCGCTGGCCATCGTGGTGCCGATTGCCGGCGTGCTGCTGACCCCGGGAGTGCTGTTCGACAAGCAATCGGACACGGCGATGCTCACCACGACCACCACCGCCCCGCGGCCGCTGACGATCAAGCCGCTGGCGCTGCGCCCGGTGATCGGCCCCGCCTACGTCCCGCAAGGCGACGACTGCGCCCCGCCGCCGCCGACACCGCCGGATCAGCCGCTGCGGACTTGCGACATCCTCAAGTCCGCGGTGTTCACCCTGGGACCAGAAGTGTTGCGGATTCAGCTGACCGATGTCGACTCGTTCCTGAACCCGCTGACCGCCAAGCAGACCGTGCAGGTCACGATGACCGAAGAGTCGGCGCGCGCGTTCGCCGACTACACGGCCGCCCACATCAATGAGCAGGTCGCGTTCGTCCGGGCGGGTGTCATCGTGTGGGCACCGAAGATCACCGAGAAGATCGACGGCGAGGTGCTGCAGCTCTCCGGTGAGGTGACGGGCGAGCAGGCAGCCGAGATCGCCCGCATGCTGAAGGACGAGGCCTGACTACAGGTTGGCGTACTCGACCGCGATGCCCGCCCCGATGGCGAGCACCACCCCGACCGTGAACACCGTGGCCGCGGGGACCAGGTAGCGCGACAGCGGAGTCTGCCCGGCCATCACGGTCTGCCGCACCCGCTGATAGCGCCGGCCGACCAGGAACAGGCTGCAGAAGGCGGACACCAGGGTGACGAGAACGCCCGGAGCCGGTGGAAAGCGCTCGGTCACGCTCCACCGCATGATCAGTGCGCCCACCAGCAGCGTGCCGATGATCGTGCGCTGCCAGGCCAGCGCCGTGCGTTCGGCCGCCCCCGCCGGGTCAAGGAGGGTCGAATCCCCGTCCATTCCCCGGGTCGCTTCGCTCCTGCCCGCCGGATCGTCCATCTACCGACTGAATTCCGCGAGGTAGACCAAGACGGCCGCGGCCACGATCACGATCCCGACGCCGGACACGACGATCCGGGGCAGGGGATCGCTGGGCAGGGGCCGGTTTTCCCGCAGCGCCCGCTCGGTGCGATCCCACCGTGCGTAGGCCCCGACAGTGATGGCCAGTGCCAGCGTCAGCAGCATCACCGTGATCGCGATCCGGAACGGCCGCGGGCCGAAATCGTGGACCAGGCTGGCCAGCGCGATTGCCCCGGCCAGCAGCGCCAGCGCGGTGCGCAGCCAGGCCAGAAACGTCCGCTCGTTGGCCAGCGTGAACCGGTAATCGGGATCGGTCCCCACACTGCGAAGCGGGGGCTTGCGCGCGAACATAGGCATCACCCTGTCAGGGCCACGGGTCGGTGTGGAGGGGAATTGCCGCCACCCGCCAGACACGTGCCGCGACACGCCGAAGGCTGTCGGTCCGCGGCCCTAGACTGACGGGCCTATGGGTAAGAACGACTCCTTCGTACATCTGCACAACCACACCGAGTACTCGATGCTCGACGGTGCCGCGAAGATCTCGCCCATGTTCGCCGAGGCGCAGCGCCTCGAGATGACCGCCATCGGCATGACCGACCACGGAAACATGTTCGGGGCCAGCGAGTTCTACAACGCGGCCACCAAGGTCGGCATCAAGCCGATCATCGGTGTCGAGGCGTACATCGCTCCCGGATCGCGGTTCGACACCCGCCGGATCCTGTGGGGCGATCCGGGCCAGAAGAGCGACGACGTGTCGGGCAGCGGCTCCTACACCCACATGACGATGGTCGCCGAGAACGCCACCGGCCTTCGCAACCTGTTCAAACTGTCGACGTTGGCCTCGTTCGAGGGTCAGCTCGGCAAGTGGTCGCGGATGGACGCCGAGATCATCGCCGAGCATGCCGAGGGCATCATCGCCACCACCGGCTGCCCGTCCGGTGAGGTGCAGACCCGGTTGCGGCTGGGCCACGACAAGGAGGCGCTGGAGTCGGCCGCCAAGTGGCGGGAGATCTTCGGGCCGGAGAACTACTTCCTGGAACTGATGGACCACGGGCTGTCGATCGAGCGCCGGGTCCGCGAGGGCCTGCTCGAGGTCGGCCGCAAGCTCGGCATCCCGGCGCTGGCCACCAACGACTGCCACTACGTGACCCGCGATGCGTCGCACAACCACGAAGCGCTGCTGTGCATCCAGACCGGCAAGACGCTCTCCGACCCGAACCGGTTCAAGTTCGACGGCGACGGCTACTACCTGAAGTCGGCCGCCGAGATGCGCGCGCTGTGGGACGCCGAGGTGCCCGAGGCCTGTGATTCGACGCTGCTGATCGGCGAGCGGGTGCAGTCCTACGCCGACGTGTGGACCCCGACGGACCGGATGCCGATCTTCCCGGTGCCCGACGGCCACGACCAGGGCAGCTGGCTGCGCCACGAGGTCGAAGCCGGTCTGCGGCGGCGTTTTCCGGATTCGGTGCCGCCGGAGTACACCGAGCGCGCCAGCTTCGAGATCGACGTCATCTGCGGCAAGGGTTTCCCGTCGTACTTTCTGATCGTCGCGGACCTGATCAACTACGCCCGCTCGATCGACATCCGGGTGGGACCCGGCCGCGGATCGGCCGCCGGGTCGCTGGTGGCCTACGCGCTCGGCATCACCAATATCGACCCGATCCCGCACGGGCTGCTGTTCGAGCGCTTCCTGAACCCGGAGCGCCCGTCGGCACCCGATATCGATATCGACTTCGACGACCGCCGCCGCGGTGAGATGGTGCGCTACGCCGCCGAGAAGTGGGGCAGCGACCGGGTGGCCCAGGTCATCACCTTCGGCACCATCAAGACCAAAGCGGCACTGAAGGATTCGGCGCGCGTCCACTACGGCCAGCCGGGCTTCGCGATCGCCGACCGGATCACCAAGGCGCTGCCGCCGCCGATCATGGCCAAGGACATCTCGGTGTCGGGCATCACCGATCCCACCCATGAGCGGTACAAGGAGGCCGCCGAGGTCCGCGCCCTGATCGACACCGATCCCGACGTGCGCACCATCTACGAGACCGCGCGCGGCCTGGAGGGCCTGGTTCGCAACGCAGGCGTGCACGCGTGTGCGGTGATCATGAGTTCCGAGCCGCTCATCGAGGCGATCCCGCTGTGGCGGCGGCCGCAGGACGGCGCGATCATCACCGGCTGGGACTACCCGTCGTGTGAGGCCATCGGCCTGCTGAAAATGGACTTCCTCGGGCTGCGGAACCTGACGATCATCGGCGACTGCATCGAGAACATCAAAGCCAACCGCGGCATCGACCTGGATCTCGACGCGCTGCCGTTCGACGACCCCAAGGCCTACGAACTGCTGGGACGTGGCGACACCCTGGGCGTGTTCCAGCTCGACGGCGGCCCGATGCGAGACCTGCTGCGCCGCATGCAGCCCACCGAGTTCAACGACATCGTCGCCGTGCTGGCGTTGTACCGGCCGGGCCCGATGGGCATGAACGCCCACAACGACTACGCCGACCGCAAGAACAACCGGCAGGCGATCAAGCCGATCCACCCGGAGCTGGAGGAACCGCTCAAGGAGATCCTGTCGGAGACCTACGGCCTGATCGTCTACCAAGAGCAGATCATGTTCATCGCGCAGAAGGTCGCCTCCTACTCGATGGGTAAGGCCGATGCGCTGCGAAAAGCCATGGGCAAGAAGAAGCTTGAGGTCCTCGAAGCCGAGTATCAGGGCTTCAAGGAGGGGATGACCGCCAACGGCTTCTCCGAGAAGGCCGTGAAAGCACTGTGGGACACCATCCTGCCGTTCGCCGGCTACGCGTTCAACAAATCGCACGCCGCCGGCTACGGGCTGGTGTCCTACTGGACGGCCTATCTCAAGGCCAACTTCCCGGCCGAGTACATGGCAGGGCTGCTCACCTCGGTCGGTGACGACAAGGACAAGGCCGCCGTCTACCTGGCGGACTGCCGTCGCCTCGGTATCACGGTGCTGCCACCCGACGTCAACGAGTCGGTGCAGAACTTCGCCTCGGTGGGTAACGACATCCGGTTCGGGCTGGGTGCCGTCCGCAACGTCGGTGCCAACGTGGTCAGCTCGCTGGTCGCGACCCGCAACGACAAGGGCAAGTTCACCGACTTCTCGGACTACCTGAACAAGATCGACATCTCGGCCTGCAACAAGAAAGTCACCGAATCCTTGGTCAAGGCAGGGGCGTTCGACTCGCTGAGTCATCCCCGCAAGGGCCTGTTCCTGATCCACACCGACGCCGTCGACTCGGTGCTGGGCACCAAGAAGGCCGAGGCGATCGGTCAGTTCGACCTGTTCGGCGGTGGCGATAGCGACGGCGATGCCGGGGACGCAGCGTTCACCATCCGGGTGCCCGACGAGGAGTGGGACGACAAGCACAAGCTCGCCCTCGAGCGGGAGATGCTGGGGCTCTACGTCTCCGGGCATCCGCTCAACGGGGTGGCACACCTGCTTGCCGCACAGGTCGACACCCAGATCCCCGGCATCCTCGGCGGTGACGTCGCCAACGACACCCAGGTGCGCGTCGGCGGCATCCTGGCCGGGGTCAACCGGCGGGTCAACAAGAACGGAATGCCCTGGGCCTCAGCGCAGTTGGAAGATCTCACCGGCGGCATCGAGGTGATGTTCTTCCCGCAGACCTACACGATGTTCGGCGCCGAGATCGCCGACGACGCGGTGGTGCTCGTCGGTGGCAAGGTGCGCATCCAGGACGACCGGATCTCCCTGATCGCCAATGAGCTTGTCGTGCCTGATTTTTCGAACGCGCAGGTGGACCGGCCGGTTGCGGTGAGTCTGCCCACCCGGCAGTGCACCATCGACAAGGTCACCGCGCTCAAGCAGGTGCTGGCCCGCCATCCCGGCACCTCCCAGGTGCACCTGCGGCTGATCAGCGGCGATCGCATCACCACACTGGAACTCGACCAGTCGCTGCGGGTGACGCCTTCCTCGGCGCTGATGGGTGACCTGAAGGCGCTACTGGGCCCCGGCTGCCTGGGCGGCTAGCGCCGCTCAGAGATGGTGTTGGGCGAAGAACTGCCAGATCGTGGCGGTCGCGTCCAACGCTGTCGACGGCGGCGGCAGGCCGGCGATCTTCTCTACCAGCTGATTCCCGATCCCGCCGGGCCATTGATGGCCGGCGCCGGCGATGGTGATCAGCTCGACGGTGCGGCCGTCGGGGCAGTCGGCTCGCTGAGTCGCGACGTCGCCACTGTTCAGGGAAACCGGCGGCGCGCAGCCGTCCTTCGAGCGCCAGGTGGAGTTGACCGATTCCACCGAAGGCCCGTCGATTCTGGGCGCACCTGATGCGGTGAGCATCTTGCCCGGGCCGCCGCCGTAGGGTACTCGGTCGTCAGCGGTGCCGTGGATTTGCAGGATCGAGGTGGGTACAGCATTGGAGCAATCGGTCAGCTGGGTGCCCGCAACAGGTGCCACCGCGGCGAAAAGAGTGCTCTGGCAAGCTAATCGGAGCGCCATCATGGCTCCGTTCGACATCCCGGTGACGAACACGCGGGTGTTGTCGACGGGGACCTGCTGCTCGATCGCGCCCACCATAGCGCTGACGAACGCGACGTCGTCCACGCCGGCTCGCGCAGGCTGGCCACAACACGACCCGGCGTTCCACGCCCGATTCAGCCCGTCGGGATAGGCAACCACAAAGTGCCCGGCTTCTGCCTGAGCATCCCAGTGATAGGCGCGTTCGGCTTGGGCTCCGTCGCCGTATCCGCCGTGCAACATCACCACCAGTGGTGCCGGTGCGGATATCCCGTCAGGCCGGTAGATGCGAAACGTCCGGGTCGTATCGCCGATGGTGAGCGAATGGGTGGACTGCCCGACGGGAACGTCGCCGGCGGGGGTGGCCGTGGCGCGGCTGCCGCCCAGGCATCCACTGACAAGCAACACGACGGCGCCGATCACGCCGATCAACCTGATCCGAAGACTCATATTTGTCAATATACTTGTCAAAGCTGTCGGCTCTGGCACACTCGTACGTCGTGAACCCCACCGTGCCGGCTCTGGTGCACATGCTTGCCGCCAGCGGCGGTCCGGGCTTGCGTGCGGCGTTCGCCGCGGCCGGTCTCGATGGCGTGCGACCCGCACAGGCGGTGGCCCTCGTTCCGCTGGCCGGTGGCGCACTGCATGCCTCGGGCCTGGCCGACCGCCTCAACGTCAGTCGGCAGGCGGTAGCGCAGGCCGTCAAAGCGTTGGAAGCGCACGGTTACGTCGTGCGCACTCCGGACGATACCGACGCGCGAGTACTGCTGATCGCGTTGACGCCGCGAGGGTGGGAGGTCTTGCGTGTGATGCGCGCCAATGCCCTTGCTGTCGAACAGCATTGGGAGCACGTCCTGGGTCGGCAACGCCTTGCCGAGCTGCGGGAGACGGTGCAACTGCTACTTGACGCCTAGTATCCTGAGTCATTAGTTCGTTCGCAGTGGTCCCGACCGCCGAGCGTGCGGGTTGTCGGGGAAGATCGACGAAAAATCAACGATAACAACCACGCTCGGCGCGTGAAGGGGGCCGATTCGGGCGACTCCCGGGGTTGGCGAATTAATGACTCAGGACACTAGGCGGCTAGGTCCACCCGCACGATGGCGCTTTCGGGCCACACGTTGCGATTGCTTAGGCGCTGCCACTTCTCCCGCAACGGCAGGCTGGCGTCGACGTTCTTGACGCCGGGCAGGTGCAACAGCGGGACGAGGTTGTACTGCCAGCCGTACCGGGCGTGCAGTTGCCGGTTGGCCCGTTCGGCGTCCTCGCCGGACAGGACGACGGCTCGCCCGGTGAGGGTGGGAGCGGAGTCGGGGACCCGGCCCTTGTAGTCGCACACCCGCAGCTCGACGCGTGGGTCGTTCGCGATCCGCTTGGTCTTGGGGCCGATCTTGGTGCGAAACACCAGCGTGGTGCCGTCCCGGTGAAACCAGATCGGGGTGTCGACGGGGCGGCCGTCGCGACGGTAGGTCCGCAGCTGGGCGTAGCGGCTGGCGCGCAAGGAATCCATGGAGACAGTCAAGGACTTAGAGTTGGCTCCAAGTCAAGCATTGCGGGTGGAAGGTGACCATGAGCACTGCACTGAGCATCGGCGAGGTGGCACGCCGCACCGATGTCGCCCCGACCACGCTGCGGTACTACGAGAAGATCGGGCTACTCACGCCGCCGTCGCGCGCCGGCGGGCAGCGCCGCTACGACGACGCGGTGCTCAGCAGGCTCGAGGTGATCGGGTTGTGCAAGGCGGCCGGGTTCACGCTCGACGAAATCGCCGTGCTGCTCGATGACGACGCGCCGGGGCGGCCCGCCAGTCGAGCGCTGGCGCAGGCCAAGCTCGCCGAGATCGACACGCAGATCGCAACTTTGGCGCGGGCCCGCGGAATCATCGAGTGGGCGATGGCGTGTCAGTAACGTGGGAGCCATGGAATCCCAGCACCTCAGCGCGTGGATCAATCGCTCGGCGATCGACGTGTACCGCTACGCCGCCGATCCGGCGCACTTGCCCGAGTGGGCGGCGGGCCTGGCTCGCAGCGAGCTGACCAAGGTCGGCGACACCTGGGTGGCGCAGTCGCCGATGGGGGAGATCACCATCGAATTCACCCCGGCCAACGATCTCGGTGTGCTCGACCACGTGGTCAATCTGCCGTCCGGCGAGCCCGTCTTCAATCCGCTGCGGGTGGTGCCCGCCGGTAAGGACTGGTGCGAGGTGGTGTTCACGCTGCGGCGCAGGCCCGAGATGTCCGACGAAGACTATGCGGCCGACGCGGCGGCGGTGACGGCCGACCTGGCCACCTTGAAACGAATTCTGGAGCGTTAGCGGCGGCGCGGACGGCGTAGGCCGAAGGCCAGCCAGACCACCGTCGAGGTGCCCGCGGCCAGCAGGACGGCCGGCGCCGCACTAACGGTGACCAGGCCGACGACGGCGAACACGATCAGACCGAGTGCCAGCGCGACCAGCTTGTAGCGCGGCCACGGTACGCCCGCGATCTGCACCTGGTCCAAGCTCGTCATGGCTCGACTATAGCGCGGTTTCGGGCACCCGAAACCTAAGATTCGGATAATGCCATTCTCGGGTGCGCGGGCAGCACTGCCAGCACGAACACCGCGCCGGCGAGGCAGACCGCGGCGGCGGTCAGGCACCCGGCCTGAAAGCCGGACAGAAACGCGGTGTCGACCGCACCGCGGACGGCGGCAGCGAATGGTGGGGGTGCCTGGCCGGATACCGCCAGCCCTTGGGCCAGGCCTTCCCGGGCAACGGCCTGCGCGGACGGTGGCATGGCACCCAGCGCCGGGCTGTCGGCCAGGTGCCGGATGTAGAGCGTCGAGAAGATGCTGCCGATCACCGCGACACCCAGGGTGCCGCCGACCTGACGGGTGGCGTCGTTGACGGCGGACCCCGCGCCGGCCTGCTCGGGGCGCACGACCCCCATGATCGAGTCGGTGGCCGGTGCGGTGGTGAGCCCGAGCCCGCCGCCGAGTAGCACCATCTGCATGGCCATCGTCGGGTAGGTGATGCTCAGATCGCTTGCCGCGATCCACCCGAACGATGCGGCCAGTAGCAGAAGGCCAACGAAGACAACGATTTTGGTGCCGATCCGGGTCACCGCCAGGCGGGTGCCGAGTATCGAGCCGACGGCGATGGACAGTGCGACGGGCAGGATGCGCACGCCGGTTTCCAGTGGGCTGTAGCCCTGGAGCAGTTGCATGAACTGCGTGATCAGGAAGATGAATCCGAACAGGGCGAAGAAGGCGACGGTCACCGCACCGCTGGCGGCGCTGAATCGCAGGTTGGTGAACAGGCTGACGTCGATCAGCGGCTCGTGTTGCCTGCGTTCCCACCACGCGAAGCCCACCGCGGCACCGAGTGCGACGGCGAAGCCGCCCAGCGTCGGTGCGCTGGCCCAGCCGCGGTCCGGTGCTTCGATGATGGTGTAGACCAGCGCACCCAGCATGATCACCGACAGCACGAGTCCACCCACGTCCAGCCGGTTCTGCCGGTCAGGGGAGGCGGCAGGAATGACGAACGGCGCGGCCAGCGCGGCAGCCAGTGCGATGGGTGCCAGCGCGAGAAACAGGCTGCCCCACCAGAACCCTTCCAGCAGCGCGCCGCCGAGGATGGGTCCGATGGCCACGCCCAAGCCGGTGACCGCGCCCCACACCCCGATGGCGGCCGCGCGCTGCCGCGGATCCCGGAATGTGTCGGTGATGATCGCCAGCGTCGTGGGAAAGATCAGCGCCGAGGCCACACCCATCACCAGCCGCATGCCGATCAGTGGCCCGGTCGACGTGCAGAGCGCGGCGCCGATGCTGCTGAGGGCGAACAGAATCAGGCCGGCGATCAGGGTGCCGCGGCGGCCGAACCGGTCACCGACAGTGCCACCGGCCAGCACCAGGGCGGCAAACGCCAGGTTGTAGGCGTCGACGATCCACTGCAGTGCCTTCGTGGAGGCACCGAGCGACGAATTCAGCGTTGGCAGAGCGACATTGACGATCGTGGTCTCGACGGTGATGGCCAGCGCGGCCACCAGGACCACCGCGAGGATGGCGATGGGTCGGACGCGCCGGGGTCCGCTGTGCAGCGATTCGGGTGAGCGGGTGTCGACGGACATGGGCGAACCTTCATGTTGACGGCGATAACATCCGCGAGCGTGCCAGCGGAGGTTAGCGCTGTCAACATATGGCTAGCCCAGGCCCGCGCCGACGACGTCGAGCAGCCGGTCGGTGATCAGTTGCCGGCGCTCGCTGCCCGCCATGTCCAGCGGGCCGTCGAGGAACAGCGTCGCCGCGCCGTGGACGGCGGCCCAGGCCGCCTCGTCGAAACCATCCCGCCTGTCCTCGGCGAGCAGGCCGGCCGCCACGAGCTCGTCAATGCTGGCACGCAGGATCAGGAACGGATGGCGGTCGGCCGGCACCGCCTCCTCGTCGAGTTCGGCGCCGTCCGGTGCGAACGCCGTGCGGAACAGGCCCGGCTCGGCCACCGCGACGTCGATGTAGGACTGGCCGCAGGCGCGGAACCGCGCCAGCGCCCGGTCCTGCCGGGACTCACCGGCGCCGACAGCGTCCAACGCCGCCGCCATCGTCGCGCCCATCTGAGTCATGACGTGGGCTTTTACCGCCCCCAGCAGCGCTTGACGGTCGGCGTAGTGGCGGTAGGCGGCCGAGTTACTCACGCCCGCCAGGCGCTGGACATCGCGCAACACCACGGCGTCGGGACCACCCGCGCGGGCCAGCGCCACCCCATGCTCGAGCAGCGCCTGACGCAGGTTGCCGTGGTGATAGGAGGCGGTCGCCATGTTGACAAGTGTTACATCAGCCGCCGAGTTCTCACATGGCCCCCGCGGGCAAAGTGAGCGCGGTTTATCTTTGCGATAACGCGTCTCGAAACTTGCCCGTAATGTCCGCCGGGCACGGTAGAGCCGTGGCTGCCGGGGATGACTGCGCTGAGGCCATCCGGACCGCATGCTCGTACTGCGGTGTCGGGTGTGGCATCGACGTGCGCACCAAGCCCGGCCCTGGAGGTCCGGTCATCGCCAATGTCGTCGGTGACCGGCTTCACCCCACCAACTTCGGCCGGCTGTGCACGAAGGGTGCCACGCACACCGAACTCATGGGGACCACCGAGGGCCGCGCGGTCGACGCACTGATCCGTCCCGCGCGCGGTGAGGAATTCGTCGCCGCGCCCGTCGAGGATGCCGTCGCCGCGGTGGGCACCCGGCTGCGCGCGATCCTGGACGAGCACGGCCCGGACTCGATTGCCCTGTACGTCTCCGGTCAGATGTCCATGGAAGCGCAGTACCTGGCCACCAAGCTGGCCAAGGGTTTCATCCGTACGGTCAACATCGAATCCAACTCTCGACTGTGCATGGCCAGCGCCGCGACCGGATACAAGCAATCCCTCGGTGCCGATGGTCCGCCCGGCTCGTACGCCGATTTCGACTGTGCTGACGTGTTTTTTGTCATCGGCGCGAACATGGCCGACTGCCATCCGATCCTGTTCCTGCGGATGGCAGACCGGATGCGGGCCGGCGCCAAGCTGATTGTCGTTGACCCGCGCCGGACCGCCACTGCGGACAAGGCCGACCTGTTTCTGCAGATCCGGCCCGGCACCGACCTGGCGCTGCTGAACGGCCTGCTGCACCTGCTGGTGGCCTCGGGCGCCATCGACACCGACTTCATCGCCGAGCACACCGAGGGCTGGGACGCGATGGGCGAGTTCCTCGCGGACTACCCGCCGGCGCGGGTGGCCGAACTCACCGGCCTGGCCGAAGCCGATATCCGCACCGCGGCAACGATGATCGCCGAGGCGGGTGAATGGATGTCGCTGTGGACGATGGGCCTCAACCAGAGCACCCACGGCACCTGGAACACCAACGCCATCTGCAACCTGCACCTGGCCACCGGGGCGATCTGCCGCCCCGGCAGCGGCCCGATGTCGCTGACCGGACAGCCCAACGCGATGGGCGGCCGCGAAATGGGGTATATGGGGCCGGGTCTGCCCGGCCAGCGCTCGGTGCTGGCCGCCGACGACCGGGCCTTCGTCGAAGCGGTGTGGGAATTGGCGCCGGGAACGATCCGCGCCGACACCAACCGCGGCACCATCGACATGTTCGAGCAGATGGCCGCAGGCGATATCAAGGCCTGCTGGATCATCTGCACCAACCCGGTGGCCAGCGTGCCCAATCGCACTACCGTGATCACCGGCCTGGAGACCGCGGAGCTGGTCATCACCCAGGACGCCTACCGAGACACCGCCACCAACCGCTACGCCGACGTCGTGCTGCCGGCGGCCTTGTGGGCCGAAGCCGACGCGGTGATGGTGAACTCCGAACGCACCCTGACTCTGGTGCGCGAATGTGTCTCGCCCGCAGGGCAATCCCGCCCGGATTGGCAACTGATCTGCCAGGTGGCCGACGCCATGGGATTCGGTGCGCATTTCGCCTTTGAGTCCAGCGAGCAGATCTTCGATGAAATCCGGCGGTTCGCCAATCCCAAGACCGGCTATGACCTCCGCGGAATCAGCTATCAACGGTTGCGGGAAACACCCGTGCAGTGGCCGTCCCCGCCCGACGACGACAACGATCGCCATCCGATTCGCTACGTCAACGACGGTCGGCTCGTGTTCGCTACCCAATCTGGCCGCGCCGTCTTTCACGCCCGGCCGCACATGGACGCTCGCGAATTGCCGGATGACGACTATCCGTTCGTCTTGAATACCGGCCGGCTGCCGCACCAGTGGCACACCATGACCAAGACCGGCCGGGTCGCCAAGCTCAATAAACTCAACGGCAAGCCCTTCGTCGAGATCAACCCCGATGACGCCACAGCCCTCGACATCACCGACGGGCAAGCCGTCGAGCTGCAATCCCGGCGGGGCCGGGCCGTGCTGCCCGCGGTCGTCACCGACCGGGTCCGGCCGGGGAGTTGCTTCGCGCCGTTCCACTGGAACGACGAACACGGCGAATACCTGGCGATCAACGCCTTGACCAGCGACGCCGTGGACGCGGACTCGCTGCAACCCGAACTGAAAGTGTGCGCGGTCAGTCTGCGCCCCAGCAAGAGCGTGCGCCCCACCCCGGCCGCTGGCGGCCAACCGTCGATCACCGACGACGAACAGCTCTATCTGGCAGGGTTTTTCGCGGCACTGAGCGGCGAAGTCGTCGGTGTTCCGGTGCTGCCGGAACTCGCACCGATCAGCAAGCCGGTACGGCTGTGGATCGACGGCGTTCTGGCGGGAATGTACTCGCGGGCTACCGGCGGAGCGGTGGCTCCCGAACCCGATCCGGTTGCCGGCCCGTGGGTGCTGTGGGCATCGCAGACCGGAAACGCCGAGGAGCTCGCGGCCCGAATCGTCGGTCAGCTCGGAGCGGCAGGCCTTGCGGCCAGGCTGGTCAACATGGACGACTGCGCGGTCGGCGATCTCGCGGCCCGCGACGTGTTGGTGGTCACCAGTACCTTCGGCGACGGCGATCCGCCCGACAACGGCGCCGGCTTCTGGGATCGGCTCACCGCACCGGATGCCCCGGATCTGAACGGGCTTCGGTTCGCGGTACTGGGCATCGGCGACCGGTCCTACGGCCAATTCTGCGGCCACGCGCGATCTCTCGACACCCGGCTGGCCGAACTCGGTGGCGCCCGGCTTCTCGACCGCAGCGACTGCGAAGTCCACGACGAGGATTCGCTGACGATGTGGGCCCAGCGGGTGATCGAGCTTGTCAACGCGGGCGAATCGGCGCCTGCGATGGCCGCCGCGCCCGCCGTCGCCCGGCCCGCCGAGCCGTTCACCCGCGCCAGGCCGGTGCCTGCCCGGTTGGCGCGGAACACCAGACTGACTCCCGCGTCGGCGGCCAAAGAGGTGCGACAGCTGGGCTTTGACATTTCCGAGCACGACGTCAGCTATGCCGTTGGCGATTCGCTCGGGGTGCTGCCCACCAACAGCGACGCCGACGTCGCCGCGTGGCTGGCCGCAACCGGTCTGCACGGCGACGAGGTGGTCGAGGTCGACGGCACGGAATGCGCTCTGCGCCAAGCGCTTACCGACAGCTACGATATCTGCCGCATCACTCCGAACCTGCTGGCCTTCCTTGCCGACATGGCTGCCGACAAGTCGGCAGCCAGAGACCTGCGGGCCGCCCGCGGGAACTTGGATACCTGGCGGTTGGGGCGCAACGGGATCGACGTCGTGCGTGCCTTCGCGGTGCACGCCGCGCCGGAGCAGTGGCAGGAAGTACTCGTCCGGCTGACACCGCGGCTGTACTCGATCTCGTCGAGCCCGCTGGTCAGCCCGCACGAAGTGCAGCTGACCGTGTCGATCGTGCGCTACCAGGCGCCGGACGGCGCCGATCGTGGGGGAGTGTGCTCGACATTCCTGGCCGACCGCGCCCGCGAGGTCCCGGTGTTCCTGCAGAAATCGCCGCACTTCCGCCCGCCCGAAGATACGACCGCGCCGATTGTGATGATCGGTGCGGGCACCGGGATCGCCCCGTTCCGTGGGTTCCTTCAGGAGCGCCGCGCGTTGGGCCACACCGGGCGCAACTGGCTGTTCTTCGGCGACCGGCATCGGGCCGAAAACTTCTACTACCGCGACGATCTGACGGACATGCACACCGACGGCTTTCTGAGCCGGCTCGATCTCGCCTTCTCCCGCGACCAGCGCAGACGAATCTATGTGCAGGACAACATGATCGACAAGGGCGCACAACTGTGGGCCTGGCTGCAGGACGGTGCGCACCTCTACGTCTGCGGCGACGCCACCACCATGGCGCGCGATGTGGACGCCGCGCTGGAAACCATCATCGGTACCCATGGCCACCTGAGCGCCGAAGCCGCCCGCGACTACAAGCGTGAACTGGTCGCCGAGAAGCGGTATCTGCGCGACGTCTACTGACCTCACGGCGGCGCTCGCGCCAAAGTGAGTAGGTTGTGACACTGCGATCACCGCGTGCAGCGAAGGCGCAACAAAAAATTCCTACCGTGAACGCATGAAGACTTCAACCACTCGCAGCCGATACGACATTGATGACTGGGACCCCGAGGACGTCGACGCCTGGAACAACGGCGGCTCGAAAATCGCACGCCGCAACCTGATCTGGTCGATCTTCGCCGAGCATGTCGGATTCTCGGTGTGGTCCATCTGGTCGGTGATGGTGCTGTTTATGCCGATGAGCGTCTACCACATCGACCCCGCGGGCAAATTCTTTCTCGTGGCGGTCCCGACCCTCGTCGGTTCCCTGATCCGCATCCCGTACACCTTCGCGGTGTCCAAATACGGTGGACGCAACTGGACGATCTTCTCGGCTCTGGCATTGTTCGTCCCGACCGTCCTGACCCTGTATTTCATGGCGCACCCGGGCACCTCGTATACGACGTTCCTGATCGTGGCCGCCTTCGCCGGCCTGGGTGGCGGTAACTTCGCCTCGTCGATGGCCAACATCAACGCCTTCTATCCGCAGCGCTACAAGGGCTGGGCGCTGGGTCTGAACGCCGGTGGCGGCAATATCGGTGTCGCCGTCGTCCAGATCATCGGACTGCTGGTCATTGCCACGGCCGGCAACCGGTCCCCGCACCTGGTGTGCGCCGTCTACCTGGTGCTGCTCGCTCTGGCCGCACTCGGCGCCGCGCTGTTCATGAACAACCTCACCAATCAGCACACCGATGCGCGCTCGATGATCGAGGTGATGGCACACCGAGATTCGTGGCTGATCTCACTGCTCTACATCGGCACCTTCGGGTCGTTCATCGGGTTCGGCTTCGCCTTCGGGCAGGTGCTGCAGATCAGTTTCCTGGCCGGGCTCTCGCACGGCGGACCGGTCACCCCTGCGATGACTGCCCAGGCATCTCTGCACGCAGCCCAGATCGCGTTCCTGGGGCCGGTGCTCGGTTCAGTGTTCCGTCCGTTCGGCGGCTGGCTGTCGGACCGCTTCGGCGGCGGCAAGGTCACCCTTTACGTCTTCATCGCGATGATCGTCGCCGCCGGCTGGCTGGTCGCGGCCGGTGAGATGGACGACGCCGCTGCGGGACCGCCGTCGGGTGCCACCATGGCAGCGATCATCGGCGGCTTCATCACGCTGTTCGTGTTGTCCGGCATTGGAAATGGCTCCACCTACAAGATGATCCCGTCGATCTTCGAAGCCAAGTCGCGCGGCCTGGACAGCCTCAGCACCCCCGAGCAGCGGGCATGGTCGCAGCGGATGTCGGGTGCGCTGATCGGTATCGCCGGCGCGGTTGGGGCACTCGGCGGGGTCGGCGTCAACGTCGCCCTGCGGGCGTCCTACCTGTCGCCGGCGAAATCGGCCACGATGGCCTTCTGGGTGTTCCTCGGCTTCTACGTGCTCTGCGCGATCATCACCTGGGTGGCCTACGTGCGCACCCCGAAGAAAGCCAGCCCCAGCACCGAGACCCACGCGGTCGACAACGCCGCAGCGACCGCATGACCGCCGCGGCACGGACCGTGGTCGTGGTCGGCCACGGCATGGTCGGGCACCGCTTCGTCGAGGCACTGCGGGACCGCGACCGCGACGGATCGTGGCGGGTGGTAGTGCTCTGCGAGGAGCCCACTGCGGCCTACGACCGGGTCGGACTGTCCTCCTATATCGACGGCTGGGACCGCGCGACGCTGGCGCTGTCCGGAAACGATTACGCCGGAGACGATCTGGTGGACCTGCGGGTCGGCGAGCCCGCCGTCGAGATCGACCGGATGGCCCGTGCGGTCGTCACCGCGACGGGGGAGCGCATCGGCTACGACGCCGTGGTGCTGGCCACCGGCTCGTATCCGTTCGTGCCACCGATCCCCGGCAGCGACCTCGAACGCTGCTTCGTCTACCGGACGCTGGAAGATCTCGACGCCATCCGGGCGGCAGCATCGGCAGCCGGGCCCGGGGCGGTCGGCATCGTCGTCGGTGGCGGTCTGCTGGGCCTGGAGGCGGCCAACGCGCTGCGGATGCTCGGCATGACACCGCATGTGCTGGAACGTTCGCCGCGGCTGATGCCCATTCAAATCGACGACGGCGGCGGGGCACTGCTCAATCGGCTCATCACCGAACTCGGTATCACCGTGCACACCGATGTGGCGTCCACCGAGATCGTCGAGAGCGGTGACGGAATCACCGTGTCGCTGTCCAATGACGAACAGCTCGACGGTGCCTTGCTGGTGTTCTCCGCGGGTGTGCGTCCGCGCGACGAGCTGGCCCGCGAGGCCGGCCTGCCGATCGCCGAACGCGGTGGCGTGCTCACCGATATCAGTTGTGCCACATCCGATCCCCGCGTTTTTGCCATCGGCGAGGTCGCCGCGGTCGAGGGTAGTTGCTACGGCTTGGTTGCGCCCGGCTACACGATGGCTGAGGTGGTGGCCGACCGGCTGGTGGGCGGCACCGCCGAATTCCCGGGTGCAGACCTGTCCACCAAACTCAAGCTGCTGGGCGTGGACGTCGCGAGCTTCGGTGACGCCCATGCCAGCACACCCGGTGCGCTGGAAGTCGTCCTCAACGATGCCGTCAACCAGACCTACGCCAAACTCGTCGTCTCCGATGATGTTTCGACGCTGTTGGGCGGGATCCTGGTCGGCGACGCCACCGCGTACGCCACCCTGCGCCCGATGGTCGGTCGGCCGCTGCCCGCCGACCCGGCGACACTGATCTCACCGGCCGGCGCCGAAGTGGGTGTGGGCGCGCTGCCCGACGACGCGCAGATCTGCTCCTGCAACGCGGTGACGAAACGGAGCATCTGCGGCGCGATCGCAGACGGCGCTCACGACGTTCCGGCCATCAAATGTGCCACCGCGGCCGGAACCTCCTGTGGCAGCTGCATTCCGATGCTCAAGCGGCTGCTCGAGGCGCAGGGCGTGGCGATGTCCAAGGCCCTGTGCGAACATTTCGAGCAGAGCCGTGCCGAGCTGTTCCAGATCGTCGCGACCACCGGCATCCGCACCTTCTCCGCGCTGATCGCCGAGTACGGCACCGGCGCCGGGTGTGATATCTGCAAGCCGGTGGTGGCCTCGATCCTGGCGTCTACGTCCTCCGATCACATCCTCGACGACGAGACGGCCGGTCTGCAGGACACCAATGACCATTTCCTGGCCAACATTCAGCGCAACGGCACGTACTCAGTGGTGCCGCGGCTGCCCGGTGGTGAAGTCACCCCGGAGAAGCTGATGGTGATCGCCGAAGTCGCCAGGGATTTCGGCCTCTACACCAAAATCACCGGCGGTCAGCGCATCGACCTGTTCGGCGCCCGCGTTGAACAGCTGCCGCAGATCTGGAAGCGCCTCGTCGACGCCGGGATGGAATCCGGGCACGCATACGGCAAGTCGCTGCGGACGGTGAAGAGCTGTGTCGGCTCCACGTGGTGCCGCTACGGGGTACAGGACTCGGTCGCGATGGCCGTCGACCTCGAATTGCGTTATCGCGGGATGCGTTCGCCGCACAAGATCAAGATGGGTGTCTCGGGCTGCCAACGCGAGTGCGCCGAAGCCCGCGGCAAGGACGTCGGCGTGATCGCCACCGAGAAGGGGTGGAACCTCTACGTCGGCGGCAACGGCGGCGCCACCCCCAAGCACGCCCAGCTGCTGGCCGGCGATCTCGACTCCGCGACGCTGGTCCGCTACATCGACCGGTACCTGATGTTCTACATCCGCACCGCCGATCGCTTGCAGCGCACGGCGGTGTGGCAGGAGACCATCGAGGGTGGGCTTGATCACATCAGGGATGTGGTGTGCGAGGACTCGTTGGGCATTGCCGCCGACCTCGACGCCGCCATGGCCCGGCACGTCGACGGGTACTCCGACGAGTGGGCAGGCGTACTCAATGACCAGGAGAAACTGAGTCGATTCGTCTCGTTCGTCAATGCGCCGGGCGAGCCGGACCCGACCGTGATGTTCGACGAAACCGGACCGCGCAAGGTGCCGCTGCTGCTGGGCATGCCGAGCAGCGTCAACGCGGCGGAAAGCCGCCCGTAACAGTTGCGAAACATGACCCCTCTATCAAGGGCATTGGAGGCTTGAAACCATGACAGTTCTCGCGGATAGAAGTGCCGGGCTCGACCTGGATACCTGGACACGCGCCTGCGCGCGGAGCGCGCTGCTCGCCGGTCGGGGCGTGGCGGTGCTGCTGCCCGACGGTTCCCAGGCCGCGCTGTTCCTGTTGGCCGACGGCACGCTGGCCGCCGTCGGCAATATCGACCCCTTCGGCCGCGCCGCGGTGATGTCGCGGGGCATCGTCGGGGATCGGCGCGGCGAGCCCACCGTGGCGTCGCCATTGCTCAAGCAGGTGTTCTCCCTTGTCGACGGTCGGTGCCTCGACGACGAGTCACACGCGCTGCCGGTCTACGACGTCAGGGTGGTCGATGGATTCGTCGAGATCAGAAGTCGCTGACCCACTGGCCGGTTTCACCGTCGGGGTGACCGCCGCGCGCCGGGCCGAAGAACTCGTCACGCTCCTCGAGCGCCGCGGCGCCGCGGTCGTGCACGCGCCTGCGATCCGGATCGTGCCGCTGGTCGACGATGTCGAGCTGCGCCGGGTGACCACGCATCTCATCGAGCAGCCGCCGGACCTGGTCGTGGTGACCACCGGGATCGGTTTTCGGGGCTGGATCGAGGCCGCCCACGGCTGGGATGTCTCCGATGAGCTCAGCACCGCACTCGAATCCACTCGCATCCTGGCTCGCGGGCCCAAGGCCCGGGGCGCGGTGCGTCAGGCCGGGCTGTGCGAGGAATGGAGCCCGGAGTCGGAGTCCTCCGTGGAAGTGCTGGAGCGCTTGCTGTCTGAGGGCGTTGATCAGCTGCGTATCGCGGTGCAGCTGCACGGCGCCGCCAGCGAATGGGAGCCCGACACCGACATCTGTGACGCGCTGACCCGGGCGGGTGCCCACGTGGTGAAAGTTCCGGTGTATCGCTGGGAGCCGCCGGAGGACTCGCGGCGCGTCGATGCGTTGATTGCGGCGATTGTCAGCGCCGACGTGGACGCGGTGAGCTTCACCAGCGCACCCGCCGTTGCGGCAATGCTGGAACGCGCCAAAGCCCTTGGCGCCCTGGAATGTCTGATCAACGCACTGTGCAAGGACGTCGCGGTGTTCTGCGTCGGCCCGGTCACCGCGACCCCGCTGACTCGGCTCGGCATCGACGCCCGTTACCCGCAGCGCTACCGGCTCGGCGCGCTCGCCCGGCTGATCACCGACGAATTGCCCTGCCTGGCAAGGAAGTACAGCGCAGGCGGACACGACATCAGCGTCCGCAGCGCCAGCGTCGAGGTGGACGGCGAGCTCAAGGTGCTGCCCCCGGCGGCCATGGCGCTGCTGCGCAGGCTGCTGGTGGCACCAGGGCTGGTCGTGTCGCGGGAAGAACTGCTGGCCGAACTTCCCGGCGGCGGCGGCGACACCCACGCGGTGGAGACGGCGATGGCCCGGCTGCGCTCGGCGCTGGCTGCCCCGCGGGTGGTCCAGACGGTGGTCAAACGTGGTTACCGGCTCGCCCTGGATCCGGCGGCCACATGACACAAGAACTCGTCCTGGTCGCCCACGGCACCCGAAATCCCCTGGGGCTGGATACCATCACCGAGATCGCGGCGGCTGTCGCTGAGCACGTCGGTGCGGTTCGCACCGCCTTCGTTGACGTACTCGGACCCAATCCCCGTGAGGTGCTTGCTGATTCAGCGACACCGGCAATCGTGGTGCCCGCGTTCCTGGCGTCGGGCTATCACGTCAACACCGACCTGCCTGCCCGGGTGGCCGAGAGTGGCCATCCCAGCGTCACCATCACCCCCGCGCTGGGACCCGACCCGGTCCTAGCTGCGATCATGCACGGCCGGCTGCTCGAGGTCGGCTGGTCACCCGGCGACGCGGTGGTGATGGCGGCCGCTGGTTCGTCGGATCCCGCCGCCCGCGCAGAGCTGGTCCAGGCGGCCGAACTGCTGGCCGAGATGGTGGGCGAAGTGCACCTGGGCTTCGTCGCGACCGGCGCGCCAGGCGTCGCCGACCTGGTCGCCCACATCAACCGCGCCGGCCGGCGGGTGTTCATCGCCTCCTACCTGCTGGCACCCGGGGTGTTCCACACCAAACTCGGCCAGTGCGGCGCGCACGCGGTCACCGAGCCGCTGGGCGCGCACCCCGATCTGGTGGCCCTGCTGGCCCATCGCTTCACCGCGCCGGTCGGCCTACCCTGGACCCCATGCCACTGACTGGAGATTACGAACCCAGTTCTTCGGACTGGGCGCGCGAAAACGCCGAGCTGATCATGTCGTCGGGCGGGACAGACGGCACCGAGCTCAAGGGCAGGCCCGTCATCCTGCTGACCACCGTCGGGGCCAAGACCGGCAAGATCCGCAAGACTCCGCTGATGCGGGTCGAGCACGAAGGCGACTATGCCGTCGTCGCCTCGCTCGGCGGCGCCCCGAAGAACCCGGTCTGGTACTACAACATCAAGGCCCACCCGGAGGTAGAGCTGCAGGACGGCACTACCCACGGCGAATACGGGGCGCGGGAGATCTTCGGCGACGAGAAGGCCGCCTGGTGGGAGCGCGCGGTCGAGGCGTGGCCCGACTACGCCGAATACCAGCAGAAAACCGACCGCCAGATCCCGGTGTTCGTGCTCACCCCGATTCTCTGATTAGCCCCAGATGGTGGCACCATTGAGCGGGTGTCCGCCGATCTGAGCCAGCAACGACTGTCAGCGCCGCTATCCGCGGCTGACATCGATGAGGCTGCGCGGCGAATTTCCGGCGTGGTCAGCCAGAGCCCGCTGCAGCACAGCGACCGGCTCTCGCAGGCCACCGGCGCCGAGGTGTACCTCAAGCGTGAGGACCTGCAGAGTGTGCGGTCCTACAAGGTGCGCGGCGCCTACAACCTGCTGCGGCAACTCTCCGAGGCCGAGCTCACCGCCGGGGTGGTGTGCTCGTCGGCCGGTAACCATGCGCAGGGTTTTGCGCTGGCCTGCCGTTCGATGGGCGTGCACGGCCGGGTCTATGTGCCGGCCAAGACCCCCAAGCAGAAGCGTGACCGCATCCGCTATCACGGCGGCGAGTTCATCGAGCTGATCGTCGGTGGCAGTACCTACGACCTGGCCGCCGACGCCGCGCTGGAGGATGTCGCGCGGACCGGCGCCACGCTGGTGCCACCGTTCGACGATGCGCGCACGATGGCCGGGCAGGGCACGATCGCGGTCGAGATCCTCGAGCAGATCGACGGCGAGCCGGACCTGGTGGTCGTGCCGGTCGGTGGCGGCGGGTGCATCGCCGGGATCACCACGTACCTGGCCGAGCGGACGACGAACACCGCGGTGCTCGGCGTCGAGCCCGCTGGTGCGGCGTCGATGATCGCGGCGCTGGCCGCCGGCGGTCCGGTCACCTTGGAACATGTCGACCAGTTCGTCGACGGGGCGGCGGTCAAACAGATCGGTGCGCTGCCGTATCAGGCGCTGGCTGCGGCCGGCGACATGGTGTCGGTCACCACGGTCGATGAGGGCGCGGTGTGCACCGCGATGCTCGACCTGTACCAGAACGAAGGCATCATCGCCGAACCTGCCGGGGCGCTGTCGGTGGCCGGGCTGCTGGAAGCCGACGTTGCCCCCGGGTCGACGGTCGTGTGCCTGATCTCCGGTGGCAACAACGACGTGTCGCGCTACGGCGAGGTGCTCGAGCGGTCGCTGGTGCACCTCGGACTCAAGCACTACTTCCTGGTGGACTTCCCGCAGGAGCCGGGCGCGTTGCGCCGGTTCCTCGACGAGGTGCTCGGGCCGAACGACGACATCACGCTGTTCGAGTACGTCAAGCGCAACAACCGGGAAACCGGTGAGGCTTTGGTCGGCGTCGAGCTCGGCTCGGCCACCGGGCTCGACGGGCTGCGGGCGCGGATGGCCGCCTCGGGCATTCACGTCGAAGCGCTGGAGCCCGGCTCGCCGGCCTACCGGTATCTGACCTAACCGGCGGCTATCGCGGGCTAGCGACGCTGACGCCAACAGCCCCAGCGGCCGCGGCCAACCGAAGGTCGTAGGTGACGAGTCCGCGCAACGCAGGCGCAGTGCGTGCGGCCGCGAGGTGGATGGCATCCAAGGTCCTCAGCTCGGGTGGCCCGACAGAACCGGCTTCGTCCAGTAATCGGTTGGTTAATGCGACCACGTCGAGCCTGCCCAGCACCCGATGAGCATGCCCGGCGAGTTCGAATGAGCCGCTGCGCCGGACCGCTCGCAGCAGCTCGGTGCGCGTGAGCGCGGCGGTGAATCGTACATCGTCGGCGCACTCCCTCAAATACGTTCGTAACGCCGATGTTTCGCGCTCGATCACGATCAGCTTCACCAGCGCGGAAGTGTCAAGATAGAGCTGCATCAGCGCTCATCATCGCGCAATTGGAGCAATGCTGCCGACGCATCGAATCCGTAGTCCCGTGCAGGCTCGTCAAGCAGGTCTTGGCCGGAGGGTGCGGGCGCGACCTCGCCACGAAGGATCAGTTCTTCCCAGGTTCCTTCGCCGGCCGGCACCAGCATCGCGACGAGTCGTCCCCGGACGGTGATCTCGATCGGTTCGCCGCCGGCGGCTCGGTCGACGTACTGGCTCGCATGCTGGCGCAATTCGCGCAATCCAATGCGATGCATGTAGCACATGGTAGCACTTAGATCGGTCGCAGATCCCAATCGTTTGCCCGGAACAACGGTTCTAATGGCATGCGCGACCTGCGCGCCGTGTCGGTGAGGATCTCCGACCACCGCCGATCCTCGGCACTGATCCCGTCCGATCCTGGTCTGGTCAACAACAGGGCCAGTGTGCTTCCGGGTGCGGACTCTTGAACTACTGTCACCAAGCCCACTAGCAGTTCTTCGATCACAGAACGGTCGGGCAAGCGTCCGATCGGCATCTGGGTGAGGGCCTTGTGCATCCGCCGATCCGGTCCGACGAAGCCAATCCAAAGCAGCCGTTCGCCGAATCCGAGCGGTCCCATCAGCGCCCGCCAGCGCTCCCGCAAGTCGGCGGGCGATGCAATGGGGTCGGTCGCGGTCTCCATCGGAGGGATGGGCAATAGATCCGTCATACCGCCGTATGGTTGTCTACTTTGCGGCACGAGGTGTTCCGCTATCCACAGCCCTAACTGCCGCGGGTCACCACCACCGAATGCCCCGGCAGCGCAGTGCCGCGGGCACCGACCGCGGGCTCACCCCAGGCCAGCACCACCTCGCCGGAAACCGGTACCTCCACCGTTTGCTCACCGAGGTTGCACGCGATCGCAATGTGGCCGCGGCGCATCACGATCCACCGCTCGTCCTCGTCGTAGTCCACCACCAGGTGGGTCAGCCACGGATCGGCCATATCCGGCTCGGTGTCGCGCAAGGCGATCAGCCCGCGGTAGAACGCCAGGAGCCGAGCATGCTTCCCGTCGTCGACCTCGTCCCAGTCCAGCTTGGACCGCAGGAACGTCTGCGGGTCCTGCGGGTCGGGAACATCATCGGCGTCCCAGCCGTGGTCGGCGAACTCGGCCTTGCGGCCTTCGGCTGTCGCGATCGCCAGCTCGGGTTCGGGATGGGAGCTGAAGAAATGGAACGGGTGTGACGAACCCCATTCCTCGCCCATGAAAAGCATTGCGGTATAGGGTGATCCAAGAGCCAGTGCGGCTTTGATCGCGAGCTGGCCGTAGTCCAGATTCTGCGACGGCCGGTCGCCGAGCGCCCGGTTGCCGACCTGATCGTGATCGGTGGTGTAGGCCATCAGGCGGGTGGCCGGGATCAGCGACGTGTCCAGCGGCCTGCCGTGCCTGCGGTGCCGAAAAGACGAGTATGTGCCGGCGTGGAAGTAGCCGTTCTGCAGGGTGGTGGCCAGTGTGGCCATCGAGCCGAAATCGGCGTAATAGCCCTGGCGTTCGCCAGAGACCGCGGTGTGGATGGCGTGATGGATATCGTCGTCCCATTGCGCGGTCAAGCCGTAGCCGCCGCGATCCCGGCGTGTGATCAGCCGGGGATCGTTGAGGTCGCTCTCGGCGATCAGCGACAGCGGCCGGCCCAGAACCGTTGACAGTGCATCGGTTTCGGTAGCCAGTTCCTCGAGGATGTGGATCGCGGTGTTGTCGACGAGGGCGTGCACGGCGTCCAGTCGCAGGCCGTCGACGTGAAAGTCGCGCATCCAGCGCAGTGCGCACTCGATGATGTAGCGGCGCACCTCGTCGGCGTCCGGCCCGGCCAGGTTGACACCTTCGCCCCACGGGTTGCTCACCGCGGAAAGATACGGCCCGAATTTGGGCAGGTAGTTGCCCGACGGGCCGAAATGGTTGAACACCGCGTCGATCAGCACCCCGAGCCCACGGGCATGGCAGGCCTGCACCAGGCGCACCAAACCGTCAGGGCCGCCGTAGGGTTCGTGCACCGCGTACCACAGCACCCCGTCGTAACCCCAGCCGTGGGTGCCGTTGAAGGCGTTGACGGGCATCAGCTCGACGAAGTCGACGCCCAGGTCCGCCAGGTAGTCCAGCTTCGCGATCGCGGCATCGAAGGTGCCGTCGGTAGTGAACGTGCCGGTGTGCAGTTCGTAGATCACCGTGCCCTCGATCGAGCGGCCCGCCCAGTGTTGATCCGACCACTGCACCGCCGCGGCATCCCAGAGTTGAGACCGCTCGTGCACACCCTCGGGCTGACGAGCGGAACGCGGATCAGGCAGGACGGTCGGATCGTCGTCCAGGACAAAGCCATATCGGGCGTCCGGCGCGCACTCGATGTCGGCGCGCCACCAGCCGTCGTCGCCGGCCGTCATATCGTGGAGCTGCCCGTCGATGTCGAGGCGCACCAGTTTGGGCGCAGGCGCCCACACCGCGAATTCAGGCATCTGAGGACTCCAGCAGTGCAACGGGCAATTCACCGAACAACACACCGGCGGGCGTCTGCCCGCTGAAGCGCGCACCGGTCAGCCGATCGATCCAGACCCCTTCCGGCAGCGGCAGAATCGTGTCACCCCAGCCGTCGTGATGCAGCCGTACGGTCCAGCGGGTGACCGCGACCAACACGTCGGAACCGCGGCCGAAGGCCACGACGTGGTGTGCGGCGTTGCCGGTGGCGAGCACCGGCCGGTAGTGACCGGACAGGAAGGTTTCGGGCCGGTCCCGGCGGGCCTGCAGTGCGGCTCGCACGACCCGAATCTTGGGATGCGACAAGCGTTCCAGCTCACCGCTGCGCACCGAGTAGTCGACCGGCCTGCGGTTGTCGGGGTCGACGAGACTGTCCTCCCACAACTCGGTGCCCTGGTAGACGTCGGGGATGCCGGGGACGGTGAGGGCCAGCAGCTTCTGGCCCAGCGCGTCGCTGTGCGCGTGCGGTTCGAGTTGGACGACCAGCCCGGTGAGCTCGGTGGCGACCGGGCCGTCGAGAATCGCGTCCAGCCACCCATGCACCGCATCCTCGAACTCGGCGTCCGGTTCGGTCCACGAGGTGTGCCACGCGGCTTCGCGGATCGCCTTCTCGGTGTAGGCATGCAATCGGGCGCGCAACTCGTCGGTGAGCTGCCCGTCGGCCGGCCACACTCCGAAGATGTTCTGCAACAGGAACAGTGCGGTCGCAGGATCGGGCGCCGGGGTGGTGGTCTGCCAGCTGGCCACGAACTCGGCCCACAGCGACGGCACCTGCGACAGGACGCCGATCCGGGCGCGCACATCCTCGCCGCGCTTGGTGTCATGGGTGGACAGCGTCGTCATCGATCGCGGCCATAGCCCTGCCCGGACCGCGGCGCTGCGGTGGAACTCCGCGGCGCTCACGCCGAAGTGTGCGGGCTCGCCGCCGACCTCGTTGAGCGACACCAGACGCGGGTCGCGGTAGAAGTAGCAGTCCTCCACCGCTTTTGCCGTCATCGCCCCGCACAGCTGCTGCAGCCGGGCAGCCGGTTCGGCGGACACCAGCGCGGCCGACACCAGCTCCAGCGGTGCGGCCAGGGCCGGCTGTGAGGTGACGGTGTGCGCGATCGCGGCCGACAGCAGCGCCGACAAGTTCTGGTAGTCCGACCGGTACACCCCGACTTCTCCCAGCAGCGCGACCACCGCGTCGGGCAGCTGCGGGTGGTCGGCTCCGACGGCGGCGACGATCGAGCGGCGCAGTCGGGCCAACTCACTGGCCAGCGTGGTGGTGCCCGCGCTGATCTTCAACTGGCGCACCAGATCCGGCACTCCTCCGTAGTCGAAGCCGCTGGCGTCGACCAACTCGGTCAGGGCTGGCATACCGGTCGGGTCGACGAAGATGCCACCCACCTCGCGCAGGACGTCATATCCGGTGGTGCCGTCGATCGGCAGGCTCGGGTCCAATGGCTCGCCGGCGCTGAGGATCTTCTCGATCACGATCCAGGCCCGCGGGCCGACCAGATCGCGCAGCAGGTGAAGATATCCGGTCGGATCGGTCAGGCCGTCGGGGTGATCGATACGCACACCGTCCACCAACCGGTCGCGGAACCAGCGGGCCACTTCGGCATGCGATGTCTCGAACACCGCCGGGTCTTCCTGGCGCAGACCGGCCAGCGAGGTGATGGAGAAAAATCTGCGGTACCCGCACACCCCGTTGCGCCAGCCGATCAGTTTGTAGTGCTGGCGATCGTGCACCTGCGCCCCGGCGCCGTCACCGGTGCCGGGCGCGATCGGGAAGGCGAGATCGCCGAGCCGCAACGTGTCACCGTCCACCCAGAGATCTGCGACATCACCATCAGATCCAAACACGGGCAAGAGAATTCGGCCATCTGGGTCGGCGGACCAATCGATATCAAAGAACGAGCTGTAAGGCGACTCGCGGCCGTTGCGCAGCACATCCCACCACCACGGGTTGCGCTCGGGCTGGTCCACCCCGACGTGGTTGGGCACGATGTCGACGATCAGCCCCAGGCCGCGTGCCTTGGCCGCCTCGGCCAGCCGGGCCAGTCCGTCGGGTCCGCCCAGCTCCTCGGACACCGTGGTGGGGTCGGTGACGTCGTAGCCGTGGGTGGAGCCCGGCGCGGCGGTCAGGATGGGGGACAGGTAGAGGTGACTGACGCCGAGACTGTCGAGATAGTCGAGGAGTTTCTCGGCGTCGGCGAAGGTGAACGCGTCACCGGCCGACGGGCCGCGTAGCTGAAGGCGATAGGTGGACAGCACCGGGTAAGCCATAGCTGCCTGTTCCCGCTAGCCGGACTTTTGAAGCACCAGAACCGATCGACCTGGCACGGTGATCGCTTCGCCCGCCTTCACCACCGCGTCGGTGCTTCCGGTGGCATCCGAGGTGTCGAGAACCGCCGTCCACGCTTGCGCGTAATCACCGTCGGGAGCGATGAAGTCGATCGGGTTGCTGTGGGCGTTGAAGCACAGCAGGAACGAGTCGTCGACGACGCGCTCGCCGCGGGAGTTGGGTTCGGGGATGGCTTCACCGTTGAGGAACACGCCCACGAACTTGAAGCCCGAATCCCAGTCGTCGTGGCTCATCTCCTGGCCGGCCGGGGTCAGCCACGCGATATCGCGGACCTGGTCGCCGGTGCGGATCGGTTCGCCGTCGAAGAAGCGGCGGCGCCGAAAGACGGGGTGCACCTTGCGAAGTGCGGTTACCTTCTTGGTGAACTCGAGCAGATCGACGTTGGTATCGCGCAGGCTCCAGTCCATCCAGGACAGCGGTGAATCCTGGCAGTAGACATTGTTGTTGCCCTGCTGGGTACGGCCGATCTCGTCACCGTGCGCGATCATCGGCGTGCCCTGCGACACCATCAGGGTGGCCAGGATGTTGCGCATCTGCTTGCCGCGCAGCGCCATGACCTCGGGATCGTCGGTCGGGCCTTCCACCCCGCAGTTCCATGACCGGTTGTGGCTCTCGCCGTCGCGGTTGTCCTCGCCGTTGGCGGCGTTGTGTTTCTCGTTGTACGACACCAGGTCGTTCAGCGTGAAGCCGTCATGACACGTGACGAAGTTGATACTGGCGCCCGGGCGGCGGCCGGTGGCCTCGTACAGATCGGACGACCCGGTCAGGCGCGACGCGAACTCACCAAGGCTGGCCGGCTCGCCACGCCAGTAGTCCCGCACGGTGTCGCGGTACTTCCCATTCCACTCGGTCCACAAGCTGGGGAAGTTGCCGACCTGATAACCACCCTCGCCGACGTCCCACGGCTCGGCGATCAGCTTCACCTGACTGATCACCGGATCCTGCTGCACGATGTCGAAGAAGGCGCTCAATCGGTCGACTTCATAGAACTCGCGGGCCAGCGTCGAGGCCAGGTCGAACCGGAACCCGTCGACGTGCATCTCGAGAACCCAGTACCGCAGCGAGTCCATGATCAGCTGCAACGTGTGCGGATGGCGGGGGTTGAGGCTGTTGCCGGTACCGGTGAAGTCGCGGTAGAGCCGCAGGTCGTCGTCCATCAGGCGGTAGTAGGCGGCGTTGTCGATGCCGCGGAGGTTGATCGTCGGCCCCAGGTGATTGCCCTCGGCGGTGTGGTTGTAGACCACGTCGAGGATCACCTCGATGCCGGCGTCGTGGAACGAGCGCACCATCGTCTTGAACTCGGCCACCGCGCCGCCCGCATTCTGGGTGGCGGCGTATTGGTAGTGCGGAGCCAGGAAGCCGAAAGTGTTGTAGCCCCAATAGTTTCGCAACCCCAGATCGAGCAGCCGGTGGTCGTGCAGGAACTGGTGGACCGGCATCAGTTCGATGGCGGTGACATTGAGGGCCTTGAGGTGATCGATCACCGCCGGGTGGCCGAGTCCGGCGTAGGTGCCGCGCAGCTCCTCGGGGATCCCGGGATGGTTCTGGGTCATGCCCTTGACGTGGGCCTCGTAGATGATCGTCTCGCTGTACGGCGTGCGCGGGGGGTGATCGGAACCCCACTGGAAGAACGGGTTGATGACCACGCTGGACATCGTGTGGCCCAGTGAGTCGATCATCGGCGGGGTTCCGCCCGAGGCGAGGTCCTCGGCGCTCAGGTCGTAGGAGTACAGCGCCTGGCTGAAGTCGAAGTCGCCGTGGAAGGACTTGCCGTACGGGTCGAGTAGCAGCTTGCTGGGATCGCACCGGTGGCCGGCCGCGGGGTCCCACGGGCCGTGCACGCGGAAGCCGTAGCGCTGCCCCGGGGTGACGGTCGGCAGATAGGCGTGCCAGACGAAACCGTCGACTTCGTCGAGTTCAATGCGGGTTTCGGTGCCGTCCTTGGCGATCAGACAGAGCTCGACGGCGTCGGCTACCTCGGAGAACAGCGAGAAGTTCGTGCCAGCGCCGTCATAGGTGGCGCCGAGCGGGTAGGCGGTGCCGGGCCACACCGTGGTCCGTGCAGATTCGCTCGACGACATCTGTCGACCTTATCGACGTGGCGCACGGGATGCGCAGGATGTCACCACCACGCGGTTGCCGCGCCCATCTGTCTGCCCAGTTCCGGGATGAGTGTGCGCATGTAGGTCGCGGAGATGTGATGAGAATCGTGGTAAATCAGCACATTTCCCTCGACCGCGCGGCACTTGTCGGCACGGCACACGGCGTCACTGAGGTCCAGCACCCGCATCAGGGGGAAGATCGGCAGGAAGTCCAGGGTCTGGTTGCGGTCGGAGAGCACCTCGGAACGGTCGATGCCACACGACACCGCGTCGCCGCCCTTGGCCAGACAATCGGTCGGGAAGAAGGGTGCGCCGTTGCGCACCAGCCACGGGGTGTCCCGCATCGCCAGGATCGGAATCTTGTTGTCCGACAAGGTTTGCCAGATCCCGATGTACGTCGACGGCATGACATCACCCGGTTTGATGTTCCACGGCCGGGTCGACGTGGTGAACACGAAGCTGGGGTGCTCGCCGATCAGTTTGGCCATCACCTTTTGGTTCCACTCGTGGCAGTTCGGGTAGGGCCGGTTGTCGCCCATCACGAGTGGCGTTTCCTCGGTGGTCAGCGGGCAACCCATCTTCAGATAGGTGACGACCTTGAAGTGGTGCATCTTGCCAAGGGCGTCCAGGGCGGTGATCCAGTGCTCGGCGTGCGACCCGCCCGCCAGCGCGATCGTCCTGGTCGCCTGCTTGTCGCCGTAGGTGCAGTTGATGACGTCGGTGTTGTCGAAATCACTGATACAACCGTCGTTGGTCGACTCGGGCAGATCGGTTTGCGCCTCCAGCACGGTGGGCCGCATCGGCAGCTTCGGCACCCGGGCATGTTGGGTCAGTGCCCGGGCCCCGGGATAGCTGTCGGTGGTCAGCGCGACGAGTTCCTTGCCGTTGGCGCGCTGCACGGTGACGTGTTCGCGCCAGGTGAAGGACGTCGCCGTCAGCGCCACCGCGAGCAGGCCCACCGCGGTTCCCAGCGCGATCGTCGGTCGGCGCAGGCGGGTACGCCAGGAGATCGCGACCGACGCAGGCGTCGCCGTCGCCGCCGATCGGCGTCCGGAGCGCAGCGGTTCCTCGATGTAGCGCATCGTCAGATAGGCCAGCACGCCCGAGATCGCCAGGATCACCGCGCCTTCGACGAAGCCGGCCCGGCTTTCGTCGGTGTAGGCCAGCCAGAAGATCAGCAGTGGCCAATGCCAGAGGTACAGCGAGTAGGCCATCGCGCCGAGTGTCACCAGTGGCCGCGCGGACAGCAGCCGGCTGGGCAGCGGCAGCCGGTCCCGGCCCGACGGGCTGGCCTGGCGATTCGCGGCCGCCAGGATCATCAGCACGGTCGCGCCGACCGGTACCAGCGCCCACGGGCCGGGGAACTCCCGGACCCCGTCGATGAAGGCGCCACACGACACGATCGCGGCCAGTCCGGCCGCGGCCAGCACGGTGCGCAGCCACATCGGCCATCGCACGTAGGGCACGACCGCGCCGACCAGCGTGCCGAGCAGTAACTCCCAGGCGCGGGCGAAGCTGTTGTAGTAGGCGGCGGTCTGATCGGATACGTGCAGGATTGCGGCAAAGCTGAATGACGCGACGGCGAGCGTAGCCAGCAAAGTCACAAGCGTCACACGCAGCCGCGCACCGAGTCGCCGGCGGGCTAGATTGGCAAACCCGAAGATAAGCGCAAGCATCGCGATGTAGAACTGGCCCTGAACGGACATCGACCAGATGTGCTGCAGCGGACTGACCGCCTCACCGGCGCGGAGATAGTTCGACGCGGTAGCCGACAGCTCCCAGTTCTGGAAGTAGCCCAGGCTCGCCAGGCTCTGGTCAGCAAACGTCTCCCAGCGCGTCTGCGGCTGCACCAGGATGGTCAACACCGCCCCGGCGGCAAGCACGACGACGAGTGTGGGCAGCAGCCGCCGGACCAGTCGGAGGATCTCTGGCCAGGGGGACAGCGCCGAGTCCGGTTTCAGGGCGGTGCGCAACAGCGACCCGCCGAAGAAGAAACCGGACAACACAAGGAAGACGTCGACGCCACCCGAGACACGCCCAAACCACACGTGGAACACCGCCACGAGGGCGATCGCGACACCGCGAAGCCCGTCGAGGTCGTGGCGATAAAACCCCGATTTGCGCTCCGGCGCTGCCGTCGTATGGCTGGGGCTAAGGGTCAACATGATCGAAAATCAATCTACCCAACCGGGGTATGTCTCTCATCTCCAGCGAACCACCCCCCAGCCACCCGGCGGGCGTAGAGCAAACGCATGCCAGCGCGGTTGCGTCGGCCGACTAGGCTCACACAGCGTGTCGGCGTTGACCCCTGAGCAGATCAGCGCGATCGACGCCGCGCACATCTGGCATCCGTACAGCACGATCGGCGCCGAGGCGATGCCCCCGGTGGTGGCAGTCGGCGCCGACGGCGCATGGCTGACGCTGGTCCGCGACGGCGCCGAGATCCGCGTTCTCGACGCGATGGCGTCCTGGTGGACAGCGGTGCACGGACATGGGCACCCGGTGCTCGACGCGGCGATGACCCGCCAGCTCTCGACGATGAATCACGTTATGTTCGGCGGGCTGACCCACGAGCCGGCCGCGCGGCTGGCGCAGCTGCTCGTTGACATCACCCCGCAGGGTCTGGACACCGTCTTCTTCTCCGACTCCGGCTCGGTGGCCGTCGAGGTCGCGGTCAAGATGGCGCTGCAGTACTGGCGCAGCGCGGGCCGGTTCGGCAAGCGCCGGCTGATGACCTGGCGTGGCGGATATCACGGCGACACGTTCACCCCGATGAGCGTCTGCGACCCCGACGGCGGCATGCACTCGCTGTGGACGGACGTGCTGTTCCCGCAACTCTTCGCCCCGGCGGTGCCCGCCGACTACGACCCGGCCTACATCGCGGCGTTCGAGGCGCAGCTGCTCGGGCACGCCGACGAACTGGCCGCGGTCATCGTCGAACCGGTGGTGCAGGGGGCCGGTGGCATGCGCTTCCACGATCCGCGCTACCTGAGCGATCTGCGCGCGATGTGCGATCGCGCCGGCGTGCTACTGATCTTCGACGAGATCGCCACCGGATTCGGCCGCACCGGGGAGCTCTTCGCCGCCGACCACGCCGGCGTCAGCCCGGACATCATGTGCGTCGGAAAGGCGTTGACCGGCGGTTATGTCACCCTCGCGGCGACGCTGTGCACGCTCGAGATCGCCAGCACGATCAGCGGCAGCGAGGCAGGCGCGCTGATGCACGGCCCGACCTTCATGGCCAACGCGCTGGCGTGCGCGGTGTCGGTGGCCTCGGTGGAACTGCTGCTCGCCCAGGACTGGCGCGGCCGGGTCGCCGAGATCGGCGAAGGGCTGGCCGAGGGGCTGGCGCCGGCCCGGGCCGTGCCCGGTGTCGCCGATGTGCGGGTGCTCGGCGCGATCGGCGTGATCGAGACCTCCCGGCCCGTCGATCTGGCGGTCGCGACCCCGGTGGCCCTGGACAACGGCGTCTGGCTGCGGCCGTTCCGCAACCTGATCTACGCGATGCCGCCGTTCATCTGCACCCCCGACCAGATAGCCCAGGTCACCTCGGCGATGGCCGCCGTCGCCCGTGCACTAACCTGAACGGTGTTCAAGACCAGCCCAAGGTAGGGCGTGAAGCAGGAGGCCCGATGACCCACGTAGGCCTTTCACCGCTGGCCTGGCTCGACACCGTCGAGCAGCAGCGCCGGCAGGCCGGCCTGCGCCGATCGCTGCGCACGCGGCCAGCGGTGGCCACCGAACTCGACCTGGCCTCCAATGACTACCTGGGCTTGTCGCAGCATCCGGCGGTCATCGACGGCGGAGTGGCCGCGCTGCGCACCTGGGGGGCCGGGTCCACCGGCTCCCGGCTGGTCACCGGCAACACCGAGCTGCACGAGGAGTTCGAGACCGCCCTGGCCGAATTCGTCGGTGCCGAAGCGGGTTTGGTGTTCTCCTCGGGCTACACCGCCAATATCGGCGCCGTCGTCGGGCTGTCCGGGCCCGGCTCGCTGGTGGTGTCCGACGCGCTCTCGCACGCCTCGCTGGTCGACGCCTGCCGGCTGTCCCGAGCCCGGGTGGTCGTCGCCCCGCACTGCGACGTCGACGCGGTGGAGGCCGCGCTGGCCGACCGCGACGAGGAACGCGCGCTGGTCATCACCGAGTCGGTGTTCAGCACCGATGGCGCGCTGGCGCCGCTGCGCCAGTTGCACGAGGTGTGCCGCAGGCACCGGGCTGTGCTGCTGGTCGACGAGGCGCACGGCCTCGGTGTGCGTGGCGTCGGCGGACGCGGCCTGATCCATGAGGCCGGTCTGGCCGGTGCGCCCGACGTGATCATGACGACCACCATGTCGAAGTCGCTGGGTAGCCAGGGCGGCGTGGTACTCGGCCCGGCCGCGGTGCGCGACCACCTGATCGACGCCGCGCGCACGATGATCTTCGACACCGGACTGGCGCCGGCGCCCATTGGCGCGGCCCTTGCCGCGTTGACCGTGTTGACCGCCGAACCGGGGCGGGCCGGTGCCGTCATCGAGCGGGCCCGCCAGCTCGCCGAGATGTGCGACGTCCCCGAAACACCGGAGTCGGCGGTGGTTTCGGTCATCCTCGGTGATCCGGAGATTGCGGTTGCCGCGGCGGCCGCCTGCCTTGACGCCGGGGTGCGGGTGGGCTGCTTCCGGCCGCCGACGGTGCCCGCCGGCACCTCACGAGTCCGCCTGACCGCACGAGCATCGCTGACCGACGACGAGATGGACACCGCCCGCGACGTCCTGTCCGCGGTTCTGGGTACCCACACGCCATGAGCGTCCTGGTCATCACCGGCACCGGAACCGGCATAGGCAAGACCGTCGCGACGGCGGCGCTGGCCTGCCACGCCCGGGTGGCCGAGCGTGATGTCGCGGTGTGCAAACCCGTACAGACCGGTACTGCCGGCGGTGATGACGACCTGGCCGAGGTCGCCCGGCTCTCCGGGGTCACCGAACTCGTCGGCTTCGCCCGCTATCCCGAACCGCTGGCACCGGCCGCCGCCGCCGAACAGGCCGGACTGCCGCTACCCAGCGCCGACGAGCTGCTGGCCTCGATTCGCGGCGTTGACCGGCCTGGCCGGCTGACCCTGGTCGAGGGGGCGGGGGGCCTGCTGGTCGAACTGGCCGCCGGTGGGGTGACGTTGCGCGATCTGGCGGCGGAACTTGCCGCGCCGGTGCTGGTCGTCGTCGAACCCGGACTGGGGACTCTCAACCACACTTCGTTGACGCTGGAAGGGCTTGGTGCCAAGGGCCTTTCGTGTGCCGGACTGGTGATCGGTTCGTGGCCGGCGCAGCCCGGCGCTGCGGAGAAGTCCAACCGTGACGCGCTGGCCCGGCTGGCTCCGGTCCGCGCCGCGCTGCCCGCGGGGGTAGCCGCGGTGTCACCCAAGGACTTTGCGCTGTTCAGTGCCCGCGCGTTCGATCCGGACTGGGTCGCCGGCCTGATCTGACATGGCCCACTCGATCGAACTTCTTCTCGACGAGCGCGCCGACACCGCGATCCGCGAGATGTGGCGCGTGCTGGCTGATGCCGGCTTGCCCAGCCAGCTGAAGGTCGCTTCCGCCACCAACCGTCCGCACATCACGTTGATTGCGGCGGAGCGCATCGCCCCGGACGTCGACAAGGTGCTGGCCGGGCTCCCCGACGAGTTCCCCCGGCCGGTGGTGCTCGGCGCACCGCTGGTCTTCGGCGGTGACCGGTTGACGCTGGCCCGGCTGGTGATTCCGTCGGACACCCTGCTGGACCTGCATGAGGTGGTCTACGACGATTGCCTGCCGCACATGACAAACCGGTTCGCCCACAGCTTGCCCGGCCGGTGGACCCCGCACGTGACGCTGGGCCGCCGGTTCACCCCGGCCCAAGTCGGCGAGGCGCTGGCCGTCGACGGGATCGCGGCCGACCTCCGGGCCAGCGTCGTGGGTCTGCGGCGCTGGGATGGCGATGCCAAACGCGAGTACCTGATCAGCTGACCTGCGCCGCAATACTTTTCGGCACGCACATCTTCCAGCCGTCGATCACCAATTCGCGAACCTCGTCGAGGTCGATCGCATCAAGGCGAACGTGAATCCAGTTGTAGCGCATGTCTGAGGGGCGCGGCAGCGTGAACTTGTCGGGCTCGGCGGCCACCATCGCTTCCCGCTCCTCCTTCGGAAAACCGACACCCATCACCGTCTCGTCGCGGGAGAAGGCGAGGAAGACCAGCCGGCCGGCGCGAAACGTGATCCGGTCGCGAACGATCGTCTCGTAGGCCCGCGGCAGCGCAAGTGCGATCGGCCGCACCTGGTCGATCGTGATCACACCGGCGATGTCCGTCGCGCAGCGATTCCGTCGACGAGCAGCTGCACCCCGAAGCCGAACCGGCGGCTGGGGTCGGCACCGAGCACGGACTGCTCATCAGGAAGGTCGGCACCGGCGGCGTCCCACTGCAACCGCGACTGCTCGTCGGCCGTGAAGCCCAGCACGTAGTAGAGGACAGTGCGGGCGGCCACCGCGGCGTGCCCCGAATCGACACCCGCGTCGGCAGCTGCGTCAGCCAACCAGGAGAGGATCAGCGCCATCGCCTCGGACTGGCCGGCGGCGAAACTGGCCGACACCAACTCGGCGCCGTCGGTGTGCGACAGCAGAGCGTCGCGCAGCTGGCCGCAGATATCCGCGATGCGGGAGCCCCAGTCCGCGGACACATCGTCGACACCAGCCAAAATCCGGTCGGCGACCGCGCCGAGAAGCTCCTGCTTGTTGGCGAAGTGCCAGTACAGCGCGCCGGGGGTGACCGCGAGTTCGCGGGCCAGCCGCCGCATCGACAGGTCGGCGATGCCGTAGTTGTCCAGCAGTGTTGTCGCCGCGTCGACCACGTCCCGTTTGTGGAGCTGCACACCGGTACTCTAGCCTGAACACTGTTCAAGTTCACTGAACGCAGGAGGACATGCAGGTGACGCAGGCAGCGGTAGACGTATTGGCACTGGCGCGCGAGCAGGTGCTCGAGCGCGGCGAGGGCCTGTCCCGCGATCAGGTGCTCGAAGTCCTGCAACTGTCCGATGACCATCTCGAGGAACTCCTGGCTCTGGCCCACGAGGTCCGGATGAAGTGGTGTGGTCCCGAGGTCGAGGTCGAGGGCATCATCAGCCTGAAAACCGGTGGCTGCCCGGAGGATTGCCACTTTTGCTCGCAGTCTGGCCTGTTCGCCTCGCCGGTGCGTAGCGCATGGCTGGACATCCCGAGCCTGGTCGAGGCCGCCAAGCAGACCGCCAAGTCCGGTGCCACCGAGTTCTGCATCGTGGCCGCCGTGCGCGGGCCCGACGAGCGGCTGCTGGCACAGGTCGCCGCCGGTATCGAGGCCATCCGCAACGAGGTCGACATCCAGATCGCCTGCTCGCTGGGCATGCTGACGCAGGAGCAGGTGGATCGCCTCAAGGAGATGGGCGTCCACCGCTACAACCACAACCTGGAGACCGCGCAGTCCTACTTCCCGAACGTCGTGACCACGCACTCGTGGGAAGAGCGCTGGGGCACTTTGGAGATGGTCCGCGAAGCCGGCATGGAGGTCTGCTGCGGCGGCATCCTCGGCATGGGCGAGACGCTCGAGCAGCGCGCCGAATTCGCCGCCAATCTGGCCGAACTCGACCCCCACGAGGTACCGCTGAACTTCCTGAACCCGCGCCCGGGCACGCCGTTCGGCGACCTGGAGGTGCTGCCGGCCGCCGAGGCGCTCAAGGCGGTCGCAGCGTTCCGCCTCGCGCTGCCGCGCACGATGCTCCGGTTCGCCGGCGGCCGCGAGATCACGCTCGGTGACCTGGGCGCCAAGCAGGGCATCCTCGGCGGCATCAACGCCGTGATCGTCGGAAACTACCTGACCACGCTGGGCCGGCCGGCGGAGGCTGATCTCGAGCTGCTCGAAGATCTGCAGATGCCGATCAAGGCTCTCAACGCCAGCCTGTAGAACCGAATGATGGTTCACGAACTGCCCGCCCCCGTCGGTGCCGGGATTTACAACGTCTACACCGGTGGACCAGCGGGCAGTGTGGTGCCCACCGCGGCCCAGCTGGGGCTCGAGCCACCGCGGTTCTGTGCGGAGTGCGGCCGCCGGATGATCGTGCAGGTGCGGCCGGACGGCTGGTGGGCCAAGTGCTCGCGGCACGGCCGCGTCGACTCCCACGATCTCGAGGCGCAGCGATGACTCGGCGCAAAGCGGCAGGCGTCGTGATCATCGGCTTGACGCTGGCGGGTGCGCTGATCGGCGGACTGTGGTCATGGCTGGCCCCGCCTGCTCACGGCGTCATTGCGCTGACTCGCTCGGGCCAGCGGGTGCAGACCTACCTGGGCAGTGAATCCGATCATCTGTTCGTGTCGGCGGCGATGCTGATCGGGCTGCTGACGTCGGTGGCGATCGTGGCCGCCGTGCTGGTGTGGCAGTGGCGTGCCCACCGCGGACCGCTGATGGCGACGGCGCTGTGGGTGGGTCTGGTGGCCGCCACGGGTGCTGCCGCTGGCGTCGGTGCGGCCCTGGTGCACTGGCACTACGGCGGGGTGCCGTTTGACACTGCCCCGGTGACAGGTGAGAACCGGGTCTTCTACTACTCCGAGGCACCGCCGGTGTTCTTCGCCCGCGGCCCGTGGCAGGTTGCGACGACGCTGCTGTTCCCGGCCGCGGTTGCCGCGCTCACCTATGCGTTGATGGCGGTGGCCACGCCCCATGACGATCTGGGGGCCTTGCCATCGCTGGATCGCACGCCGCTGGCCGCTTAAAGCGGTCGGAACGGAACCCGGCCGCCGCAGACCACCCGCGCGACGATCCCGCCGAGGCGCAGCATGCCCGCATACGTCACCGGGTTGAGCAGCGTCGGCCACTTGCTGCGCACGATGTGCTCGTCGATCGGGCGACCGTCGAACCGGTCGATCAGCCAGCGCAGCGCCATCGGAGCCGACATCGGGTGCAGCAGCATGTGCTCGCTGAACATGTCGCGGTGGTAGGTCACCTGCGCGCCGCCCGACGAGTAGGTGTGCGCCAGATCGTCGATGTCCTCGACGGCGATCACCGAGTCGTGGACGGCCTGCACGATCAGCACCGGCAGATCGGGCACCGCCTTGCCGAGTTTGATGTTCTCGAAGACGTATTGGACCTCGGGCATCGCCAGCACGTCTTCCAGCGGCGGGCGCACCAGGTCGTCCATATCGGTGCGGAACAGCCGGATGACGGCCTCTGCCGTCGTCATCGTCTCCAGCCGCCGCAACAGCGACTTGCCGGCCTCGGTGGCGTTGTCCTCGATGACCCGATTCAGGTCGGGGTAGGTCTTGGCCAGCGCGGACACCACCAGCGCGGGCAGCGCGGCCAGATAGGAGCCGTTGAGCCGGCGGAAGGTGTGGCCGAGGTCGCCGACCGGTGAGCCCAGCACTGCACCCACGACGTTGAGCTCGGGGGCGTACTCGGCATGCACTTCGGCCGCCCACGCACTGGCCAGTCCGCCGCCGGAGTAGCCCCACAAGCCGATCTGGGTGTCTGCGGCGAGGCCGAACTGTTCGAAGCTGAGTGTGGCCCGCAGTCCGTCGAGGACTGCGTAGCCGGGCTCGTAGGGGGCGCCCCACATACCCTCGGGTCCTTCATGGTCCGGGACCGACACCACCCAGCCCTCGGCGAGTGCGGCCGCGACCAGCAGGTATTCCAGCTGAGCGATCGAGCCCAGCGACTTGGCCCGCCGGCGCAGCGCGTACGACGGGAAGCAGCGCGAGGCCACCGCATCGATGGCGCACTGGTAGGAGACGACGTTGCGGACCTGAGCGGGGGTGTGGCCGGTCGGGATGAGCACCGTGGTGACGGTGGCCTGCGGCAGCCCGTTGTGATCGGTGGTGCGGTACAGCAGCTGCGTGGCACGGACTCGCTGCGGGATCAGCCCGAGAAAGCCCAGCTCGACGTCGCGGGAGCGCAGCACGGTGCCGGGTTCGGCGTGTTCGAAGCCTGCGGGAGGCTCGTAGAACGGGTCCTCGGGCGGCAGCGACGGATGCGCGCCGCGCTCGATCTCCTCGTGCGGGGCGCGTCCAATCCATTCGGGGCTCGGGGCCCCGGTGCTGACCGGATGCATCCCGTCCTTCATACCTTAAGAAGGATCTAAGAATCCAGTGCGACTCACCCGGGCGGCCGTAGTGCAGCAAATTCGTCGGTCACCCGGATCTGAGAGTCGGTGAAGCGATAGAGCGCCGCCGGACGGCCCCCGGTGCGGCCCGGATGGGCGGTCGTCCCGGTCGGCGTGATGACCCCTCGACGGGCCAGGACTCGTTGCAGATTGGTGGCGTCGACCTGGTAGCCGAGCGCGGCGCCGTAGATGTCGCGTAACGTCGAGAGCGCGAATTCCGTTGGTGCCAAGGCAAATCCGATGTTGGTGTACGACAGCTTGGCGGCCAGCCGGGTCCTGGCGTATTCGATCATCGGGGCGTGGTCGAACGCCATCTCCGGCAATGCGTTCACCGGATGCCAGCGGGTGTCCGGCGGCAGCACCGGAGTGGCGGGGGAGGGAATCAGCCCGAGGAACGTCGAGGCGATCGTGCGAACGTCGGGCACCCGGCCCGGATCGGAGAAGACGGCCAGTTGTTCCAAGTGGGCGATCTCACGCACGTCGACCTTCTCGGCGAGTTGCCGGCGCACCGAACTGGTCAGGTCCTCGTCGGCGCGCAACCGGCCGCCGGGCAGCGCCCACTTGCCGCGCTCGGGTGCCAGTGCGCGTTGCCATAACAGCACGTTAAGGGCGGGTTTACGGGAGTGGGCGTCGCCAACCTGGAATACGACGGCGAGCACTTCGTGTTCGGTGCTAGTATGGACCACGTTTTCGATTATAAGTCGAAAACCTCGAAAGCAAGACAGGAGGCGGAAATGACCGTCCTGGATCGAGCCGACACCGTCGATAACGACCTTGTCGCCCGCATCACCAATGGCCCCGGCGGTTACGGCGGCGTGAACGGCGACGAGGAATGGGCCGCCGAGGTGCGCCGCCTCGCCACCTTGCGCAACGCGACCATCCTGGCGCACAACTATCAGCTGCCGGCCATTCAGGACGTTGCCGACCATGTCGGCGACTCGCTGGCGCTGTCCCGGATCGCCGCCGAAGCCGCCGAAGAGACGATCGTGTTCTGCGGCGTGCACTTCATGGCCGAGACCGCCAAGATCCTGTCCCCGGAGAAGACGGTGCTGATTCCCGATCAGCGCGCCGGCTGCTCACTGGCCGACTCCATCACCGCAGAGGATCTGCAGGGCTGGAAAGACGAGCACCCCGGCGCTGCGGTCGTGTCCTACGTCAACACCACCGCTGCGGTGAAGGCGCTCACCGACATCTGCTGCACTTCATCCAATGCCGTCGAGGTCGTGGCCTCCATTCCCGAGGACCGCGAGGTGCTGTTCTGCCCCGATCAATTCCTCGGTGCACACGTCCGCCGGATGACCGGCCGCACGAACCTGCACATCTGGGCCGGTGAGTGCCACGTGCACGCGGGGATCAACGGCGACGAGCTGGCCGACCAGGCTCGCAGCCATCCCGATGCCGAGCTGTTCGTGCACCCCGAATGTGGTTGCGCCACTTCGGCGTTGTACCTCGCCGGTGAGGGCGCCTTCCCGGCCGATCGGGTCAAGATCCTGTCCACCGGCGGCATGCTCGACGCCGCCAAGGCCTCCCACGCCAAGCAGGTGCTGGTGGCCACCGAGGTCGGCATGCTGCACCAGTTGCGCCGTGCCGCACCGGGTATCGACTTCCAGGCCGTCAACGACCGGGCCTCCTGCAAGTACATGAAGATGATCACCCCCGCCGCACTGCTGCGCTGCCTGGTCGAAGGCGCCGACGAGGTCGACGTCGATGTTGATACTGCGGCCGCCGCTCGACGCAGTGTGCAGCGGATGATCGAGATCGGTCAGCCCGGCGGCGGGGAATGACCCGCTCCTTCGCCTGCGGCGCCGGCGCGGGCGGTGTCGACTGGCAGCAGCGTGCTGACGTCGTGGTGATCGGCACCGGTGTGGCTGGCTTGGCCGCCGCGTTGGCTGCACACCGAAAAGGCAGCCGCACAGTCATTTTGAGTAAGGCGCCGGACACCGCGACGTTCTACGCGCAGGGCGGTATCGCGGTCGTGCTGCCGCACACCGACGACTCCGTCGACGCCCACGTCCGTGACACCCTGGCCGCGGGCGCCGGACTGTGCGATCCCGACGCGGTGCGCTCGATCGTCGCCGACGGCTACCGCGCGGTGGCCGATCTGGTCGACGACGGCGCGCGATTCGACGAGAGCGCTCCCGGACAGTGGGCGCTCACCCGGGAAGGTGGGCACTCCCGCCGGCGCATCATCCACGCCGGCGGCGACGCCACCGGCGCCGAGGTGCAGCGTGCACTCGATCAAGCTGCCGCCACTCTGGACATTCGGCGTAATCACGTTGCGCTGCAGATCCTGCACGACGATTCGGCGGTTACCGGGGTGCTGGTCCGCAATGCCGACGGGCTGGGCATTGTGCACGCGCCGTCGGTCATCCTCGCCACCGGCGGACTCGGCCATCTCTACCGCGCGACCACGAACCCGGAAGGGTCGACCGGTGACGGCGTCGCGCTGGCGTTGTGGGCGGGCGTCGGTGTCACCGACATCGAATTCGTCCAGTTCCATCCGACGATGCTGTTCGACCGTGACGGCTCCGGCCGTCGCCCGTTGATCACCGAGGCGCTGCGCGGCGAAGGCGCGGTGCTGCGCGACGCCCGGGGCGAATCGATGACGACGCATCACCCCATGGGTGACCTCGCGCCGCGCGATATCGTCGCCGCGGCGATCGAAGCGCGCCTGCGCGAAACCGGCGACAGCTGCGCATATTTGGACGCGCGAGGCGTGAAGAACCTGGTGCAACGCTTCCCGACGGTGACGGCGGCCTGCCGAGCTGCCGGCATCGACCCGACGCGTGAGTCGATCCCGGTCGTGCCTGGCGCGCACTACAGCTGCGGCGGCGTCGCCACCGACGTATCCGGCCGTACCGAACTGCCCGGCCTGTTCGCCGCCGGTGAGGTGGCCAGGACCGGCATGCATGGCGCCAACCGGCTGGCCTCCAACAGCCTGCTGGAAGGCCTGGTCGTCGGCGCCCGCGCGGGCCGGACCGCTGTCGAGCATGCTCGTGGCGCGGGTGGGGTGATGGCGAAAACCGAAGAACTCCAACATACTTCGCTGGACCGCCAGGCGTTGCAGACCGCGATGACGGAATACGCCTCGGTGGTCCGCGACGCCGACGGGTTGCGGCGCCTCACCGATACGCTGGCGTCCGCGACGCCGCGGCAGATGGCCACCCGGGCTGCAGCCGAGGACGTCGCGCTCACGGTGACCGCTCGCGCGGTGGCCGCAGCGGCCCTGGCGCGCAACGAATCTCGTGGTTGCCACCATCGCGGCGACCATCCCGATGCCGATCCGGCCCAGGCCTTCAGCCGCACTCTGCACGGCGACCGCGCGGAGGCGTGCCTGCGATGAAACTCACCGACGACGAGCTGGCCGAAGCTCGTATCACGATACTTCGCGGTCTCGATGAGGACCTGCGCTACGGACCTGACGTCACCACACTGGCCACGGTCCCCGAAGACGCCACCACGGTGGCGTCGCTGGTGTCCCGGGAGCCCGGCGTGGCCGCAGGCATCGACGTCGCTCTGCTGGTTCTCGACGAGGTGCTCGGCGAGGGCGGCTACGTGGTCCTGGACCGCGTCGACGACGGCACCAGGCTGGATGCCGGGACGGCACTGCTGCAGATCGAAGGCCCGACCCGCGGGCTGCTGACCGCCGAACGGACCCTGCTCAACCTGGTCTGCCATCTGTCCGGCATTGCCACCGCCACCGCGGCGTGGGTGGACGCCGTCGAGGGCACCAACGCTCAGATCCGCGACACCCGCAAAACGCTGCCGGGGCTGCGGGCGCTGCAGAAATACGCCGTGCGGGTCGGCGGCGGAGTCAACCACCGGATGGGCCTTGGCGATGCCGCGCTGATCAAGGACAACCACGTCGCAGCCGCCGGGTCGGTGGTCGCCGCCCTGCGGGCCGTTCGCGCGGCCGCCCCGGACCTGCCCTGCGAGGTCGAGGTCGACACCCTCGAACAGCTCGACGAGGTGCTCGCCGAGGACGTACAACTGGTCCTGCTGGACAACTTCCCGGTCTGGCAGACCCAGACCGCCGTGCAGCGGCGTAACGCCAATGCGCCGGGTGTGCTGCTCGAGTCCTCGGGCGGCCTCAGCTTGGACAGCGCCGCCGAATATGCCGGAACCGGGGTGGACTTCTTGGCTGTGGGTGCGTTGACTCACTCGGTACGGGTCCTCGACGTCGGTCTGGACCTCTGACCGTGAGAAATCGGGGGATTCAATGGCTGCTCCTTATAGGGCACAGTTCGCTGCGGTCTTGACGGTCGCCGCGGTCGCGCTGGCGCCGTTCGCCTACGCCGAGCCGTCCGATTCGGGCTCAGGCTCAACGGGTTCCGCGGGCACCGCGCGCAGCGGGACGGACAAGTCGTCGACCGGCTCCAAGGCCGCCACCGAAGCCAAGAAATGGCGCGACCTCGAAGACAACACGGCGAAGGTGGCCGACGATCTGACCAAGGCGGAGCAGCAAGTCGCCGCGGACCGAATCGCACAGGCCCAGGCCCAAGACGACGTCACCGGAATCCAGGACAGATTCTCGACGCTGCAGCAGCTCAGCTCGGCCCAGTCGGCGTTGGCGGTGGAGATGTCGGACGCCGCCGACGAGGCCACCGTCCTCGCGGCCATCGAGTCAGGGGACACCGCGGGCGCGCTGGCCAAGATTGATCAGTCCATGAAAGACAGACAGGCGATGATGGCCGACAAGTGGGCGCTCGCGAACACCCTCGCCGACCAAACCCAGGGGAATGTTGCGGTTGCGCAGGGGATCGGCCAGATCATGAATTCGCTCGGTGCGATGGAGTCCGTGCAGCAGTACGACGCCGACAAGACCAGGGAAATCGTGGAAGCCAATGCCGCGCTCAACCCCGAGGCTCAAGCCGACCTTGTCCAGCAGATGATGAACCTGCAACAAGAGGTCCGCGATCAACTGGCGGCGATTCAGAGCCAACAATTTGAGGCCATGCGCTCGATTGCGAAGAACATCTAGGAGTCGTCATGACGGGAACTGCTCGGCTGGCTGCGATCCCACGGACTGCGCCGACCCGGTGGCACTTGCGGAGACGCCGGATTGTGTTGCCCTCAAAGGCGTTGGCAGCGTGTTCCTGACCTCTAGGCGATATCGGCGACGAACGCGCCGACGCCGCGCTTGACGCCCCGGCGGGCAACCCCGGGCAGGGACGGATCGTCGGTACCGGCAGGCACCACCCGCGGGTTGATCAGGTGCAGTTCGTGCCGTCCGTGACGGATGTCGGCCTCGCCGGCAGCCAGGATGTTCTTGACCCAGTTGGTCTTACCGTGACCCAGCATGATGGCGATGGTGTCGCCCTTGCGGAAGGCCGAAACCACTGTCTCGTACTGCGTGCCCGAGGTGCGGCCGCGGTGTTTGACGACCGACATGCCCGGCATGTACTTGGCCAGCGGCTTCACAGCGGGGTTGAAGTACTTGATCTGGAAGTTCTCGAACCAGACCGGGAACTTCATCGGTACGCCGGGAGCGTTGTTCGGGTGATCCTTGGTCGCCATAGGGCCAATCTAGCCCCTGCCGTGCGAGCCGTTCTGGCCGTTGCGTGTGGTGCCGACACCGTCGCCCCCGTCGCTGGCGTCTCCGCCGTCACCTCCGCGACCACCCCGTGCGGTGCCGCTGCCGGTCCCGTCAGGCGGCGGCACTGCGGCGCACCAGGGACAGCACCACCGCGGCGGTGGCGAACAGTCCCGAGAACGTCCGGTTCATCGCGGTCTGCTGGCGCGGCGTGCGCAGCCAGCCCAGCAGCCGGGCCGCCAGGCCGGTGTAGGCGCCCATCACCACCAGGTCGACGACCACCATCGTCGCGCCGATGGCGAGGTATTGGGGGAGCAGCGGGGCGGTCGGAACCACGAACTGCGGCAGCACCGCGAGTAGGAACACCAGGCCCTTGGGGTTGGTGACGTTGACCAGAATCCCACGCACGAGCAATGCCAGCCGCCCGCCACTGGCCTCGGGTTTGAGCTGTTCGCCCAGGTCGAGGGGGTGGGCGCGCCATTGGCGGACGGCCAGATAGACCAGGTAGACGACGCCGATCCATTTGATGACCGTGAACGCGACGACCGACTGCGCGACGGCCGCGCCCAGACCCACCGCGACCGCCGCCAACTGCATCATCAGGCCGATCTCCAGCCCGGTGATGCTCCAGTAACCGCGGCGCAGACCGTACGTCAGGCCGGTCGCCATCGACTGGATGGCACCGGCGCCAGGGGACACACTGATCGCGATCGCGGCGCCGACGAAGGCCAGCCACAGCTCCCATTGCATAACCGCAGTATCCGGGCCGCCGCGCCCTGGGCCCAACGGATTTTTATTCGGGTGCATCGATACGGGACAATTGAACCGATGACCAGCTTCGCCATGAACCGGATCGACCTGCGTGGCCGCACGCTGACCGCCGCCCAACTGCGCGCGGCGCTTCCGCGCGGGGGTGTGGACGTCGACGCCGTGGTGCCCAAGGTTCGTTCAATCGTCGAGTCGGTCGCGGAGCGCGGCGCCGAGGCGGCGCTGGAACATGGTGCGTTCTACGACGGGGTGCGCCCGAAGTCCGTGCGGGTTCCCGCCGAGCGCCTGGCCGCAGCCCTCGCCGAGCTCGATCCAGACGTGCGCGCCGCGCTCGAGGTGGCGATCGAGCGCACCCGAATCGTGCACGCCGACCAACGTCGTACCGACACCACCACAACCTTGGCTCCCGGCGCCTCGGTCACCGAGCGCTGGGTGCCGGTGGAGCGGGTGGGCCTCTACGTGCCGGGCGGCAACGCGGTCTACCCGTCGAGCGTGGTGATGAACGTGGTGCCCGCCCAGACCGCCGGGGTCGAGTCGCTGGTGATCGCCAGCCCGCCACAAGGCCAGCACGGTGGCCTGCCGCACCCGACGATCCTGGCGGCCGCAGCTCTGCTCGGCGTCGACGAGGTATGGGCGGTCGGCGGTGCGCAAGCGGTGGCGCTGATGGCCTACGGCGGCACCGACACCGACGGTGCCGAACTGGCGCCGGTCGACATGGTCACCGGGCCGGGCAACATCTACGTGACCGCCGCCAAGCGAATCTGCCGCTCGCAGATCGGTATTGACGCCGAGGCCGGCCCCACCGAGATCGCGATCCTGGCCGACCACACCGCCGACCCGGTCCATGTTGCGGCCGACCTGATCAGCCAGGCCGAGCACGATGTGATGGCCGCGAGCGTGCTGGTGACGGACAGCACCGCACTGGCCGAGGCCACCGAGGCCGAACTGGCTGTGCAACTGACCACCACCAAACACCGCGAGCGGGTCACCGAGGCGCTGCGCGGGCGGCAGTCCGCCATCGTGCTTGTCGACGATATCGACACCGGTGTGCGCGTCGTGAACGCTTATGCTGCCGAACATTTGGAGATTCAGACCGTCGAGGCCAACGAGGTGGCGAGCCGCATCCGCGCGGCCGGGGCGATCTTCGTCGGCCCGTGGTCGCCGGTCAGTCTCGGTGACTACTGCGCCGGGTCCAACCACGTGCTGCCCACCGCGGGCTGTGCGCGGCACTCCAGCGGCCTGTCGGTGCAGACCTTCCTGCGCGGTATCCACGTCGTCGACTACACCGAGGCGGCACTGAAAGACGTGTCCGGACATGTCATCACGCTGGCCAAGGCCGAGGACCTGCCTGCGCACGGCGAAGCCGTCCGGCGGAGGTTCGAACGATGACCATCCCCGGAAGCCGGGTCACCCTTGCGGATCTGCCGCTGCGCGACGACCTGCGCGGCAAATCCCCGTACGGCGCGCCGCAGCTCGACGTGCCGGTGCGGCTGAACACCAACGAGAACCCGCACCCGCCGAGTGCGGCGCTGGTCGAGGACGTGACGCGTTCGGTGCAGGCCGCTGCCGCCGAGTTGCACCGCTATCCCGACCGGGACGCCGTCGAGTTGCGTGCCGACCTGGCCGCCTACCTGCGGACCCAGACCGGTGTCCCGGTGCAGACCGAAAACCTGTGGGCGGCAAACGGATCCAACGAGATCCTGCAACAGTTGCTGCAGGCGTTCGGCGGGCCGGGCCGCAGCGCGATCGGCTTCGTGCCGTCGTACTCGATGCACCCGATCATCTCGAACGGTACGCAGACCGAGTGGATCGAGTCGGTGCGCTCGGCCGACTTCAGTCTCGACGCCGACACCGCGGCCACCGTCATCGCCGCCCGCGATCCTGACGTGGTGTTCGTCGCCAGCCCGAACAACCCGTCCGGCCAGAGCATTCCGCTGGCCGATCTGCGCCGGCTTCTGGATGCGATGGACCACGGCATCCTGATCGTCGACGAGGCCTACGGCGAATTCTCCAGCCAGCCCAGCGCGGTCGCGCTGATCGAGGAGTATCCGAGCCGGCTCATCGTCAGTCGCACCATGAGCAAGGCATTCGCGTTCGCGGGTGGCCGGCTGGGCTACCTGGTTGCCGCCCCGGCGATCATCGACGCGGTCCTGCTGGTCCGGCTGCCGTATCACCTATCGGTGCTCACCCAGGCCGCCGCCCGGGCCGCGCTGCGGCACGCCGACGACACTCTGGGCAGCGTCGCGACGCTGATCGCCGAGCGGGAGCGAGTCAGTGCGGCACTGACCGAACTCGGGTTCCGCGTCATTCCCAGTGACGCCAACTTCGTGCTGTTCGGTGAATTCGCCGACGCCGCGGCGGCCTGGCAGCGCTACCTCGACGACGGTGTTCTGATCCGCGATGTCGGGATCGGTGGATACCTGCGCACCACAATCGGATTAGCCGACGAGAACGACGCCTTCCTAAAAGTCAGCGCGAAAATAGGAGCCACATGAGTCGCATCGCAAAGGTCGAGCGCAAGACCCGCGAGTCCGACATCGTCGTCGAACTCGATCTGGACGGCACCGGTGATGTCAGTGTGCACACCGGGATCCCGTTCTTCGACCACATGCTGACCTCGCTGGGCACCCACGCCAGCTTCGACCTGGCCGTCACCGCCAAGGGCGACGTCGACATCGAGGGTCACCACACCATCGAAGACACCGCGATCGTGCTGGGCACCGCACTGGGCCAGGCCCTCGGTGACAAGAAGGGCATCCGCCGGTTCGGCGACGCCTTCATCCCGATGGACGAGACGCTGGCCCACGCCGCCGTCGACGTCTCCGGGCGGCCGTACTTCGTACACACCGGCGAACCGGACTACATGGTCGATTTCACGATCGCAGGCTCCAGCGTGCCCTACCACACCGTGGTCAACCGGCACGTGTTCGAGTCGCTGGCGTTCAACGCCCGCATCTCGCTGCACGTGCGGACCATCTACGGTCGCGACCCGCACCACATCACCGAGGCGCAGTACAAGGCGGTGGCCCGGGCGCTGCGGCAGGCCGTCGAGCCCGATCCTCGGGTTTCGGGCGTGCCGTCCACCAAAGGGTCACTGTGACAGCTAAATCCGTCGTGGTCCTGGACTACGGCTCGGGCAACCTGCGCTCGGCGCAGCGGGCGCTGGAACGCGTCGGCGCCGACGTCGAGGTGACCGCCGACGCGCAACGCGCGCTGAACGCCGACGGTCTTGTCGTTCCCGGCGTCGGCGCGTACGAGGCGTGCATGACGGGGCTGCGCGGGATCGGCGGCGAGCGCATCATCGCCGAGCGGGTGGCCGCGGGCCGCCCGGTGCTGGGTGTCTGCGTGGGTATGCAGATCCTGTTCTCTCACGGCGTGGAGTTCGGGGTGGAGTCGACGGGCTGCGGCCAGTGGCCGGGATCGGTCACCAGGCTGGATGCACCGGTGATCCCGCACATGGGCTGGAACGTCGTCGACGCGGCGCCGGGCAGCCTGCTGTTCAAGGGGTTCGACGCCGACACCCGGTTTTACTTCGTGCACTCCTATGCCGCACAGAAGTGGGAGGGCGCACCTGACGCGCTGCTGACCTGGGCCACCCACCACGCGCGGTTCCTGGCCGCCGTCGAGGACGGTCCGCTGTCGGCGACACAATTTCATCCGGAGAAGAGCGGTGACGCCGGTGCGGCGCTGCTCGCGAATTGGGTTGAGGGGCTGTAAGAGTGCCACTGATTTTGTTGCCTGCCGTCGATGTGGTCGAGGGTAAGGCGGTGCGCCTGGTGCAAGGCAAGGCCGGCAGCGAGACGGAGTACGGCTCGGCGCTGGACGCCGCGCTGACCTGGCAGCGCGACGGTGCCGAATGGATCCACCTGGTGGATCTCGACGCCGCGTTCGGCCGTGGGTCCAACCGCGAGTTGCTCGCCGAAGTGGTCGGCGCGCTCGACGTGAAAGTCGAACTGTCCGGCGGTATTCGCGACGACGAGTCGCTCAAGGCGGCGCTGGCCACCGGCTGCACCCGGGTCAACATCGGCACCGCGGCACTGGAGAACCCGCTGTGGTGCGCCGCGGCGATCGCCGAGTACGGCGACAAGGTAGCCGTCGGGCTGGACGTGCAGATCGTCGAGGGCGAGCACCGGCTACGCGGCCGCGGCTGGGAGACCGATGGCGGCGACCTGTGGCATGTCCTGGAACGCCTTGACAGCGAAGGCTGCTCGCGGTTCGTCGTCACCGACGTCACCAAGGACGGCACACTCACCGGGCCCAACCTCGACCTGCTCGAGGGCGTGGCCGAGTGCACCGATGCTCCCGTGATCGCGTCCGGCGGGGTGTCGAGCCTGGATGATCTGCGCGCGATCGCAACGCTGACCGACAATGGGGTAGAGGGCGCAATCGTCGGAAAAGCGCTCTATGCGGGCCGATTCACGCTGCCGGAGGCGCTGGCCGCGGTGAGTCAGTAACCCGATGGCAGTGCACTCGGCAGACCTCGAGGCCCTGGTGGCCCAGGCGGCGGTGATCCTGGACGAGGCGTCCAAACCGTTCATCGCCGGGCACCGGGCCGCGTCTGCCGTGCAGAAGAAGGGCAACGACTTCGCCACCGAGGTCGACCTGGCCATCGAACGCCAGGTGGTCCAGGCGCTGGAGTCGGCCACCGGGATCGGGGTACACGGAGAAGAATTCGGCGGTGCGCCAATCGATTCCCCGCTGGTCTGGGTGCTCGACCCGATCGACGGCACGTTCAACTACGCCGCCGGATCACCGATGGCCGCGATCCTGCTGGGCCTGCTGCGCGACGGTGAACCGGTCGCGGGCCTGACCTGGCTGCCGTTCAGCGATCAGCGCTACAGCGCGGTCGTGGACGGACCGGTGTACTACAACGGCGTGGCCCAGCCGCCGATCGGACACAGCGAGATCGGGCAGTGCGTGGTCGGCATCGGCACGTTCAACGTCGACTGGCGAGGCAGGTTCCCTGGCCGCTATCGGCTTGCGGTGCTGGAGAATCTGAGCCGGGTCTGCTCGAAGCTACGGATGCACGGTGCCACCGGCGTCGACATCGCCTACGTGTCGGCCGGAGTGATGGGCGCGGCCATCAGTTTCGGCCACCACATCTGGGACCACGCCGCGGGCGTGGCACTGGTGCGCGCGGCGGGCGGGATCGTCACCGACCTGTCCGGCCAGCCGTGGACCCCGTCGTCAACCTCGGCGCTGGCTGCCGCACCGGGCGTGCACGCCCATGTCATGGAGATCCTGGACAGGGTCGGCCCACCGGAGGATTACTTGTAATGGACGTCGCCGTACGTGTGATTCCCTGCCTGGACGTGGACGCCGGCCGGGTGGTCAAGGGTGTGAACTTCGAAAACCTGCGTGACGCAGGCGATCCCGTCGAACTCGCCGCCGCCTACGATGCCGAAGGCGCGGACGAGCTGACGTTCCTGGACGTCACGGCCTCCTCGTCGGGGCGTTCGACGATGCTCGACGTGGTGCGCCGCACCGCCGAGCAGGTCTTCATCCCGCTCACCGTCGGCGGCGGCGTGCGCTCGGTGGCCGACGTCGACATGCTGCTGCGCGCGGGCGCGGACAAGGTGTCGGTGAACACCGCAGCGATCGCCCGTCCCGAGCTGCTGGCCGAGTTGTCCCGGAAGTTCGGCTCGCAGTGCATCGTGTTGTCGGTGGACGCCCGCACGGTGCCTGCCGGCTCGGCGCCGACCCCGTCTGGCTGGGAGGTCACCACTCACGGCGGACGACAGGGGACCGGTATCGACGCCGTCGAATGGGCAACGCGCGGAGCCGAACTCGGAGTCGGCGAGATCCTGCTGAACTCGATGGACGCCGACGGCACCAAGGCCGGTTTCGACCTCAAGATGCTGCGTGCGGTGCGTAACGCCGTCACGGTGCCGGTGATCGCCAGCGGCGGAGCCGGTGCGGTCGGCGATTTCGGGCCTGCGGTCCAGGCCGGCGCGGATGCGGTGTTGGCGGCCAGCGTCTTCCACTTCCGTGAGCTCACCATCGGCCAGGTCAAAGCGGCGATGGCCGCGGAGGGCATAGTGGTGCGATGAGTCTCGATCCCGATATCGCCAAGCGGCTCAAGCGCGACGCCAACGGGCTGTTCGCGGCGATCGCGCAGGAGCGCGGCACCGGCGACGTGTTGATGGTGGCGTGGATGGACGACGAGGCGCTGGCCCGCACGCTGGAAACCCAGGAAGCCACTTACTATTCGCGCTCCCGCGGCGAGTACTGGGTCAAGGGCGCGACGTCCGGACACACCCAGCATGTGCATTCGGTGCGGCTGGACTGCGACGGTGACGCGGTGCTGCTGGAGGTCGACCAGGTCGGCGGGGCCTGCCACACCGGCGATCACAGCTGCTTCGACGCCGACCTGCTGCTCGGCCCTGCGAATTGACATTTGTCACCAATACGTATGACCTAGTGCAGCGATTACAGTCGAATCGTCAGCGCTTTTCGGGCATTCATTGACGTCGATCCCGCAATGGTCATACACTACGGACAAATATGTCCGTAGTGTGCTTTCGGGCGCCAAGGGAAGCTGAGGCATCGATGACCGTGAACAGCACCGCACCCAATGTCTTCGACGCTGACTTGCCCACGTTCAGTTACGACCTCACCGCTACACCGCAGGACATCCTCGACGACCTTCGTGCCGCGCAATCGCGCGCACCCATCGCCATCGGTCCCCTCGGACCCGAGATCCTGTCCTACGAGCTGGCTCGGGAATTGCTGCGCAACAACAGGTTCCGACTGCCACCCGGTATCACGTTGGCGGCGCAGGGCATCACGTCCGGCCCGCTGTTCGACAAGCTGGCAAGCAGCCTGCTGGGGTTGGACGGCCCACCGCACGTTCGGTTGCGCAAGCTGGTCGCCAAGGCGTTCACACCGCGCGCGACCTCCCGACTCGCCGACACGATCCACGAGGTGGTGAACGGGCTGATCGACCGGGTAATGGACGCCGGACGCTGCGACGTCGTGACCGACATCGCGCGCCCTTACCCGACGCCGATCATCTGTGCGCTGCTCGGTGCGCCCCGCGAGGATTGGCAGCTGTTCGCGGATTGGACCGAGGAGATCTTCAAGGCCTTCAACTTCCAGCCCGACGCCAACTTCGATGAGTCCGCGATCATGCGGGCATGGGGCGAGCTCGACGCCTACGTCGACGACATGGTCGCCGCCCGCCGAAACAACCTGACCGACGACCTGCTGTCGGAGCTCATCCGCGCGGAAAGCGACGGTGACCGGCTGAATCTCGACGAACTCCGCGGGCTGGCCGCCGGGTTCTTGATGGCGGGAACGGACACAACGCGCAACCAATTGGCGGCGTCGGTGCAGGTACTCTGCGAGCACCCGGATCAATGGGCGAAGCTACGCGACCATCCAGAACTGGCGATGCCCGCGGTCGAGGAGAGCATGCGGCACTCGCCCGCAGCATGCATCGTGCCGCGAGCCGCCGTCGAGGATGCCGAATTCGGTGGCTACCTGTTCCCGGCAGGGACCTTCGTCTTCGCCAACACCTTTGCAGCCAACCGCGATCCAGCGATCTATGGCGATGCCGACCGCTTCGACATCGCACGGAAGGATGTACCAGCGATCCTCACTTTTGGCGGGGGTGCGCACTACTGTCTCGGCGCCAACCTCGCCCGCCGGGAATTGGCCGAAGCACTCATCGTCCTCACTCGCCGACTACCCGCGGTCCACCGCGCGGGTCCGGCCCCGTGGAAGTCGGTGCTCGGGATGACCGGTCCGACAACCCTTCCCATCGAATTCACCAGCGAAAGACTGGTGGCGATCGATGCGTAGTCGTGGCTGGGCTGGGGTGACGCCCGCCTCGGATGAGGAGGCGATTGCCCGAATCCTCGATGCGGTGGACGAAGTGGTGGCCGAACACGGAGCGGCGATACGACTGGCGGATGTTGCCCGGCGGCTCGGCATCACCCGCCAGACGGTGTACCGCTACTTCCCGAATGCCGATGCGCTGCTCATCGCCAGCTCGATGCGTGCCGTCGACGGATTCATCGACCAGGTCGTAGCACACGTCAGCGGACTCACGGACCCGGTGTCAGCCGTCGTCGAGAGCGTGTCGTTCGGCATCGAGAACCTTGTCGGCGATCCGCAACTGGACAATGTGTTGACCCTGCGGCACGAGGGCGAAGCCGTCACCTCGCTGACATCCGACACAGCGATCACCTTCTGCTTGTCCGTCTTTCAGCGCTTCGATGTGGACTGGAATGTGCATGGTTTCGACGCCGCCGCGCTCCGCGATCTTTGCGAAATGACGGCGCGCACCGTGCAATCCCTTCTGACCGATCCCCGGCGACCCTCACAGGACAGAAACGAACTACGTCGCTTCGTCGCCCGATGGCTCGGTCCAGCGGTCCTCTACCCACAGATGAAATCGCTGTCGAGGTATTAGACGTCGATGGCGGTCGCCTTGGCCCGTGCGGTCCAGCGGCCCTCGTCGTAGCCGACGACGATCGGGTGGGCGAACGCCGTCGTGACATTGTCCGTCGAAATCGCCTCTCGCGCAGGCCCGCTCGCTACGGTCCGGCCGTCGGCGATCAGCAAGGCGTGCGTCGTGGTCGTCGGCAACTCTTCGAGGTGATGGGTCACCAGGATCGAGGCGACATCGGGGTGCGTCCGGTCCAGGGTGTCGATGGTCTCGAGCAGTTGCTCGCGCGCCGCGACATCCAGCCCCGTCGTCGGCTCGTCGAGGAGAAGCAGATCGGGTTCCGAAACCAGTGCCCGCGCAATGAGAGCCCGGCCCCGCTCGCCCTGTGACAGCGTCGGCCACACGTCGTCGGCCTTGCGGGTCATACCTACCGCGGCGATCATCGCGTCGGCCCGCTCACTCTCGGCCGGGCTCGGCGTCCAGCGCATCGGGAGGTCGATCGTTGCGGTGATGCCGGTGAGCACCACCTCGCGCACGGTCAGCGAATACTGCAGCCGGTGGCGGGGATTCACGTGTCCGATCGACCGGCGCAGTGCGGCCAGGTCCGTGCGTCCCATTTGACTGCCGAGGATGTGCACCGCGCCCGTGGTCGGAAACGTCACCGCGGCGCAGAACCCGAGCAGTGTGCTCTTGCCTGCGCCGTTGGGCCCCAACAGCGCCCAGTGTTCGCCGGCCTGAACCGTCAGCGAGATGCCGTCGATGATCTGCTTGCCGTTGCGGCGGAAGGTCACGTCCGACAGCTGTAGTACTGGGTGCACAGATTCCGCTACGTCTCGAGCACCCGCGAGCTGAGCATCTCGGCTAACCGGCCACCGGCTACCGCGGACCACGTGCGGCCGGGTCGGCCCGCCACGCGAACACCTCGCTCGGCGGAGCCGCGATGGTGCGTTCGACATGGATGTGCACCATCAGGCCTGCTTGCGCGACCGCAGCACCTCGAGTGCCTTATCAGCGTGGGCGTCCATGTTGACCTCGCTGGAAATGACCTCCAGCACGGTGCGGTCGGTGTCGATCACGAACGTCGTGCGCTTGACCGGGATGAGCTTGCCCAGCAGCCCGCGCTTGACGCCGAAGGCCGTGGCGATCGCACCGTCGGAGTCGGACAGCAGCGGGTAGTCGAAATTCTGCGAGTCGGCGAACCGGGCCTGCTTCTCGACCGCGTCGGTGCTGATGCCCACGCGGCTGGCACCCAGCGCGGCAAACTCGGAGCCCAGGTCGCGGAAATGACAGGCTTCCTTGGTGCAGCCGGGGGTCATCGCGGCGGGGTAGAAGAACAGGACGATCGGCCCGTCGGCCAGCAGGCTCGTCAACGAGCGCACGGTGCCGGTCTGATCCGGCAGTTCGAAGTCCGCAACCCGGTCTCCACGTTTCATGGGGTGAGGCTACGCCGGTCAAACCAGGCCAGCGGGTCTGGGAGGATGTATCCGTGCAATCCAACCTCGCCGCCACCACCACACGCGAGGAGTTCCGTGCGCTCGCTGCCGAACACCGCGTGGTGCCGGTGACCCGCAAGGTGCTCGCGGACAGCGAGACGCCGTTGTCGGCGTACCGGAAATTGGCTGCCAACCGGCCCGGAACCTTCCTGCTCGAATCCGCCGAGAACGGGCGCTCGTGGTCGCGCTGGTCGTTCATCGGGGCGGGCGCGCCGTCGGCGCTGACCGTCCGCGACGGGGAAGCGGTCTGGCTGGGCGCCACCCCACAGGACGCCCCGACCGGCGGCGACCCGCTGGCGGCGCTGCACCAGACGATGGCACTGCTGTCCACGGGCCCGCTCGCCGGAATGCCGCCGCTGTCGGGTGGCATGGTCGGTTTCTTCGCCTACGACTTCGTCCGGCGCCTGGAGCGGCTGCCGCAGCTGGCCGCCGACGACCTCGGCCTGCCCGACATGCTGCTGCTGCTGGCCACCGATCTGGCCGCCGTCGACCATCATGAGGGCACCATCACCCTGATCGCCAACGCGGTGAACTGGAACGGCACCGACGAACGCGTCGACTGGGCCTATGACGACGCCGTCGCCCGCCTCGACGTGATGACCGAGGCGCTGGGCCAGCCGCTGTCGTCGAGCGTGGCGACGTTCTCCCGGCCCCAGCCCCAGCCCCGCTCGCAGCGCACTCCCGAGGAGTACAGCGCGATCGTCGAGCGGCTGGTCAAGGAGATCGAGGCCGGTGAGGCCTTTCAGGTGGTGCCGTCTCAGCGCTTCGAGGTGGACACCGCCGTCGACCCGATCGACGTCTACCGGATGCTGCGGGTCACCAACCCCAGCCCCTATATGTATCTGCTGCACATCCCGGATGAGGCTGGGGGAACGGCGTTTTCGATCGTCGGCTCCAGTCCTGAGGCGTTGGTGACGGTCAAGGACGGCTGGGCCACAACCCATCCGATCGCCGGAACCCGGTGGCGCGGTCAGACCGAAGAGGAAGACCAGCTGCTGGAGAAGGAGCTGCTGGCCGACGAGAAGGAACGCGCCGAGCATCTGATGCTGGTCGACCTCGGCCGCAACGACCTGGGGCGGGTCTGCGTTCCGGGCACCGTGCGGGTCGAGGACTACAGCCACATCGAGCGCTACAGCCACGTCATGCATCTGGTGTCGACAGTCACCGGACTGCTGGCCGACGGCCGCACCGCGCTGGACGCCGTCACGGCATGCTTCCCGGCCGGCACGCTGACCGGTGCGCCGAAGGTGCGCGCGATGGAACTCATCGAAGAGGTGGAGAAGACCCGCCGTGGCCTCTACGGCGGCGTCGTCGGCTATCTGGACTTCGCAGGCAACGCCGACTTCGCGATCGCGATCCGCACCGCCCTGATGAGCAAGGGCACCGCCTACGTGCAGGCAGGCGGTGGGGTGGTGGCCGACTCCAACGGTCCCTACGAGTACACCGAGGCGACCAACAAGGCCAAGGCGGTGCTCAGCGCGATCGCGGCCGCGGAAACCCTCGGCGCCCCATGATTCGCATCGGGCAGCTGCTGCTGGTCGGCTCCGCGCTGTTGCTGTGGGCGGGCTCGCGGCTGGTGTGGGTCTCGGTGACGTCGTTCGACGGCCTTGGTCAGCCCAAGACCATCGACCTGACCGGTGCCAGCTGGTCCAACGCGCTGCTGCCGCTGGCTGTGCTGCTGCTCGCGGCGGCGGTGGCCGGGTTGGCCGTGCGGGGCTGGGGCCTGCGGGCGGTCGCGGTGCTGATCGCCGTGGTCACGCTGCTGCTGGGGTACCTCGGCGTCAGTCTGATCGTCACGCCGGACGTCGGCCCGCGGGCCGCCGACCTGGCCCAGCTCCCGGTCGCGTCGCTGGTGGCCAGCAGCAGGCACTACGTTGGTGCCGGACTGACCGTCGCCGCGGCGGTGTGTGCGCTGGTCGCCGCCGTGCTGCTGATGCGCTCGGCGGGCTCGGGGCGGGGCGCCACAGCCAAATATGCCGCGCCCGCGGCCCGCCGCAGCGCCGCGCGCAGCGAGGACGCCGACCCGGCCATCTCGGAGCGGGGCATGTGGGATGCCCTTGACGAGGGCGTCGATCCCACCGAAGGACGCCCCGACACCGAGGGTCGGTGACGAATGCGCGCCGTACTACGACTACCCTTCCAAGGACATGAGCGAGATCGTCAGGGCGCTAGAAGGGATTCGGTTCGCATGAGTTCGGCAACCGTGCTCGACTCCATCATCGAGGGAGTACGCGAAGACGTTGCCGCCCGTGAGGCGATCGTTCCGCTGGCCGAGGTCAAGGCGGCCGCCGAGGCTGCTCCTGCGCCACTGAACGTACTGGCCGCGCTGCGCGCACCGGGCATCGCCGTCATCGCCGAAGTGAAGCGCGCCAGCCCTTCCCGTGGCGAACTCGCCAATATCGCCGATCCCGCCGAGTTGGCCCGCGCCTACGAGAGCGGCGGAGCCCGGGTGATCAGCGTGCTGACCGAGGAGCGTCGCTTCAACGGCTCGCTGGCTGACTTGGATGCGGTGCGTGCCGCTGTCCGAATTCCGGTGCTGCGCAAGGACTTTATCATCCGGCCCTACCAGATCCACGAAGCCAGGGCGCACGGCGCGGACATGCTCCTGCTGATCGTCGCGGCCCTCGAGCAGCCGGCCCTGGAGTCGCTGCTGGAGCGCACCGAGTCGCTGGGGATGACCGCGCTGGTCGAAGTGCACACCGAGGAAGAGGCCGACCGGGCGCTGCAGGCAGGCGCCAAGGTGATCGGTGTGAACGCGCGCAACCTCAAGACGCTGGAGGTCGACCGGGACTGCTTCGCGCGGATCGCACCGGGGCTGCCGTCCGACACGATCCGGGTCGCCGAATCGGGCATTCGCGGAACCGGCGACCTGCTGGCGTACGCCGGCGCCGGGGCGGACGCCGTGCTGGTCGGTGAAGGTCTGGTGACCAGTGGCGATCCACGCAGCGCCGTCGCCGATCTGGTGACCGCCGGAGCTCACCCCTCCTGCCCGAAACCCGCTCGCTGAGTCGTGGCTGACACCTCCACCCCGAACGTGCCGCGCATGAGTGCGGCTGTCGCCGAGCCGACGGCGCATGATCCCGACGCCCGCGGGCACTTCGGAGTCTTCGGCGGCCGGTATGTCCCCGAGGCGCTGATGGCAGTCATCGAAGAGGTGACGGCCGCCTACGAAAAGGCGCGCACCGACCAGGAGTTCCTGGATCGGCTCGACAACCTGCAGACCCACTACGCCGGGCGCCCGTCACCGCTCTACGAGGCGGTCCGGCTCGGCGAGCACCTCGGTGGGGTGCGGGTGTTCCTCAAACGCGAAGACCTGAACCACACCGGATCGCACAAGATCAACAACGTGCTGGGTCAGGCGCTGCTGGCCAAGCAGATGGGCAAGACCCGGGTGATCGCCGAGACCGGTGCCGGCCAGCATGGTGTGGCGACCGCGACGGTGTGCGCGCTGCTTGGTCTGGAGTGCGTGATCTACATGGGTGCGGTGGACACCGCGCGCCAAGCGCTGAATGTGGCGCGGATGCGGCTGCTGGGCGCCGAGGTGGTGTCGGTGGAGTCCGGGTCCAAGACCCTGAAGGACGCCATCAACGACGCGTTCCGCGACTGGGTCACCAACGCCGACAACACCTACTACTGCTTCGGGACCGCTGCCGGGCCGCACCCGTTCCCGACGATGGTGCGCGACTTCCAGCGGATCATCGGGCTCGAGGCGCGTGTACAGATGTTGGCCCAGGCCGGGCGGTTGCCTGATGTGGTGGCCGCTTGCGTGGGTGGCGGCTCCAATGCGATCGGCATCTTCCACCCGTTTATCGAAGACGCCGCTGTGCGTCTGGTTGGCTTCGAAGCGGCTGGCGATGGGGTCGAAACCGGTAGGCACGCAGCGACTTTCGCGGGTGGAACGCCAGGAGCGTTTCAGGGTTCGTACTCGTATCTGTTGCAGGATGAGGATGGCCAGACGATCGAATCGCACTCGATCTCGGCCGGGCTGGACTATCCGGGAGTAGGCCCCGAGCATGCTTTCCTCAAGGAGCTCGGGCGCACGGAGTATCGGCCGATCACCGATACCGAGGCCATGGACGCGTTCCGGCTGCTGTGCCGTCTCGAGGGCATCATCCCGGCCATCGAATCGGCACACGCTGTGGCCGGGGCCGTGAAGCTGGCAGCCGAGCTGGGCCCCGGTGCGGTTATCCTGGTCAACCTGTCCGGCCGCGGTGACAAGGACGTCGAGACGGCGGCCAAGTGGTTCGGGCTGTTGGACAAGTCCGGCCCGGGAGCCTCATGACAGTTCAGCACAGCCAGTCGGGACGGCTGGGTTCGATTTTTGCGGCATGCCACAACGAGGGCCGGGCCGCCCTGATCGGTTATCTGCCGACCGGCTATCCCGCCGTCGACGTGTCGATCGACGCGATGGTCGCGCTGGTTGAATCCGGTTGCGACATCATCGAAGTCGGTGTTCCGTATTCCGATCCCGGCATGGACGGCCCGGTGATCGCGACCGCGACGGAGGCCGCGCTGCAGGGCGGTGTTCGCGTTCGCGACACCCTGCGTGCGGTGGAGACCATCAGTGCCGCGGGCGGCAACGCCGTCGTCATGACGTACTGGAATCTTGTGCTGCACTACGGGATTGACGCCTGGTCGCGTGATCTCGCGGCGGCCGGGGGACTGGGCATGGTCACCCCGGACCTCATTCCCGATGAGGCCGACGAATGGCTGGCCGCCTCCGAAACCCACGACTTGGACCGGATCTTCCTGGTGGCGCCGTCGTCGACCCCGGAACGGTTGGCCAAGACGGTGCAAGCCTCGCGCGGGTTCGTCTACGCGGCGTCGACCATGGGTGTGACGGGCGCGCGCGACGTGGTGTCCAGTGCGGCGCCGGAACTCGTGGGGCGGGTCAAGGAGATCTCGGACATCCCGGTGGGGGTCGGGCTTGGTGTGCGCTCGCGTGAGCAGGCCGCCGAGATCGCGGCGTTCGCGGACGGCGTGATCGTGGGTTCGGCGTTAGTGTCGGCCCTGACCGACGGGTTGGCGGCGGTGCGGGCGCTGACCGAAGAGCTTGCTGTGGGTGTGCGACAGAAGGTGCCTGCCTCGTGACGACAACCGTCTTGGCCTATTTCCCGAGTCCGCCGCAAGGTGTGTGGCATTTGGGCCCGGTCCCGATTCGGGCCTACGCGCTGTGCATCATCGCGGGCATCATCGCCGCGCTGGTCATCGGCGACCGCCGGTGGGTGGCGCGTGGCGGTGAGCGTGGGGTTATCTACGACATCGCGTTGTGGGCGGTGCCGTTCGGTCTGATCGGTGGCCGGCTCTACCACCTGATGACCGACTGGAGAACGTATTTCGCCGAGGGCGGTGCCGGTATCGGCGCGGCGCTGCGAATCTGGGACGGCGGCCTCGGTATCTGGGGCGCGGTTGCGCTTGGTGGTGTCGGTGCCTGGATCGCCTGCCGGCGCAGGGGGATTCCGCTGCCGGCGTTCGGTGACGCCATCGCGCCGGGCATCATTCTGGCGCAGGCGATCGGCCGGCTCGGCAACTACTTCAACCAGGAGCTGTACGGCCGCGAGACGACGTTGCCGTGGGGGCTGGAGATCTTCTACCGGCGCGACTCGTCCGGAATGGTCGATGTGCATTCCCTCGACGGGGTGTCGACGGGGCAGGTTGCCTACGTGGTGCAGCCGACGTTCCTCTACGAGCTGTTGTGGAACCTCGCGGTGTTCTTCTTCCTGATCTGGCTCGACCGACGGTTCAAGATCGGTCACGGTCGCTTGTTCGCGACGTATGTGGCGGCGTACTGCGTCGGCCGGTTCTGGGTGGAGTTGTTGCGCGACGACACCGCCAGTCATATCGCGGGCATTCGGGTGAACTCGTTCACGTCGGTGTTCGTGTTCATCGGCGCGATTGTGTACATCCTCCTTGCGCCCAAGGGTCGCGAGGATCCCGCCACGCTGGGCGGTAAGCAGACCGACGGCTCTGGGCCCGATGAGGAATCGCCTGCCGAGAAGATGGCCGAGGATTTGGTGGCCGTCGCTACCGGCGGTGGTATTGCCGCCGCCGTGAGCGTGGCCGCCGAACATGACCCCGAAGACGCCGCCGCTGTCGGCGACGTCGAGGAACCCGAGGCCGAGGCTGAAGCCGAGCCGGAGCCCGAGGCTGAAGCCGAGCCCGAGGCAGAGCCGGAACCGG
>JAHFVD010000039.1:50590-70561 GCA_023264735.1 Mycobacterium sp. | reverse complement strand
CGGCGGCACCGGCCGCGGACAGGCCCTCGAGGACATCGGCGAGCCGGTCGCGGCGGGTGATGGCGGCGAAATGCGCGGCGTCGAGACTGTCCAGCGAGACGTTGACCCGGTCCAGGCCCGCATCGGCCAGGGCCTGGGCGCGCCGGGCCAGCCCCACCGCGTTGGTGGTCAACGCGATCTCGGGGCGTGGGCGCAGCGCTGCCACCGCGGCCACGACATCCTCGAGTCCCCGATACAGCAGCGGCTCCCCGCCGGTGAAGCGGACGCTGTCGATCCCGAGCCGGGTGACGGCCAGCGTCAGCAGCCGGGTCAGCTCGTCGTGGGTCAGCAGTTCCTCGCCGGGCAGCCAGTCCAGTCCTTCGGCGGGCATGCAATAGGTACAGCGCAGATTGCAGCGATCGGTCAGCGACACCCGCAGGTCGGTGGCCACTCGGCCGAAGGTGTCGACCAGCGGGCCGCTGCGCGGCATCTCGGCCGGTAAGGCTTCGGCGTCGCGGCGGATCGCCGGCAGGCCGAGCGACGTCATCGTCATACCGCCACCTGCGGCTGCCCGACGGGGACGATCTCCTTGCCCAACGGCATCAAGGAGACCGGAATCAGTTTGAGGTTGGCCAGCGCCAGCGGGATCCCGATGATCGTGATCGCCATCGCGGCCGCGCTGACCAGATGCCCGATCGCCAGCCACAGCCCGAACAGCAGCACCCAGATCACGTTGCCGACGAGGGCGCCGGGGCGCGGGCCGGGCTTGTCGACGATCGTTCGCCCGAACGGCCACAGCGCGTAGTCGGCGATCCGCAGCGCGGCAAAGCCGAAGGGAATGGTGATGATCAGAACGAAGCAGACGAGCGCGGCCAGCAGGTAACCAAGAGCAAGCCATAGCCCGCCGAATAGCAACCAGACGACGTTCAAGATCAGGCGCATGTCTCCTCCAGCGGTTTGCCCAGCCTACCGAACTAAACGCAGGTGCTGGCCCCACCTCTTCCCGAGTAGGATCACCGACACGCGTCCTGCACCGGCGGGACGCTTCGTCATGTTGTCATGGACCCGTTAGACAAGCAGGTGAGACCAGTGCCGACCGGCAAGGTGAAGTGGTACGACGCCGAGAAGGGATTCGGCTTCCTGTCCCAGGAGGACGGCGAGGACGTCTATGTCCGTGCGTCGGCATTGCCCGAGGGCGTCGAGGGTCTCAAGGCCGGCCAGAAGGTCGAGTTCGGCGTGGCCTCCGGGCGCCGCGGGCCGCAAGCGTTGAGCGTCAAGCTGATTGACCCGCCGCCGAGCCTGACCCGGACGCGGCGTGAGGCCACCCCGGTCGAGCGCAAGCACACCCCGGACGAATTGCACGGCATGGTCGAGGACATGATCACGCTGCTGGAAGGCGCGGTGCAGCCCGAACTGCGCAAGGGCCGCTATCCCGATCGCAAGGTCGCCCGGCGGGTGTCCGAAGTGGTCAAGGCGGTTGCCCGGGAGCTCGACGCCTAGCCTGCGACGGGGAACACTGGTCGCGTGGGTGCCTATGTCGCCGGCGGCGGCGAGTTCAAGCGCGATACCAACTACATCACCACCCGGATTACCGCTGACGGTGCCGACGGGTATGCGAGTGAGCCCGGTCGCTACCGGCTGATCGTCGCCAGGGCGTGCCCGTGGGCGAATCGGACGATCATCGTTCGGCGACTACTCGGTCTGGAGGATGCGCTGTCCATCGGCTTCTGCGGGCCGACGCACGACGAGCGCAGCTGGACCTTCGATCTCGATCCCGGTGGCGTCGACCCGGTGCTCAAGATCCCGCGGCTGCAGGACGCGTACTTCGCCCGCGACCCCGACTATCCCAAGGGCATCACGGTGCCGGCGATCGTCGAAATCGCCACCGGCCAGGTGGTCACCAACGACTTCGCGCAGATGACGTTGGACTTCTCCACGCAGTGGCAGGCCTACCACCGCGACGGTGCGCCGCAGCTGTATCCCGAGCCGTTGCGCGACGAGATCGACGAAGTCGGCAAAAGGATCTACACCGAGGTGAACAACGGCGTGTATCGCTGCGGGTTCGCCGGTTCGCAAGAGTCGTACGAAGCGGCCTACGACCGGTTGTTCGCCGCGTTGGACTGGCTTACCGAGCGGCTGGCCGACCGGCGCTACCTGGTCGGTGACACCATCACCGAGGCCGACGTTCGGCTGTTCACCACCTTGGCCCGCTTCGATCCCGTCTACCACGGCCACTTCAAATGCAACCGGACCAAGCTGGCCGAGATGCCGGTGCTGTGGGCCTATGCCCGAGACCTGTTCCAGACTCCGGGGTTCGGCGACACCACCGACTTCGTCCAGATCAAGCAGCACTACTACATCGTGCATGCCGACATCAATCCCACCCAAATCGTCCCGAAGGGGCCCGACCTATCCGGCTGGTTGACGCCGCACGGGCGAGAATCCTTGGGCGGCAGGCCATTCGGCGATGGCACTCCGCCGGGGCCGACGCGCGAGGGCGAGCGGGTGCCGGCCGGGCACGGCGCGACCTAGGGCCAGACCAGGCGCACCGACCATTCGGCGTGCGGGGCGTCGCGCAGCTCGCCGTCTTTGTCCTGCACCAGGGTGAGCAGCTGCACGACCACCCCGGTGAGCTTGCCGCGTTGCGGGTCGACCGTCGGAATCGTCACGGCCAGTTCGGTATTGGGCCGGTAGATGGTGGTGGTCGAGTTGCGCTCGTCTTCGTACACCCGCAGCAGCCGCCACGGCGCCCGCCCGATGGAGGCCGGCACCGACAGCTGCACGGGATAGCGCTCGTTGACCGGCAACTGGCCCTGGGTCTGCGGGTTCTGGCAGTCGTTGAGGTTCACCACGTTGCAGTAGACGAACGGCCCGACCCGCACGGACTGCCCGTGCGAGTAGGCACTGATCTCGGGCAGCCGCGATCCGGTGTCGCGGGTCAGCGCCCACGCGCCGACGCCGGCGCCGATCGACGCCAACACGACGAACACCACCAGGAGCCAGCGGACCAACCTTGTCACCGGTTGGTCACCGCCGATGCCCCTTCCGGTTCAGCCAGCACCGGACGGTTACCGCCGAAGCCGGGAATCAATGAATCGCCGCGATAGCTGACGATGGTCTGCGCCAGACCGAGGATAAGCATCGCGCTGATCGCGGTGAAGCCCACCCACAGTTGGGTGGATATCAGCACGCCGAGCGCACCGCCGAGCACCCAGGCCAGCTGCAGCACCGACTCCGAACGCCCGAACGCCGACGCCCGCGATTCCTCGGGCAGGTCGTCCTGCAACGACGCATCCAGTGAAGCCTTGGCGATCGCGGTCGCGCCCGAGGTGATCAGCGCGGCCACCGCCACGGTGATCAGGCTGCCGGTGACGGCGGCCACCAGGGCCACCACCGTCACCGCCACCGTCATGCGCGCGACGAGCATCGCCGGCCGGCCCAGCTTCATTCGAGCCGCGGTGAAGTTGCCCGCGAAGTTCCCGATTCCGGCCGCCGCGCCGATCAGACCCAGCATGGCCAACTGCTCCCAGCTGCTGGCGTCGTGCGACTTGGCGACGAACGCCGGGTACAGGAACAGGAACCCGACCATCGCCTTGATCGTGCAGTTGCCCCACAGCGAGGTGATGATGTTGCGGCCCAACGGCTGTCGCCGCGCGCCCGTCTTCGTGGCCGGCTGGTGATCGTGCCTATGCAGCGGCCCGGTGTCGCCGTGATAGGTCAGGGTGGCAGGCACCTCGCCTTCGGTCACCTCCACCCAGCGTGGGATCCGCATCGACCACGAGGCGCCGGCGACGGCGATGAAGACGACGACGAACAATGCGCCGGGCAGCTGGAAGACCGTGGTGAGCAGGTACTCCGCCCCGGCGGCGATACCGCCGCCGACGATGGTGCCACCGATCAGGCCGAACATCGTCAGCCGTGAGTTCACCCGGACCAGGTCGATCGTCGGTGGCATCACTCGTGGGGTGACCGCGCTGCGCAGCACGCTGAAGGACTTTGACAGCACCATCATTCCCAGCGCGCAGGGATAGAGCACCCACGACGGGTAGTTATTGCTGGCGCCGTCGTAATTCATGATCAGCACGATCCCCAGCCCGGCGCGCAGGATGAACGACATCGCCAGCGCCGCGCGCCTGCCGTGCTGCACACGATCCAGCGCGGGCCCGATGAGCGGGGCGATCACCGCGAACGGCGCGATCGTGATGAGCAGGTAGAGCGCGACCTTGCTCTTGCTCTCCCCGGATGCGGCGGCGAAGAACAACGTGTTGGCCAGGGCCACCGCCATGGCCGAGTCGACCGCGAAGTTGGCGACCACCGGCCAGGTGAGTGCGGTCAGGCCCGACTTGTCGGCGCCGTCGGCCGTGGCCGCCCGGTGCACCATCGAATACATCCGCGATCCCATCTCGCGGCTGCGCAAGGCCGCGGCACGGGTGACCGTGACACGTTCGCCCGCACCACCTCCGGCACTGCCGCGGGAGCCTGGCGGTGGGCCGGACAGGTTCTCGGTGCGCTGATCCTGATCGCCCAGCGGCGGCAGGTAGCGGTTGGCGCTGGGGATCGGATTGGACCGCCGGGTGGCGCCGGGCCGGTGGAAACCCTCCCCGTCGCTGGGATAGTTGGCCATGCCGGGGTGCTCGTCCGGGGCGCCGGCCGGCGAGCGGCGATCCGGCCCGAAAGCCGGATTCCCGCGGGGCTCGTCACGGCGGCTTCCAGACACGCCACGATTGTCCCCCATGGCGGCATATGCGGCGCGCACGTGACCGGTGTGGCTGCACACACGGGCCGTGAGGCAAGATTGGTGACGATGGACAGCTCGATCGACTCTGCAGAACCCACGGCTCCTGCCCACCACGGCGCCCCGTCAGACGCGGCTGCCGCCGTACTGAGCGGCGCCGCCGACCTGGCACGGCAGGCGATCGTGGAGTTCAGCGGCGACACGGTGGGCGAGTACCTCGGCGTCAGCTTCGAGGACGAGTCCGCGGCGACCCACCGCTTCCTGGCGAAGATGCCCGGCTATCAGGGCTGGCAGTGGGCAGTGGTGGTGGCCTGCCCCGGCGCCGATCACGCGACGGTCAGTGAAGTCGTGCTGGTGCCTGGCCCGACGGCACTCCTGGCCCCGGCCTGGGTGCCCTGGGAGGAGCGCATCAAGCCGGGCGACCTGGGCCCTGGTGACCTGCTCGCGCCGCTGAAGGATGATCTGCGACTGGCTCCGGGATACACCGCGACCGGTGACCCCGCGATCGACGACGTCGCTTACGAAATCGGGTTCGGCCGCCGCCAGGTGCTCAGCGCCCTCGGCCGCGACGAGACCGCGCAGCGCTGGCACGACGGCGACCACGGTCCCGGCGCACCGATGGCTCGCGGGACCAAGCGGGTGTGCCGCGATTGCGGATTCATGGTTCCGCTCGCCGGTGGGCTCGGCGTCATGTTCGGGGTGTGCTGCAACGAGATGTCCGCCGACGCACAGGTCGTCGATTTCGAGTACGGCTGCGGTGCGCATTCGGACACCCCGCCGGCCCCGGGCAGCGGATCGCCGTTGTACGACCCCTATGACGACGGCGTGCTGGAGGTCATCGAGGTCCCGACGGTCACCGAGGTCCCGGCGGTTGCCGAGAGCCCCGAGCCGGTCGAGAGCCCCGAACCGGTCGAGAGCTCCGAAGACGTCGCGAGCCCCGAGACGGTCGACCAGACTTAGCCTTCGGCGGCGGCCTTGATGCGCGCCAGCGAGGTGTTCATACCGTCGACGAGTTCCTTCTCGAAGCCCGGTACCCCACCCATCACGGCATTGACCGTCATGGTCGAGACGGCCTTGACGCCGTTCTCGGCGTGCCGGGTCTCGACGACGCGGGTGCCGGTGGCGGTCGCCTCGAGCTCATAGCACCAGACGGTGTTGTTGGCGTTCACCCGGAATGCCAGCTTGCGCTCCGGGATCAGCTCGGTGATCGTCGCGGTCGTCGGCCAGAACAGGTTGTTGCGCCGGTTCAGGTTGAAGGTGCGCGTGCCAGGACGGACCTCGCCGAGTGGCTTCATCAGCCGGCACTGCGGGCTCCACTTGGGCATGTTGCCCAGATCCGAGATCAGCGACCACACCCGGCTGACCGGAGCGTTGATGTCGATCTCTGCTTGTAATAGCGGCGCTGCCATCACGTCTCCTTGTGTTGTCCGACTACCGTGCGGGCGGTTCGAGGCCGGTCTGCGCGCCCCGCGCACCGCGCCGGGCAGCGGTGCGCTGCCACAGGAATATCGACGTGCCGACGACTCCGGTGCCCAGCCCCGCAATCGCGATCGGGCGCCACGATTCGAGGGCTCCGACGGTGAACGCCGCGATGGTGGCCAGCGCCCACAGCACGGCGCCGGCCACGATCACCGGCCACGGATCCAGCAGTGCCGCAGGCAACGCCGGCGGCTCGGGTTCGGCCATCGGTGACGGGCTGGGCTGGCGCTGCTCGGAAGGCATTGTCGTCCAAAGTAACCGATCGAGTGGGCGGCCCGCTCAGCACCTCGGCAGTTGCCCGGTTCACCATTGATCGAGTGTTGTTGTGTCGTACTGTTTGCGATTGTGTTGGACGGTGACCTGCGGCTTGCCAGTGATTTGTCGCTGGCTGTCATGCGACTGGCGCGCCAGTTGCGGTTCCGCCGGCCCGAGTCATCGGTCACCCTTTCGCAGTTGTCCGCTCTTGCCACCCTGGCCAAAGACGGGGCGATGACGCCCGGTGCGCTGGCCGTCAAGGAACGGGTGCGGCCGCCGTCGATGACACGGGTGATCGCCTCGCTGGTCGACCTTGGTCTCGTCGTGCGCACGTCGCATCCCGCCGACCGCCGCCAGGTGCTGGTGGCGGTGTCCGAGGCCGGAGCGGGACTGGTCGACAGCGAGCGTCAGGCCAGCCAGGAATGGCTGCGCGGCCGGCTGGCGACCCTGGACAGTGAGGATCGCGACATCCTGCTGCACGCCGCAGACCTGATGACCGTGCTCGTCGACGAAGACGCGTGAGCGACAAGGCTTTTCGGGCGTTCGACGTTGTCGACATCACCGACCCCGGTGATCCCCGCGTCGACGACTTCCGCGACCTCAACAGTGTCGACCGTCGGCCGGACCTGCCCAGCGGCAAAGGGCTGGTGATCGCCGAGGGCGTGCTGGTGGCCCAGCGCATGATCGCATCGCGGTTCACCCCGCACGCTTTCCTGGGCACCGACCGCCGCCTCGCTGAACTGGCTGACGATCTGACCGGGGTGCGAGCCCCGTTCTATCGCGCCTCGGCCGAGGTGATGGCCGAGGTGGTCGGTTTCCACCTCAATCGTGGTGTGCTCGGCGCGGCGCGGCGGCCGCCCGAACTCACGCCGGCCGAGGTGCTCGACGGCGCGCGCACGGTCGCGGTTCTGGAGGGCGTCAACGATCACGAGAACCTCGGGTCGATCTTCCGCAACGCGGCCGGGCTCGGCGTGGACGCGGTGATCTTCGGCACCGGTTGTGCCGATCCGCTGTATCGACGCGCGGTGCGGGTGTCGATGGGGCATGCCCTGCTGGTGCCGTTCGCCCGGGCGCAGCAGTGGCCTGCCGACCTCGGTGAGCTGCGCCAGCGCGGGTTTCGGCTGCTGGCCATGACGCCCGATCCGGCGGCACAGACGTTGGCCGATGCGATGACCGGGCTGGCCAATCAAAAGGTCGCGGTGCTGGTGGGGGCGGAGGGGCCGGGGCTGACCGAGACGGCGATGCGGGCCAGCGATGTCCGGGTCCGGATCCCGATGTCGCGGGGCACCGATTCGCTGAACGTCGCCACCGCTGCGGCGCTGGCGTTCTACGAACGCGTTAGGTTCGGTGGGCAGGAGCGAAGCGACCCGGTAGGAGATGGAGACCCGTGAACGATCAGTCGACGCCGTGGGGGACCGGTCTGACCGTGTCGGCATTCGTCGCCGCCATCACCGGTGCGGCCATCGTGGTGCTGAGCATAGGCATGATCCGGGTGCATCCGCTGGTCGCGATCGTGCTCAACCTGATCGCCGTCGGCGGGCTGGCACCCACGCTGTGGGGCTGGCGGCAGATCCCGGTACGGCGCTGGTTCGTCCTCGGTGCCGGTATCGGCGTCGCCGGAGGCTGGGTCACGCTACTGGCGTTGACCCTGGCGCAGTAGTTCCGATCAGCGCTCGCCGCTGGACCGCACGCCCAGCAGGACGTCTTCCCAGCCGGGCACCGCGGGCCTGGCCTTGGCGCGCCTGGCGCGGGGGGCCGGAGTCTGAGCGGGAGTAGGCGCGGGGGCCGGCGTCTCCTCGACCGGGGCGGGTGCCGGGGCCGGGGTCTCCTCGAGAGCCAGCTGCGCGACGGGGGCCACCGGTCGCAGCACCGGGCGTTCGAACCCGGGGTCGATCAACTCGCTGGCGGCATCGTCGAGGGCCGCGATCGTGCCGCCGTGCGCACCCGGGCTGAAGCGGAAGTGGGCGACGTTGTCGGACAGCCCGGCCTGCCAGGCCATCTGCACAACCCAGCGGCCGTCCTCGCCGCGCCACGCATCCCACTCGGTCGCCTCGGGGTTGAGGCCGCGTGCCACCAGGGCTCTGGTGATCGACTCCTGCAGCGATGCCACGGCCGGCCCGTCGGCGAGCACCGGGTGCGCGGCAGAGGCCAGCTCGGCCGCCCGCGCGCGCTCAAGCAGCACCGGATGAGCGAAGCGCTCGACCTTGCTGATGTCCATGCCGGATGACTGGGCAACTTGCTCGACGGACGCACCCGCTCGGATGCGTGCCTGAATGTCCCTGGGTCGCAACACGCCTTTGCCTTCTTTGTCCCTCAGGGTCTGGCCCAGCGACCGGTCGCCCCGAACGGCGGCGCGCAGTCGATCGTCGACCTGCAGGGTGAACTTGTCGGCCGGGTCGGGACCTTCACAGATGATGTGCCTGCCGTCGACATCGAGTCCGATCACCCTGAGTTCTCGCATGTCGACCTCCTTCTCCGTCCGGAATTTAACCCAGGCGACGGAATATAACGGTTAGGACACGCCGAGCTTTCTTACAGGCGTTCCACAACCCAGTCGACGCACTGCGTCAGCGCCGAGACATCATCGGGCTCGATCGCCGGGAACATCGCGATACGCAGCTGGTTGCGGCCCAGTTTCCGGTACGGCTCGGTGTCGACGATGCCGTTGGCCCGCAGCACCTTGGCCACCGCCGCGGCATCCACCGCATCGTCGAAGTCGATGGTCCCCACTACCTGCGAGCGTAGGGCGGGATCGGTGACGAACGGGGTGGCGAACGAAGATGCCTCGGCCCAGGAGTACAGCCGCTGCGACGAGTCGGCGGTGCGCTTGACCGCCCAGTCCAGTCCGCCGTTGCCGTTGAGCCAGTCGACCTGCTCGGCCATCAGCACCAGGGTGCCGATCGCGGGGGTGTTGTACGTCTGATTCTTCAGGCTGTTGTCGACCGCGATCGGCAGCGACAGGAAGTCGGGCACCCAGCGGCCGGCGGCGGCGATGGACTCGATGCGGGCCAGCGCGCCGGGGGAGACGACCGCCAGCCACAGCCCGCCGTCGCTGGCGAAGTTCTTCTGCGGCGCGAAGTAATAGGCGTCGACGTCGTTGACGTCGACGGGCAGGCCGCCGGCTCCCGAGGTGGCGTCGATGAGGATCAGGGCGTTCCCGGAGTCCGCCGGGCGGCGCACCGGGACGGCGACGCCGGTCGAGGTCTCGTTGTGTGCCCAGGCGATGACGTCGACCGACGGGTCGGACTGCGGCTCGGGGGCGCTGCCTGCGTCGGCCTTGATGACGATCGGGTCGTCGATGAACGGGTTGGCCGTGGCGGCAGAGGCGAACTTCGAGGAGAACTCGCCATAGGTGAGGTGCAGCGAGCGCTTGTCGATCAGGCCGAATGCGGCGGCGTCCCAGAACGCGGTCGCGCCGCCGTTGCCCAGGATCACCTCGTAGCCGTCGGGTAGTGAGAAGAACTCGCGCAGGCCGTCGCGGACCCGTCCGACCAGGTTTTTCACCGGCGCCTGTCGGTGCGAGGTGCCGAACAACGCGGCCGAGTCGCTCAGCGCCTGTATCTGCTCGGGCCGCACCTTCGAGGGGCCGCAGCCGAAGCGGCCGTCGGCGGGCTTCAGGGATTCGGGGATCACGAGATCTGCCATGCCCACAAGCCTAGAAGTCCGCGCGAGCGCATTTCACACCGAGGCGTTCAGCAAACCCGAAAACGGGTATGGACAAGTATGCGATACCGCCGGTACTGTGTGGACAACACCCGCCCGAATGTAAACCTCTCTGAGGAGACTGTCATGGCGAGAACCAAGATCATCCGGCGCTGGCGTCGCAACATGGACGTGCAGGACGACATCGCTTATGTGGAGAAGCTGACCACCCTCTCTGAGGCTTCGGTGCGCAGAAACTTCAACCCCTACACCGACATCGACTGGGATTCGCCCGAGTTCGCCGTGGTTCCGAACGACGAGCGCTGGATACTGCCGGCGACCGACCCGATCGGACAGCACCCCTGGTACCGGGCGCAGCCCAAAGAGCGGCAGATCGAGATCGGCATGTGGCGGCAATCCAACGTCGCCAAGGTCGGCTTGCACTTCGAATCGATCCTCATCCGAGGATTGATGGAGTACGCCTTCTGGACGCCGAACGGCTCACCGGAATACCGGTACTGCCTGCACGAGGCGGTCGAAGAGTGCAACCACACCATGATGTTCCAGGAGATGGTGAACCACATCGGCGCCGATGTGCCGGGCATGCCTCGGTTGCTGAAGTGGGTTCAGCCGGCGATTCCGCTTGTCGCGGGGCCGCTGCCGATCCCGTTCTGGTTCGGCATCCTCGCCGGCGAAGAGCCCATCGACCACACGCAGAAAAACGTTCTGCGCGAAGGCAAGTCGCTACACCCGATCATGGAACGGGTGATGGCCATCCATGTCGCCGAGGAGGCCCGGCACATATCGTTCGCGCACGAGTACCTGCGCAAGCGGGTGCCGCGCCTGCCGCGGCGCAAGCGGTTCTGGCTGTCGCTGTTCGTGCCGGTGGTGATGCGCGTGCTGTGCTCGGCCATCATCGTTCCGCCGAAGGCGTTCTGGAAGGAATTCGACATCCCGCGCTCGGTGCGCAAGGAGATCTTCTTCCGCTCGCCGCAGTCGCGACAGATGTTGCGCGACATGTTCGGCGATGTCCGCATGCTCGCCACCGACACCGGGCTGATGAACCCGCTCGCCAAGCTCATCTGGCGGATCTGCCGAATCGACGGACCGCCGAGCCGCTACCGCAGCGAGCCGCAGCGCCGACACGTCGTGAGCGCCGCGTAAGCGCACGCCTATGCCGCACATCATCACCCAGTCGTGCTGTAGCGACGGGTCCTGCGTCTACGCCTGTCCGGTCAACTGCATCCACCCCAGTCCCGATGAGCCGGGCTTCGCCACCGCCGAGATGCTCTACATCGATCCGGTGGCCTGCGTGGACTGCGGCGCCTGCGTCAGCGCGTGTCCGGTCGGCGCTATCGCGCCCGACAGCAAACTGACCGACGAGCAGTTGCCGTTCATCGCGCTCAACGCCGCCTTCTATCCCGAGCGGCCCGCCGGTGTGAAGCTGCCGCCGACCTCCAAGCTCGCCCCGGTGCTGCCCGCGCCCCAGGTGCGCCGTGGCGAGGCGGAGCTCACGGTCGCGGTGGTCGGGTCGGGGCCCGCGGGGATGTACGCCGCCGACGAGCTGCTCACGCAGAAGGGGGTGCGGGTCAACGTCTTCGACAAGCTGCCCACCCCGTTCGGCCTGGTGCGCGCCGGTGTGGCGCCCGATCACCAGAACACCAAGGGCGTGACGCGGATCTTCGAGCGGATCAGTGAACGGTCCGGCTTCAATTTCTATCTCAATGTCGAAGTTGGACAGCATATTTCGCACGCCGAATTGTTGGAGCATCACCACGCCGTGCTGTACACCGTCGGTGCGCCCAACGACCGCAGGCTCGACATCGCCGGGATGGAGCTGCCGGGAACCGGTACCGCCACCGAGACCGTGGCCTGGATCAACGGCCATCCGGGCTTCGCCGGGCTGACCGTCGACCTTCGCCACGAACGTGTCGTGGTGATCGGCAACGGCAACGTCGCGCTCGACGTGGCCCGGATCCTCACCGCTGACCCAGATGACTTGGCCCGCACCGACATTTCCGATACTGCACTGCGTGCTCTTCGTAATTCTGCGGTGCGCGAGGTCGTCATCGCCGCGCGCCGCAGACCGGTCGACTCGGCCTTCACGCTGCCCGAGCTGATCGGGCTGACGTCGTCGGCCGAGGTGGTACTCAACGCCGACGACCACGACCTCGTCGAGCAGGATCTGGCCAGCGCCACCGACCCCGTCACCGTGGGCAAGCTCGAGATCCTGGCCAAACTGCCCGTCGCCGCCGATATCGCCGCGCGCCCGCGAATCCGGTTGGCCTACCGGCTGACTCCGTACCGGGTGCTCGGCACCGGGCGAGTGAGCGGGATCGAATTCCGCCGCACCGGCACCGACGAAGCGGTGCAGCTCGACGCCGGGCTGGTGCTCACCTCGATCGGGTACCGCGGCGCGCCGATCGACGGCCTGCCGTTCGACGAGACGGCGGCCGTCGTCCCCAACCGGGACGGCCGGGTGATCGACCCAGCCACCGGTGCCGCCGTCACCGGTGCGTACGCCGCGGGCTGGATCAAGCGCGGCCCGACGGGTTTCATCGGCACCAACAAATCTTGTGCCATGCAGACCGTCTCGAACCTGGTCGACGACTTCAACGCCGGCCTGCTCACCGACCCCGCCGTGCGACCGGCCATGCTCGACAAGCTGATTCGCTCACGCCAGCCGGAGGTGGTCGACGCGGCCGGCTGGCGCGCCATCGACGCGGCCGAGACCGCCCGCGGCGACGCCGAGGGTCGGCCGCGGGTGAAGTTCACCGCGGTGGCCGACATGGTGGCGGCAGCCGCCACCGCGCCGGAACCGCCGATGGCCCGACGCCTGCTGGCCGGACTGTTGCGTTAGGCCTTGTCCCGCAAGTAGTTCAGCACCGCAGCCCAGTCCGGGAACTCGGCCGAGCCGAAGGGAATCCACTCACCCTCGAATTGCTCGGCGCCGTTGTTGGGCCGGTCGTCAACGAGGAAATCGCCGCGGTTGAGATCTTTGTGGTGAGTGAGGATGAGCCGCTTGTAGGCCGGTGAATCCTCGTCGGCACCAAGATGCTCGTGCACCCATTCGATCTTGTGCTGCCAGCCCGACGGATTGCGCCACGGTGCGGTCGAGAGCAGATAGGTGTCGAACAGGGCCGACAGTTCGACGAAGGCCTCGATCGCGCCGGGCATCGATCGCATCAACGCGAAGATGCCCGGCGCCTCGTCCATCCGGCCGCGGTACTTGTCCACCACGACCTGGTCGAGGCCCTCGATGCGATGGCCGAAGTCGACCATCGTGTTGTCGAGGTCGATGTAGAGGATCTTGCGGCGATCTTGCGTCACCTGAGCATCATGCCTGGCTCATGGCCTGTTGGATCTCCTCGTAGCTGACCTCGCGGACCGGCTGCCCCAGCGACCACTGATGCCCGAACGGGTCGCGGACCATGCCGTACCGATCGCCCCAGAACTGGTCGTCGAGCGGCATCACCACGGTGGCGCCGGCGTCGACCGCTCGCTGAAACTTCTCATCGACGTCGGTCACGGTCAGGTGGATGGTCACCGGCGTGCCACCGAGCGCCGGCGGCGTGGTCGACTTGCCATCCGTCATCTCAGGGAAATCATCGTTGAGCATCACGATCGCCCCATTGATCTCGACCGCGGCGTGGATCAGCTTGCCGTCGGGGCGGGGGACCCGGCCGATTTCGACGCCACCGAAAGCCTTGACATAGAAGTCAATTGCGGCGGCCGCGTCATCGACGACCAGGTGCGGGGACAGTGCGGGTTGTACGTCGATCGCCATAACAGCCTCCTGTTGGTTGGGGCGGCCCAGCGGACCGCCACCGGTATAGACATCGCGGGCGGGCGAAACTCATCACCCACGCCTCATGCAACCACCGGCCACCGACAGTAATGAGGGTGATCGCCCCTCACAATCATCGATCCACGCCCCGCAGTGGAGTACGGTTCGGGCTGACACGGGGAGGCCAACGATGACCACCATGACAGTGCCGCGGTCGAGCGCCGCCGAGACCCGGCGGGCCATCTGGAACACGATCCGAGGGTCCTCGGGAAACCTGGTCGAGTGGTACGACGTCTACGTCTACACCGTGTTTGCAACGTATTTCGAGGGCCAGTTCTTCGACGCGTCCGAGAAGAACTCGACGGTGTACGTGTACGCGATATTCGCGATCACCTTCGTGATGCGCCCCGTCGGGTCGTGGTACTTCGGCCGCTTCGCCGACCGGCATGGCAGACGCGCGGCGCTGACGGTGAGTGTGTCGCTGATGGCACTGTGCTCCTTGATGATTGCGGTGGTGCCGTCGCAAGCCGTGATCGGGATGGCGGCGCCGATCATCCTCGTCGTCGCTCGATTAGTGCAGGGCTTCGCAACCGGCGGTGAGTACGGCACGTCGGCGACGTACATGTCGGAGGCTGCGACACGGGAGCGGCGCGGGTTCTTCTCGTCGTTCCAGTACGTGACGCTGATCGGCGGGCACGTGCTGGCGCAGTTCACGCTGCTGATCCTGCAGTCGTTCCTCAGCGATGACCAGTTGCGCGAATTCGGCTGGCGCATCGCGTTCGCCGTGGGTGGCGTCGCGGCGGTGGTGGTGTTCTGGTTGCGACGCACCATGGACGAGTCGCTGTCCGAGGACGTCATCGAGGCGGCCAAGGCAGGGCAGGACACCGGCGCAGGGTCCATGCGAGCACTGTTGACGCAGTACTGGCGGCCGTTGCTGCTGTGCTTCCTCATCACGCTTGGCGGCACGGTGGCGTTCTATACCTACAGCGTCAACGCGCCGGCGATCGTCAAGACCGCGTTCAAGGGCGAGGGCATGACCGCGACATGGGTGAACCTGACCGGGCTGATCTTCTTGATGTTGCTCCAGCCGGTGGGCGGGATCATCAGCGACCGGATCGGGCGCAAGCCGATGTTGGTGTTCTTCGGTGTCGGCGGGTTGTTCTACACCTATGTCCTCATCACGTACCTGCCCCAGACACGCTCGCCGCTGGCGTCTTTCGCGCTGGTCGCAATCGGTTATGTGATCCTCACGGGGTACACCTCGATCAACGCGCTGGTGAAGTCGGAGCTGTTCCCGGCGCAGGTGCGGGCACTCGGTGTGGGAGTCGGTTATGCGCTCGCGAACTCCATCTTCGGCGGGACGGCGCCGCTGATCTATCAGGCGGCCAAGGAGCAGGGTCAGGTACCGCTGTTCATCGGCTATGTCACGGCCTGCATCGCGGTGTCGCTGGTGGTGTACGTGTTCTTCCTGCGCAATAAGGCCGAGACGTATCTGGATCGGGAACGGGGTTCGGCGTTCAGGGCGTGAGCAGCGATACCGCCTCAATCAGACGGTGCCGGATTGTCTAGCTCCTCCTCCGCCTCGTTCCTCGGCGGCATCGGTCGCTAGACGGTCGCGTGCGCGATCTCGTTCCAGCCGTCGACCGCCTCCACCGAGCGCGGTTCCGGCCCGACGTAGATCGCCGACGGGCGCACCAGTTTGCCGAGCCGCTTCTGCTCGAGGATGTGGGCGCACCACCCTGCGGTGCGGCCGCAGGTGAACATCGCGGGCATCATCTTGGCCGGGACCTGGGCGAAGTCCAGGATGACGGCAGCCCAGAACTCGACATTGGTCTCGATGGCCCGGTCCGGCCGGCGTTCGTGCAGTTCGGCCAGCGCCGCCTGCTCGAGAGCGACGGCCACCTCGTAGCGCGGCGCGGCGAGCCGCTTGGCCGTCGCGCGCAGCACCCGCGCGCGGGGGTCCTCGGCCCGGTAGACCCGGTGTCCGAAGCCCATCAGCTTTTCGTGGCGGTCGAGAACACCCTTGACCACCGCGCGGGCATCCCCGGCGCGCTCGACCTCTTCGAGCATCGGGAGCACCCGGGCGGGCGCACCGCCGTGCAGGGGGCCGCTCATCGCGCCGATCGCACCCGAGAGCGCGGCCGCGACATCAGCCCCGGTGGAGGCGATCACCCGCGCGGTGAACGTCGACGCGTTCATCCCGTGCTCGGCCGCCGACACCCAGTAGGCATCGATCGCTTCGACGTGCCGCGGATCCGGATCGCCCTGCCAGCGCGTCATGAAACGCTCTGTGACAGTGGAGCATCCGTCGATCACCCGCTGCGGAACCGCAGGCTGGTAGATCCCGCGAGCGGACTGGGCGACATACGACAGCGCCATCACCGACGCGCGGGCGAGGTGATCGCGGGCGGTCTCGCCGTCAATGTCCAGCAGCGGTGCGTAGCCCCAGATCGGTGCCAACATTGCCAGGCCGGCCTGCACGTCGACGCGCACGTCGCCGGTGTGAATCGGCAGCGGGAACGGCTCGGCGGGCGGCAGGCCATCGCCGAACCGCCCGTCGACCAACAAGGCCCAGACGTCGCCGAACGTGACCCGATTGCCGACCAGATCCTCGATATCGACACCGCGATACCGCAGCGCACCACCGTCTTTGTCAGGCTCGGCGATCTCGGTGGTGAACGCCACCACCCCTTCCAGGCCGGGCACGAAATCGTCGGGTACCACAGTCATGACGTGGATTCTCCCACTCGCCGATCGGGCCGCCGCTACCGGTCGGTAACAGCCGGCCGCAGGCTTGCGGCGTACCGTAAGTCCGTGGAAATCCCTGACGGTGATCACCTGGCGGCGATGCGCGTGGAGTACGGCTCGGTCGAGAAGGACGGCAGCACCGACCTCGACGTCGACTGGCTCGCGCAAGGCTGGCTTGCCTTGTTGCACAGGTGGATAGCCGACGCGGAGGCGGCCGGGGTCGCCGAACCCAACGCCATGGTGCTGGCCACCGTCGATTCGGGAAGACCGGTCAGCCGCACGGTGTTGTGCAAAAGCGTGGACGAGACCGGCATCACCTTCTACACCAACTACGAATCCGCCAAGGGCGCCGAGCTCGCGGCGACACCGTACGCCGCGGTGACATTTCCCTGGTTCGCCCTGGGACGCCAGGTACACATCCGCGGCGCGGTGACCAAGGTGAGCGCCGAGGAGACCGCCCAGTACTGGGGGTGGCGGCCGCGCGGTTCACAGCTGGGCGCGTGGGCGTCGGCGCAGTCCCGCCCGATCGGCTCCCGCGCCGAGCTCTTGGGTCAGCTCGCGCAAGCGACCGAACGCTTCGCCGGTGACGAGCACGTTCCGGTGCCCCCGCATTGGGGTGGCTACCGGATCGCCCCCGAGGTCATCGAGTTCTGGCAGGGCCGAGAGAACCGGGTCCACAACAGGATTCGGGTAACAGGCGATCGCATCGAGCGGCTGCAGCCCTAGGTGGCGCGCGATCCGATGTCGCCGGCCCGGCGGCTCCGGTTGTTCGCCGACACCACCCCCCTGAGAACGCCGGATTTCCGCCGGCTGTGGGTGGCCGGCATCGTCACGGTTATCGGGGCCAACCTCACGATCTTCGCCGTCCCCGTGCAGCTGTACGCACTCACCCAGAACTCGGCGTACGTCGGCCTGTCCGGGGTGTTCGCCCTGGCACCGCTGATCGTGTTCGGCCTGCTGGGCGGGGCCTGGGCCGACGCCATGGACCGGCGCGTGCTGCTCATCATCACCTCGTGCGGGCTGGGGGTGTCCTCGGTGCTGTTGTGGCTGCAGGCCGCGCTCGGACTGAACAACGTGTGGGTGGTGCTGTGTCTGTTGTCGGTTCAGCAGGCCTTCTATGCGATCGACAGCCCAACCCGCTCGGCAGCGATACCGCGGATGATCCCCGGTGACCAGCTGGCGGCCGCCAACTCGCTGAACTTCACCGTGTTCCAGTTCGGCGCCATCGTCGGCCCGCTGATGGCCGGTGTGATGCTGCGTTGGGTCGACCTGTCCACGCTTTATCTGATCGATGCGCTCACCTGTGTGGTGCCCATCTGGGTGGCCTGCCGACTCGCGCCGATACCGCCCACAGTCGGCGGGCGGGGCATGGGATTCGATGCCATTCGCTCCGTGCTCGACGGCTTCCGCTTCCTGTCCGGCAACAAGGTCGTGCTGATGTCCTTCGTCGTCGACCTGATCGCGATGATCCTCGGCATGCCGCGGGCGTTGTTCCCGGAAATGGCGCACCAGAGTTTCGGCGGACCCATCGAGGGCGGCAGCACCATGGCGCTCCTGGCGGCTGCGATGTCGATCGGCGCCGTCCTGGGCGGAGTGTTCTCCGGCTGGTTTCCTCGCATCGAACGCCAGGGTTTGGCTGTGGTGATCTCGATCGTGGTGTGGGGTGCCGCGATGATCGGGTTCGGTGTGGCCGGTGGGCTGGCGCACGGCCATGCCGGCACGATGCTGTGGATTGCGGTGGCGTTCCTGGCTATTGGCGGCGCCGCGGACATGGTGTCGGCCGCGTTCCGGTCGACGATTCTGCAGCAGGTGGCTTCCGACGATCTGCGCGGCCGGCTGCAGGGCGTGTTCACGGTCGTCGTCGCCGGTGGTCCCCGGCTTGCGGACGCGGCGCACGGCGCGGCGGCCGCGGTGGTCGGCACCACCGTCGCCGCGGCAGGCGGGGGAGCGCTCGTGGTGGTCGGCGTCATCATCGCCGCCGCGGCGGTCCCGGTGTTTGTCCGCTACCGGGTGAATCTGGCGAATCCGTAAGCGGGCGTATTCCGACTACGATTGCTCAGGTGGCCGACGTCATCGCGCAGGCACTACCTGGGCTGCGCGAACGAAAGAAGCAACGAACCCGCGCCAGGCTGGTCGATGCCGCTGTGAAGCTGTGTATCGAGCGCGGCTACGACAACACCACCGTCGAGCAGATCGCGGCGGCCGCCGAGGTATCGCCGCGCACTTTCAGTCGGTATTTCCCGACCAAGGACTCGGTGATGATGACCGTGCTCGACGACCTGGTCAACGCCGCGGTCGCCGAGCTGGCCAGGATCGATATGGGAGTTCCGCCGCTGACCGCGCTCGCTCGCGCGCACACCCAGGCGCTGCGCCGGGTTCCCTCCGGCGAGGTGACGGAGCTGACCACTCACCGCTTGGTGCTGATGGTCAACGTCATCTCCTCGTCGAGCGCCCTGCGGCTGGCGGCAGCCGCGACTCGGCTGCACCCACTGGTACTCGGAGTCGCCGCCCGCCTCGGTGTCGACCCGCGGGACCGGCTGGTGGCGCTCATCGTGTCGGTGTGGGGCGCGATCACCGCAGGCGCGTGGGGCCAGCTGGTGATCGGGCCCGACGATTACGACGAGTGCGCGGCCACCATGGCCGATCGGCTGGACAGCACTTTCACAGAATTTGTCGATATCGCCGCCCTGGAAGCGGGATCGGGGCCACCCTCTACCCCTTGACGGCCGGGGGCTCGCGAGAGGCGAGGGGGGTGGCGCAACGTTGATCGACGCCGCGATCCATCTCTGTATCGAGCAGGGCTACGACAACACGACCGTCGAGCAGATCGCGGCCGCGGCGGAGATCGCGCCGCGCACGTTCAGCCGTTACTTCCCGAGTAAAGAGGCGGTCATCGTCGCCATCCTCGGCGGCGTTCGAACGGATGCGACTGTTGCTGACGATCGTGAACTCCGCCCCGGCGATCGGCCTCGGGCCGTTCATGTTCAGGGCGGACGGCTTTCACCACGAGGCGATCGACGTTGCGGCGCAGCGGATGGGGGTCCCCACGGGTCGCCCGGCCATCCGCATCCTCTTCGACACCTGGGCGGTGGTGATGGAAGTGGCCTGTCACGGCCTCGGCGCCCCGGCAGACCGCCGGTCGAGCCCGACGTCCTGTGCAACCGAATCGAGTCGGTGTACGGCGTTTTCACCCGGCTCTGGCGACCCTGACCCACCCCGTGCCAACCCCCCGCGGGCGGGGCGGCAGAATAACGACTACCTTCACCTAGTACGGACGCCTCCGCCGGCGTCGAAGAGCTCAGAAGGGGTTCCTGTGGCCGCAACCGACGAGACCGCCACCCTGAAG
>JAHFVD010000039.1:0-50490 GCA_023264735.1 Mycobacterium sp. | reverse complement strand
CCCCCCGCGGGCGGGGCGGCAGAATAACGACTACCTTCACCTAGTACGGACGCCTCCGCCGGCGTCGAAGAGCTCAGAAGGGGTTCCTGTGGCCGCAACCGACGAGACCGCCACCCTGAAGTACCCGGGCGGCGAGTTGGATCTGGACGTCGTGCATGCGACCGAGGGGTCCGACGGGATCGCCTTGGGCTCGTTGCTGGCCAAGACCGGCTACACCACGTTCGACCAGGGTTTTGTCAACACCGCGTCGACCAAGAGCGCCATCACCTACATCGACGGTGATGCCGGCATCCTGCGCTATCGCGGGTACCCGATCGAGCAGCTCGCCGAGAAGTCGACCTTCATCGAGGTGAGCTACCTCCTGATCTACGGCGAGCTGCCGACCACCGAGCAGCTCGAGAAGTTCACCACCCAGATCCAGCGGCACACGCTGCTGCACGAGGACCTCAAGCGGTTCTTCGACGGCTTCCCGCGCAACGCCCACCCGATGCCGGTGCTGTCCAGCGCGGTCAACGCCCTCTCGGCCTACTACCAGGACTCGCTGGACCCGCTGGACAACGAGCAGGTCGAACTGTCAACGATCCGGCTGCTGGCCAAGATGCCGACCATCGCGGCGTATGCCTTCAAGAAGTCGGTCGGCCAGCCGTTCCTCTACCCGGACAACTCGCTGACCCTGGTGGAGAACTTCCTGCGGATGACGTTCGGTTTCCCCGCTGAGCCCTACGAGGTGGATCCCGAGATCGTCCGCGCGCTGGACATGCTGTTGATCCTGCACGCCGACCACGAGCAGAACTGCTCGACCTCGACGGTGCGGCTGGTGGGTTCCTCGCAGGCCAACCTGTTCACCTCGATCTCCGGCGGTATCAACGCGCTGTGGGGCCCGCTGCACGGCGGCGCCAACCAGGCGGTGCTGGAGATGCTGGAGAAGATCCGGGCCGGCGACGACGACGTGCAGACCTTCGTCAAGAAGGTCAAGAACCGCGAAGACGGTGTGAAGCTGATGGGCTTCGGGCACCGGGTCTACAAGAACTACGACCCGCGGGCGCGCATCGTCAAGGAGCAGGCCGACAAGATCCTGGGCAAGCTCGGCGGCGACGACGAGCTGCTGGACATCGCCAAGCAGCTCGAAGAGATCGCGCTGACCGACGATTTCTTCATCGAGCGCAAGCTGTACCCGAACGTCGACTACTACACCGGCGTGATCTACCGCGCGATGGGCTTCCCGACCCGGATGTTCACCGTGCTGTTCGCCCTGGGCCGGCTGCCGGGCTGGATCGCGCACTGGCGGGAGATGCACGACGAGGGCAGCAGCAAGATCGGCCGCCCGCGCCAGATCTACACCGGGTACACCGAGCGCGACTACGCCGCCATCGACGGCCGGTAATTTCCATTTGTGTCTGCTGGGCCACAGCAGCTTGACCTTTAAACAGTTGTAGTTTCACAATGGTTGTGTGATTACAACTGTCAGTGAGCTCAGCGCGCGGCGCAAGACCGTCATCTTGGCGACCTGCTGCCTGAGCCTGCTGATCGTGTCGATGGACGCGACGATCGTGAACGTCGCGATCCCCGAGATCCGCACGGACCTGCACGCCACGCCCTCGCAGATGCAATGGGTCATCGACATCTACACCCTGGTCCTCGCGTCGCTGCTGATGCTGTCGGGTGCGACCGGTGACCGGTTCGGCCGCCGGCGGGTGTTCCAGATCGGCCTGGCCGCCTTCGCGCTGGGCTCACTGCTGTGCAGTCTGGCGCCGGACATCGACACGCTGATCGGCGCTCGGCTGATCCAGGGCCTCGGCGGCTCGATGATGAATCCCGTTGCACTGTCGATTATTTCGCAGATCTTCGTCGGACGGGTGGAGCGTGCCCGCGCGCTGGGCCTGTGGGGTGCGGTGGTCGGCATCTCGATGGCGCTCGGTCCCATCGTGGGTGGTTTCCTGATCCAGGCGATCAGCTGGCGCGCGGTGTTCTGGATCAACCTGCCGATCTGCGCGGCGGCGATCATCCTCACCGCGATCTTCGTTCCCGAGAGCAAGTCGGCCACCATGCGCGATATCGATCCGGTCGGCCAGCTGCTGGCCGTGCTGGCGCTGTTCGGCGTGGTGTTCGTGCTCATCGAGGCGCCGGGGCTGGGCTGGACGAACCCGCGCATCCTCGCGATCGCCGCGGGCGCGGCGCTGGCCCTGGTGGCATTCCTGCGCTACGAGTCCCGCCGCCACGATCCCTTCATCGATCTGCGGTTCTTCCGCAGCATCCCGTTCTCGTCGGCTACGGTCACTGCCGTGTGCGCCTTCGCCGCCTGGGGGGCCTTCCTGTTCATGATGTCGCTCTATCTGCAGGGCGAGCGCGGCTACTCGGCCGCCCACACCGGCCTGATCTACCTGCCGATCGCGATCGGCGCCCTGTTCTTCTCGCCGCTGTCGGGCCGGCTGGTCGGGCGCTTCGGCGCCCGCCCGTCGCTGCTGGTGTCGGGAATCCTGATCACCGCCGCGTCGGTGATGCTGACGTTCCTGAACGCCACCACCCCGATCTGGGAGCTGCTGGTGATCTTCACCGTGTACGGCATCGGCTTCGGCATGGTCAACGCGCCGATCACCAACGCCGCGGTGAGCGGGATGCCGCGTGACCGGGCCGGTGCCGCATCGGCGGTGACCTCGACCAGCAGGCAGGTCGGGGTGAGTATCGGTGTGGCACTGTGCGGTTCGATCGCCGGCTCGGCACTGGCGGTCGCCGGGGCGGACTTCACGTCGGCAGCCCGGCCGCTGTGGTGGGTCAGCATCGGGGTGGGTCTGGTGATCACCCTGCTGGCCGTCGTCTCCACGTCGGGCCGCGCCACGGTGTCCGCGCAAAAGCTGGCCCCGCTGATCGAGGACAGAAGAATCGGGGCCGCCCATGTCGGATAATCCGGTGGCCGATCAGGTGTGGCGATCGATGTCGAGCCTGGTACTGGACAACAAGGACGGCTGGCGCCGCGCTGTCGTGGATCGAACCGGCTTGCCGTTCAGCAGGATTCGGATCCTGCGCAGGCTCGCGTCACAACCGATGACGGTCAAGGAGGTCGCCGAGGCGGCGACGATCGACGCCCCGGCCGCAACGGTGGCGGTCAACGATCTGGAGGCGCGCGGCCTGGTGGACCGACAGCCCCATCCGGACAACCGGCGCTGCAAGCTGGTGTCGCTGACCGAGGCGGGCCGCGACGTCATCGCCGTGCTCGACGACACCGACGACCCCGCCCCCGCGGCGCTGGCCGCGCTGGACGAACAGGATCTTCAGGCGTTGCGCAGGATCCTGGCGCGCCTGATCAGCTGAGGTAGCCCTCGACTTCGTCACCGGGGCGCACGCTGGCGTCGCTGGGATTGCCGCCGGTCTCCCGCAGTGCCCGACGCTGGCGAAGCAGGTCCCAACACTGGTCCAGCTCGACCTCGATCGCCCGCAGGCGCGCGTTCTCCTCCGACTCGTCGATCTGACGATGTACCAAGCGTTCACGCAGTTCGCGCTCCTGGGCCACCAGGTCGTGGATGCGCGCGAGCGTTTCGTTGTCTGATGCCACGGTTCCAGTGTGCCCGAGGATGCTCTCGTTAGAACGGCGAAGCGATAACCGCAGCGAACTCGGTGCAGAACCAGTCGACGTCGGAACTCGAGAACACCAGCGGCGGGCGGATCTTCAGCACATTGCCGTCCCTGCCGCACACCGAGATCAGCACCCGCCGCTCCCGCATGGCGTTGACCAGTGCCCTGGCGCCGGCCCGATCCGGTGCGCCGGTGTCGGAGATGACCTCGACGCCGACGTAGAGGCCGGTGCCGCGGACATCGCCGATGCGTGGATGCTCCGCACCGAGGGCGGCCAGTTCGGTGCGCAATTGGGTGCCTACCTCGCCGGCGTTGCGCATCAGTTTCTCGTCCTCGATGACGTCGAGCACGGCTGCGGCGGCGGCGACTGTCACCGGGTTGCCGCCGAAGGTGTTGAAGTACGGCACGCCGCGGGCGAAGGCGTCGAGGATGTCGGAGCGGGCCGCCATCGCCGCGATCGGCAGGCCGTTGCCCATCGGCTTGCCCATGGTCACCAGGTCGGGGACGACGCCGTGGCGCAGGAAGCCCCACATCGCCTCGCCCGTGCGGGCGAATCCGGGTTGGACCTCGTCGGCGATGAACACCCCGCCCGCGCGGTGCACCGCCGCCACCGCGGGGGCCAGCACCGAGGGGTCGGGGTAGATGCCGTCGGAGGAGAAGATGGTGTCCACGATCAGGGCGGAAAACCCGACGCCGGCGGACTCCAGGTCGGCGATGGCGGCGACGACGTCGTCGGTGAACTTCGCGGCCAGCTCGCCTGCCGGGACCCGGTAGCTGTCCGGCGGGGGGATCGCCCGGACGTTTTCACCGAGGGCCGTCGCTCCGCCGATGGATGGCGAGATCGCGGTGACGGCGGCGGTGTTGCCGTGGTAGGCGTCGCTGGTGACGATGACACCCGTTGCTCCCGTGTGCATTTCGGCGACCCGCAGGGCCAGGTCGTTCACTTCTGAGCCGGTGCAGGCGTACATCACCTGATCGATCTGCTCGGGCATCGTGTCGAGCAGCCGCTGGCTGTAGTCGACGATGCCGCCGTGCAGATAGCGGGTGTGAGTGTTGAGGGTGGACAGTTGCCTGCTGACGGCCTCCACCACGTGCGGGTGACAGTGGCCGACGCTGGCGACGTTGTTGTAGGCGTCGAGATAGCAAGCGCCGTCGGCGTCGTAGAGCCGGGTGCCCTCGCCGCGAACCAGGTGCACCGGCCGTTGATAGAACAGCCGGTACGCCGGGCCCAGCATGCGGTCGCGGGCCGCGATCAACGATTCGGTGGCGGGATCGACCGGGTGATCCGCGGAATAGCTGTTGGAATCCATGATGTTCGAGAAACTCATAGCTGCTATTCCTTCGCCTCGTTGACGCGACCCGTGACTGCATTCGCTACCGCTCGTGTGCCTCCTCGAGCACCGTCCGGCCCAGTTCCGAATAGCGCTGTGGCGACTTGTATTTCAGAACCACCGCCAAAAGGATGCCACCGATGCCGACCACTGCGACCACATACGGGATCGAGGTGAAGACCCAGTCGGAGGCGGCGGTGCCTGCCGCGAACGACGCGTTCTTGCCCAGCAGGTAGATCACGTAGAGCATGCCGAGCCCGCCCAGCAGTGGTGCAAGGAAGGTACGGAACCAGTTGGCCGTCTCGGGGTGATTCTTGCCGACGTGGAAGTAGGCGATCACCGCGAACGCGGCCAGCGCCTGCACGAGCAGGATCGCGGTGGTGCCGAGCAGTGCCATCAGTCCGTACAGCCCGGTGTAGGGGTCACGACCGGTCAGCGCGAAGAACAGCACCACGACGGTGGCGAAACCCGTCTGCACGAAACCGGCGATGTGCGGGGAGCCGTGCGACGGATGGGTGGCACCGAGCGTCTTGCGCATCCCGGGGATGACGTTCTCCCGGCCGATCGCGTAGATGTACCGGGCGGCGCAGTTGTGGAACGCCATACCGCAGGCGAACGAGCCGGTCATCAGCAGGATCTTGAACAGATCGACCGCCCAGGTGCCCAGGTGTGCACCGACCGGGCCGAAGAAGATGTCACCGGCCGTCGTCGAATCCTGCGCCAGCGCAACGGCATTCTCCGGTCCGGTGCCCACGATCGCGAGCCAGGAGATGATGACGTAGAACACGCCGATCCCGATCACCGAGCTGATGACTGCGATCGGGATGATCTTCTTTGGGTTTTTGGACTCTTCGCCGTACATCGCGCTCGACTCGAAGCCGACCCAGGACCAGAACGCGAAGAACAGGCCGATTCCTGCCGAGCCGGCCACGGTGATCATGCTGCCGTCGGCGCCGGCGACCGCGCCGGAGAGGTTCTGAAATGCGTTGAGCGGGTTGAGCGATCCCCACGACCAGCCTTGTGGACCGCCGCCGGTGAACAGCACCGACAGCGCCATCAGCGAGAGCATGACGATCTCGGTGATCAGGAACACCCCGAGCACCCGGGCGGCGACGTTGATGTCGAAGTAGGTGAGCAGGGCGTTGATCGCGAGCATCGCGATCGCGAACACGATCCACGGGATGTTCACGTGGAAAAGGGAATTGAACGTGTCATTACCGAAGAAGGCGAAGATCCCGATCAGCGAGGCCTCGAACACCATATAGGCCATGGCCGTCAGGAAGCCGGCGCCGAGTCCGACGATGCGGCCGAGGCCGTGCGAGATGTAGCCATAGAACGCGCCGGTTGCGGTGATGTGCTTGCTCATTGCCGCGTAGCCGATCGCGAACAGCGTCAACACGATGGTGGCGACGAAGTACCCGGCGGGGGCGTAGATGCCATTGCCGAATCCGACCGCGATCGGCACATTGCCGACCATCGCGGTGATCGGTGCGGCGGTGGCGACGGCCATGAACAGAACGCCGATCAGCCCGACGGCATTGGGCTTGAGCCGCTGGACGGTCTCGGTGCTCGCCGTAGCGGGCGGATCGATGATGTCGCTCATAGTGTGAATATCCAATCTGATGCGTGACTGGGGGTCGCGCTCGCCTTTTGGTCTGGTGTAGTTGGTCTGGTTTAGCCCGGATGCAGGTGTACCCGGGGGAGCGAGGGCAATGTCGTCAACGGCTCTGTGGCGCGACGACGACATTGTTACTCCCGCCAGATCGCCTGGTCAACAGGAACAATCGAGTCAATACCGGCCGAATGTTTCGGCTTTGTTTCCCTGAGCCCGGGTAGGAAACAACGACGTTAAAAGTGTCGATTTGGTCTGCTTGGTGCGCGGTTATGGTCCACACTGGTCGCATGCCGGGACTGCCGCCGACTCATGAGTTGTTCGCGCGCGCAGCCCTGGACGCCTATGGTCGCGACGGTGAGACGCCGCTGCGGCTGCTCAGCCTTTCCGAGAACGCCACCTATCTGGTGGATGACGATGAGCCGATCGTGCTGCGCGTGCATCGGCCCGGCTATCACTCGCTGGAGGCGATCCGCTCGGAGCTGGCGTGGATGCAGGCGCTGCGCACCGAGACCTCCGTTGCCACGCCTGAGTTGATCGAGGCCATCGACGGCACCGACGTTGTGGTCGCCGAGGTCGATGGCGGCGCGTTGCACGTCGACGCGGTGACGTTCGTAGCGGGGTGTACGGCGGAGGAGGATCCCGAGGCGGTCGGATTCGACGAGCTCGGCCGGATCACCGCGATCATGCATGAGCATGCCCGCAACTGGACCTTCCCCGCTGACTTCACCCGGTTCCGCTGGGACCTTGAGACGATCCTCGGTCCGCAGGCCCGGTGGGGTAACTGGCGGTTGGCACCTGGCCTTACCGACGCCGATCGGGTCATGATCCAGCGCGCGGTCGACGACATCACCGCGAAGCTGACCGATTTCGGCTGCGCGCCAGATCGTTTCGGCCTGGTGCACGCCGATCTCCGGCTGGCCAATCTGATGGTCGATCCGGCGGATACCGGTGCCGGTATCACCGTGATCGACTTCGACGACTCGGGCTGGTCGTGGTACCTGGCCGATCTCGGGGCCGCGGTGTCGTTCATTGAGGACACCCCCGCCGGTGAACGCATCATCGCCGAGTGGCTCACCGGCTACTTCGAGTCCGGGTCGTTCCCCGTCGAGCACCTTGCGCTGATCCCGTCATTCGTGATGATGCGCCGAATCATGCTCACCGCCTGGATCGCATCCCATCACGACGCCGACGCCGCGATCGGCGTCGGCGAGGAGTTCGCGCCCGACACCGCTGCATTGGCGCAGCGCTATCTGGACGACCCAACCTGGCTGCAGGACGCGATCTTCGGGTCGCGGGTCTGACTCGCATATTTATGAATGGCGCTGTAGCAGAGAGGATTGCACGTGTTTGATCTGCAGTCGACGTCGGTCCTGGTGACTGGCGGCAGCAAGGGCATCGGCCGCGGTATCGCGGCTGTGTTCGCCACCGCGGGCGCCAACGTGGCGATCGCCGCGCGTTCGGCGGCCGAACTCGACACGGCGGTGGCCGATCTGGAGACATTGGGCACCGGGAAGGTGCTGGGCGTGCAAACCGATGTCACCGACCCGATGGCCTGTGCCGGCCTGGCCGCCGAAGTCGTCGACGCGTTCGGCGGTATCGACATCGTGTGCGCCAACGCGGGCATCTTCCCCGAGGCTCCGCTGGCCACCATGACCCCGGCGCAACTGGCCGAGGTCCTCGACGTCAACGTCAAAGGCAACGTGTTCACCGTGCAGGCCTGCCTGGATGCGCTGATCGCCTCCGGGCGCGGCCGGGTAATCCTGACATCGTCGATCACCGGACCGATCACCGGCTTTCCGCGCTGGTCGCATTACGGGGCGTCGAAGGCTGCGCAGCTGGGCTTCATGCGCACGGCCGCAATCGAACTCGCGCCGCACGGGATCACGGTCAACGCGGTGCTGCCCGGCAACATCTTCACCGAAGGCCTTGCCGACATGGGCGAGGAGTACATCGCGGGCATGACCCGTGCGATCCCGGCAGGCGCGCTGGGCAAGCCCGAGGACATCGGCCACCTCGCCGCCTTCCTGGCCACGGTCGAGGCCGGCTACATTACCGGCCAGGCCATCGCCGTCGACGGTGGCCAGGTGCTGCCGGAGTCGCCGGATGCGGTGCGCCCCTAGTCCGATGGAGGAATCGGAGGGGGGACCGATTGCCGAGGATGTGCGGCGACGCATCCTCTCAATGCTCGCGCAGGGCGCCCTGCGGCCCGGCTCGCGGCTGGGCACCGAACGCGAAATGGCCGACCGCTTTGAGGTTTCCCGGTCCACGCTGCGCAGCGCGTTGCTGCCGTTGAGCCGTGCGGGGGTGCTCGAGCGGCGGACCGGGCGCAACGGCGGCACGTTCGTCCGCGCCGACGTGGTGGAACGCAACGCCGCCGAGCTGGCCGGCCTGCCCGCCCGGCTGCGCAGCGGCGGCCACACCAGCGCCACCCGCGTGCTGGCCACCGATCGCAGGCCGCCCACCCCGGCGGAGGCCGCGGCACTGGAAATCGACGATCGCCGAGAGGTTTTCGCGATCCGCAGGTTGCGCTACGCCGACGGGGTACCGCTGTCGGTGGACTTCTCCTGTTTCGTCGCCGACCACGTCGTCGATCTGCTGGAGCAACCGCTGGGCGGCTCGCTCTACGAACTCTTCGCCGTCCGCTACGGCCTGGTGCCCGCCACCTCCAGCGAGACGATCGAGGTCGTCAGCGCCAGCCCGCGGGAGGCGCAGTGGCTCGGCGTCGCGCACCGGCGCCCGCTGGTGGCGATCACCCGGGTCACCCGTGATGCCGCTGACCGGCCCTTCGAATACGCCTATGACCTGTTCCGCGCCGACCGGGTCCGATTGACGGCGACGACGTCGACCGTGACCGCCAGGGAACGCCGCGGTACGGACGGCCGGGTAGAACGCTCGGTCAGCAGCGCCTGACCGGCTAATGTGAGTCCGGTGACGACCAAACCCGTGATCGAATTCCCCGACGGCCCGGCGCCCACCGAACTGGTCATCAAAGACCTGGTGGTCGGCGACGGCGACGAGGCCACCCCCGGTGCCGTCGTGGATGTCCACTACGTGGGTGTCGAGTACGACACCGGTGAAGAGTTCGACAGCTCGTGGAATCGCGGGGAGTCCATTTCCTTCCCGTTGCGCGGGCTGATCCAGGGCTGGCAGGACGGTATCCCCGGCATGAAGGTGGGCGGTCGGCGCCACCTCACGATCCCGCCCGAGCAGGCCTACGGCCCGGCCGGTGGCGGACATCAGCTGTCCGGCAAGACCTTGATCTTCGTCATCGACCTGCTGGCCACCCGATGACGTGATCTTCGTCATCGACCTGCTGGCCACCCGCTAGCCGGGTTTCGTCGACGCGCGCGGTGCGCGTCCGGCGTGTGTAATGCCGGAATGAGTAGCCACGCGCGCAGTGCGATCGTCACCGGGGCATCCGGCGGCATCGGTTCGGCGATTGCCGCGATGCTGCACGAGGAGGGTTTCGCGCTCACCCTCGTCGGCCGGGACCCGGACAAGCTGGCAGCGGTGGCGTCGTCGCTTGGAAGCGGCCCGTCGGTGCACACCGTGTCCGGGTCGCTGTCCGACGAGGCGTTCCTCGACCAGATCGTCGACGACCACGCCGCCCGGCACGGATCGCTGGATCTGCTGGTGAACAACGCCGGTGTGGCGGGCAACCGCGCGGTCGGCGAGATCACCGCGGAGTTTCTCGACGAGCAGCTTGCGGTGAACCTGCGCGCGGTGATCCTGCTGACCAGCAAGTCCATGCCTCTCCTCGAAGCGGCTGTGCAGCAGCGCAAATCGGTGCAGATCGTCAACATCGCCTCGAATGCGGGCAAGCGTGGCGAGGCGAGCCTGGCGTCATACTCGGCGACCAAGTTCGGCGTCGTCGGATTCACCGAATCGCTGCACGACGAGCTGTCCACCTCCGGTATCAAGGTGACCGCGATCTGTCCGGGTCTGGTGAACACCCCGATGGCCGACGACTACCGCGACACGGTGGGTGCCGGCGAGATGATCGCCCCGAGCGATATCGCCGAGGCGATCCGGATGACGATCAGGGTGTCCCGCAGTTGTGTGGTGCCCGAGATCGTGCTGCTGCGACCCATCGAATGGCGGCAACCGCCCGGGGCTTAGCCGGGTACGTACCCGCCGCCATCACGTCGACTTCGAAACCGGGGTAGTCGCCCGACATATGTGGGTAGACAAGCACATTGGGCATCGGCCGGTGCGACCTCCACGAACGCCCGGCGAAACGGCGCGCCGTGCGTGACCGCGCGTTGAAGTAGGTGTCCCAGTTGCCGTCCGGTGTCGCGTCCGGTGTCGCCTACCTGGCCACTCCCAACGCGATCTGCGGAGCGACCCCGGCGGCCTAGTGCGGCGCGGGCAGCCTCAGTACCAGCCGGGCACCACCGAGTGCGCTGTCCTCCAATGAGGCAGTGCCACCGTGTAATTCGGCCTGCTGAGCGACCAGCGCCAAGCCGAGCCCGGAACCGGAATGCGACGCCGTCGACCCGCGGGCGAAGCGTTCGAAGACCGCGGAGCGCTCCGCCTCGGGTACGCCGGAGCCGTTGTCGTCGATCGCGATCTGGACACCCTCGCGGGAGCTGACCGCCGACAGCTGGACCCGGGTCGCGCCACCGTGCTTGACCGCGTTGGCGATCGCGTTGTCCACCGCCAGCCGCAGACCGGCGGGCAGGCCGATGATGATGCACGTCGGGGAGGGCACCAGCGACACGTCGAGGTCGGGGTACACCCGGATCGCGTCGTGCGCGGCGCGGTCGAGCAGCTCGGTGATGTCGACGGGAACGTGGTCGGCTTCGGTCGAGAGTTCGCCCTGGGCAAGGCGTTCCAGTGCGCCCAGGGTGGCTTCGATGCGGTCCTGGGTGCGCGCGACGTCGCTGAGCAACTCGTTGCGCTGCTCCTCGGTCACCTCCAGGGTGGTCAGCACTTCGAGGTTGGTGCGCATCGCGGTCAGTGGGGTCCGCAGCTCGTGAGCCGACACCGCGGCGAAGTCGCGGGCCGAGGCCAGCGCTGCCTGGGTCCGTTCCTGCTCGGTCCAGATCCGCTCGAGCAGACCCTTGATCGCCTCGCCGATCTCGACGGCCTCGGTGGCGCCGCCGATCTCGACATCGGGCGCCTTGTCACCGGCCTCGATCTGCCGGGTTTGGGCGGCCAGCCGTCGCAGCGGCCGGACCGCGAACGTGGCCAGCAGCCAGCCCAGCAGACCCGCCGCGCCGACGGCCAGTGCGCAGATGACCAGCACCCGGCGATGCAGGTTGTTGGTGTCGGCGATGGTGTCGTCGTAGGTCGCGCCGACCTCCAACGTGGTGGCCTCCGGGTACGACAGCTCCACCGTGCGCACCCGGTAGCGGACGCCATCGACCTCGGTGGTGGCGTAGTCGGAGTTCAGCCGCGGCAGCACGACATCGGAGTTGGACCGGACCTTGTCGCCGCGGCGGACGGTGATCACCACGTCCTGGTCGTTGGGTGACGGTGGAATCTGGTCCAGCCCGCGGGGGACGAACGGCACCGCGAAGCCGGCGGCCTCGTCGAGGCGCCGGTCCAGACGTTCCAGGCGGTCGTTGGTGATGCCGATCCAGACGATGGTGCCCACGATGGTCACCACGATCGCCGCGCCGATCGCCGTCGCGAACGCCACGCGGGTGCGCAGCGACGGGGTCCGGCGAAAGATGCGCGGCAGCGTCACGAGGTCACTGGGTGCGCAACACGAAGCCCACGCCGCGCACGGTATGCAGCAGTCGGGGCGCGCCGCCGGCCTCGAGTTTGCGGCGCAGGTAGCCGATGAAGACGTCGACGACGTTGGTGTCGGCGGCGAAGTCGTAGCCCCACACCAGTTCGAGCAGCTGGGCCCGGGACAGCACGGCGGTCTTGTGCTCGGCGAGCACCGCCAGCAGATCGAACTCCCGCTTGGTGAGGTCGACGTCGACGCCATTGACTCTGGCCCGCCGGCCCGGGATGTCGACCTCCAGCGGGCCGACCTGAATGGTCTCCGAGGAGAACGTGGCTGTCGCACCCCGGCGGCGCAGCAGCGCCTTGACCCGGGCAACCAGCTCGGCCAGGACGAACGGTTTGACCAGGTAGTCGTCCGCCCCGGCCTCCAGGCCGGCGACCCGGTCGTCGACCGAGCTGCGGGCCGAGAGCACACAGACCGGCACGTCGTTGTCCATCGCGCGCAGCGCGGTCACCACGCTCACGCCGTCCAGCACCGGCATGTTGATGTCGAGGACGATCGCGTCGGGTCTGGTTTCGGTGGCCGAGCGCAGGGCTTCGGCGCCGTCGACGGCGGTGGCCACCTCGAATCCGGAGAGCCGCAGCCCGCGCTCCAGCGATGCGAGCACGTCGGGATCGTCATCGACCACCAGTACTCGGGGTGCGGCCGAACTACTGTCCATGGCCCATATCTTGCCTGATCGAAGGTCGTACCCGTGGGAGGCCGCCACGACACGGCGACATCAGGGGAAGGGTTTGACCTCAAGCATTGTTCAGGTTCTAGCGTGGCCGATAACCGATTGCCGTGCGTGCGATCATCGAACGCGGGGGGTCGTGTCGGTCCAGCTGGATATGTTCAGCGGTAGTCGATGACTAAGGAAATGGTTGACGCGGTGGATGTGGTGCCTTCGGAACCGGGTGCGGTGCGCTCTGATCCAGCCATCGCTGCGCGCAGGCCGGTGCCGCGGGCAGCCTCCGATCTGTTCCGGTTGCTGCCGTATCTGATGCCGTATCGGGCGCGCTGGATCGCGATGATCACGGTCGCGATCACCAGCCTGGTGGCCACCGTCGCCATCCCGCTGATGACCAAGGCGGTGATCGACGGGCCGGTACGCCACCAGGATCAGCGGGGGCTGTGGGCGCTCGGTGCGGCGGCCATGGCGGTGGGCGTCTCCGAGGCCGTGCTGTGGTTCATCCGGCGCTGGCTGGTGGCCAAGGCCACGATGGGGGTCGAGGCCGATATCCGCAAGGACCTCTACGCCCGGTTGCAGATCCTGCCGATGTCGTTTCACGGCCGCTGGCAGTCCGGTCAGCTGCTGTCGCGAATCATGAACGATCTCAGCGTTATTCGGCGGTTGCTGTCGTTCGGGTTGGTCTTCTTGATCCTCAACGTCCTGCAGATCACCGTCGTCACGATCATTCTCTTGGCGATGTACTGGCCGCTCGGGGTGGTGGTGCTGGTCTCGATCGTGCCGATCACGCTCACCGTGCTGCACTTCGAGCGCGCCTTCACCCGGCTGTCCCGGCAAGCCCAGGACCAGGCCGGTCACGTCGCCACCCATGTCGAGGAGTCCGCGCTGGGCTTACGGGCGGTGAAGTCCTTCGGCCGCGAAGACTACGTCTACGACCGCTTCGACGAGCAGGCCAGCACGCTCTATGACACCCAGATCCAGAAGGTCACGGTGTCGGCGAAGTTCTGGACCATGCTCGAAGTCATTCCCAACCTCACGCTGATCGTCGTGCTGGGTTTCGGGGCCTACGCCGCCGGGCACGGCCTGGTCACCCTGGGCACCCTGGTCGCGTTCATCACGATGATGCTGTCGCTGGTCTGGCCGATCGCCTCGCTCGGCTTCCTGCTGTCGATGACCCAGGAGGCGATGACCGCGGCCAACCGGATCGCCGAGATCTTCGACGCCCCGCGCGAGATCACCGACGGGCCGGACACGGCCGCGCCGCGCGGCGGCCGGCTGGAGCTGGCCGACGTCGGCTTCCGCTTCCCCGCGGAGGCGGGGAACGACGGCTCCAGCCCTGAAACAGACGCCTGGGCACTAAGGCACGTCACTGTCACCGTCGAGCCGGGGGAGACCCTGGCGCTGGTGGGCGCCACCGGTTCGGGCAAGTCGGTGCTGGCCTCGCTGCTGCCCCGGCTCTATGACGTCACCGAGGGCGCGATCCGCATCGACGGCACCGACATCCGTGAGCTGTCCCTGGAGGCGCTGCGCGAGACCGTCGCCACCGCGTTCGAAGACCCGACGCTGTTCTCCATGTCGGTGGCCGAGAACCTCCGGCTGGGCCGACCCGAGGCGTCCGACGAGGACCTCGCCAGGGCCATCGAGATCTCCGCCGCCCCGTTCGTCTACGACCTGCCGTTCGGTCTCCAGACCCGGATCGGCGAACAGGGCATGAGCCTGTCGGGCGGGCAGCGGCAACGCCTCTCGCTGGCCCGCGCCATCCTGGCCGAGCCGCGGATCCTGGTGCTCGACGACACGCTGTCGGCCCTCGATGTGCACACCGAGGCCGAGGTCACCGAGGCGCTGCGACGCGTGCTGGGTGGGGTGACGGCGGTGGTGGTCGCCCACCGCGCCTCGACGGTCCTGCTCGCCGACAAGGTCGCACTGCTCGACACGGTCGACGGCGCGGGCACGATCACGCACATCGGCACCCACGCCCAACTGCTGGCCACCGTGCCGCGCTACCGCTTCCTGCTGGCCGCCAGCGATGATTTGGTCGCGAGCTCGTCGTCGCCACCGCGGCCCGGCTGGGAGGACGACGACAAGCGCCGGCGGCTGGACCACGCGTACGAGGAGGCCTGCGAGCAACGCGACGCCGTCCGCCGTGCCGCCGATTACGCGGCGTCGGAGGGCAGGCGCCGATGACCGCCACCGAATGGCGGGGCCGGCTCGACGAGGAGCCCGACGACCTGCCGATCGACGAGGCCAGGCCGCGAAAGGCCGAGGCTCGCGCGCTGCTGGGCTCGCTGCTGGCGCCGTTCAAGATGACCGTCGGGCTGCTGGCTCTGGTGGTCATCGTGGAAAACGTTGCGCGGCTGTCGGTTCCGCTGCTCGTTCAGCGCGGTATCGACCACGCGATCCCGCCGCTGGTGGCAGGCGGCTCGGCGCGCGAGCTCATCATCGTCGTCGCGGTGCTCTGCGGTGTGGTGTGCGTGCAGGCGATCAGCAGGCTGATGTTCCTGAACCGATCGGGGCGGATCGGCCAGCGGGTGCTGCTCGAAGTCCGCCGTCGGGTGTTCCGGCACTTCCAGCGCCTCGACGTCGCGTTCCACGACCGCTACACGTCCGGGCGGGTGGTCAGCCGGCTGACCAACGACGTCGACGCGATCCAGGACATGCTGGAGACCGGCTTCGACAGCCTGATCACCGCCGTCCTGACGTTGTTCGGCACGGCCATCCTGCTGGTCGTCCTCGACGTGCGGCTCGGGCTGATGTGCCTGGCCGCGTTCCCGATCCTGGTCGCACTGGTGTGGTGGTTCTCGTCCGAGTCGGCCAAGACCTACCGGCGGGTGCGGGAAAGCGCCGCGCTGGTGATCGTGCAGTTCGTTGAGACGATGACCGGTATCAAGGCGGTGCAGGCCTACCGCCGCGCGCCCCGCAATCAGGAGATCTTCGACGAGGTCGCCGATCGGTACCGCGCGGACAACGAACAGACCTTCCGCCAGCTGGCGATCTTCATGCCCGCGGTCAAGCTCGTCGGCAACCTGACCACCGGCGTCGTGCTGCTGTACGGCGGCTACCGGGTGCTGCACGGGCAGATGACGATCGGCACCCTGGCGGCGTTCCTGCTGTACCTGCGGATGTTCTTCGAACCCATGCAGGAGATCTCGCAGTTCTTCAACACCTTCCAGTCGGCGTCCTCGGCGCTGGAGAAGCTCGCCGGGGTGCTGGCCCAGAAGCCGGCCATCGCCGACCCGCCGGTTCCGATGCGCCCGGAGCGGGTCCACGGCGAGATCGCTTTCCGCGACGTGCAATTCAGCTATGTACCGGATCGTCCGGTGCTGCCCGGGCTGTCGCTCGTGGTGCCTGCCGGGCAGACCGTCGCGCTCGTCGGCACCACCGGCGCGGGCAAGACCACCATCGCCAAGCTGATCGCCCGGTTCTACGACCCCACATCGGGTGCGGTCACCCTCGACGGCGTCGCTCTGCGCGACTTCGCGCAGAGCGACCTACGCCGGCACGTCGTGATGGTCACCCAGGAGAACTTCCTGTTCTCCGGAACCGTCGCCGACAACATCCGGTTCGGCCGGCCGTCGGCGACGGACGCCGAGGTGCACGCCGCCGCGACCGCGGTAGGCGCCGACGAGTTCATCGCTGCCCTGCCCGAGGGTTACGACACCGACGTCGCGACCCGCGGGGGACGGTTGTCGGCTGGCCAGCGACAGCTGATCGCGTTCGCCAGGGCGTTCCTGGCCGATCCCGCGGTGCTGATTCTGGACGAGGCGACCTCCTCGCTGGACATCCCGAGCGAGCGGCTCGTGCAGCGGGCGCTGCGGACGGTGCTGGCCGACCGGACGGCGCTGATCATCGCCCACCGGTTGTCGACGGTCGAGATCGCCGACCGGGTGCTGGTGCTCGAGCACGGCCGCGTCGTCGAGGACGGCCCGCCGAGTGAGCTCATCGACGCCCACGGCCGCTATGCCGCGCTGCACCGGGCTTGGCTGGAATCGCTGGCCTGACGCACGCCGCGAGGCGCAGACTGCGAAGTATGCGGCGCTATGCCGATCGGGCTGATGCCGGCCGCCGGCTGGCCGGCTGGCTGCTGGCTTACCGCGACCGCAACCCGGTCGTCCTCGGCCTTCCGCGCGGTGGTGTACCGGTGGCATTCGAGATCGCCAAGGCGCTGACGGCCCCGCTGGACGTGCTGGTCGTGCGCAAGCTCGGCGTGCCCAGTCAACCCGAGCTGGCGTTCGGCGCCATCGGGGAGGGTGGGGTGCGGGTGCTCAACGATGCGGTGCTCAAACATGTGGTGCTCAGCGACGCCGAGATCGCGGAGGTCGAGGCTGCGCAGCGCACCGAGCTTCGTCGTCGCGTCGAGGCTTACCGCGGCGATCGGCCCCCAATTCCGTTGACGGGCCGGGTCGTGGTGATCGTTGACGACGGCTTCGCCACCGGCTCCACTGCTCGCGCGGCCTGCCTGGTGGCCCGCGCGCACGGCGCGGCCACGGTGGTGCTGGCCGCCCCGATCGGTGCGCTCGACGCGATCGCCGAATTGCGCCACTATGCCGACGATGTCGTATGTCCGGGTGCCCCAACGTATTTCAGCGCGGTCGGCCAAGGCTACGACAACTTCCAGCAGACCGAGGACGAGGAAGTCTGCACACTACTGCGGTGCGCCGAGCACGGCTTTACGCAATGATGAGTTAATCAGCGATACAAGCGACGATGGGGCTCACCCACTTAGTTCTTATCCGCGTCCGAACGTGGCCGTGGACACCGCACTGCTGACCCTCGATCCGGCCGATCCGGAGTTGATGGTTCTGCAGGTGCGGCGGGCCGACGCCGGCTGGGGGTTGCCGGGAACCTTCCTGCACCCCGGCGAGCGGCTCGCCGACGCGGTCGAGCGGTCGTTACAGGCCAAGGCCGACGTGCGCGGGCTGCGCCCACGCCAGCTGCACGTGTACGACGACCCCGGGCGCGACAGCCGCGGCTGGGCACTGTCGGTGGCACACGTCGAAGTCGTGCCGATCCGCCGACTCGACTCGCGCAGGCCGGGCCAGACGCGGCTGGTCGCGGTGGCCCGTCCTGGCCGGCTGCGCTACGGGCACGCCGAGATCATCGCCCGCGCGGTCGAACACGTCCGCGACCGCTATGCCGAGCAGCCCGACCCCGGCCACCTGCTCGGGCGGCAATTCACCCTCGGTGAGCTGCACCGGGTGCACCAGGCCGTGGCGGGCAGGCCGCTTCAGCGAGACGGGTTCCGCAGGCTGATGAAACCGCTGCTGCGGCCCACCGGCCATCTGGTCACCCGCACCGGCGGCAGGCCCGCGGAGCTGTTCCGGCGCAATCCCCGAGCGAGTTCTAGCCGGTGATATCGCGGCCGATCAGGCGGCGAGCCACAATCCATTGCTGAAGTTCGTTTGCGCCCTCGAAGATTTCGAGGATCTTGGCGTCCCGGTACATTTCCTCGAGGCGCACCGACTCGCCGGTCTCACCTACCTGGCGGGCGAAGCCGAGAGCGCCATGGATCTGGATGGCTTCACGCACGAGGTCGTTCGCCAATCGGGTGCCATAGGCCTTGGCCATCGCGGCCTCGGGCTCGGCGGTGGCGTCGCCGGTGTCGAGCAGCATCGCGGCCTTCTGGTAAAGGTTGCGGGCGCACTCGAGTTCGGTGGCCCGCTGGGCCATCTGGAACTGCCAGTGCTGCATGGCCCCCAGCGGCCTGCCAAAGACGTGGCGGGTCTGTAGGCGGTGCACCGCCAGGTCGAGAGCGGCCTGCGCTACTCCGACACCGGCCGCGCCGATGCCGATGCGGCCGCGTACGAGTGCGGACAGCGCGACCGCCATTCCCCGGCCCGGCTCGCCGAGCAGATTCTCGCGGGGAACGCGCACGTCTTCGAGGACGATGTCCGCGGTGATCTGCCCGCGGTGGCCCATCTTCAGGTCAGGTCTGCCGATCCGAACTCCCGGGCTCGTCAAGTCGATCAGCAACATGTGCGCGCGGTTTCCTGTCCGCCCGTCGCGCACCAACATCGAGACCCAATTGGCCACAACACTGTTGGTGATCCACCGCTTCCGGCCGTTGACGATGAACTCCCCGTCAGCCTCTTCGGCAAACGTGCCGAGCCGCTCGGCCGTGAGATCCGAACTCGTCTCGGGTTCGGTCGTCGCGAACGCGAAGGCCTGCTTGCCGGAGACCAGGTCGGGGATCAGCATGTCGCGTAGTCGGGTGCTTGCGTGTCGCAGGGTGGCCGGCACAAGAATGCACTGCCCGTCATAGACCCCGGCCATGGAGGACGACTCGTAGGCGATCTCCTCGGCGACCGTGCAGGTGCCCAACATCGGGTATTCCAGTCCGGCGCCATGCTCGGGGCCGAACGGTACGGCGAACAACCCGTCGGAGGCGAGCCCGCGGAACGCCTGCCAGGGAAAGCTGTCGACCGACTCCTGCTTCGATCCGATCTCGCGTGCCACGGGGGCGAGGTGGCGTCCAACAGACTGACGCGCGCGTGCCCGCACGTCGACCGTCTCGCTCGGAAGGAAGACGTCATGGGACATGTGGTCCTGTGTGCGGCGGGGAATGGCGGCCATGGGTGCAGCTCCTTTGGAATCAGACGATCGTCCGAATAGTACTAAATCGAACGATCGTACGATTCGATAGAGTCGCGTTGTGGAGATTCTCGACAGCAAGGCCGCCAGGACTCGTCGCCGAATCCTCGACGTCTCAGCCAGGGTGTTCGCCGAACAGGGTTATGGAGGGGCAAGCCTGCGCCGCATCGCGGCGGAGGCTGGGTTGCAGGTGGGGAGTCTTTACTTTCACTTCCGCACCAAGGATGAACTCGTCGCGGCCACGTTGGTGGACGGTGTGGAGTCAGCGCGGGTTGCGTTGGAGGAGGCGATCGCTTCGGTCCCCGAGGACGCCGGGGCGGTGGAACGGCTGAGGGCGGCGATCCGTGGACATCTCGATGCCCTGCATGCCAGCGACGACCGCGCTGCGGCAGTGGTTCGGATGGTCGAGACGCTCCCGCCGAACCTGCGTTCCCAACATGTCATGCACGAGCGCCGCTTCGCCCGGGTCTGGCAGGACGTGCTCAACCGCGGACGCCAAGCCGGCGTGGTCCGGGACGATGTCGACCCACGGATCCTGCGAGATTTGATCGTCGGGGCGCTCAACAGCACCTCGACGAACAACCCTGCTGCAAAGAAGGATCTCGGCGCCGTCAGCGAAGCTGTGTTAACGCTGCTGCGGCCGAATCCCTAGCCCGGCAGGCCGATCCGCCGATACCGCTGCAGGCGGGCCGCATAGCGCAGGTCGGACGGCTTGTCCCGCAGGTTGTGAATCTCCCGGGCGATCGCGTCGGACAGCCGGCGCGCGAATTCGACCGGCTCGTCCGCGGCATCGGGATGTTCGGGCACGATCACGTCGACGATGCCGTTGCGCAGTAGGTCGGCCGATCGAACCCCTTGTGCGGCAGCCAATTCCGGGGCGTGTGCGGTGTCACGGAAGACGATCGCGCTGGCGCCTTCGGGTGGCAGCGGGGCCAGCCAGCCGTGCTGGGCGGCCAGCACCCGGTCCGCCGGAACCATCGCCAGCGCGGGGCCGCCGCTGCCCTGGCCGAGCAGTACCGACACCGTCGGGGTGTCCAGCGTGACCAGATCGGACAGGCAGCGGGCGATCTCGCCGGCCAGCCCGTCCTGCTCAGCCTCGGCCGACAGTGCAGGTCCGGCGGTGTCGATGACCAGCACCAACGGCAGTTGCAGGCTGGCGGCCAGCGCCATTCCACGGCGGGCCTCGCGTAGCGCAACAGGCCCTACCACCCCGCCGACCACGCGTCGCTGGCCGACGACGACAGCGGGCTGGCCGCCGAATCGGGCCAGCGCCAGCACCGTGGTGGCGGCTTCGCCGTGGGTGCCCGACAGCAGCACTCGGTCGGTGGCCGCCTCTCGCAGCAGCCAGCTCACGCCGGGCCGGTCGGGGCGCCGCGAGGCGATAACGGACTCCCACGCCGGCACGTCGGGCACCGGCTCGTCGGGGATCGCGGCCGGCGGTGCCGTCGGCGTATCGGTGATGACGGTCAGCGTGCGATCCAGCATCGCGCGCAACGCCCCCAGGCCGACCACCGCGTCAATTACGCCGTGCCGCAGCAGGTTCTCCGCGGTCTGCACCCCGGGCGGGAACGGTTCGCCGTAGAGATGCTCATACACCCGCGGCCCGAGAAAACCGATCAGCGCACCCGGTTGGGCCGCGGTGATGTGCCCCAGCGAACCCCACGACGCGAACACCCCGCCGGTCGTCGGGTGCCGCAGATACACCAGATAGGGCAGGTGTGCCCGCTTGTGCTGGGTGACCGCCGCAGCGATCTTCACCATCTGCAGGAATGCGACCGTGCCCTCCTGCATGCGGGTGCCACCCGAGCTCGGCGAGGCCAGCAGCGGTAGTTTCTCGGCGGTCGCACGCTCGACAGCTGCGGTGATGCGTTCGGCGGCGGCTACCCCGATCGACCCGGCCAGGAAGTCGAACTCGCAGGCCACCACCGCCACCCGGCGGCCGAACACGGTGCCCTCACCGGTCAGCACCGCCTCGTCGAAACCGGTGGCGGCGCGGGCCGCCTCGAGCTCACGGGCGTACGCCTCGTCGGCATTGACGAGCAAAGGTGCGTCATCCCAGCTTCGGAACGACCCCGGGTCGAGTGCGGCGTCGCGCAGTTCGGCAGCCCCGATGCGACTCATCAGGTGAGGCTATCCGCCAGTACCCTCGAACCATGATCGGTATCAACCGCGTGGGGGATGTGACCACGATCGAGCTGCAGCGTTCGGAGCGACGCAACGCGCTCAATTCCGAACTCGTCGACTCACTGCGCGAAGCGGTGGAGAAGGCGGCCGCCGACGACGTCCGCGCGATCGTGCTGACCGGCCAGGGCACGGTGTTCTGCGCTGGGGCCGACCTGTCCGGGGATGTGTTCGCCGCCGACTTCCCCGACAAGGCCATCGCTCTGAACAAGGCGATCGACGCCGTCCCGATGCCGGTGATCGGTGCGATCAACGGCCCGGCGATCGGCGCGGGCGTGCAACTGGCGATGATCTGCGACCTTCGTGTGGTGGCCCCGGGCGCGTACTTCCAATTCCCGATCGCCAAATACGGTCTGGCGCTGGATAACTGGAGCGTCCGGCGGTTAAGCGCGCTGGCCGGCTACGGGCGCGCCCGCGGCATGCTGCTGGGTGCGGAGAAGCTGGACGCCGAAACGGCGCTGATGACCGGGATGGCCAACCGGCTCGGCGAGCTGGCCGACGCCCAGGCCTGGGCCGCCGAGATCGCCGGTCTGGCGCCGCTGTCGTTGCAGGCCTCCAAGCGGGTGCTTAACGACGACGGCGCCTTCGAGGAGCAGTGGCCGGTCCACAAGGAGCTGTTCGACAAGGCGTGGGGCAGCCAGGACGTCATCGAGGCCCAGGTGGCCCGCATCGAGAAGCGCGCCGCCAAGTTCACCGGGGCCTGATGTGTTGAGGGCGGCCCTGCGACTGGCCGCCGGGACCGCATCGCTGGCCACCGGCGGCTTCGTCCTGCGTGCCCTCAACGACGCGCCCGCATCGCTGGGGGCCGGGCCCGGTGAGATCCGCCCGGTCGCCGACGGCTCACCGAATTTCCGCGAAGGCGTGTTCCACAACCTGGAGCCCGCATCGCCGATGAAGCTCGACGCCGAGGAAAACCGCCTCGTCCTGTTCGACATGCTCGGCCGCCGCTCGGCCAGCCGCCCGCCCGGAATCATTCCGCTGGACCACTCGACCGCCCCGATCAGCTCCGAGCCGCTCGCGGTCAGCTGGCTGGGCCACTCGACCGCGCTGATCGAGATCGACGGCTACCGGGTGCTCACCGACCCGGTGTGGAGCGATCGCTGCTCGCCGTCGCGCACCGTGGGGCCCCAGCGGCTGCATCCGGTGCCCGCGCCGCTGGAGGCGCTGCCAGCGCTGGACGCGGTGGTGGTCAGCCACGACCACTATGACCACCTGGACATGGACACCGTGCTCGCGCTGGCCCGTACCCAGCGGGCACCGTTCGTGGTCCCGCTCGGCGTCGGCGCGCATCTGCGGCAGTGGCGCATCCCGGCCGAGCGGATCATCGAGCTGGACTGGAACGAGCAGGTCCGGATCGGCGACCTGACCCTGGTCTGCACGCCTGCGCGGCACTTCTCCGGCCGGTTCCTGTCCCGCAACACCACGCTGTGGTCGTCCTGGGCGATCATCGGCCCGAAGCACCGCGCCTACTTCGGCGGCGACACCGGCTACACCGGCAGCTTCGAGCAGATCGGCACCGATCACGGCCCCTTCGACCTGACGCTGATGCCGATCGGGGCGTACAACACCGCCTGGCCGGACATCCACATGAACCCCGAGGAGGCCGTGCGCGCCCATCGCGATGTCAGCGACGCCGGGCTGCTGGTCCCGATCCATTGGTGCACGTTCCGGCTGGCCCCTCATCCGTGGGCCGAGCCGGTCGAACGGTTGCTGGTGTCCGCGCAGGACGAGGGCGTTCGGACCGCGGTGCCGCGTCCCGGCGGCCGGGTCGTCACCGCCGCGGCGGGGGCGATAGACCGATGGTGGGAGCTGTGAGCCACTACGGTGCAACCCATGACCGCTCTGGCAGCGCGTGCCGCGATCGTTGCTCTCGTCGCTGCGCTCACCGCGTGTAGCAGCCCGGCCTCCAAACCTGACAAGCCGCTGTCCGATCAGCCGCCGCCGTTGGTGCCCGCGCTGGCGCTGCCGGACAACGCCGTCGACAACGCCATCGGCAAGCTGGACGGTATCGCCGAGGACCTGATCAAGTCCTCCGGCATCCCCGGTATGGCGGTGGCCGTGGTCCACGAAGGAAAGACGGTGTACGCCAAGGGATTCGGTGTCAAGGACGTCAACCGCCCGGCCGATGACCCCGGCAACCGCGTCGATCCCGACACGGTGTTTCAGCTGGCGTCGGTGTCCAAGCCGATCGGCGCCACCGTCGTGGCCCATCAGGTCAGCCAGAACGCGATCAGCTGGAACACCCCGGTGACCGACAAGCTGCCGTGGTTTGCGCTGTCGGATCCGGTGGCCACCAAGCTGGTCACCGTCGGCGATCTGTACTCGCACCGCTCCGGGTTGCCGGACCACGCCGGCGACCAGCTCGAGGATCTCGGTTACGACCGCCGCTATGTTCTGGAGCGGCTGCGTCAGCTTCCGTTGGCTCCGTTCCGGATCTCCTACGCCTACACCAACTTCGGGCTGACCGCCGCCGCCGAGGCGGTGGCCGTCGCGGCAGGCAAGTCCTGGGAGGACCTCAGCGACCAGGTGCTCTACCGCCCGCTGGGCATGGCGTCGACCAGCTCCCGGTTCGCCGACTACGAGGCCAGGGCAGACAAGGCACTCGGACACATCCGCATCAACGGGAAGTACGAACCGCTCTACAAGCGCGACGCCGATCCCGAATCGCCTGCGGGAGGGGTCAGTTCGTCGGTCAACGACCTCACCCACTGGCTGACCATGATGCTGGCCAACGGGAAGTACAACGGGCAGCAGATCGTCGATCCCGCCGCGCTGCTGCCTGCGGTGTCACCGCAGATCGTGTCGAGCCCGCCCACCGAGCCGGCGATGCGCTCCGGTTTCTACGGATACGGATTCAACGTCGGCACCACATCGGCGGCCCGGGTGCAGCTGAGCCACTCGGGGGCCTTCGATCTCGGTGCCGCAACCAACTTCGTCATCATCCCGTCGGCCGATGTCGCGATCGTCGCGCTGACCAACGCGACCCCCACCGGTATCCCGGAAACGCTGACCGCGGAATTCGCCGACCTGGTCCAGTTCGGCGAGGTTCGCGAGGACTGGCGCAAGCTCTACGCGCACGCCTTCGCCGACATGGACAAACCATTCGGCTCGCTGGCGGGCAAGACGCCACCGGCCAACCCGGCCCCGGCCAAGCCGCCGGCCAGCTACGTCGGCAGCTACCGCAACGACTACTGGGGCCCGGCCGTGGTCGCCGAGTCCGGCGGCAAGCTCACGCTGTCGATGGGGCCGCGGCCCGACACCGTCGAGCTCACCCACTGGGACGGCGACGTGTTCACATTCCGCTTCCCGAGCGAAAACTTCCCGCCAGGAAGCATTTCCAAGGCGACGTTCGATGGCGACAAGCTGACACTCGAGTACTACGACACCGAGAAGATGGGAACGTTCGCCCGATGACAGCCGGTGTAGCCGCAGGCCTTTCCGCCGACGAAGTAGCCGCCCGGATCGCCGATGGCAAGACCAACGATGTCCCGACCCGCGCCTCCCGCAGCGTCGCCGAGATCGTGCGCGCCAACGTGTTCACCCGCATCAATGCGATCCTCGGCGTGCTGCTGCTCATCGTGCTGTCCACCGGATCGCTGATCAACGGCATGTTCGGGCTGCTGATCGTCGCCAACAGCGGTATCGGCATCATCCAGGAACTGCGGGCCAAGAAGACGCTCGACAACCTGGCCATCGTCGGGCAGGCCAAGCCCACCGTACGTAGGCAATCGGAGACAAAACCGTTGCCGCCCAACGAGGTAGTCCTCGACGACATCATCGAGCTCGGGCCGGGGGACCAGATCGTCGTGGACGGAGAGTTACTCGAGGCCGCCAACCTCGAGGTCGACGAATCGCTGTTGACCGGTGAGGCCGACGCGATCGCCAAACATGCCGGCGACCCGGTGATGTCGGGCAGCTTCGTCGTCGCCGGCACCGGCGCCTACCGCGCCACGAAGGTCGGCCGGGAAGCCTACGCCGCCAAGCTCGCCGAGGAGGCCAGCAAGTTCACCCTGGTGAAATCCGAACTACGCAGCGGGATCAACAAGATCCTCCAGTTCATCACCTACCTGCTGTGGCCCACCGGTCTGCTGGTCATCTACACCCAGTTGTTCACCACCAATGCCGGCTGGCGGGACTCGGTGCTGCGGATGGTCGGTGCGCTGGTGCCGATGGTTCCCGAAGGCCTGGTGCTGATGACATCGATCGCCTTCGCGGTCGGTGTGATCCGGTTGGGGCGCAAGCAATGTCTGGTTCAGGAGCTGCCCGCCATCGAGGGACTGGCCCGCGTCGACGTGGTCTGTGCGGACAAGACCGGCACACTCACCGAGAACGGTATGCGGGTGGCCGATGTCACGCCGGTGGGTCAGGACGACACCGCGCACCGGGTGACGGACGTGCTGGCGTCGCTGGCCGCCGACGACCCCAAGCCGAACGCCAGCATGCAGGCCATCGCCGAGGCCTACCCGGACGCGCCGGGCTGGACCGCCACGGCCGCAGCGCCGTTCAAGTCGGCCACCAAGTGGAGCGGGGTCTCCTACACCGAGCACGGCAACTGGCTGATCGGCGCCCCCGACGTTCTGCTCGACCCGGAATCGGCCACCGCAGCGCAGGCCGAAGAGATCGGCGCCCGCGGTATGCGGGTGCTGCTGCTCTGTGCCAGCGACGTATCCGTCGACAGTTCCGACGCGCCCGGTCACGTCACCCCGGTCGCGTTGGTGGTTCTCGAACAGCGGGTCCGCCCCGATGCGCGAGACACCCTGGAGTACTTCGCTTCCCAGAATGTGACGGTCAAGGTGATCTCCGGTGACAACGCGGTGTCGGTCGGTGCGGTGGCCGCGACGCTGGGCCTGCACGGCGAGACCCTGGATGCCCGGCAGCTGCCGTCCGAGCCGGACGCCCTGGCCGACACCATGGATACCTACACCACCTTCGGCCGGGTGCGGCCCGATCAGAAGCGCGCCATGGTGCACGCGCTGCAGTCGCGCAATCACACCGTCGCGATGACCGGCGACGGTGTGAACGACGTGCTGGCCCTCAAGGACGCCGATATCGGGGTGGCGATGGGGTCGGGAAGCCCGGCCTCGCGCGCGGTGGCCCAGATCGTGTTGCTGGACAACAAGTTCGCCACCCTTCCCTATGTGGTGGGTGAGGGCAGACGGGTCATCGGGAACATCGAGCGGGTCTCCAACCTGTTCCTGACCAAAACGGTCTATTCGGTCCTGCTGGCCCTGCTGGTGGGGTTTGCGGGGTTATCCCACAAGCTGTTCGGGACCGCGCCGCTGCTGTTTCCGTTCCAGCCGATCCACGTGACCATCGCGGCGTGGTTCACCATCGGCATCCCGGCGTTCATCCTGTCGCTGGCGCCCAACAACGAGCGCGCCCATACCGGGTTCGTCCGGCGGGTGATGACCTCCGCGCTGCCGTCCGGGGTGGTGGTCGGCGTGACGACGTACGCGTCGTACCTGATCGCCTATCACGGCAACAGCTCGACCCCGGCCGAACAGACGCAAGCCTCGACCGCGGCGCTGATCACTCTGCTGATGGGAGCGATCTGGGTGCTGGCGGTTGTCGCCCGCCCCTACCAGTGGTGGCGAGTGGCCCTGGTGGCCGGCTCGGCTCTGGCTTACGTGGTGATCTTCGCCATCCCGCTGGCCTGGGAGACGTTCATGCTGGATCCCTCCAACCTGGAGGTCACCTCGACGGGCGTGGCGCTGGGGTTGCTCGCGGCCGGACTGATCGAGGCGTCGTGGTGGGTGCAGGGCCGTGTGCTGGGGGAACGGCGGACATTGTGGCGAACCGAGCCCACGGTGCAAGATTGAGCGATGGGATTCTTCGATAAAGCCCTCGACAAGACCAAAGAAGTCCTGAACGAGAATGCCGATAAGGTCGGGCAGGCCATCGACAAGGCCGGCGACATCATCGACGAGAAGACGCAGGGCAAGTACACCAGCACCGTCGACAAGGTGCAGGATGCCGCGAAGAACATCGTCGAGAAGAACCGCACCGAATCCGGTGACGAACAAGTCTGACCTATGGCGAAACTTTCAGTATCTGTCGACGTTCCACTCCCACCCGAGCAGGCCTGGCAGCACGCCTCGGACTTGTCGCGCTACAAGGACTGGCTGACCATCCACCGGGTCTGGCGCTCGACGCTGCCCGACACCCTCGACAAGGGCACGGTCGTGGAGTCCATCGTCGAGGTCAAGGGCATGCCCAACCGGGTGAAGTGGACGATCGTGCATTTCAAGGCTCCGGAGGCGATGACACTCAACGGCACCGGTGTCGGCGGGGTCAAGGTCAAGCTGATCGGCAAGGTCCGGGCTCAAGACAAGGACGCGAACGCCTCGGTGGTGACGATGGACGTCCATCTGGGTGGTCCGGCGCTGTTCGGGCCGATCGGCATGATCGTGGCCGGGGCGCTGCGTGGCGACATCAAGGAGTCGCTGAACCGGTTTGTAACGGTCTTTGCCCCGACCTAGCCGGGCTAGGTCCTGATGACCCGATGCGGGCTCGGGTAGGGGTGCACGCGGGGTGCTGCGTGTCGCGTGGGCCCCAAGCCGGGCATCGGCTGCCTGCCCTGCTCGCCTCGCGCCTGCTCGGCGGCGAGGAACCGTCGCTCCAGTCCGGAGATCAGATCCTGCACCGAGCGGCGCTCGCGTTCGGCGGTGCGGATCATTCCGCGAATCCGTCGGGCCTGAGTTTGCTCACCGCGCCGCTGATATCGTTCAAGGGCGCAACCATAGGTAGCCAGGTCAGCGTCGAGCTGCTCACACTGTGCCAGCAGCATCGCCCGGAGGTGTTCGGCCTGAAGGCGATTCGCGGATTCGGGCGTCTGATTGCCCGCGTCCACAATGCTCGGTGATGTCACGGGCGAACTGTAGCTGACCTAGGCGACCCACGCGCACCGGGTGGAACATCGCTTGCCCCAATGCTTTTTGTTCACCGAGCCGACACCGGGCCGACACCCGCCGTCGTGGCGGTAGTTGCGCGAAACGCGTATTTCGTCCGATGATGTCCGGCGTGGGACGTGCTGAGGAGCAGCGCCAGATCGATCAGGTGATCGACCGCCTGACCGAGATGTTCCCCTATGTGCCGGATCACGTCATCAGCGAGACCGTGGACAGCGCACACCACCGCTTCGACGGCGCCCGCATCCGCGAATTCGTGCCGCTGTTCGTCGAGCGGCACTGCCGCGCGCTGTTCATCCTGCAGCCGGCGGTGGAGATCTCCGTCTAGGGCACGACCTAGGGGAGCGGCGCCGACCACACCAGCCTGGTGCCGCCGCCGGGGCGCGGCGCAATCGTGAACTGGCCTCCGCAGTCGCGGGCGCGCGCGGCGAGGTTCCCCAGCCCGCTGCGGGTGACGTCCTCGCTGATCCCCACCCCGTCGTCGCTGACCCCGATGGTCAGATCGTCGTCGACGGTCACCGACACGGTCACCGAGCGGGCTGAGGCGTGGCGCACCACATTGCTGACCGCTTCGCGCACCACCGCCTCCGCGTGATCGGCGAGCGTGGCGTCGACCACCGACAACGGCCCCCTGATGTGCAGCGCCGGGCGCACCGCGGAATCGACGGTCATCTGGGTCACCGCTTGCTCGATGCGCTGACGCAGTCGGGTGACCGACCCGCCGTGCAGGTCGAAGATCGCTGTGCGGATCTCCTCGACGACCTCCTGCAGGTCATCCAGCGCGCCGGTGACCCGGCGGGTGCCCTCGGCCCGGTCTGCGTTCAGCGCGCCCTGCAATGACAAGCCGACCGCGAACAGCCGCTGGATCACATGGTCGTGCAGATCTCTGGCGATCCGGTCACGGTCGGTGAGCACGTCGAGTTCGCGCATCCGCCGCTGCGCGGTCGCCAGATGCAGCGCCAGGCCGGCCTGCGCGGTGAATGCCGCGGCCATGCCCAGATCGGCCTCGGTGAACTGCGTGCCCGCAGCCGCCACACACACCAGCACACCGCTGGCGGTGTCGGGTTCGCAGATAGGCAGCACCAGCGCTGTAAAATCGACAGACAGATCCCGGAAATCGTTGACGCGCACCGGAAGACAATCGGTGAAGGCCTGACCCGCCGCCGACTCGGCCAACGGCAACTGCCGGCCCAAGAACTCGTCGCGCGTCGAGGCGGTGATTACCAGGTTGCCCAGATCGTCCGGTGTGGCGTAGAAGCTGAACTCACAGCCGGTCAAAGCCACTGCCTTGGCAGTGATTTCGCGGTGCACCGCGGCGGGGTCGTCACCGGCCAGCAGGGCCGTGCTGATGTCGCGGGTGGCCTCGATCCACAGCTGGCGGGTATTGGCCGCCTGGTAGAGCCGGGCGTTGTCGATCGCAATGCCCGCCGCCCCGGCCAGCGCGAGCACCAGTAACTCGTCGGCCTCGGTGAAGGCCGCTCCGTCCGCCTTCTCGGTCAGATAGAGATTGCCGTACACCTGATCGCGGATCCGGATCGGCACGCCGAGGAAGCTGCGCATCGGTGGGTGGTGCGCAGGAAAGCCGATCGACGCGGGGTGTTGGGAAAGATCGTCGACACGAATCACTTTGGGCGTTTTCAGCAGCAGGCCCAGCATCCCGTGCCCGGTGGGAAGCGGGCCGATCTGCTCGGCGGTGTCGGCGTCGATCCCCTCGAACACGAACCGCTCGAGCACCGGTTGTGGCTCAGACGCGATCACTCCGACGGCGCCGTAGCGCGCGTCCACCAAACCCATCGCGGTGTGCACGATGGTGTGCAGCTTCTCTTCGAGTTCCAGTCCGGACGAGACCGCGAGCATCGCGTCGATGAGACCGTCACGGACGTCGATGTCAAACATCGCTGCGGCGCAAAGTATCCGCGGCGAACAGGGCGGCCTGGGTGCGGCCGGACAGGCCGAGCTTGGTCAGCAGCCGCGACACGTAGTTCTTGATCGTCTTCTCGGCGAGGAACATCCGCTGACCGATCTCGCGGTTGGTCAGGCCCTCACCGAGCAGTTGCAGCAGCATGCGCTCGGTGGACGACAAGTCACGCAGCCGCTCGTCGGATTCGGTGTCTTTGCGCAGCCGGGACATCAGCGCGGCCGCGGCGCGGTTGTCCAGCAACGACTTTCCCGCACCGACGGTTTTGATGGCCTCGGCCAGCGCCATACCGCGAATGTCCTTGACCACGTACCCGCTGGCGCCGGCCAGAATCGCGTCGAGCATGGATTGCTCGTCGGTGAACGACGTCAAGATGAGACAACGCAATTCGGCGTGCGCGGCGAGCAGATCGCGGCACAGGTCGATACCGCTGCCGTCGGGCAGGCGGATGTCCAGCACCGCAACGTCGGGTTGTGCCGCGGGGATGCGGCTCAGGGCTTCGGCCACGGTGGCCGCCTCACCCACCACGGTCAGTTCGGGGTCGCTGCTGAGCAGCTCAGCCAGACCACGTCGCACGACCTCGTGGTCGTCGACCAGAAACACCTTGATCACACCGCAGTACAGCCTGGAACCGTCCCTGCCCGGTAGGGACTTTGGTCCCGAAATCGGCAGACCATCGCCGGGTGGGAGAGGCCGGGAACTACCTGGTGCAGGGACTCGGCTGGGTGGATCGTTGGTCTTGCGCGACGGTAATTGCACCCTCCGGCGCGCAACTTGGGCCGGCGGGCAGGCATCCTTCTTCGTCCCGCCGGCCCAACCTCGGGTCCTACCACTGCGTCGATGACCGCCAGGTACGAGCCCGCCATCGACACCCATGCGGTCGATGCGATCGACTTCCACACTCACGTCGAGATCGACGGCGCCGGCCACTGCGCCTACGACGACGAGCTCACCGAGGCCACCGGACGCTACTTCAAGCTCGGCGGAGACTACTTCGCCCGCGTCGACGACCTCGCCGAGCACTATCGGCAGCACAACACCGCCGCGGTCGCCCGAGTGCGGGAGTTGACCGGCGACTACGGCGTGCGGGGATTCAAGTTCCATCCCAGCCTGCAGGGCTTCGAACCCAACGACCGCCGGTTCTTTCCGATCTACGAGGCGATCGCCGCCGCCGGGGTGCCCGCACTGTTCCACACCGGCCAGACCTCACCGTCGTGATGGCCCACCCGGCGGTGCCGTGGGTCGACGCTCAGATCGCCATCGCCTCGCACAACGCCAACGTCTACATCGACCTGTCCGGCTGGTCACCGAAGTACTTTCCGCCCCAGCTTGTTTCGGCGATCGGACGCCGATCCCGCGGTGGTCTCGCTCATCCTCAAGGAGAACGCGCTGCGGGTGCTCGGCTTCTGACCGCGAGCAGACACAAACACCCCCGACACGCCGAGGATTTGGGACTGTTTGCGTCTGCTCGCGGGAGTGGCCTAGGCGGTCTGGGATTCGACGACCATCTCTGACGGTGCGTTGCGTTCCCACAACACCGCACCGACGCACGCCGTCAGCACCCATCCGGCGCCCACCGCGCCGCACCAGATCAGCAGCGCCATCGCCACGCCGATCGGGCCGAAACCATCCCAGTCGTGCAGCAGCGACGGCATGAGTACCCGGGCGCCGAGTGGGATTGCTACGCCATCGATCACCACACCGGCCAGCCCGGCCAGCGCAAGTGAGTGCAGGCCTCGCCCTCCGTCGCGCACCAGCAGCGCCGGGGTCACCGACCAGAAAAGCCACACCGGCAGAAGACCGATGACGAACAGCAGTCCCCGGCTGACGCCGTGGTGATGGTGGCCGAACATGATCCGCTCCCGCACTGCCATCGTGACGAGGTACAACGCGAACCAGACCGTGCCCCGCAGCAGCCGGGTCAGCAGTCCGTACTGCTCGCGGCGCCAAGCTTTGGCGAAGATGGACGCGACCGAGGCTGCCATCGGGATGCCCCAGACGAGGAAACTCGCCACCCCGATCAGCGTCCAGTCGGCCCGCAGTCCCGCCGAATTGCCGAAAGCCTCCCGCAGCCGGTCGGACAGCGGATGTTCCAGGGCGAACTGCCGGGTGAAGATGGTCCCGGGGCTGGCATTGTCGGCGAAGCCCTGCATATAGCTGAAGCCGATGACCATCAGCGGAATGACGGTGGTGAACAGCTGGGTGGAGACCACCGCACTCTGAGTGCCGCCGTCGATGTCGTTATAGCGGGCGACCAGTGCCGTCAGCGGCTTGAGTCGACGCGACTCCTGCAGGCGCCGTGCGCGCTCCTCGAGGCGCCGGCGGATGTCCTCGCGTCTGGTGCCGACCGGTTCACCCGACTGCGTCATGACCAAGGAGGGTAGGCGATCAACCTGTCTGCGTCGGTGAGCTCACCTCGTCGGGCTGCTGCCCTTTACGGAGGGTGGCGATCAGTTCGCGGTAGGGACCGACGAGGTAGGCGGTATCGCCGGCGATGAGCTGGGTGTCGCGGCGTGGATGTAACCGCAGCGGGACGTCGTCCCTGGCGATCGCGATCACCCGGGCCTGTGTGGAGAATTCGAACATCTTGATCCCGTCGAGCTCGCTGCCGGGCTGCACCTGGACCGCGCCGACCATGAACGAGCGGTGGCCCACCGAGAAGGTGCCGTGGACGTCGAGGCCCATCGCCGCGCCGATGAACCAGGGGGTGGCCAGATCGACGGTCGAGCGGACGTACTCGAATTTGAACCGCTTGCCCACGGCCGACCCCAGCGCCCGGTCGTAGATCCGCAAGACGATCGGGACGTCGGGGCGTTGTATCTCGGGAAGTGTTCGCGGACCGAATATCTCGCGCACCACGATGCCGGTTTCGATGTTGACCATGTCGTGCGCGGTGAGCACGGCGACCGCGCGGGCTTCGCCGATGCGGGCCGCCTGCAGGGTTTGACGCAACGTGGCGTCGCCGAAGATGACCGGCACACCCAGCTCGGCCGCCGCAGACAGGTAGCGGTTGTCTTCGTTGCGTTCGATCACGGCGACATCGTGTCCGGCCGCCTTGAGCACGGCGGCCACCCCGATTCCGAAGGACCCGAGGCCGACCACCACAACGTGGCGCTGGAGGTGGCGCACCTTCTGCCGGCTCGCACTCTGCGAGATCCGGTGCGACAGAAGCACATCGGCGACGAACGCCACCACGATCGCGGTGGTGGCGACACCGGCGAACATCATCACCACACCCCACAGCCGTAGCCAGGTGGGCTGTAGGAGGAAGTTGAAGTCGCCGTAGCCCACGGTCGCGATGGTCTCGGCCGAAAAATACAGCGCGTCCACCCAGCTCATTCCGGGTTGGTTGTAGGCGAACCGCAGCATGATCGTCGACCCGACCAGCAGCGTGGCTGCCACCGCCAGCGCTCGGTAGAACATCGGGTTCAGGTCGGCCGCGAACGCGCGCACGGCGTCGGAGAAGCGGACGAACAGTGGCCGGGGCCGCGGTGTTGCCGGCATCGGCTTGGCGACCTTGATGCCCTGCTCGGCGAGTTCGTCGGCCGTGCCGATCATCGCCGTCCAGTCGCCGGCGTGCACCGGCTCGTCGCGGCCGGGGCAGGCGATCACCTCGCCGGGGGTTTCGGAGTTGTCGCCGCGGATCACAGCGACCGGCGCGAGATCGCCGTAGATCTCCCGCAGAGTGCCGTCCTTGGTCGCGGTGGTGCCGGTGACGACGAAGTCCGTACCGGCCGCCGAAATCGTGTGGGTGGTGCGGTTGAGCAGGGCCTCGACCACCGACGGTGCGGCGATATCGGCGACGTCGAGGATGGCACCGGGCCCGTTGTTGACGGCCATGGCCTCGCGCAGCACCGCATTGGACAGCCGGGCCACCACCCGGGCTCGGGGGTTGGCCTGGCGGGCCAGCAGTGCGATCTGCAGGTTCAGGTCGTCGTCGTCGTCGGCGCAGATCACCGCGGCGGCGGTGGCGATTCCCGCCCCCTCGAGATCCTCGGGCGCCTGCGAGAGCGTCACCGTGATCCCGGCGTTGTGCAGCTCGTCGATGATTCGCAGACCGAGTGCGTCGTCGCCGCAGACGATGGTGTGGCCGTGCATGGGGAAACGCTACTTCGGAAACCTCTGCCGTGACGGGTGAGAATGGCTTATGCCTTCAGTGCCTCCAGCCGCCCCGTATGTGAAGGCCTGCATCAACGGCGCTCGCACTCCCGACGCGCATCCGGGTCTGCCGGTATCGCCGCAACAGCTGGCTGACGCCGCCGTCGCCGCGCACGGTGCCGGAGCCAAGGCCGTCCACCTGCACCCAAGACAGCTGACGGGGTGGATTCACTGGTCCCTGACACTGTCGCCGCGGCGGTCACCGCCGTCCGGCACGCGCTGCCCGGCCTGCCGCTGGGCGTGACGACGGGGTTCTGGGCACTGCCCGATCCGAAGCAGCGGTTGCATGCCGTCGAGTCGTGGACCGTGCTGCCCGACTTCGCCTCGGTCAACTGGCACGAACCCGGCTCGGAGGAACTGGCGCAGCTGCTGCTGAGCCGGGGCATCGGCGTCGAGATCGGCATCTTCCATGCCGAGGCTGCCGAGGAGTGGGCTCGCTCCGAGGTGGCGCCGCACTGTCTGCGGGTGATGATCGAGCTGGGGCCCGACGGGGACACCGAGACCGCCGACGATCTGCTGGCGCGGATCCGCAGTGCCTCCTCGCCCGCACCGATCCTGCTGCACGGCCTCGACGAGAGTTGTTGGCCACTGCTGGCGCATGCGGGTGTGCGCGGCCTGCAAACGCGGATCGGGCTGGAGGACACCTTGGCGCTGCCGGACGGGTCGCCGGTGCCGGGCAATGCCGAACTGGTCGCGGCCGCCAATGACGTCCTGCGGGACGTCAGCTAGGCGTCGTCGGCAGCGAGGGCGAAGTCCGCGAAGTCGAACCCAGGCACCACGACACAACTGACCAGGGTCGGCGCGTCGTCGCGGGGTCGGGCGCGCTGCCAATAACCGGGCGGCACCAGCACCTGCGGCTGTTCGCCGGCGATGATATCGGGGCCGAGGAGAACCGTTGTGGCGCTGTCTCTTTCGGCGCCGATCTCGAGAAGCAACGGGCTGCCGCGGTGATACAGCCACAACTCGGCGCTGCGCACGGTGTGCCAGGCCGACTGCTGGCCGGGCAGCAGGACGAAGTAGATGGCCGTGCCGGCGCTGCGCGATCCGTTGTAGTCCGGCGGCAGCGCCGACTCGCCGACGACGAGCTCACTGCGCCAGGTCTCGCGGAAATATCCGCCCTCGGGGTGGGGACCCAGCTCGAGCTTCTGTACCCAGTCGGGGAGATCCGTCATGGGCATCAGCGTAGAGACAAATCGGTTGCCGGCATTCGCGTTGCCGCATTAGCGTGGCCGACGTTCGTCACAAAGTGCATGAGGAAGGACGGTCCCTGTCGTGGATCACAGCGTCGCTCACCTGACCGCTGGCAACCACTTCGGAGACCCATGCCTACCGACTCTGCAATCACCCTGATCGATCTCGACTTCGTCTGGCCGGACGGCACCGTCGCGCTGGAACGTCTCAATGCCACGCTGTCGACCGGACGGACCGGACTGGTCGGTGCCACGCCGAATGGTGATGCCGCCCTGGTCCGTACCCGGCTGGCCCGGTTCCTGCTGCTGGCTGACCCGCCGCCCCAGCTGATCATCCTCGACGAACCGACCAACAATCTCGATCTGGCCAGTGTGGACCAGCTGGTCGACGCCTTGCGCGCCTACCGCGGGGCGGTGATCGTGGTCAGCCACGACGACGAGTTCCTGGCCCGGCTGGATCTGGACCGGACGTTGTCGATGCGGCTGCCTGGCGTACTGGACGAGGCGGGTTAGGGTCTGACCATGGCACACCTGCGTGTTGGCTGGGTCGTCGTGCTGTGCGCGGTGGTGCTGGCCGTCAGTGCCTGGCTGCCGTGGCTGACGACCCCGGTCCTGGGCGGCGGACGTGCCAGCGCGATCGGCGGCACGGTCGGCAGCATCGAGCTGCCGCCGCGGTTCGGAGCCGGTCAGTTGATCGTGCTGCTGGCCTCGGTGCTGATCGTCACGGGTGCGATGGTGGCGCGCAATCTGTCCCCGCGGCTGGCCGCCGCGGCGGCGCTGGTGATCTCGGTGCTGCTCGGGGTGCTGACCTACTGGTACTACCACCTCAACGTCAGCCCGCCGGTGTCGGCGGGATACGGCTTCTATATCGGGGCGGGAGCCGCAGTCTTCGCGCTGGTGTCGTCGATGTGGGCGTTGGTCTCCGCTCTGGTGCGCAGGCGATGAGCCGGTTCGTCGATCCGGTCACTTTGACTGGCGCGCAATGGGTTTCACTCGAGCCGCTGAGCGAATCCCATATACCGGAGATCACCGCAGCCGCAGCCGACGTCGGGGAGCTGTGGTTCACCAGCGCACCGTCGCCGGACAACGCTGCGGCATGGGTGAGCAGGATGGCCGCGATGCAGGCCGGCGACGAGGGCGTCACCTATGTGATCCGCAGGCGCAGCGACGATGCGGTGGTCGGCTCGTCGAGCCTGTTTCACGTCGACGCCGCCAACCGGCGACTCGAGATCGGCCACACCTGGTATTCGGCGGCGGCGCGCCGCACCGGGGTCAACACCGAGACCAAACTGGTGATGCTCTCCCATGCGTTCGACCAACTCGGTTGTGTCGCTGTGGAGTTCCGCACGCACTTCTTCAATCAGGTCAGCAGGGCCGCCATCGAACGCCTCGGCGCCAAGCTGGACGGCGTGTTGCGCAGCCACCAGGTGCTTGCCGACGGATCCCGTCGTGACACCGTGGTCTACTCCATCCTGGACATCGAATGGCCTGCGGTTCGCAATAACCTGACGTTCAGGCTCAGCCGCCATGGTTGATGGCGGCTGAGCCTGAACGCGCGGAATCGGTTGGGCCTCAGCTCGCGTCGACGGTCGTCGCCTCGATCGGGGTGCCCCCGCCGGACCGGATGACTTCGATGCGGCGCGGTTTGGCCCGCTCGGCCAACGGGATCGTCACCGTCAGCACACCGTTCTCGTACGTGGCCGAGATCTTCGCGGTGTCGATGCCCTCGCCCAGCGCCAGCTGCCGACGGTAGGTGCCGAAGAATCTTTCGCTGGTCAACCACTGCACCGAGTCTTCTGAGCGCGCCGAGCGGTGCGCGGTCAGGGTCAGTGTGCCGTTGTCGACGTTCACATCGACCGAACCGGGATCCACGCCGGGCAGGTCGGCGGTCAGCACGTAGTGATCGTCGACCTTGTAGAGGTCCATCGGCATGAATCGGGGACTGCGATCGGTTCCGGCCTGGGTGGTCAACAGCCCCCGGGTCATTGCGTCAAGTTCATTGAACGGATCGAAGCGCAGCACAGTACTCACCTCCTGCGGATCTATGAACGTAAGCCCGCCACCCTGGCGGGCAGCTTTTACTGTGCAGCGCCAGATTAGCACTCGGTGGTCGAGAGTGCTAACACTTTTTTGCCGTTCTTTCGGCTGCCACCGGTAGGCTTGGGCGGGTTTGCCGGGGGGTATGAAGGGATGAGATTGCGCAGGGTGACGGGACAGGCGTCGGCCGTGTTGGCGGCCGCACTGGTGGTGGCGATCGCAGGCTGTTCGGATGACGCGAAGCCGGCCGCCGCCGTCAAATGCGACGAGGTGTCGGTGCCGATGATCGACATCCCCACCCGAACCGATCAGGAACCGCGGTTGCGGCTACCTGCGCCGCAGGGGTGGGAGCGCACCACCAAACTGGACTCCGAGACCATCCGGTTCGCGCTGCGCAGCGAGGGCCTGTCCGATCAGGGGTTCACCCCCAATGCCGTCGTCACCCTGCAGAAGGTGGGTTCCGACGTCGGCAAGCCGCAGCAGATCCTCGACGCTCAGGACAAGCAGCTGGTGGCCAAGCTGAAGGTCACAGACCTGAAATCGACCCCGACACAGGTGTGTGGGTCCACGGCCCAATCGACCACCTACACCGCGCCGGCGATGGGCAAGATCCCGGCTCGTAGCGCGGCCTCCCTGGCCGTGGTCTACCAGGCCGGTGACGTCAACTACGTGACCACCGTGACGGTGCAGACGATCAAACCCGACAATCCGACCTACGTGACGGATTCCGCGGCGATCCTCAAGGGATTCCAGATACTTCCGCCTAAATAGCGATGGCGCCTAAATAGCGACCGTGTGGACCTGTGCGCCGCTCAGCCGTTCGGCGCACCGGTCGCACGCCAGTTCTCCGGTGAAGCCGGCGCCGCAGTCGTGGTGAGTCATCACCACCGCCGGGCCTTCGGGGGCCTGATACCACCACTGTGCCCACTGCAGCGCGACCGCCAGCACCGGGAAGAACGCCCGGCCCTTCTCGGTCAACAGGTACGCCGCCCGCTCCGGGCCCGAGCGTTCTGTGGGTGAAGTGGTGAAAACGCCGCTGCTGCAGAAGGTCTGCAGCCGCTCGGCCAGCAGGCTGGGTGGCGTGCCCAGCTGCGTTTCAAAATCGGTGAAGCGGGTGGTCCCCAGGAATGCGGCCACCAGAAGGGCTGCAGCCCAACGATTTCCGAGGATGCTCATGGTCTCCGGGAACAACCCGGCGTGGCGGGTGGCGGCGTCGGACTCCGAACGGCGCCGCGTCGACGCGGCCGGCGCCGACCGCGCCCATGTTCCGCTCGGGCCAAGGCTCAGTGCCACTTCCGGTCCGGTGACCACGCCACGGCAGTTGTTGCAGCGCAATTGGGGTGCGAAATGAGATCCGCACGCCACGTGGCGCATGGCGGGCAATCGTTCCTGATGCCCGGTCACCCAATTGCGTTCCCACTCCCAGATGGACAACAACGCCGGCCACAGCGACCGACCGCGGTCAGTGACCAGGTACTCGGTGCGGGCTCGGGTGGAGGCGTGCACCGTGCGGGACAGCAGACCGTCACTGACCAGCGTCCGCAGCCGGCTGGTCAGCACCGAATTCGAGATCGGCAACCGCGACATGAACTGGCTATAGCGGCTGGCGCCGAGCAACGCCTGCTGAACGATCAGCAGGTTCCACTCGTCACCGAGGAGGCCCAGCATCCTTCCGATGGCATTGGGGCTGTCGGGTGCCAAGACGGTCGGCGTCTCGGCGGCTACGGTATCAGCCACTACAGTCCGATCGCCCCGGCGGCCGAATCGCTGGTATGCCAGCGGCGCAGCGAGTCGCCGGCCACCCAGGTGGAGTGAGTCCCGCTGGAAATCCGTTCCGGCAGTTGAAGTTTGCACACCGGACCGTCCGATATCCGGGCGGCGTCGAACACCAGGCAATAAGAGGCGTCGGCAGTCATGTCGGTGGTCAGGGTGACCAGGTAGCCGTCGTCCTCGGCCCGGCTGCCAACGCGAGGGGCCATCGCCGTCTCGCTGCCGTAGACGCCGTCGCCGAATGCGTACCGCTCTTCGGTGCCGGTGTGCAGGTCGTGGCGGACTAGTCCGTCGAACAGGAACCAGCCCGGCTTTCCGCTGGCGGCGTAGGTGTAGCGATACGGCTCGCCAGCATGGCCGGAGTTGATCATGCCGAACTCGGTGATGCTGTCGGACAGCGATTCTTCAGTGAGCCCGCCGGTGCGCAGGTTGAGCCGCCAGCGGTGCAGTCGCGCCTGCATCCGGTCCAGCGCGAGGAACCGGAACGCCCGCTGCCACTTGGTGCCGGTGCCGTTGTCGCTGGGTTCGGGGTCGCCCTGGAAGAAGCCGTCCAGCACGATCTCGTCACCGTCCTCGTAGGCGTTGGTGAAGTGCAGCACGTAGGTGGGGTCGGCCTCGAACCACTGGATCTTGCCCTCGCCGCGGCGGGGGAGTACGGCGAACCGCGACGGGATGTCCCGGTGGAAACGGGCGACGTGCAAGTCGCGCTCCAGCAGTTCGGGGTCCCAGAACAGCGGAAAGTCGTTGAGGATTACGTAGTTTCGGGTGAACGCCATGTCGTGGGGGAGCCGCGGGCCTGGCAGGGGAACGTCGGTGTAGTGCACCAGGTCGTTGTTGGCGTCCACCACTCCGTAGTGCATGTAGGGCGCGGACTTCGAGTAGTTGAAGAACAGCATCTCGCCGGTGCGGTCGTCCACCTTCGGATGCGCCGAGACACCCCAGTCGCCGGGGAAGCCGCCGTTGAAGGTTTCCTTGCCCAGCGTCTCGGCGGAATAAGGGTCGACGCGGTAGAGATCGCCACATTGGTAGAAGCTCGTCAATGCGGTGCCGCGGTGCACCACGACATCGGTGCTGGAGGCGTCCTTCATCATCGTGCGCGCACCCCAGCCGTAGTCCACCTTCGCCAGCCCTAGCGGTTCGGCCAGCCCCGGCCACAGCGGACCGGCGGCGGCGTTCTCGGCCTTGAAGCCGTCGGTGCGGACAAAGCGGTTGCGGTAGAACGCCGTTCCGTCGCGGAAGCCGACGATGTGGAGCATGCCGTCACCGTCGAACGGGTGATAGGCCTTCAGCGCCGGATGCAACGGGTTCTCGGTGTTGCGCAGATACACCCCGTCGAGATCGGTGGGGATCTCGCCGTCGACCACGGTCAGATCGTCGGCGCGCCACTCGGTGTTCTGTGGTTGCCACGGCCCGGTGCGGTACGGGTGGTCGTCATCCTCTGCAAGGGTGGACAAAAATTTGCCGACGATCTCAGTGTGCATCGTCTGCCGATCTGATCACGAAACTGACTGTGGTGGCGGTGCTACCGCCGAAATTCAGGGTGCCGAAGCGGCGCGCGCCGTCGACTTGGTAGTCCCCGGCGCGATCGCTGACCTGTTTGGCGGCATCCAGCATCATCCGGATACCCGACGCCCCCACCGGGTGGCCACCGCCGATCAGGCCGCCACTCGGATTGATCGGCAGCCGCCCGCCGATCTCGATTTCGCCGTTCTCGATCGCCTTCCACGATTCGCCGGGCCCGGTGAGGCCGATGTGGTCGATGGCCAGGTACTCGCTCGGCGTGAAGCAGTCGTGCACCTCGATGCCGTCGAGATCGTCGAGACCGATGCCCGCCCGGCCGAACGCGTCATACACGGCGGCGCGGACGTGAGGCACCACATACGGGTTCGCGGCGTCGCGGTCGAGTTTCTGCCGCAATCCCAGCCCGACGGTGCGATGGCCCCAGCCTTCGATCAACCCGATCGGGCGCACGCCCGGGTGATCGCGCAGGAAGTCGTCGTTGACCAGGACGACGCCGGCACCGCCGTCGGTCATCTGGCTGCAGTCATAGCGGCGGATCCGGCCCTCGGTCGGCGGATTGACCGCATCGTCGCTGCCATGCGACACCAGGTCGGGGACCTCCCAATCCCTGGTCTGGGCGTTCGGGTTGCGTTTGGCGTTGCCGAAGTTCAGTGCGGCGATCGCGTGCAGGTGAGCGTCGTCAATGCCGAAGCGACGGTCGTACTCGTCGGCGACTTGGGCGAACATCGACGGCCACACGTACTTGGCGTCGGCGCCCTCATGGCCGGTCCAGGCCGCGGCGCCGAGGTGGGCTGCCGCGGTGTCACCGGGCACCGTCTTCTCCAGCTCGACACCGACCACGAGTGCGGTGCGGTAGTTGCCGGCCCGCAGGTCGGCCATCGCCGCCAGAGCTGCCACGCTGCCCGAGGCGCACGCGGCCTCGTGGCGGGTTGCCGGGGTGTTCCACAGTCCGTCGTGCACGGTGGCGGGCATGGCGCCGAGATGGCCCTGCCGGGCGAACATCTCGCCGAAGGCGTTTGCCACGTGGACGACATCGATGTCGGCGGCGTCGATCATCGACTCGGACAGCGTGAGGTCGACCACCTCGCCGGTCAGCGCCGCGTAATCGCGGCCTTCCCGGGTGAGGTTGCGAGCGAAGTCACTCTGGTATCCGCCGAGGATCCAGACGTTGCCTGCCACAGCCGCGAAGTTACTACAGCTAAGAGAGTGGCGGGCCGGATTGCGTTGAGTTGGCCCAAATCTAGGGGACGGCCCCGCCGGCTCGTGGTCTGAACCGACAGGACCTCGCGAGCGTGGGTGTCGACCACCGCACTCGCTTGCTGCGGAGCATTGCCGAACCGAGTCATCAACAAACGTCGGCGTGTCGAGGTGGTGGCGTTAATTCGGCGCAGACGGGGAACATTGCGTGGATGTCTTCGCCCAACCACGATCTGGCGCAGCGGATGGCCGAGCTGGCCCGCGCTACCGCACCGCCCCGCGACGTCAAAGAGGTCCTCGCCGGTGTGACCGCCGCGGCGACCGAATCGATTCCCGGCACCGATACCTGTGGTGTGCTCTTGATCGGCAAGGGCGGCAAATTCGAATCGCTGTTTGGCACGTCAGATTTGATCTACAAACTCGACGCGCTGCAAGAAGCCTGCGGAGAGGGGCCGTGCATCGAGGCCGCCCTCAACGAGCTGATCGTGCGCACCGACGACTTCACCACTGAACGTCGCTGGCCCAAGTACAGCCGCGCGGTCGCCGAGCTCGGGGTCCGCAGCGGGTTGTCGTTCAAGCTCTACACCAGCTCGAGCACGGCGGGAGCGTTGAATCTGTTCGGCCTGCAGCCCGGGGCGTTCGACGCGCAGTCCGAGGTGATCGGGTCGGTACTGGCCGCCCATGCCGCCTCGGTCATCATCGCCAGCCGCCATGGCGAGCAGCTGGAGTCCGCATTGACCACTCGGGACATCATTGGGCAGGCCAAGGGGGTGATCATGGAGCGGTTCAAAGTGGACGCGATGCGTGCGTTCGAGATGCTGCGTGAGCTGTCCCAGACCACCAACACCCGGCTGGTCGAGATCGCCGTCCGGGTGATCGCCTCCCGCGGGGACTGATCCGCGGGCAGGTATCGTTAGGCGAAATTTCGGTGCTGGTGGGGGTCACTCGATGATGAGGGATGCACTCCGGCGTTGGTGGCAGCAATCGAGTCATTACGACTGGTTGAGCGGCTACCTCGCCGCGCGGGGTCTGCGTGGGGCCACGCGTGCGCTGATGGCCTTCATCGCGGCATCACTGGTGGTGTGTCTGCTGGGATTGCTCTCCTCGACCGACGGACCGATTGGGACCGTGCCGATCGCGATGACCTGGCTGGCCGTCGCCGGCGGGGTGGCCGGGGCCATCCTGTGGAGTCTGCGCTGGCCGACTCAGGGGCAGTCGGTGGCTTTCGCGCTGATCACCAACGCCTCGATAGCGCTGGCCTGTCTGGCGTTCCCTCAGCCGTTGCCCGCGGTGGTCGGTTGTATCGCCTTTGCCACCATCGGGGCGTACATCGCGTTTTTTCACAGCACGGGGTTGGTCCTCTACAACTTCGCGGTCGCGGCCGTCGTTGTGACGAGTGGCGCGGCGCGGATGGCGGCAGCTGGGCATCCCGTGCTGGCCGCGGTGGATTGGTGGCTCATCATCCAGGTCAACATCGCTCTGCCCCTGGCGATTCAAACCATGGTCCGCGCGCTGGGGGCGGATCTGCTTCGCGCGGAACGTGATTCGCTGACCGGGTTGCTCAACCGGCGGACCTTCTATCACCAGACATTCCGTCTGATCGAGATGGGCCGCAGTGTCGATGCCTATCTGGTGGTGGCGCTGATCGATCTGGACAAGTTTAAGGCCGTCAACGACCGGTACGGACACGCGGCAGGCGATGAGGCGCTTGTGCACGTCGCGGCGGCGATCGGTCGGGCCGCCGGCGACAAGGCGGTCGTCGCGCGCAGCGGCGGAGAGGAATTCCTGGTTGCTGCCACCGCGGGCAGCTCCGAGTGCAGCGAGCTGGCTCAGCGGCTCTGTACCGCCATCGCGGAGTCGCCAGCCGGAGTCACGGCCAGCGTAGGGACCACCGCGGTCCGACTGCGCGACACCGGCGGTGAGGACAAACTCGTCGTCGATCGACTCGTCGCGACCGCCGACTGGGCGATGTATCGCGCCAAACGCGCTGGGGGTAATGGTTTCCGGCATCAAGACACCCACCCCGCCGACCGCCGCCCACCGGATCTCGGCGAAGGCGCCAGCCAGTCGATCGCGTAGAGGACGACCAGAACGCCTTGAGCCCGCGAACGATCTGGCCGACATCCCGTCCGCGGTGCTACTCCACAGCACCCTGGTCAAATGCAGAAGCTATTCCTGTTGGCGAGCCGCGGCGGTGTCCCTGCGCCAAGCGCGGTGGACCGTTTGCTGTAGATGACGCCCCGGCTCATTGTTGCTGGATCAGGTATCGACGGCTGGCGACCGGTGTTAGTTTTCTTTGCAAAAGGAGCCGGGCACGATATCCGCAACTCCAGAAGGGATACGCCGATGGTTCAACACACAGCACCATCACTCGGTCGCAGTTCCCGTCGGGCGGGCACCGCCCTGGCATGCGCTGTCGCCTCGGGTGCGGTCGCCGTGGCGGCGGGGCTGGGCGCAGCCCCAACCGCCAACGCCACCTGCGCCTCGTTCTTCGGTCTGAACAACAGTGCGGGTTGCACCAGCACTCCGACCACTGTTGCGATCGCGATCGGCAACGGCGCGGCCGCACAAGCCATGGGAGTCTTTACCAGCGCCTTCGCCCTGGGTACCAACGCTCACGCCCTCGCGTACGCGGAAGGTCTCCAGGGTTTCAGCTTCGCGTCGGCAATCGGCAACATGTCGCAAGCATTTGCGTTCGGCGACTTGGGGCTTGCCGCGGCGGTCGGCGCTAACAGCCGCTCGTTTGCGGGTTCGCTCAACAACACCCCTAACATCGGCAACGTCGCGCTCAGCTTGGGCAGCTATACACCCAACGTCGAAAGAGGCAGCACGACGGGAGGTATTGCGAATCTCGCGATCAATATCGGCGGCAACAGCGACTACTCAACTGCGTATGGAACTCTCAACGTCGGCGTCAACCTCTTCGGCGACAACAGTTTGGTGTATGCGGAAGATGGCACCACCCCAGGAGACACCAGGGCCAGTTTGGCATTCAGCTTCTTCGGCAAGAACAACGTAGTGGGAGCCGGCCCTGGGCCTTTTGCGATTGCCGGATCGATCCTGCAAACCAATGCAGGCGTCTTCAAGTCGGGGCCTGGCATCGCCATCAACAGTTTCCGCACCGGCGGGGCCGCCGCAGTCCACCCCGCCGCCTCGAACCAGTCATCAGACCGGCAGCAGCGGCTACAACCGCCAACGCGGCAACAGCCACAAAGGGCCGCGGCGGCAAGCGGTAAACCTGCTTCATCAACAGGGGTCGGAAAAGTGCGCCAGGTGCGTCGGCACACCAGTACGCAACCGGGGCACCACTAGCCTGGGTCACCCCGTCACAGCTATTCCAATGTCCTGAGACATCACTTGGTGCCGACATAAGTGCCCCCGGCAGGATTCGAACCTGCGACACCGGCAAGTCGGCACAGCATACGCAGTAATCCGCTGCAGTTCGCATACGTATTGTGCTGCAACATGATTGGCCGTGAGGCGTCCGGGCTCGTACATGTCGATACGTGTCAATTCCTGGCCGTTTATGACAGGAAAGTGGAGACCACTGTTGACCGGCCCTTAGCGCCTGGGGCCAGAGCTCGGGAAGAGATATCGGGCGATGACGTAGAGGATGCCTATCGTCTCGGCGACGATGGACGCGAAATAGGCGATCATGACGCTTGGGTCGATGTTCCCCCACTGCGAGAAGATGTAGAGGGCCATGAACGCGGTCGCGGCGAACGTAAGGAACCCGACTACGCGCAGAGTCCATTTGACCATCACACGCCGGTACTTGTGCGCGGCTTGCAGCGCCCGGACGTCCTCTTCAAGTATCCGCTTGTCTACCGACTCGTCCGAAGCCGACGCGGCAAACGCCGTCAGTTCCGCGATTTGTCGGTCGGCGAATTCATCACCCGTTTGGGTACCGAGTTCGACTTCGCCCCCGGGCTCGGTCAACTCTCTTTTGCCAACCGCCGAAGCCTGGTGTTCATTGCGGGTGGTGAGACACCGAAGTAGGCAGCTATCTCCAAGTTGGTCTTGCCTAGGCTTTGCAAACGCCGAATCTCATCCGCCGGCATCAGCAGGTTGCCGGCGAACTCATCCGCGTAGAACTCGTGCAGGTCGTACTTGGTGCTGCGTTCGTCGATGAATGCGAAGTCATTCTGACCCTGGTTGATTCGCTCAACGTAATGGCCCAGCTCGTGCGCGACAGTGAATCGCTGCCGAGCAGCGTTCTCTGAGGCATCCACGTAGATGACGGGCACTTCTGGTGGCCGTGACCGGATCATTCCGGACACTCCATCGCGCAGAAATGCGTACTCAACCTTGATACCCATCTGCTGAGCGATGCCCTCGACGTCCACCGGGAAGATTCCAGGCTGAGAGAAGCTACGGGCCGTCGCGGCCGCGTCCTCTCTTGCTCTGTCAACTACCAGCGTCACTGTTCTCAACTCCCCGTTCGGCTAACTCAATGCTAGCTGTTCAGCCTGTAAACGCAGGGTATCGGCACGGTACGACAACTTCCCGCCGGTGGCCGCCCACGGGATCGCGCCGGGGCGAGCGTTTGGCCTGCGACGCCGACGACGTCAGCCGCTCAGGCGGCCGGGGTGAGAGCAGGTTCAAGATCGACGGGTCCACCGGAAGGACCCGCGAACGTCAGGCCGCGCCGATAGGGTGTCGATTGCGGCGGGCGCCAGAAGGCGCAACCCAAGGGAAGAGGTGTCATGCCGGATCGCGGTGAGTTGACGAAAGAAGCGGCGGACGCAATTCTGCAGGCCATCAAGGACGGAGTGCCGAAATTCGAGCACTCAGCTTCGGCGCTGCGGGAACTCGCGTACGCGTACGCGCTCGTGACCGGCGCAAAGCCTGGCCATTTGCCCGGACACCAGCCCTTCTCAACTAGCTGAGCAATCCAGCCGGGCGCGTAGCAACCCCCTACGATCGTCCCGATGGACGCGACTTCGGTGATCGCCATAGCCGGTCTGGCTACCGCCCTCCTCGGCACCCTCACAGTGCCGCTGCTTCAGAGTCACTTCACCGGGAGGCGCGAGACAGGCGCGCGGATGGATGAGCGCCGCCACGCGGCCTACATCGACGCGATCACCTACGCCCAGGTAGTTGAAGAGAGATTGACTGAATTCACCGAAGATCCCGTCACTCGGACCGACCGCGGTACCCGCGAAAAGCCAGACGCGGCAATGATCCGGGCCAAGCTAGTCCTCGTCGCACCCTCCGCGGTGACGCTAGCCTTCGACGAAGTCGTCTCCGCCTGGGATGACCTTTGCTGGGTCCTGGGCGAGGACGGCCCTGACGCCCACGGTGAATACTTCGTCAAGCGCGACGATCGGAATGTCGTCCGGGTCGCGAAGGCACTCGACGCCCTCAAGGGTGGAGTTCGATCAAAATCCCTCGGTGAGCTTCCCGGTTCGCTGAGCTGACAACCCGCTTGCAGGACCGGGTCCTCGTTCCCGGCGGCGTGGAATGAGCCGTCTCAGCGACCTGCGGGTTTCGAGGTTTAGGGAGGCACCTCAACCTTGTCTGACCAGCGACGTCCGGGGTCTGACCATCAGCTCCACAAGAATCGCCTAACTCGCGGCGGTAGGAGAAAGCCTGGCGCGCGGCGGGGCAGCTGATGGCCGTAAGGGGTCACCTCCCACCCTTGACCTGGTGCGATAGGCTTGGTGTGCGGGCCGCCCCTCCGTTCCACGGAGGCATTGCGGCCCGCTCTCATGACTTGCTGATGCGGGCCTCCGTCGAGTGTGGCGAACGCGGGCGCGCAGGTACTGCTTGCCCACGGGAGTGGGGTCGTGGCGGTCCTTGCCCTTCGAGATACCTGGTGGGTTTGACGCTCACCGCGTTCGCCGGTCATTGGGGTCAGGATCCGTCGTCGTCGCCGATGCGCACGACTGCGGCCTCGTGGGGGAAGCCGAAGCCGATCCGCATCGTGGCCCTGATGCCGAGTCGGTCGGACTCGAAGTAGCGGGACTGGTCGATGCGGAGGTCGACGTCCTGGCGCACGATGACGAACACGCGGCTGCCGTCGATGGCCCAGACGACGCCGTCGGGCACGACAGTGTCGGGCACGGACCACAGCGGAACGCCGAGGATCTGCCGGCGCGTGGGGAGCGTCGGGTCGGGTTGCAGCAGCGGCTTGTTGGAGCCGGTCTGTTCCTTGACTTTGGACAGTGCGAGCACGGTGTTGGCGTTGGCGACGAACGCGGTCACGGTGGCGCCTACGTTCTCGGCGAGTGAGATTGCTTCGGCGAAGGCGTCAGTGTTCGTCAGCGTCGTAGTGACAGTGATCTGGCAGACGATGGAGCCGATGCCGTCGGGGCCGTTGAGGGTCTCGTCGGCGAAGAACGCGGCGTCGACCTTGCGGGCGAGGTCGCGGGCAATGGAGTCGCCGACGACTTGCTGCGCGGCGGGTGAACTGTCGTTGGCCAGCTCGTTGCTGATGATGCCGAGTGCGGCCAGCTTTTTCGGCTTGATGGTGACTTCGTCGACCCCGGCATCGGACGGGGTGATGTCGGACCCCTCGGGCGTCCACGCGGCGACGGCGTCGTCGGTGACGATGGGGATGCGGAACTCGTTGCTTTCGGTCTCGACAACAGTCGCGATCTGCATGGCGACTGATGCGGCCTGAAGCGGTTGGACGACGAGTTGGCCGACTTCTTCGGGGCTGAGGATGCCCGCGGCAGTGGTTGTGTACAAAGGCATGGTGATGGGCTCCTGGTGGTCAGGCACGCGCTCAGCGCAGCTGTTTCTGGGGATTCCCTTGCGGCGCCTGTCCGTTCGGGTTGCCCACCAGGGGCGGTCGTGCAGCTCAGGCGGGCACCCGGCCCTGAATCTCTGAGCTGCACAACCAGTTTACCGCGCGGATCAATCTATGGGGCGGATTGCTGGCGACGTTTGTCGCCGAGCACTGATGCCCAGGATGTGTCGCCGGAGGCGGACTGTCGGACGCCGTGTCCGTAGTCCCCGGTGAATGGTGGTTGGTAGTTGGTGCCGAGTTGGGGGCGCTGCTCGACGAGTGATGCTGCGGCGGTGCGAAGTTCGCCGGTGCGGATGTCTCCGGTGGCGGCGTCGATGAAGTCGGCGAGGTTCTGTTGTCCTACCTCGAAGAGGTCGGAGGGCACGGTGAGTACGTCTGCGATCGCTTGTTCGGCGTGGCGGCGTTGGTAGGTCGAGAGCTGGTCTCGCGTTGTGGCCAGCTCTGTCTGTGTTTCGCGGAGTTGGCGGCGGCGTTTCGCGGCCTCACTGTTGGATGAGTCCTGCTCGTCAACTTCTGTTGTGCCCTCAGCGGTGTTGTCGTGGGGGTCGGGTTCTCCGCCGCCGGTTGCGGTGGCATCGGAGGGTCCCGGCGCGCCAGCGGGAGTATCGGTCTGCTCGCTGCTGATCGGATCGGTGGCGGGCGAGTTGGTGGGTGTGGTCATGGGGTTCAGGTTCCTTTGCGGTCGATGATGGTCAAGTTGGGTACGTCGTCTTCGGTAAGGCCGGCGGCGGCGAGTTGGTCGCGATAGACCGGCATTGAGCCGATGGTGTCGCGGGTCGTCGAGGTGGGACCGACGCCGATCGGCACGCCGTCGGGGTCGGTGAGGATCTCGCCGGGCTCGCGGATATTCATGGTGGTGCCCACAATGTCGTTCCACCGGAGGATGTCCTCGCGCGACGGCGGCGGCGGCGGAACCACATCGCGTGGGGGTCTGTGGTCAGTCATCGTCAACTCCTATCTCTCATTCGTCTGTTGTGCGGGGACTCGGGTGGGTTCGCTGAAATCTCTTCCGTACTTGGCGCTTTCGATCGCTCCGGTCATTGCGGATCGTGCGATGCATGGGACCCGGCGTACGCGGCCGTCATCTTTGGTGCACCACCGTCCGGGCTGCGCTTGGCAGTGTGGGCAGGTGACGTCGAGGGCGCCGGTGTCGTTGTAGGCAGCCCAGATGGCGTGGGGTCTGCGGCTCATGATGCGTCCTCGCGGCGGATGATCCACACCCGTTCCGATTTCGAGCGGCCGTGTGCGGGTTGGGAGTCGATGCGACCGGAGTCTCGTACGAGGCCCTTGCGGGCGGTATGACGGTCGATCCCGGCGGCGTCGGCGGCCCGATAGAAGTCGGTCT
>JAHFVD010000115.1 GCA_023264735.1 Mycobacterium sp. | reverse complement strand
ACCGTCTCGGTGATTGCCCTGCGCTCTGCCAACGTCAACCCCATTCACTGGGCGTACGCGCGCATTTTCAATGAGGCAACGAAGCACCCCTACGCGCGCATTTTGAACGAGTCAACGCGGGTGCCTGGGCATAGTATTCGAACATGAGTTCGGTCGATTCCGTGTTGGACACCCTCGACGATGTTGTCGGGGAGTTGGCCGGGATCGATTTCGAGACGTTGGCCCCGCCGCAGCGGTTCGCGGTGTTGGAGCGGATGGAAACGGTCCAGCGGCGGTTGGTGGCGGCCTCGCACGCCGGTATTGCCAAGTTGGAGCGGTTCGAGGGCTGCCCGCCGGTGGGGATTGCGTTGGCTGATGTGTTGCGGATCAGCCCACGTGAGGCCAGGCGGCGGATCCGGGATGCCGAGCAGTTAGCGCCGGGGACCACGTTGACCGGGGAGCCGTTGGCGCCGGTGCTGCCCGACACCTCGAGGGCCTGGCACGGCGGGCAGCTCGATGGTGAGCATCTGCGGGTGATTCAGAAGTTCTTCCGCGACCTGCCCGATCATGTGCCTGCGGTCGAGGTGGAGAAGGCCGAGAAGGCCTTGGCCGGGCATGCGGTGAACCTGCGGCCTGACCAGCTGGAGAAAGTCGCCTACCGGCTGGCGCTGCATCTGAATCCGGACGGAAAGTTTTCCGATGACGATCGGGCCCGCAAGCGCGGGTTCGTGTGGTGCGGCGGCCAGCAGATCGACGGGATGAGTGTGGGTCGGTTGATCGCCGATCCGGAGTTGCGTTCGGAGTTGGATGCGTGGTTCGCAAAGTTCGCCGCCCCGGGTGTGTGCAATCCGGCCGATGAGTCTCCGGCCACCACTCCGTCTGATGAGGTCGTCGAGCGGGATCTGCGTAGTTGCGGTCAGCGCCAGCATGACGCGCTGAAGGCTTTGGTGCGCGGTCAATTGGGTGATCCGAAGTTCGGTCGGCACAACGGCTTACCGGTCACCGTGATCGTGACCGCCACCGTCCAAGACCTCCACGCCAAGACCGGCCACGCGGTGACCGCCGGCGGCACCCTGCTGCCGATCCCAGATCTCATCCGGATGGCCAGCCACGCCTACCACTACCTCGCCCTGTTCGACGGGGCCTACGGGCGGGCGTTGTGGCTGGGCCGCACCAAACGCATTGCCTCAGCCGATCAGCGAATCATCCTGCACGCCAAAGACCGTGGCTGCACGAGGCCCGGCTGCGACGCACCCGGCTACCACAGCGTGGTCCACCACGCCGCCCAAGACTGGAAAAACGGCGGCACCACCAACATTCAGGATCTCACCCTGGCCTGCCCACCCGACAACCAACTCATCGAAACCGGCGGCTGGAACACCCGAATACTGGCAGGCGGCCAAACCCAATGGATCCCACCACCCGGACTGCCCATGCTCAAAGGCGGCACCAACGACTACCACCACCCAGAACGACTACTCCCCCGAGACGACGAAAAGGACTAGTTCTTTACATGCAGGTGCCCGGCGATGACGGTGGCGCTCACCAGGTCAGCGTCGAGGGCGTCGAGCACCTCGGCCGGCGGGGCGCCCAGCACGCACAGGTCCCCCGGCTGGCCCGGCTCGACGGTCCTTGGCACGTCGGGGCGTTCCGCATGCCCGGTGAACATCGTCAGAGCCGTTGTGGCCGAGACACATTCATTGGCATTCAACACCGCTCCGGTCGCGGCGGTCCGGTGTACCGCGGCGCGCATCGACGCCCACGGGTCGGCGCCGCCGAACGGCAGGTCCGTCGACAGTGCCACTCGCACACCGGCATCCAGTAGCGACGCCAGCCGCCAGAGCGCGGGCTGGTCGCTGGGCTCGACGTCGGCGAGGTATTGGTCTCCGCGTTCGGCGACGAAGTTGGGCTGAGTCACCACCAACACACCGATGTCGGCGAGCTCGGCGATGGTGTCGGCGGGCACCACGGCGGCGTGTTCGATTCGGTCGCCGGGGTGAGTACCCGCCGCGCGCAACGCGGCCAGGCTGACGACCAGTTGGCTGGCGGTCACACAGTGCAGGGCGACGGCGCCGTTGTTGCGGTGCCGCTCGGAAATCCAGTCGGCCAGCTCGTCCAGATCCAGCGAATCGTCATGCAGGATCCGCTTTCCCGGGGCCAGCCAGTGCACGCCTTGATGCAGTCCGCCGTGCCGGTGCTCTTCGGTCAGCGTGACGATGTCATCGGCGCTCAGAGCCGGCGTGGCGTCGGTGACACCGGTGACGCCGTAGCCGAGAAGCCGTGTGCTGATCGCGGCGAGATTGGTGTCGCGGCGGGCCACCGCATCCGACCAGGTGTCGTAACTGCGTAGCCTGCCGTCCGGGTGGTCGGGCAGGCCGACCGCGGCGAGACCCGCCGAGTTCAGGAACCACAACACACCGCTGCGGTGCTGGATGCGCAGCGGCACAGCGTCGAAGAGCTCGTCGAGCACCGCCCGGTCCAGCGTGCCCGCCGCGGATTCGTGATAGCCGACTGCCCGGATCCATCCGTCGACGCCGACCGGCGCTGAGGCCAGAACCCGGGCGAGCTCGGCACGGTCATGGACCTTCGCGGGGCCGACCTGAACGGAATCCAGCGCGGCCGCCGCGGCGCGCAGGTGAACATGGTGGTCGTGCAGACCGGGGATCACGGCGCCGCCTGCGGCGTCGAAAACTGTTTCGGCCAGTCGCGGGGTCAACGCATCGGCGACCTCCTCGATCCGGCCCGTCACCCGGATATCGACGATCCGGCCATCCAATAGCCGAGCTCGCTGGATCAGCATGTCACCGAATTCCGTTGATCAACAAGAGCATCGATGGCGGCATTGTCCGCACCGAGCGCGGCGGCCGGTGCCGGGCGCGGCGGCAGGGTGGGCGGGGCGGCCCGGGTCGGGGACTGTGACGGTGCGATGGGCAGCATCGCGTAACTCGCGGCGACGGCCGACATCGCCACCTCGACGATCTCGCCCCCGCCGCGGAGTAGCGAATGCGCCAGCGCCAGTGCCGATTCCAGCCCGGTGAGCGGGTCGGCGATGGCGTCACCGCAGAACACCGGGCCGTTTTCGCCGGTGCCCACCAATCCACCTGCGACTGCCGCGTCGTCGCCGAAGGCGGCGCGCTGGGAATCCGGGCCGTGCCCGCTGATCCGCAGCCATACCCTGCCGTCGGGGCCGGGCAGTATCTCCGGGCTCAGGCCCCGCCGGGCCAGCACACCGGGCCGCGAACCCTCGATGACGATGTCGGCGGCCGTCAACAATGCCCGCAGCCGGTCATGGTCGCGGTCGAAATCCACCGCGTAGGAGAGCTTTCCGTGATTGACCCAGTCGTAGAAGGCTTGGTCCCCGGCGCGGGTCCCGTCGGGGCGGGCGGCGCTTTCCACCTTGACGACGGTGGCGCCCGCGTCGGCGAGGATCTGCCCGCACAGCGGACCGGCCCACATCGAGGACAGGTCGGCCACCAGCAGCCCCTCGGCCGACCGGGGTGCGACGCGGATTCCCCGCTGAGTCACGCGGGGTGGCTCGGCGGTCGTCTCGCCGAGCCGGGCTACGGGGAGATCCAGCAGGATCGCCCGGTCGACGGCATCGGCGGCGTCGCGATGGGCGGACCAGTGCGCGACCGTCGGCCATGGGTCGTCGGGCACCGTATCGGCCTCGACGAGGGCCGGGATGGCGGCGATGTCATCCGGTCGGGAGAGGGTGAGCGCCCACCAGCCGTCCCGCGTCGGCATCAGGCGGGTGGCGCCGCCGGCCGAGATCCGGCCGCGGGGGTGCAGTCCGAGCAGCGCGGCCCGCCCGGTCAACGTGGCGGCGGCGTCGACGTGCACGCCCAGGTATTCAGCGAGTTCGGCGCAGACAGCATGTGTGCGGGCCAGCACGCCACTGCCCACCCAGTCCGCGTCATTGCCGTCCACCCAGCCATTGTCGCGCGCGGTCAGAAGTGCAATGCAGTGAACCGCCAGTCCAGAACCTGGCGGTCGTCGCCTTCGTCGGCGACCGCATAGACCAGCGAGCGCAGGGTGAGCACCCCGCCGCGGTCGCCGGGCAGCGCGTCGGCCGCCTCGATGTGCAACTCGCTGTACACCGTGTCGCCCTCGTGCACCGGGCCGGTGTGATCGCAGGACTGCCAGCCCAGCACGGTCGCCAGGTTCGGCAGCAGCCGGCTGGCCTGGGCCAGCGCCAGCCCGATGGTGTGCCCGCCGTAGACCAACCGCTGCCCACCGACCCGTGAATCGTGGTGGGTGGCAGCGATGTTCAGGCTCAGCCGAGCCAGCTCCGGGGCGGAGCTGACGACGTCACCGGTGCTATGCAGAACCGAACCGGCCATATCGGCAGAGAAATGCGGACCGGGGACGCGTTCCCGGAAGGCCTCCGCGTTCCAGTCGGCGGTCGGGTCAGGGGCGGGAGCCAGGTCGGCACCGATCAGCGACAGATCGTCGGAGTGACCGGTGTCCGTGGCGCCGGGGCTCAGCGGCAACATCGCGCAGCGGTAGAAGTCCAGGACCAGCCGGCCCACCTGGTCGATGGTGGTCATCCGCAGCGCGGCCAGCCCGGTCGCGGCTCGACCCGGTTTCGCGGTGTTGTGACGCAGCCCGACCACTTCGGTGCGGGTGAACAGGGTGTCGCCGATGACCGGATACCGGTAGAACGTCAGGCCACGGTAGAACAGGTTGGCCTTGACCCGCTGGGTCACCAGCGTGCTCTGACCGATCGCCACATCGCACACCAGTGCCGGGTGCGCCAGCGGGGCATCGCCTCCGACGACGGCATGGGTCAGGGATGCGTCCAGCGACAGCCGCATACGATCACCGAGGATGGCCTGATGGGTCGCGGCCGCGCCCGAGGTCAACGTCATCGACGGCGCCCAGTCGAAGACCTGCCCGACCACCAGATCGTCGAAATACGGACCGCCAGCCTCGCCGCCGCCAATATGGCCGTACAAAGTCACAGTCGTCCATACTGGTGCTTCTGGTCGGGTCGTGTCAATATGGCCGTACATTTCCCGATCATGGAGCGACCCTGGTGAGCACTGCACTCAACGACGAAGAAACGATGCTGGTGGAGACGGTGCGGGCGTTCGTCGACCGCGACGTCAAGCCGACGATCCGCGAGATCGAGCACGCCAACACCTACCCCGAGGCGTGGATCGAGCAGATGAAGCGGATCGGCATCTACGGACTGGCGGTCAGCGAGCAGTACGGCGGCTCCCCGGTGTCGATGCCCTGCTACGTCGAGGTCACCCAGGAACTGGCCCGCGGCTGGATGAGCCTGGCCGGCGCGATGGGCGGACACACCGTGGTGGCCAAGCTGCTGGAGATCTTCGGCACCGAAGAGCAGAAGCAGAAATATCTGCCCGCGATGGCGACGGGTGAGGTGCGCGCGACGATGGCGCTGACCGAACCCGGTGGCGGCTCGGATCTGCAGAACATGACCACCGTCGCCCGCCGCGACGGGGACGAGCTGGTGATCACCGGATCCAAGACGTGGATCAGCAACGCCCGTAGATCGAGTCTGATCGCCCTGCTGTGCAAGACCGACCCGCAGGCCACGCCGCGGCACAAGGGCATCTCGGTGGTGCTCCTCGACTCCCCGACTGCCGGGCTGACGATCTCGCGGGATCTGCCCAAGCTGGGCTACAAGGGCGTCGAATCCTGCGAGCTGTCCTTCGACGACTGCCGCGTGCCTGCCACAGCGATCCTGGGTGGCGAGCCCGGCCGTGGTTTCAGCCAGATGATGAAAGGCCTTGAGACCGGCCGCATTCAGGTGGCATCGCGGGCGCTGGGGGTGGCGACGGCCGCGCTCGAGGACGCGCTGGCCTACGCCCAGGACCGGGAGAGTTTCGGCCAGCCGATCTGGAAGCATCAGTCGATCGGCAACTACCTTGCCGATATGGCCACCAAGCTGACTGCCGCCCGTCAGCTGACCCGCTACGCTGCGGAACGCTACGACAGCGGCGAGCGCTGCGATATGGAGGCAGGCATGGCCAAGCTGTTCGCCTCCGAGGTCGCGATGGAGATCGCGCTCAATGCGGTGCGCATTCACGGCGGCTACGGCTACTCCACCGAATACGACGTCGAACGCTACTTCCGCGACGCTCCCCTGATGATCGTCGGTGAGGGCACCAACGAGATTCAGCGCAATGTTATTGCCGGTCAACTGGTCGCCCGCGGAGGCATTTGATGCCGACATCAGCCTTGCGAGGCATCTAGCCGACCATGAAACCCGAGCCCGCGTATCAGGTTCTGCGGCAACGACTCCGTGATGAGATCGCCGCCGGGGCCTACCCCGATGGGGTGCGGCTACCGACGGAGTCCGAACTGGTCGCCGAGCACGGGCTGTCGCGGCAGACAGTGCGCCGGGCGTTCCAGGATCTGGTGGCCGAAGGGGTGGTGTACCGGGTGCCGGGACGCGGCACGTATGCCAACCGTGGGTACTTGCGGCAGCTGGGTTCGATCGAGGACCTGATGAGTCTGTCCGAGGACACCACGATGGAAGTGCTGCAGGGCCTTTCGCGTCGTGTCGACGTGGCCGCGGCGAGCCGGCTGCGGCTGGATCACGATGTGGTGTACACCGTGGTGTTCCGGCGGCTGCACGACCGGCGGGCAGGAGCGCAGCGACCCGGGGAGAACCTCGGGGTTCCGTTCGTGGTCACCACCGTGCACCTGATCGAGTCGATCGCGCGGCTGGTGCTGGACTCGACCGAGCTGGCCGACGGAGCGGTCGGCACCAACACCGTCATCGGCGTTCTCGAACCGCACCTGGACCATCCGATCACCGAAGCAGCGCAGTCGATCACGGTCGCTCCCGCCGACGAGCTGGTCGCCGATGCGCTCGGCTGCGCACCCGGGCACCCCATGCTGCGGGTGGACCGCCTCTACTCCGACACCACCGGCACCCCGGTCGAACTGTCGGTCAGCCACTTCCTGCCCGAGCAGTACACCTACCGGGTCACGCTGCGCCGGTCGAGCTGACCTCGTCGACCAGCCCCCACTCCAGTGCGGTCGCCGGGTCGAGAGTCCGCCCCGACAGCACCAAATAGGCAGTGCGCCAACGCCCGATGCGTCGCGTGATGCTCAGCGTGCCGCCGGCCCCCGGAATCAGGCCCAGCATCAGTTCGGGCAACCCGAGCACGGCGTCGCTATGGCAGCTGACCCAACCGCAGAACGCAGCCATCTCCAGTCCGCTGCCGAGCACGCGACCGTGTATCTCCGCGCGGCACGCTCGGCCCAGCCGGCGGGTCAGCTCGTCGAGCGCGAGTGCCGGACTGTGCCGGGTGCGGGCCAGATGCGCGGAAGCGGGGTCGGCAAACGTACCGAATTCACCGAGATCCCCACCGCTGCAAAAGGATGGGCCGCTACCACCGAGCACCACCTCGGTGACGGTGTCGTCGAGCAAGGCGACAGTCAGCGCCTCCAGCAGCAGCGCCCGCGCGTCGGTGCTGAACGCGTTGTGCCGCTTCGGCCGATTGAACCGGATCCGCAGCGTTCCGCCGTCGCGCTCGGCGAGGACGGGCTCGGGGATATCGGGCAGCGCCGCCGGGCCGCGCTCGGCCAGCCAGCGGGCGAACTCCGGGCCGGCCTGCAGCGTCGAGTACGCCAGGGATTCGGTGATGATCCCCGGCAGTGCGGGACCGGTCACGTCCGCCGACCGCAACACATCGTCGCAGACCGCGCTGGCATGCGGCCAGCGCTGGCAGCGTTCGCTCAGTTCGGCCACTGCGTCGCCGACCGACTCCACCGTGACGAACCGGCGGTCTTCATGCTCGATCTCGGTCAGCGCGAACGTCGCAGTGTCAAGCCAGAATTCGCCCTCCGGAGTGGACGGCTCCCCGATCGCGACGACAACGCCGGGCGGCCCGGTCACCCTGATCGGGGGCGGGTCGGCGAGGTCGACGAGTAGCATCTAGCCGGTCGGCGCGGGCGAGTACTTGACGATCAGTTCCTGCTTGTACAGCTTGCCGGTGTCGGTCCGCGGCAGCTGCGCCTCGAACGAGATCGAGCGCGGACACTTGTAGTGCGCCAACCGATCTCGCAGCCACGCCGACAGCTCATCGGCGAGTTCCTCGGACGCCTCGGCCGGGTCGACGAGTTGCACCACACCCTTGACGCTCTGGCCCATCTCGTCGTCGGGCACGCCGAACACGGCCGCGTCCATCACCTTCGGATGGGTGACGAGCATGTTCTCGGCTTCCTGCGGGTAGATGTTCACCCCGCCGGAGATGATCATGTGGTGGCGGCGATCGGTGAGGTACAGATAGCCGTCCTCGTCCACGTATCCGATGTCACCCACGGTCATCCAGCCCTCGGAATGCCGCGCGGCGGAAGTCTTCTCGGAGTCATTGAGGTATTCGAAGGTGTTGCCGCCCTCGAAGTAGATCTCACCGGGCTCCCCCGGCGGCAGCTCATTGCCGTCCTCGTCGAGGATGTGCACGATGCCCAGCATCGACTTGCCGACCGAACCCGGGTGCGCCAGCCACTCCTCAGCGCTGATCAGCGTCGAACCGATGGCTTCCGAAGAGGCGTAGTACTCATCGACGATGGGTCCCCACCAGTCGATGATCTGCTTCTTGATCTCGACCGGACACGGGGCCGCGGCATGCATGACCCGCTTGAGGCTGGAGATGTCGTACGAGTTGCGCACGCTCTCAGGCAGTTTGAGCATCCTGGTGAACATCACCGGGACGAACTGGCCGTGAGTGACGCCATGGCGCTGGATCGCATCCAGGGTGCCCTCGGCGTCGAACTTCTCCAGGACCACCACCGTGATGCCGCTGCCCAGCATCGACAACGACCACACCGATGGTGCGGTGTGATACAGCGGTGCCGGGCTGAGGTACACGCCGTTGGGATCCATCCAGAAGTCGACCAGCGCGCTCATCAGGCCCGGGGCCTCCGACGGCGGCAGATGCGGCAGGTCGCGTTTGATGCCCTTGGGCCGCCCGGTGGTTCCCGACGAGTACTGCAGGAGATCGCCTTCGATCTCGTCGTCGATCGGGGTAACCGGTTGATCGGCAACGCATTCGGGGTAGCTCAGCCAGCCATCGAGTTCCGCGCAGCCGTTGGTCGCCGACGTTTCGGCTCCGTCGGCAATGACGAGCAGCTTCGGCAGACCCTTGGGCAGCTCAGCGCCAAGGCCTGCGAGCGTCTCGCTCAGCGCGGCCGAGCCGATGATCGCCTTGGCCTCGCAGTTGTCGATGATGTAGGCGGCCTCGGCCGGGGTCAGGTGGGTGTTGATCGGCACGTAGTACAGCCCGCTGCGCCGCGCCGCCCACATCACCGTGTGGAAGTGCTCGTTGTTTTCCAGGAGGATCGCGACGGCGTCGCCCTCGACCAGCCCGGCCCGCCGGAACAGGTGCGCGAGCTGGTTGGCCCGTGCCTCCATCTGCGCGAAGGTGACGGTCTTTCCGGAGGGGTACAGGATGACTGCCGGCTTGTCGGGAGTCGCCTCGGCATGCTCGCGGATCTGCATGGATGCACTGTACGACAGCCGCAATTGACAGGCGTCAACTAGGTCCCTCGTCAGTCGCTGCGCCGCGCCCAGGCCACCAGATAGATCAGGATGGCCGCGACCAGCGCGATGAGCACCCACACGACGAGCGCCTCGTCGATCCAGGATCCCGGCGGTGGATCACCGGGGAGCACGTTGCGGATCGGGACGACCGCGAAGAGCATGGCGGCGAACCACGTTGAGAACGGTGGCTGGAATTTCTTTCTGCCAAGGAGCATTTCGATCGCGGCGTAAAGCGCCATCGCCGGCAGCATCAGCAGCACCAGGCAGATCCCGAAGATCAGGGCCATCGGGCCTCGTGCCCGGGAGAACGTGATGGTGGCGTTGTCGTTCGCGCCACCCGAGTGGCTGGCCGGACCGGCACGGTCGCTGCGGATGTCCCAGCCGTACAGCGATCCGCTCACCTCCACCCGCGCCGGAACGTAGCGGCGTGTGTCACCGGAGCCGACGACGACGTCGGCGCTGATGGTCTTGGTGGCGTATGTGTCGAACGGCCATCGGTCCGCATCCCCCGTCGCCACCAACGAGGTCTTGGTCGCCTTGGGGACCTTGCCCTTGGGGAAGGACTGCTCACCGAATTCAGTACACGGGCACAGCCGCACGTCCATGTCCGTGTTCAGCCCGCCGAACTCCGGCTCCAGGAAACCCTTCTGCGGTATCACGACGACCTCGACATCCACCCGGTTGTCGATCGGGTGGATGGCCGTCAGTTCCAGCAGGACGACGGTCGCGGCGGCGGTGTCCAGATTCTGCGGCGCCAGTGTGTGCGCCGAGCTGTCGATCCAGAAGTATCCGGCCACTGCCCCGATGTAGATGGCGAGGATGACGCCGACGGTCGCGATCCGGCGCCACCACGATTGGGCGCGCGCCGGCGCCGTGTTCTGCGGCGCAGATGCATCGGCCGTCGGGACCCCCACGCCCGAGATGCTAACCGGGCGGTGGGGACCACAGGCTGGGTTAGGAACTTTCAGCGAGCCGCTGCTTGAGCGCCTCGAACTCGTCCTTGACCCCGGTCGGCAACTTCTCGCCGACGAACTCGAACCACTCCTCGATCAGGGCCAGCTCGTCGCGCCACTCCTGGATGTTGACCGCGAGCGCCTCGTCGACATCGCCGGCGTCGGCGTCCAGGCCTTCGAGATCGAGGTCGCCGGCTTTGGGCACGATGCCGATCGGCGTCGTGGCCCCGTTGGCCTTGCCCTCGACCCGCTCGATGATCCACTTCATCACGCGGCTGTTCTCGCCGAAGCCCGGCCACAGGAAGCGGCCGTCGTCACCGCGGCGGAACCAGTTGACGAAGAAGATCTTCGGCATCTTCGACTCGTCGGCGTTCTTGCCGAGGTTGATCCAGTGGGCGAAGTAGTCGCCGACGTTGTAGCCAAGGAACGGCAGCATGGCCATCGGGTCGCGACGGACGGTGCCGACTTTGCCCTCGGCGGCGGCGGTCTGCTCGGAACCCAAGGTGGCTCCGATGAACACACCGTGCTGCCAGTCGCGGGCCTGCGTCACCAGCGGCACCGTCGTCTTGCGGCGGCCGCCGAACAGGATGGCCGAGATCGGCACGCCCTGCGGGTCGTCCCATTCCGGAGCCAGCGTGGGGCACTGCGACATCGGGGTGCAGTAGCGCGAGTTCGGGTGGGCGGCCTTATCGGGCGACCCCGGCTCCCAATCGTTGCCCTTCCAGTCGACGAGGTGCTGCGGGTCGCCTTCGAGGCCTTCCCACCACACGCCGCCCTCGTCGGTCAGCGCGACATTGGTGAAGACGGTGTTGCCCGCGGCGACGGTCTTCATCGCGTTGGGGTTGGAGCTCCAGTTGGTTCCCGGCGCGACACCGAAGAAACCGAACTCGGGGTTGGTGGCATACAGCCGACCGTCCTTGCCGAAGCGCATCCACGCGATGTCGTCGCCGACGGTCTCGGCGCGCCAGCCGGGGATGGTCGGCTGCAGCATCGCCAGGTTGGTCTTACCGCAGGCCGACGGGAACGCGGCGGCCACGAAATACGCCTTGTTCTCCGGCGAGATCAGCTTGAGGATCAGCATGTGCTCGGCCAGCCAGCCCTCGTCGTGCGCCATCGCCGAGGCGATGCGCAGCGAGTAGCACTTCTTGCCCAGCAGGGCGTTGCCGCCGTAACCCGAGCCGAAGCTCCAGATCTCGCGGGTCTCGGGGAAGTGGGTGATGTACTTCGTGTCGTTGCACGGCCACGGCACGTCTTCCTGACCGGACTCCAGCGGCGCACCCAGCGAGTGCAGCGCCTTGACGAAGAACCCGTCCTCGCCGATCTTGTCCAGCGCGGCCTTGCCCATGCGGGTCATCGTCCGCATCGACACGACGACGTATTCGGAGTCGGTGATCTCGACGCCCAGCTTCGGATCGTCGGCGCCCAGCGGGCCCATGCAGAACGGCACCACATACATGGTGCGGCCACGCATGCTGCCGCGGTACAGCTCGGTCATGAGGCCGCGCATCTCGGCGGGGTCCATCCAGTTGTTCGTCGGGCCGGCGTCGATCGCCCGCTCCGAGCAGATGAACGTCCGCGACTCCACGCGCGCCACGTCGGACGGCGCCGAACGGGCCAGATACGAGCTCGGCTCCTCGGTGTCGCTCAGCGGGGTGAAGGTGCCGGCAGCCACCAGGTGGTCGCACAGCCGCTGGTATTCCTCAGCGGAACCGTCGGCGAAAACCACCCGGTCGGGCTGCGTCAGTTCGGCGACCTCCTGGACCCAGGCGAGGAGGCCGTGATGCTTTGTCGGTGCCGTATCCAAACCTGGGATGGTCGCTGAAGTCATCGCTAAATCTCCTGCTTATTCTTTATGGCCAGGACGCAGTCCGGATTCCGCGCCAAGACGCGGTCCTCCCTGAAAAGTAGGTTAACGCGGGTGAGATACCCGCGGTTAATCGGGATTATGTCCGATCACTCACAGGAACGATTCAGAAGGCCATAATCGGGGCCTTTCATCGATTCAGTTCGGCCCGCACCGCCATCAAGGCCCTCTCGATCGCCGGTGCGCGCCGGTCCCGGATCGCGGCGGCGCGCGCCCGCTGCACCCCATATTCGCGGATTTCCCGGTCGATCCGGGCGATCGCTTCCTCCATACGGGTGCCCTCGATGGCGTCACATTCGGCCGCCGCCCGGCCCCATGCCGCCTCCGCGGCCAGCACGCGGGCGGCCACCCACTCCTCCATGGCGGTACGCAGCGCGGTCGTGATCTCCGTCACCCAGCGGTCCAGCAGCGCCCGGTCGTGGAGCAGCCCGCGGACACCGACCACCCACAGCGCCGCCGCGAGCCCCGCCGCCGCACCACCGATGGCACCGCCGATCGCCCACTGCGGAGCCAGGTCGGCGAACAGCCGGCTCAGCGTCAATGCGAAACCGAGCCCGAAGCCCGTCCCCAGCAGCATCGCCAACCGGGTCTCCACACCGCGTGACCGCAGCGGTGCAACCCCCACCTCGATCACCGGGCACGACGCGAGCGCGGGCTCGACGGCCAGCCCCAACTGCTCGCCGACAGCGGCCAGCTGCCGCACAGTCTCCTGCTGCACGTCGCCGCTCACCTCGACGGCTCGGCGCCGCACCTCGTCGGCGACGCCGCCGAGCCGGCGTCGGGTCATCGTGGCCACGTCCTCCCGCAGTTCGGTGCGGACCGACGCACACCGGGCGCGCGCGAAATAGGACAACTGGACGCGGGCCTGCTGAATCTGGCTGCGTACGGCGATGGTCCGTTCCGACTTATCCAGCCGAAACCGGCGCAGCTGCGCGGCGCGCTGCTCGCGTAGCGCAGCCAGGCGGGCTTCCCAGCCGGCACCGGCGGCGTCGCGATCCAGTCTGCGATACCCGGAGATCAGCCGAGTTTCCCACGCCCGCAACCGATTTCGTCGGTCCAGCGTGTCATCGGCGAGCGTGGCGGTCAGCGTCGCGATGAGGTCGTCGACGACGGGTGGGCCCAGGTCCGGTGCGGCCGCGGCACCCACCCAGACCACGTCGCCGTAGCGGGCAGCCCGCTCGGTCAGCAGCGCCCGGTCGGCGTCGAGGACATCCCGCCAGGTGCGGTGCACGTCGATCTTGGACACCACTCCGATCACCGCGTCGGTGTCGGCGGCCACGACGTCCAGCAGCGCACAGTCCGATTCGACCAGCGGCGCGGTTGCCGAGACCACGAACACGACCGCGGCGGGGGCCTCGCCTGCCGCGAGTTCGTCGGCTTCGAGCACGCTGCGTCCGGGCAGCCGGTGCCGAAGGGCGGCGACGACGCTGCTGGCACCGGCCAGCCACGGGCCTGCGACCACCACGGCGTCGCGGCGGACGATCGATGGCGGCGCCAGGCAGGCGTCGATGGTCTCGGTCATAGCGACTCCGCGACGCCGCCGGCGCGCTCCCACAACCGCAGCGAGCCGCGGGCGATATCGGCGCCGCAGCAGCGGTGCAGCGGCGACACCGGCCCCCGGGAGTACCGCTGCCAGGTGATCGCGCGCCGCAGATGCGCCGCTGGGGTGACGCCGTCGTCCACCGTCATCCCGGCGGCGCGCACGACCTCGATGGCCGCGGCCATTCTGGCGTCGACCTGCTGGTCAGACTCCGCATCGTTGGCCTTTGCCAGGCGCTGGTAGTGCACCGGGGCGGCGGCCGCGTCGATCCCGGCGAGCAGCCCGTCCACCGCGCTGGCGCGCCGCAGCGCAGCCACCAGCCCGGCCCGGTCCGCGCCGTCGCGCAGCGCCAGCACGCCGTGCGCGATGCCGAACAGGTCGAGCTGAGTGAGCAGTCGCTGCCGGATCGCGTGGGGCAACCGGTGGGCGGTGGCGGTGAACCGGTCGGTCGAGCCGACGTCGGCCGGATCGGTGGTCAGCACCCGCAGCGCGCCGACCAGCTCGTCGTCGACGACGGTGTCGTCCACGGCGGCGACCGCAGCCAGCCCGGCCAGGGGATAGAAGGGGACGCCTGTGAGATCGTGCAGCCGCTGGCAGCGTGCAGCGGCTGCGGCGAGCGGTCCCTCGCCGCCGAAGCCGGCCAGGTCCGCTTTATTGAGGACGGCGACGACCGGCCGGGGTGATTGCGCCAGTGCACGCCGGTCCTCGGGTTTCAGCGCTTCGGCCAGCACGTAGATATCGAGGTCCGCGGGCTCGGACGGACCGGCAACCACCACACCCGCCCCATGCAACACTCGGGTCACTGTGCGCCCGCCGCACCCCGGGCGACCAGCCACTTTGACCCGCACAGGCAGCCTCACCACACCGCACATGCTGGCATCGGCCCGCCTGTGGCGGTAGCCACTACCAGGAGTAGGCAACTGTTGGGTATCAATCTGCACCGCGGTGCGGGCCTGCAGGAGTTGATGAGCGACCATGGACGGATGCATGTGCAGCGCCAGGGTGGCTCAACCACGCCCGATGCCGTCGCCACGCATCCGTATCCCCGGATCACGAGCTTCCGGTCGCGCCGCTCGGCGCTGACCGAAGCCCAGCAGGAAGTGTGGGACCGGCTGTGGCCGCAGCTGGGCACCCAGGCGCGCCTCGACGGCGAACCGGCCCCACACCTGGACACCACCGCGTGGTTCGGCCGCCAGGCCCCCGTCGTCCTGGAGATCGGCTGCGGCACCGGCACCTCGACCCTCGGGATGTCCATGGCCGAACCGGACATCGACGTGGTGGCCGTGGAGGTCTACCGGCGCGGTCTGGCACAGCTGCTCAGCGCCGTCGACCGCGAGGGCGTGACCAACATCCGCCTGGTCCGCGGCGATGCCGTCGACGTGCTCGAGCACATGTTCGCCACCGGCGAGCTGTCCGGGGCGCGGGTGTTCTTCCCCGATCCGTGGCCCAAATCCCGCCACCACAAGCGCCGGCTGCTGCAGCCGAGCACGATCGCCCTCATCGCCGACCGGCTGCGCCCGGGCGGGGTGCTGCACGCGGCCACCGACCATGCGGGTTACGCCGAACAGATCGCCGAAGCCGGCGACGCCGAGCCACTGCTGCAACGCGTGCAGCCCGGCGACCAGCTGCCGATCTCGGTGCACCGCCCGACCACCAAATACGAGACGAAGGCCCGTCACGCAGGCAGCGCGGTGACCGAACTCCTGTGGATGAGACGACGATGAGTGTGATGGAAGACGCCGAAGCCGCCCCGGCGCTGCCCGACGGCGACGATCAGGTGGTGAGCCCGACAGTTCAGCGGGTACTTCTGGTCTGGGATGCGCCCAACCTGGACATGGGGCTGGGTTCCATCCTCGGCGGCCGCCCAACGGCCGCACACCGGCCGCGGTTCGACGCGCTGGGACGCTGGTTGTTGACCCGCTCCGCCGAACTGTCGGCCGGCCACCCGGAGATCTCGGTGGAACCGGAGGCAACCGTGTTCACCAATATCGCGCCCGGCAGCGCAGACGTCGTCCGTCCCTGGGTGGAGGCCCTGCGCAACGTCGGCTTCGCGGTCTTCGCCAAACCGAAGGTGGACGAGGACAGCGACGTCGACTCCGACATGCTGGCCCACATCGAACTGCGCCGCAGCGAGGGGCTGGCCGCCGTGCTGGTGGCGTCGGCCGACGGGCAGGCGTTCCGCGCCCCGCTGGAGGACATCGCCAAGGCGGGCACCCCCGCCTACGTGCTCGGATTTCGCGAACATGCCAGCTGGGCATTAGCGTCGGATACCTTGGAGTTCGTCGACCTTGAGGACATTCCTGGTGTTTTCCGAGAGCCGCTGCCGCGAATCGGCCTAGATTCGCTACCAGAGCAAGGGGCGTGGCTGCAACCGTTCCGGCCGTTGTCCTCGCTACTGACATCGCGCGTGTAGGAGAACCCGATGCGCAGGTCGCCACAGATTTAGTTAGGAGATTACGTGTTCGCCTGGTGGGGTCGAACTGTGTATCGCTTCCGATACATCGTGATCGCGGTCATGGTCGGGGTGTGCCTCGGCGCCGGCGTGTTCGGGATCAGCCTGGGCAAGCACGTCACCCAGAGCGGGTTCTACGACGACGGCAGCCAGTCGGTGAAGGCTTCGATGCTGGCCGACGAGGTCTACGGCCGTGATCGATCCAGCCACGTCGTCGCCGTGTTCACCGCCCCCAAGGGCAAGACCGTCGACGACCCGGAATGGTCCAAGAGGATCGTCGACGAACTGAATCGGGTGGTCGCGGACCATCCCGACCAGATGCTGCCCTGGGCCGGCTATCTCAAGGCGCCGACCCTGCCCGCCGTCCAGAAACTTGCGACCGACGACAAGACCCGCACGTTCGTGACGATGCCGCTCAAGGGCGATAACGACGACACCATCCTGAACAACTTCAAGATCGTCCAGCCCGACCTGCAGAAGCTGGACGACGGCAAGGTGGAACTGGCCGGCTTACAGCCGGTGGCCAGCGAGCTGACCGGCACCATCGGCAAGGATCAGCAGCGCGCCGAAGTGCTGGCACTGCCGCTGGTCGCGGTGGTGCTGTTCTTCGTCTTCGGCGGTGTGGTTGCCGCCTGCCTTCCGGCCATGGTCGGTGGGTTGTCCATCCTGGGTTCGCTGGGCATCCTGCGGCTGATCTCGCTGTTCGCCCCCGTGCACTTCTTCGCTCAGCCCGTCGTCACCCTGATCGGTCTCGGTATCGCGATCGACTACGGCCTGTTCGTGGTGAGCCGGTTCCGAGAGGAACTCGCCGAGGGCTACGACACCGAAGCCGCGATCCGGCGCACCGTGATGACTGCGGGCCGGACGGTGGCGTTCTCCGCGGTCCTGATCGCAGCCTCGCTGGCCGGCCTGCTGCTCTTCCCCCAGGGCTTCCTGACGTCGTTGACCTACGCGGGTATCGCCTCGGTGATGCTGGCCGCGATCCTGTCGATCACCGTTCTGCCCGCGGTGCTGAGCATTCTGGGTCCCAACGTCGACGCGCTCGGTGTCCGCACGCTGCTACGGGTGCCGTTCTTCCGGAACTGGAAGCCGATGCGCGTGTACCTGGAGTGGCTGGCCAACAAGCTGCAGAAGACCCAGACCCGCGAGCAGGTCGAGAAGGGATTCTGGGGCAAGCTCGTCAACATGGTCATGAAGCGGCCGATTCTGTTCGCGCTGCCGATCGTGATCATCATGATCTTGCTGATCATCCCGCTGGGCAAGTTGACCCTCGGCGGATTCAGCGAAAAATATTTGCCCCCAACGAATTCCGTGCGCATGGCACAGGAGGATTTCGACCGAACATTCCCCGGTTTCCGCACCGAGCAGATGACGCTGGTGATCCAGAACGCCTCGCCCGCGCAGATCGAACAGATCACCCAGCAAGCCAACGCCATTTCCGGATTCACCGGGTCATGGACGCCCCGCACCGCCACCGACGAGGGCACCAAAGATCCGAATGTCACCGTCATCCAGAACGGTCTGCTGGTCCGCAGTGACGCACCACAAAAGATCAAGGATCTGCGCGCGATCCCACCGCCCAAGGGCGTAACCGTCTGGGTCGGCGGCACCCCGGCGCTGGAGCAGGACAGTATCCACAGCCTGCTCGACAAGGGGCCATTGATGGTGCTGATCTTGATCACCACCACGACGATCCTGATGTTCCTGGCGTTCGGATCGTTGGTGCTGCCGATCAAGGCCGCGCTGATGAGTGCGCTGACGCTCGGTTCGACCATGGGCGTGCTGACGTGGATCTTCGTCGACGGCCATTTGTCGAAGTGGCTGAATTTCACCCCGACACCACTGACCGCACCGGTGATCGGGCTGATCATCGCGGTCATCTACGGCCTGTCCACCGACTACGAGGTGTTCCTGGTGTCTCGCATGGTCGAGGCCAGGGAACGCGGGATGTCGACCGCCGAGGCCATCCGGATCGGTACCGCAACCACCGGACGCATCATCACGGCGGCCGCCTTGGTCCTGATCGTGGTGGCGGGCGCCTTCGCGTTCTCCGATCTGGTGATGATGAAGTATCTGGCGTTCGGCCTGATCACCGCGCTGGTCTTGGACGCGACGATCATCCGAATGTTCCTGGTGCCCGCGGTCATGAAGCTGCTGGGTGACGACTGCTGGTGGGCACCGCGCTGGATGAAGCGGCTACAGGTCAAGCTCGGCCTCGGCGAGATCCACCTGCCCGACGAGCGCAAGCGCCCGGTCGTGCGTGACCCGGCCGACGCACTCGTCGGCGCGGGCGCGCCCGTGTCGGCGGCGCGCCCCCCGGCGCACGACCCGACCCATCCCGTCGAGGGCCG
>JAHFVD010000162.1 GCA_023264735.1 Mycobacterium sp. | reverse complement strand
GGTGGCCGCGACCTCATCACGCCGCCGGCGGTCGCCGAGCGGGTCGCCGGGCTGATCCCCGGATCGGTGCTGGTGCGGTTGGCGACCACCGGTCATAGCGTGCTCGACACCAAGGAACGGACGGCCCTTCGCATCGCCGAGGCGGCCTCCATCGGCCGGATCGACACGCTGCGGCCGCAGGAAGCGACGCTGGACGCCCTGCCGAGTCGCCCCGCGGTGCGGCTGATGGTGTCGGCGATGTCGGTGGCGGCGCGCGTCGAGGCGGTGCTGCCCGCGGTGCTCCCGCGCGCGGTGGCCCGTACCCTGCCCGATTTCTCGAAGCCTGCTACTTCATGAATCCGATTGCGCTGTAGTTCAAATTGCCCAGCCCGGCCGGGCCGTAGTTGGCCAGATTGCTGCGCACCGCGGCGTTGCCCGCCGACTGGAACAACGGCAGGCTGAACACCTCGCCGAAGATCAGCTTGTCCACTTCGTTGGCCAGATCGCGCGCCTTGCCCGAGTCGAGTTCGTTGAGTACCTGTTCGACCTTGGCATCGATCTCGGGGCTGCTGATCTTGCCGAAGTTACTCTCGGCCCCGGTGGTGTAGATCTGGTTCAGGCAGCATAAAGAGAAAGCGTCACCACCCCAGGTGAATTGGGCGATATCGAAATCGCCGGGGATGATGTAGTTGGTGAAGAAGCCGTTACCGGGCTTGGCGTCGATCTGCAGATTCACCCCGATCTGAGCGAGGCTGTTCTGCGCGACGAGCGCGACCTGGCGGGTGGTCTGAGCGTCGTAGAGGACGTCACGGATGACCAGCTGCTTGCCATCCTTCTCCCGGAACTGCCCAGTGAGCTTCCAGCCCAAGGCGTCGAGCTCCTGTTTGGCCTTCTCGGGGTCGTACGCCACCACCTGGCTGTTGTCCTGGTAGCCCTTCTGGCCCGCCACATAGACGTGGTTGTTCAGCGGGACGGGCTTGTCCACCAAACCCCGTTGCGTCACGTTGGCGATCGCCTGCCGGTCGATACCTTTGGCGACGGCCAGCCGCAGCGCCTTGTCGGAGAGAATCGACCCAGGTGCGCCGTTGAGGGTGAAGTGATACCAGCTCAGGCCGGGCGCGCGCCGGATCGAGATGCCCTGCGTGCTCCGGGCGATCGTGAGTTCGTCCAGCGAGACCAGGCCGGTGGCATCGATCGTGTTGTTTTGCAGCGCAGGGATTCTCGCCGCATCATCGAGTACAAGGAAGGTCATCGAATCCAGCAGTGGCGGTGTGCCCCACCACTTGGGATTGCGGGTCAGCACGATGCGCTGGGCGGTGCGATCCAGTGACGACACCATGAACGGCCCCGCCGACGGTCCCGGTCCATTGAGCTGACCCTTGTTGAAGGCTTCTGGGGTCGCGGTAACGCTCTTGGGAAAGAGCATGTTGTTTCCCGCGAACATCCCGCGCCACTCGGCGTAGTGCTTGGCGAAAGTGACGACGGCCTGGCGGTCGTCGTCACCGCGGACGACCGAGGCGACCCGATCGCTGCCTTCGGGCGAGGCGATCGCGTAGGCCTTGTCCTTACCGCTGCGCGCATTGATCTGGGAGGCGATGTCCTCCCACGTGATCGGGGTGCCGTCGGACCAGACCGCCTTGGGGTTGATGGTGTAGGTGACGACCTGCGGGTCGGTGCTGGTCAGTTCGACGCTGGTGAAGTAGTCGGTGTTGACCTTCATCGACCCGTCAGGTGCGATGACGAATGCGCGCGGCATGGTGGGCCACAGCACCGCGTACGTATCTCCGTCGTTGCCGTCGATGTTCAGTGTGTTCCAGTTCGACGGGAACGACGTCAGCGCCAACCGCAGGTTGCCGCCGTTGCGCAGTGTGGCCGGGTCCTGTGGATTGATATCGCTGGTCGAGCCGACTTCGGCGTTGCCGCCGGCGGACGGGACATCCCGCTTGCTGCTCGAGCAGCCGGCCACCACCAAACTTGCGACGACTGCCAGCACTGCCATTCGGCCGGCGTGCCGGCGGATCAATCGGGTCACGCCACTGATGCTAACGGCGAGTGGGATCCGGTTGCGGGATAGCGGCCAGCAACTTCTGCGTGTACTCGTGCTGGGGGTTGGCGAAAATGGCGTCCGCATCGCCGTACTCGACCATTGCACCCCGGTACATCACGACCACGCGGTGGGCGAGGTGCTTGACCACCGACAGGTCGTGCGAGACGAACAGATACGACAGGTCGAATTCGCGCTGCAGGTCCAGCAACAGGTTGATGATGCCGGCCTGGATGGACACGTCGAGCGCCGACACCGGTTCGTCGAGCGCCAGGATCTTGGGCTGCAACGCCAATGCACGGGCGATGCCGATGCGCTGTTTCTGTCCGCCGGAGAACTCTTGCGGGTACCGGCTGGCATCGGCACGCCGAAGACCGACGGTCTCCAGTAGCCCGGAGACCCGGGCGTCGATGCTCGTCTTGCTGAAGCCGTTGGCGCCCAACGGTTCAGCCAGCAAGTCGAAGACGGGTAGCCGGGGGTCCAGTGAGGCCACCGGATCCTGGAACACCACCTGCAGATCCCGGCGCAGTTCGTGCCGCCGTGCCGGGGTGAGGGTCGCCACGTCATTGCCCAGCACTTCGATGGAGCCGGACTGCGGCGCGGACAGTTCGAGGATCTCGTGCAGGGTGGTCGACTTTCCGGAGCCCGATTCACCGACGATGCCCAGCGTCTCGCCCCGGGGCAGCTCGAAGCTCAGGCCGTCGACGGCCCGGACCTCACCGATCTGGCGGCGGAACACCACACCCTTGGTCAGCCGGTAGGTCCGAACCAGGTCTTGGACCCTGATCACCACATCGGGTTCCGCGGTGTCCTCGACGGCCGCGGGTTGAGTCGACACACCGTAGATCTCCGCGGCAGTGCGGCCCTTCACCTGGTCAGTGCGGATACAGGCCGCCGAATGCTCGTGGCCGACGTCGCGCAGTGCCGGCTCGTCGGTCCGGCACTCGTCGATGACCAGCGGGCAGCGCGGTGCGAACGGGCAGCCAGGGTCAAGGTCCACCAGCGTGGGTGGCGCGCCGGGAATGGGAACCAGCCGCGTGCCTTGCGGTGCGTCGAGGCGGGGTACCGATCCCAATAGCCCTGCGGTGTAAGGCATTCGACGATCGCGGTACAGGTCGCCTACGCCTGCGACTTCGACCGCCCGCCCGGCGTACATCACCAGCGCGCGGTCGGCGAACTCGGCGACAACGCCCAGGTCGTGGGTGATGATCAGCACGCCCGCACCGGTGACGTCGCGCGCGGTCTTGAGCACCTCGAGGATCTGAGCCTGCACGGTGACATCGAGCGCGGTCGTCGGCTCGTCGCAGATCAACAGGTCGGGATCGTTGGCGATGGCGATGGCGATCACCACCCGCTGACGCTCACCGCCGGACAGTTCGTGAGGGAAGGCGCGGGCCCGCTGCTCGGGCTGGGCGATGCCGACGAGCTCGAGCAGTTCGACGGCGCGTTTACGCGCCGCCTGCTTGCCGATATCGCGGTCGTGCACGGTGATCGCCTCGGCGATCTGGTCGCCGACGGTGTAGACCGGCGTCAGCGCGGACATCGGGTCCTGGAACACCGTGCCGATGCGCGCGCCGCGGATCGTCGACATGTCTGCGTCGGACAGGCCGAGCAGCTCCTGGCCGGCCAGCCGCACCGAGCCGGACACCGAGGCGTACTCGGGCAACAGGCCGATGACCGCCATCGCTGCCGCCGACTTACCCGACCCGGATTCGCCGACCATCGCGACGACCTCGCGTGGCCGGACCTGATAGGTCAGGCCGCGCACCGCGGTGAGATCGTCGCCGGCGGTGGGGAAGGTGACGGCGAGGTCGGTGACTTCCAGCAGAGTGTCGGTCATGACTTCGCTTTCTTCCTGCGGCCCCGGCGCAGGTTGGCGCTGCCGGGGTCGAGGGCGTCGCGAAGTCCGTCGCCGATGAGGTTGACGCACACCAGGATCAGCACCAGCATCCCGGCGGGGAACAGGAACACCCATGGGAACGTCGTCGCCGACTTGGTGCCGTCGGCGATCAGCGTGCCCAGCGAGACATCGGGGGGCTGAATGCCGAAACCCAGGAAGCTCAACCCGGTTTCGGCAAGGATCGCCACGGCCACATTCAGTGTGGCGTCGATGATCAGGATCGAGGCGACGTTGGGAATGATGTGTCGGACGATGATGCGCGGACTTGTCACGCCCATATACCGTGCGGCCTGGACGAATTCGCGCTCGCGCAGGCTCATCGTCAAGCCGCGCACCATCCGGGAGCTCACCATCCAGCTGAATCCGGCCAGCAACACGATGAGCAGCGCGACGTTGGCGGAGCCCTTGGTGATCGGCGTGAGGATCGCGATCAGGATGAACGCGGGGACCACCAGAAGCAGGTCCACCACCCACATCAGCGTCCGGTCCCGCCAGCCGCCGAAGTAACCGGCGATCGAGCCAACGGTCGCCGCGATGCCGGTCGAGATCACCGCCACGCACACGCCGATGAGCATCGACTTCTGCATGCCGCGCAGAATCTGGGCCAGCAGGTCCTGGCCGATGGCGGTGGTGCCGAACCAATGGTCGACGCTGGGCGGATCCTGCAGCGCGTAGAAGTCCAATTCGGTATAGGACCAGGGCAGTAGCGGCGGCAGCGCATAGCAGCCGATGAACAGCAGCACGAACACCACCAGCGCCACCATTGCCGCCCGGTTGCGTGCGAGCCTGCGCAACACCAGGGTTCGCCGGGAGGCGAATTCCTCGAGCTTGACGCCACTTCGGGCGGAGGTGTCTGTTTCCGTCACGTCACCCTCACTCGGGGATCCAGGATCGCGTAGATGACGTCGGAGAGCAGGCCGGCCAGCAAGACCACAGCGCCGGAGAACACCGTGATTGCCGCGACGATATTGGTGTCCTGGGTGGCGATGCCCTGAATAACCCACTCGCCCATGCCATGCCAACCGAAGATCTTCTCCACGAACACCGCTCCGGTGACCAAACCCGCGACACCGTACGCAAAGAGGGTCGCCATCGGGATCAGCGCGGTGCGTAACCCGTGCTTGAACAGGGCCTGGCGCCGGGTGAGGCCCTTGGCCCGTGCGGTGCGGATGAAGTCCTGACCGAGGACGTCGAGCATCGCATTGCGTTGGTAGCGGCTGTATCCGGCGATCGCACCGAGCGCCAGGGTGACGCTCGGCAGGATGAGATGTTGGAGACGGTCAATGAACTGACTCCACGGACCGCCAATGGCATCCGGTGATGTCTCACCCGTGTATTCGAATATCTGCAGTCCCAGAACCGAATTGACTTTGAGTGCAGCCAGGATCGCCAGGTTGGCGATCACGAACGTCGGCGTACTGATCACCAGCAACGACAGCAGCGTTATCAGCCGATCGGACAACCGGTACTGCCGAATCGCACCCCAGGCGCCGACCACCACGCCGATCACGGTGCCCAGCACCGAGCCGATGATCAGCAGTCGCAGACTGACCCCGATGCGGCGCCACAGTTCATCGGCGACGGGCTGTCCGGTGACCGTCGTGCCGAAATCGCCGCGCACCGCACCGGCCACCCAGTGGCTGTAGCGCAGCGGTATCGGCTTGTCGAGATCGAGCTCGGCCGCCTTGGCGTCGATCACGGCTTGCGGCGGTCGCGGATTGCGTTGCAGCAGGCTGTTCAACGGAGTGAACGTCAGCGAGGTCAGTGAAAACGTCAGGAATGACGCCAACGCCAACAGCACCAGGTAGTTGAGCAGCCGGCGTGCCAGGAATCGCGTCATCGGGCGCGCTCGGCCGCAGGGTGCATGCAGCACAGGGTAGGAGATGGCGGCACAAAACGACGGGAAGACCCGGGCGTTTATCGGCGGTGCGTGGGTAGGCAGACGGACGTGAATGCGATCACACTCCGGCGCTTGTCGGCGACACTCGCCGCCGATGCTGCCCAGCTCCTCGGTGGCCTCGGCGAATCCATCGTCGAGCTTGGAGCCCAGATAACAGGGTCTCTGCCTGCGTCTTTGTCCCAATGACGGGGGCGAGAGGTTTTGGCTCCATCGGTCACGGTTAACCAATTGCCAGCGGATTGGCAGGGAAGCCGATCTGTGGAACACCGACCGAGACCGATTGGAAGTGTCGAGATGACCAACATCAAAACGCTGTCCGCCGTGGTCGGCGGCAGTGCGATTGTGGCCATGGGGGCGTTGGCCATGGGGGTTACCGAGCAAGGCGGCAGCATGATCATGTCCGACCCGGGCACGTTCACCTCGCCCGTGCCTGCGGAGATGACAACAGGGGAGACGACGAAGTCGACGGCCCCTGAAGCCACCGTTGTGCCTGCTTCGTTCACGCCGCCGGTGACTGCGGAACCGCCCGAAGCGCCCTAGGCCTCAGTGCCTTCGCCGAAGCTGTAGTTATCGACTGGAAGTGCGA
>JAHFVD010000114.1:11227-18783 GCA_023264735.1 Mycobacterium sp. | reverse complement strand
GCGGGGTGCAGGTGCACACCAGCGACACGATCATGCGCATCCCGGAACTGCCGAAGCACCTGGTGATCATCGGCGGCGGATTCGTCGCGGCCGAATTCGCGCACGTGTTCTCCGCGCTGGGCACGCGGGTGACCATCGTCATCCGCGGGGGCGGGATGTTGTCGCACTGCGACGACACGATCTGTGAACGGTTCACCGACATCGCCAGCAAGAAATGGGAAATCCGCAGTCACCGCAACATGATCGGCGCGCATCACGAGGGTTCACAGGTCGTCATCGAACTCGACGACGGCTCCTCGGTGGCGGCCGACACCGTGCTGGTGGCTACCGGCCGGATTCCCAACGGGGACTTGATGGACCTGGACCTGGCCGGGGTCGACGTCGACGAGGACGGCCTGATCCTGGTCGATGAATTCCAACGGACAACGGCGCGAGGCATTTTCGCGCTCGGCGATGTGTCCTCCGCATACCAGCTCAAGCACGTCGCCAACCACGAGGCCCGGGTGGTGCGGAACAACCTGCTGCAGGATTGGGACGACACCGACTACCTGATGCCGTCGGATCACCGCTTCGTGCCGTCAGCGGTGTTCACCGACCCGCAGATCGCGTCGGTGGGGCTGACCGAAAACGAAGCCCGCGCAGCAGGTTACGACATCAAAGTGAAGGTGCAGGACTACGCCGACGTGGCGTACGGCTGGGCCATGGAAGACACCACCGGCATCGCGAAGATCATCGTCGAGGCCGACACCGGAACGATCCTGGGCGCGCACATCATGGGCCATCAGGCGTCGTCGTTGATCCAGCCGCTGATCCAGGCGATGAGTTTCGGGCTGGCCGGCCAGGACATGGCCCGCGGCCAATACTGGATCCACCCGGCGCTGCCCGAGGTGATCGAGAACGCGCTGCTGGCATTGTGCGGCGAGCCATCCTGGCCGAAGGGCCGCCGCCACTAACGCACGGGAACGGTGAAGCCCCAGGGCAATTCGAGCCGGTGAGCGGTCAGCAGCTCGCTATCGGACAGCACCGCGGTGATGGTGTCGTCGGCGACCACCGCGCCGTGATCCAGCACGATCGCCCGGTCGCAGAGCTGCGCGGCGTACGGCAGGTCATGGGTGACGACCAGCATCGTGGCGGGCAGCGTCGCCAGCGTTTCGGCCAGTTCGCGGCGAGCCACCGGATCGAGGTTGGCCGACGGTTCGTCGAGCACCAGGATCTCCGGCTCGCAGGCCAGCACCGTCGCCAGCGCCGCGCGCCTGCGCTGGCCACCGGACAGGTGTGCGGGACTGCGCTCGGCGTGCTCGGTCATCGACACCACGTCCAGCGCGGCCGCCACCCTGGCGGCCAGCTCGTCACCGGTCACCCCGAAGTTGGCCGGGCCGAACGCGACGTCCTGGGCCACCGTCGGCATGAACAGCTGGTCGTCGGGGTCCTGGAACACCAGCCCGACGCGGCGGCGGATATCACGAAGGGTCTTGCGGGCCAGGGTGATCCCGCTGATCTCGACGGTGCCGGACGTGGCCGTCAGCACGCCGTTGAGGTGCAGCATCAGTGTGGTCTTGCCCGCCCCGTTGGGCCCGAGGATGGCGACCCGCTCACCGTGGGCGATGCACAGGTCGACGCCGTCGAGCGCAACGCGGCCGTCGGGGTAGCGGTAGTGCAGGCCCTCAACCCGGATCGCCGGCGCGGTCATCGCAGCACCCAGGCCGAGGCCGCCACCGCGGCCGCGGCCACCGCGGGCGTCAGCGCGTACGCCCACTGCGCACCCGACGCGCGCGGCCCGGCACCGACGATCGCCAGCTCGGGGACCTTGCCGTCGAATCCGCGTGACGTCATGGCCAGGTACACGCGTTCACCCCGTTCATAGGACCGAAGAAACAGCGCACCAACGCCTTTCGCGATCGCACCGATCTGATGAATGGCACGCGGGGAGTCACCACGCGAGACCCGAGCCATCCGCATCCGGCTCACCTCGGCCGACAGCAGGTCGATGTAGCGGATCATCAGCACGAGCATCGAGGTCACCAGGCCCGGCACGCCGAGTCGGCTCAGCGCCAGCGGCAATTCCCGCGCCGAGGTGGTGGCAGCGACGGTCAGCGAGGCGGCCACGCCCAGCGTCCCTTTGATGACGATCCCCCAGGCCGCCCACAGGCCGGTCACCGACAGCTGCATGCCCGCCACCTCGACGCGCGCACCGCCCTCGGCGAACGGCAGCAGCACGGCCAGCACGATGAACGGCGCCTCGATCAGCATCCGCGGCAGGATCCAGCGCAGCGGGATACCGGCCACGCGCCAGACCACCAGCACGATCGCCGCGTAGCCGGCGAACGGCCAGATCATCTCCCGCGGGGTGGCCACCACGGCGAGGACGAACAGCACCAGACCGGCGATCTTGACCTCGGCGGGTGCGCGGTGCACCACCGATTCGCCGTCCCGGTACAGCGGGTGGGAGTGCCCGGCACCCATGCCTCAGCCCTTGGTGCGGCGGGTGCGCGCGATCAACCGGAACGCTCCGAAGGCGATGCCCAGTACCACGATTGCGCCGAGGATCCCGGCCAGTCCGCTGGTGGCGGGGTGGCCCAGGATCGTGTAGTCGGCCAGCGGCGACACCGACATCGGATGCTCGGTCGCGTGCTGGGCGATGCAGGTGCCGGTCAGCTGTTCACCGTGGCCGGTCTCGACGACCTGGCAGCCCTGCAATGTGGCCGAGTCCAGTCCGTCCGGACTCGAGCTGGCGAAGTAGGACACCACGCCGGCGATCAGCAGGATCGCGACACCGAAGGCCGCCCAGAACTGCCAGCGCCGGGCCACCGCCGCGGCGTTCATGCGGGCACCGCCGCGCGATCGCGACTCCGGCGCAACAGGTACACGAGGTCGGGCCGGGACCGGGCGACAGCCATCACGGTCACCGCGGTGATCAGCCCCTCCCCGATACCGATGAGCACGTGGGTGCCGAGCATGTAGGCCGCCACCGTCGACAGCGATGTCGGCGCGGCGCCACCGATCGCATATTCGACGACGAATCCCATTGAGGCACAGACTGTTCCGATCACCGCCGCGAGGAATGCCACGACCCCGAGCGCGGGCACCGGCGGCTCGGCATTGCGCCTGCGCACCAGTGCGTAGAGCACCAGTGCCACCGAATAGCCGGCGGCAACGTCGATCAGCGCCATGTTGGTGATGTTCATCCCGAGAGCGGTCACCCCGCCGTCGGCGAACAGCAGCGACTGCACGACCAGCACGATCGTGATGCACAGCGCGCCGGTGTACGGGCCGACCAGGATCGCGGCGAGCGCGCCACCCAGCAGGTGGCCGCTGACCCCCGGCAGGATCGGGAAGTTGATCATCTGGACGGCGAAGATGAAGGCCGCGACGAGACCCGCCAACGGGACCGTGCGCTCGTCGAGTTCGGTTCGCGCCCGCCAGCCGCAGAACGCGACAACGGCGATGGCCAGAATCCCGAAGACCACCGAGGTGGATGCGTTGACCAGACCGTCGCTCATGTGCATGGCCGTGATCTGGACGCTCAAGCGTGCCTCCTCGCGATGCGGTCTCGGAGACTCCCGTCCCGCCTGGGAAGCCTAGGCGCGCGGCCGATATCTGTCTACCTGTACAGATATTCGAATGAACCGACCAGCTCACTCGGTGTGAGCGGCACCGATCCAGTGCAACAGGTCGTGCACGGTGTGGTCCTCGAGGCGGTAACTGGCCTGCCGGCCCACCCGCGTCGAGGTGACCCAGCCCTGCTGGCGCAGCACCCGTAGCGCTTGGGAGACGGCGTTTTCCGATCTGCCGATCGCCGCGGCCAGGTCACCGACGCAGATGCCGGGCGCCCGGTGCAGCCCGAGCAGGATCTCGAGACGGTGCGGGTCGGACAACAGATCGAAGCGCTGGGTCCAGCCGTGGATGTCGACGTCGGCCAGCGCGGACGAGGCACGCTCGACCTTGACCTCGTCTCCTGGCCCATCCATGCCTAGGAATCTAGCCCAGGACGCACATTGAGCCCGGGACGCTGGAACGATCCGGCCCGAATAGACGACTATTGGAAACGTGGACTGCGATGTCGCCCAGGAGGCGTTGTCAGCCCGGATCGACGGCGAACGCGAACCTGTTCCCGCCGCCCGGGTCGACGAGCATGTCGCCACGTGCGCGCAATGCCGTGCCTGGTACGCCCACGCCGTCGAGCAGACGCAACAGCTGCGCCGCTTGGCCGGCCGGTCCCAGGTGGCGGTCGTCACCGCTGCCGGCGACCGGCCCGCGGTGTCCCGCGCGGCCAAGCGGCTGCCATCAACCAGCACCTGGCTGCGGTGGACGTTGGGGCTCGTCGGGCTGATGCAGGTGGGGTTGGCCATCGCCCAGGCGGCCGGTGTCAACGTCGGAACGTCGGCGGCCGCACACCACATGATGATGGGCGGGCACCTGCTCAACGAGTCGACGGCCTGGTCGGCGGCACTGGGCGTGATCATGGTCGTCGCCGCGGCACGCCCAGCCGCGGCGGCCGGTCTGGCGGGGGTGCTGTCGGTGTTCAGCGCGATCCTCACCGCATATGTCGTCAGCGACGCGGTTGCGGGCGCGGTAAGCCTGGACCGGATCCTGTCGCACGTGCCGGTGCTGGCCGGGACCGTCCTGGCGCTGCTGGTCTGGCGCACCGCGCGCACGCCCGGACCGGAACCGCGTTCGGATGCCGCGCCCGTCACCGCCGATGTGGTGTTGCCCGACAACGCCTCTCGCGGCCGTCGCCGCGGGCACCTCTACCCCACCGACGGCTCCGCCGCGTAGTTCCCCTACGCCCAAACCGACGATTCGCCGCAGAAGTCCGAGACGAGACCTGCACAACGTCGATCTCGGCGCCGAGGCTCAGAGCATGACGCCGAACATGATGGCCATGCCGGCGGCCATCATCGCCTGACACAGGCACCCCAGCGGCACCCCGGCGCCGGGGGTCCGATCCATCCGCACGGCAAGGTACCGGTACAGCCAGTACACCGCGGCGATGGCGAATCCGACCGTGCAGACCCAGTTCAGCGTCGCGATGTAAGCCGGGTATCCGCCGCCGGAGCCGTCGATCGTCGGCGCGTCGGTACCGGACATGTCCATGCCCGGCATATTCATCCCCGCGTGCCCGGCGTGACCCGACGCCCCGGACTGCGCCGACCCGGCATCAGCGGCGTACGACTCCTGGCGAGGCAGCAGGCGCCCGTTCATCACCGCGTACATCCACGCCATCGCCAGCATCATCAGCGCGTGGTACCCGCCGGCGATCCGGTGACCGGCGCCGAGCGGGCTTACCGTCACGGCGACGAACCAGCCGGTCGCGAGCACGAAGAACACCATCGGCGCGACGGTGGGCAGCGCGGCACCCCATGGCCAGGCCATCACCGCCATCGCCACCGCCATCACGACGTGCAGCAGCTGGCTGACGATCGTCGCCCGTCGGCGGTTGCCGACGGCCAGCGCATACAGGCGCTCGGCGGCGGCAAGGACGAACAGGATGGTGACGAACCATCGCAACGCGAGATCTGCGATCACCGGTCAGTTCCTCCTTCCGTCCGCACCTGAGCATTGGTCGATTCATCGCACCAGAAAGTTCCCACCACGGCGACTCGACTACGACGGCCAGTCGTAGACTTTCGACGATGGAGTCGACCCAGGCAGGCGCCCGGCCGGCGGGTCGGTGGGTCGTCGGCGGCTACCTCATCATGGTCATCGCCCTGATCGCCCACGCCGCCGTCTCCGGTGAGCAGCGCTTCACCGCCACCGGCGACTCCTACCCGGGCACGGTCACCAGCGTCGCCGAAGTCGTCGGCTACTTCACCGCCACCCTTGCCGCTGCGATCTGCCTGGGCGCGCTGATCTTCATCGTCACCACCGCCGATCCCGACGAGCACGGCGTGCTCGATGCCGCCTCCTTCCGGGTGCACCTGCTGGCCGAACGTGTGGCGCCGCTCTGGTTGATCACCGCGCTGGCGATGGTGGTGATCCAATCCGCCAACGCCGCCGGGGTGGCGGCCTCCCGGCTGATCAGCAGCGGGGGCGTCGAAAGTGCGCTTGGCGCATCGGAAATGGCCCGCGGGTGGATCGTCGTCGCAGTCGTGGCCGCCGTGGCGACCGTCGCGTTGCGGCTCACGGTGCGCTGGGTGTGGCACGCCGTACTGGTGATTCCAACCTTCATCGGGGTGATCGCGCTGCCCGTGAGCGGCAACGCCGGCCAGGGCCCCGACCATGACTATGCGACCAGTGCGGTCATCGTGTTCGCGCTCGCGCTGGCGGTGCTGGCCGGTATGAAGGTCAGCGCTGTCATCGCGCCGCCGAAAGCCGAACTGCGCCGGCGCGTTCTGGTGATCGAATTCGCCGCCGGTGCAATCGCGCTGGCGTACGGCGCGCTGTTGCTGTTCCTGCTGGCGACTCCCGGTGGACTCACCGGTACGGACTACGGCCGCCTGGGACTGCTGGCCGGGGCGGCCCTTCTGGTCAGCGTGCTCGCCGCACGGTATCCACGGGCTGGTGCGCTGGCGGCGGTGTTGGCCGTCGCCGCCATCTCGGCGATGGCCGTTCAGACCGCGCCGCGGCTACTGGCCCACCAGTTCACCGCGTGGGATGTCTTCCTGGGCTATCAGCTACCCGATCCCCCGAATGTGCTTCGCCTGCTGACTCTCTGGCGCTTCGACGTGCTACTCGGAGTGGTGGCCGCGGTGCTGGCGGGCGCCTATGTGGTCGGGGTGCTCCGACTGCGCAGGCGCGGCGACAGCTGGCCGCCGGGGCGACTGGTGGCGTGGCTGCTCGGGTGTGCGGCATTGTTGTTCACCACTGGATCGGGTGTGCGCGCCTACGGGTCAGCGATGTTCAGTGTGCACATGGGCGAGCACATGGCACTGAACATGTTCATCCCGGTGTTCCTGGTCCTGGGCGCACCGATCACGCTGGCGCTGCGGGCTCTGCCCGCCGCGGGCGCCGGTCACCCGCCAGGGCCACGCGAATGGCTGCTGTGGCTGGTGCATTCGCCGGTGTCACGGTTCCTGTCCTATCCCGCAACGGCTTTCGTGCTGTTCGTCGGCTCCCTGTACGCGGTGTACTTCACTCCGACGTTCGACACGTTGGTGCGCTACCACTGGGGTCACGAGTTCATGAGCCTGCACTTCCTGATCACCGGATACCTGTTCTTCTGGGGCGTCATCGGCATCGACCCGGGCCCGAAACGGTTGCCGTTCATCGGACGGCTCGGCATGCTGTTCGCGGTGATGCCGTTCCACGCGTTCTTCGGTATCGCGACGATGACCATGACGTCGATACTCGGTGGCACGTTCTACCGCAGCCTGGACCTGCCGTGGCTGAGCAGTCTGAGCGACGACCAGCATCTGGGCGGGGCGCTCGCCTGGGGGTCCAGCGAGCTGCCGATCATCGTGGTGGTGGTGGCCCTGGTGGTCCAGTGGGCTCGCCAGGACCGGCGGACCGCGGTGCGCACCGATCGGCATGCCGACGCACACTACGACGACGACCTCGACGCCTACAACGCGATGTTGCGCGAGCTGGCCAAGAACCGGCGCTGATCAGCTCACTCG
>JAHFVD010000114.1:0-11127 GCA_023264735.1 Mycobacterium sp. | reverse complement strand
TCGGGGTGCAGCGTGAACGAGACCTCGCCGTGCCCTTGCACGACGATACGAACCAGCAACTCGGCCAGGGTCTTTCGCTCGTCAGGGTTGAGCACGGAGAACAACTCTTCGTACGCGGCCACCGCGTCGGCGTTGACCGCCACGACGGCGCCACGACCCTTTTCGGTGAGGTAGGTGCGTTGGATGCGGCCATGTTCGGGATCGGGCTTACGTTCGATGAGGCCGTTCCGTTCCAGCGTGGCCAGCGCCAGCTGGGCACCCTGCGGGCTGATCAACAGCCGGCGCGCCAAGTCCGCCCCGGACAATCCGGGCTCGTCGGCGAGCTGACGAAGCACGCCGACCTGAGCGCTGGTCACACCGTGTTGGCTGATGGCCTCGTTGACGGTGTGCCCCGAGTAATGAAAGGCTTGCTTGAGCAGCCAAAGGAGGTTCTGGTGATCCGGAGGGCTCACGAAGGCTCGCTCAGGTAGGCGGCGATGGCGTTGGTCAACCCCTCGCGAGCCTCGTCGAGATCGGCATAGCTGCCAAGTTGCTTCTCGGACACCAGGCCTCGCATCGCACCAGGGATGAACGCCGCCACGTGGTGCACCCGCTGCGGGTTGACGTCCAGGTCAGCGAATGCCTTCTGGCACGTTTCATTCCAGCTCTGGCCCCAGGATCTCAGCTCGGCGGCGGTGGCGGGATAGAGACGATCAAGGTCGTCAGGGTTGCGCGGCAACGCGGCCCGCAGGTTCTCGATCGCGCGGGAGTCCGGAGCGTCCAGCCCGTTGTAGAGGGTGTCGATGATGCCGGCGACACGCGCGCGCAGCGGGGCGCCGCTGTCGGTACTGGCGAACAGGCTGGCCCGCCGCTCAGCGGTGTGGTGCAGTACGGCCGCCCAGAACCCGTCGGCGTCGCCGAACTGGTACTGCACGGTCCCCCACGTCACCCCGATCTGCTTGGCGATGCGGTTGGCCGATACGGCGGCAGGATCGCCGGTGGCCAGTGCCTCGACGGCGGCGTTGAGCATCGCCTCGCGCGTGGCTATCCCCCGCCGATTCGATGTTCTACGTGCGCTGTCTGGCTCTGCCATCGGAGTAGTTTAAGCGATTTCGGTCTTTCATTGACACTACTATGAACATTTCATAGGCTCCACGGCATGGCCAAGCCACCCCTTTCGATGAAACCGACCGGTTGGTTCCAGGTGGCGTGGTCCGACGACATCGCCGTCGGCGATGTGCACAAGATGAAGTACTTCGGTCAGGAACTGATCGCCTGGCGCGCCGAGTCGGGCACCGTCACCGTCATGAGCGCCTACTGCGAGCACTTGGGCGCCCACCTGGGCTACGGCGGGCACGTCGAAGGTGACGTGCTGCAGTGCCCGTTTCACGGCTGGCAATGGGATTCCGAAGGTCGCAACGTCTGTATCCCCTACGACAAACGGCCCAACCGCGGCCGGCGCATCAAGACCTACCCGACGGTGGAACGCAACGAGTCGGTCTACCTCTGGTACGACGACGCCGGCCGCGAACCGTTCTTCGACGCCCCCGACGTATTCGCCTCGTTCGGCGATGACAGCACCGTCGCCGACTACTACCCGCAGCGACGGCTCTTCGAGCAGGGCCACGAGATGCACCCGCAATACGTGCTGGAGAACGGGGTGGACTTCGCCCACTTCAAGTACGTCCACGGCACTCCGATCAACCCGATCTTCACCCGCCATGACTTCGACGAACCCGTGTCCTACGTCGACTTCACCATCACCTTCGAAGGTGACGACCAGCAGGTGATCGACGACGTCAAGAGCGGCGTCGAGGCCATCAACGGCGGTTTGGGGATCGCCGTCACCAAGAGCTGGGGCATGATCGACAACCGCACCATCTCGTGCATCACGCCGGTCGACGAGTCCACCTCCGATGTGCGGTTCATGGTGTACATCGGCCGCACACCGGGCAAGGACACCGAGCGCGCGGCCACCAAAGCGGCCGAATTCGGCGACGAAGTCATCCGCCAGTTCCGCCAGGACATCCACATCTGGTCGCATCAGCGCTATTCCGATCCCCCCGCGCTGACCGGCGATGAGTTCTCCGGCTTCACCGCAATCCGCGAGTGGGCCAAGCAGTTTTACCCCGATGGCATCGGCGGCAGCGCCGCCGACGTGTATGCCGCACTAGAGAAAGGCTGACCCCCAGTGGGCAATAACAGCGAGCCGATCCGCGTCTTCCAAGTGGCCACCGGCAACGTCGGCTCGGAGATGATCAAGCGCATCGCGACCCAGCCCGACCTGGAATTGATTGGCGTGCACTGCTATTCACCTGAGAAGGTGGGCAAGGACGCGGGTGTGCTTGCCGGGCTGGAACCCAACGGGGTGATCGCCACCGGCACCATCGAGGAGATCATCGCCGCCAAACCCGATGTCCTGACCTTCCACGGGGTGTTCCCCGACGAGGATCTCTACGTCGCGATTCTCGAGGCCGGCATCAACATCGTCACCACCGCCGACTGGATCACCGGCTGGCACCGCGACAAGAACCACCCGCACGCCTCGGGCAAGAAGGTCAGCCAGCTGCTGGCCGAGGCGTGCGAGAGAGGTGGCTCGACGTTCTACGGCACCGGCATGAACCCGGGCTTGAATCAGATCCTGGGTGTGGTGTGCTCGGCTGACGTCGCCGATATCGAGAACATCACCACCATCGAATCGGTCGACGTGTCCTGCCATCACAGCAAGGACACCTGGATCGAGGTGGGTTACGGTCTGCCCGTTGATGATCCGAGCATTCCGGGCAAGCTGGAAAAGTACACCCGGGTCTTCGCCGACAGCGTGTACATGATGGCCGACTGCTTCGGCCTGAAACTCGACGAGGTCACCTTCAGCTACGAACTCGGCGCGTGCACCGAGGATGTCGACCTGGGCTGGTACGTCCTACCCAAGGGATCGCTGGGCGGCAACTACATCAAGTACCAGGGCATGGTGAACGGCGTGCCGCGGGTCGAGACGCATCTGGAGTGGCAGATGACGCCGCACACCAGCCCGAGCTGGCGCATCAAGGGCTGCTACATCACCCAGATCAAGGGCGACCCGTGCGTCTACAACAAGCACATGATCTTCCCGAAACCCGGTGTGGACCTGTCGGATCCGGCGAACTTCGCCTCAATCGGGATGACGGTCACCGGGATGCCGGCGCTGTCTGCCATCAAGTCGGTGGTCGCCGCACCGCCGGGACTGCTGACGAGCGCCGACCTTCCGCTGCGCGGATTCGCGGGGCGATTCGTCGACCTGTGAGGCCCGTCAGCTCACGACGGCGTAGTCACCCTCGTCGGCGAGCGCGGCCCGGACCCTGCTCGACGGTGAGTTCGGCGGCGGTGCCGACCCGCACACAGCTCTGGCAATGCAAGCCGGTGACCATGAAGGTGTGCTGAGACATGGGATCTGCCTTTCGGTGACTAGCGAGCGTCGAAGTTGCGCAGCCGCAAGCTGTTCGAGACGACGAAGAACGACGAGAACGCCATCGCCGCGCCGGCGATGAGCGGATTGAGCAGCCCGGCCGCGGCGATCGGGATGGCCGCCACGTTGTAGCCGAACGCCCAGAACAGGTTGGTCCGGATCGTGCGCATGGTGGCCTTGGCCAAGTCGAGGGACTGCGGAACGATGTCGAGATCGTCGCGGACCAGGATGATGTCGGCGGCGCCGATCGCCACATCGGTGCCGCGCCCGATCGCCAGGCCGAGATCGGCCGACGCCAGCGCGGGGCCGTCGTTGATACCATCGCCGACCATCGCGACCACCCGGCCCTGCTCGCGCAGCTGCTCGATGACGTCGACCTTGCCTTCGGGAAGCACCTCGGCGATGACCTCGTCGATGCCGACCTGGGCGGCGACCGCGCCTGCGGCCGAGGCGTTGTCTCCGGTGAGTAACACGGTGCGCAGACCCTTGCGGTGCAGGGCGGCCACGGCATCGGCCGCGGACTCCTTGACGGCATCAGCCACGGCGATCGCACCACACACCTGGCCGTCGACTGCAACGAAAACCACTGTTTCGCCGCGGGATTCACCGCTGCGCCGGGCCGACTGCAGACTTTCGGCCGCCTCGGCCTGCTCGGCGGCCCACGATGGACGTCCGACCACCACGCGGCGCCCCGACACCGTTCCGGTGACCCCACGCCCGGCATGGGCACGAAAGTCCTCGACTGGGAGGTGCTCATCAGTTGCGGTCGAAATCGCCACGGCCACTGCATGTTCGGACGCCACCTCGACGGCTGCGGCCAGTGCGAGGACCTCGTCGGATTGCCAGCCGTCGGTGGCGGTCACCTCGGTGACGGCCAGGTGTCCCGTCGTCAGGGTGCCGGTCTTGTCGAACACCACGGTGTCCACCGCACGGATGGCTTCCAGCGCGCGATAGCCCTTGAGGAAGATGCCCAACTGCGCGCCGCGCCCGGAGGCCACCATCATCGCGGTCGGGGTGGCCAGTCCGAGTGCGCAGGGGCAGGCGATCACCAGCACGGCCAGCGCCGCCGAGAACGCCCGGTCGGCGTCCGCACCGGCCAACAACCACCCGGCCGCGGTAAGCCCGGCGATCAGGAATACCGCGGGCACAAACACCCCGGCGATCCGGTCGGCCAGTCGTTGGGCGTCGGCCTTCTGTGCCTGGGCTTCTTCGACCAGGCGCACCATTCCGGCGAACTGGGTGTCGGCACCCACCGCGGCGGCCTCGACGATGAGCCGCCCGTCGAGCACCATCGTCCCGCCGATCACCGGCGCACCGGGATGGGCACGGGATGGTTTGGCTTCGCCGGTCATCGCGCTCATATCGATGGCCGCGCTGCCCTCGACCACCAGACCGTCGGCGGCGATGGTCTCCCCGGGGCGCACGACGAACCGCTGCTGCTCCTTGAGTTCGTCTGCCGGCAGCACCATTTCGCTGCCGTCGGCCAGCAGCACCGACACGTTCTTGGCGCTCAGCGCCGCCAATGCACGCAGCGCGCTACCCGCTCGCGACTTGGCCCTGGCCTCGAAATACCGGCCGGCCAGGATGAACACCGTCACGCCTGCGGCGACCTCGAGATAGATGGCGTCGCTGCCCATCAGGGCCTGCCAGATGCCGTGGACCTGCCGGTCACGATGACCGAAGAAGATCGTGTACAGCGACCACAGGGTGGCCGCGGTGACGCCCACCGAGATCAGCGTCTCCATCGACGCGGTGCGATGGCGCGCGTTGCGCAGGGCGACCCGGTGGAACGGCCACGCCGCCCAAGTGACGATCGGCGCGGCCAGCGCGCTCAGCACCCATTCCCAGCCGGTGAACCGGGTGTCAGGGACGACGGCGAACATCACCGACAGGTCGGCCAGCGGCACGAACAACACCGCGGCAACAGCCAGCCGCAGCAGCAGGTTGCGGGCCAGCTTGTCGTCGGGGTCCACCTGCTCGGCCGGCGATGCCGAACGTGGGGCGGCGTCATAGCCGGCCTTGCGGATCACCGCGCACAGATCCTCGGCGGGTAGCGATTCGGGGGCGTCGACACTGGCCACCCGGGTGGCGAAGTTGACCGAGGCGCGGACGCCGTCGAGCTTGTTCAGCTTGGTCTCGACCCGGGCGGCACACGCCGCGCACGACATCCCCGAGACGTCGAGCTCGAGGCGGTGCGAGACGCCCGGCGCGTTCGCGGCGGTCGGACCGCCCACGACGGATGCCGTCATCGCCCTCCTTGGCTGAGATCGGTACTCAAGGGAACAGTCGGCCGCTGAGGCCGTCGAGTTCCCGGCCACCCAAAATACGCTCCGGCCCACACCTGCGGATGTGCCGGATCGGTTGATCCCCTAGTCTCACTGAGCGTGAGCGACCGCGACGACGACCAGGTGACCGTGCTCGCCTTGGCCGCCGGGCGGGGCGATTCGGCCGCGCTCGAAGCGTTCATCAAAGCCACTCAGCGCGATGTCTGGCGCACCGTCGCGTTCTTGGGTGATCCCGGTCACGCCGACGACCTCACCCAGGAGACTTTTCTACGCGCGCTGGGCGCACTGCCGCGGTTCTCCGGCCGCTCGTCGGCGCGTACCTGGCTGATGACGATCGCCCGGCGGGTTGTCGTCGACCAGATCCGCCGCAATCAGGCCCGGCCCCGCGCCGCCTCGGCGATCGACCTGGATCAGGTGCTCGACACCCGACCCAGCGCCGCCCGGTTCGAGGACATCATCGAGATCAGGATGTTGCTCGACGGCCTGGATGCCGACCGTCGCGACGCCCTGATGCTGACCCAGGTGCTCGGGCTGTCCTACGCCGAAGCCGCCGAGGTGTGCGGATGCCCGGTCGGCACGATCCGCTCCCGCGTGGCGCGAGCCCGCGAGGATCTGATCAGCGCCGCCCACCGCGACGATCGAGTGGGCTGAGCCCCATTGCGGTCGGGTCCGGGCGCTGGTGGCGGACACTGAACCGATGACCTCCGCGGTGCTGGGACCGACACTGGTCATGGTCTGTGTCGTTATGGCGCTGCTGGCTGCGCTCGTCTATCGGCTGACTGACTTGGGATCGTGGTGGGTGGTCCCCAGCGCGACGGTGCGGGCAGCGGCGCAACTGGCGGCCGTGGCAGCGGTACTGACGGCCGCGATGGCGCGCCTGTGGTCGTCGCTGCTGATTCTGGCCGTGATGTTCACCGTCGCTGCCGTGACGGCGGCCCGGCGCAGCAAGGCCGCCCAGGGTTCGTGGTGGTTGGCGGCGCCGTTGGCTGTGGGCTTGGCATCAGTCCTGCCGCTTCTGTTGGCCACTCGACTGGTTCCCATCACCGGCACAGCGCTTGTTCCGATCACCGGAATACTGTTGGGCGGCACGATGACCGCGGTAGCGGTGGCGGCCCGCCGGGCACTGGACGCGCTGACGACCCGTGCCGGTGAGGTTGAGGCCGCAATGAGCCTGGGCTGGGTGGATCGCGATGCGCGGCTGCTCATCATTCAGCCTTCGGCCCCAGATGCGTTGTTGCCCAACGTAGATCAGGCACGAACCGCTGGACTGGTCACGTTGCCAGGCGCTTTCGTCGGTGTGCTGCTCAGTACCGGCTCAGCAGTACAGGCAGGTGCCGTCCAGATTCTGGTACTGGTCGGCTTGCTGCTGTCGCAGAGCTGCGGGGTTGCGCTGACCATCGAACTGGTTGCCCGCGGCCGACTCACCAGACCCGGCCAGGTGCCGACGCCCTGAACCCCGCCGCTTCTCAGCGTCTGCTCGGTCCCGCCGGTCCGATCAACTGTCGGACTTCTTCTTCTCCCGCCACGCCCGTTCGAACGGAAGCCGCCAGGCATTCGGGGCGATGAGCTGATGGATGGCATTGGGACCCCAAGTGCCGACCGGGTAACTCTTGACCGGCGGCGGGTCGTCCAGGAGTTGGGCCGAACGGTCCCAGAGTGACTCGATGCCTTCGGCCGTGGTGAAGAGCGTGTGGTCGCCGCGCATCGCGTCCAGGATGAGCCGCTCGTAGGCCTCCAGCACATCGCCGACCGAGTCGGTCTCCTGGGTCGAGAACTGCATGGACAGCTTGTCGAGTTTCATGCCCGGCCCGGGGCGCTTGCCGTAGAACGACAGCGACACCTTGGACTCGTCGGCCAGATCGAAGGTGAGGTGATCGGGACCTTCGGAACCCACACCCGAGCCGGGCGGGAACATCGTGCGCGGAGCTTCCTTGAACGCGATCGAAATGATTCGCTGACCCTCTGCCATCTTCTTACCGGTCCGCAGGTAGATCGGCACCCCGGCCCAGCGCCAGTTGTCGATTCCGACTTTCAGTGCGATGAACGTCTCGGTGTCGGAATCTCTTGCTACGCCGTCTTCTTCGCGATATCCGGTGTACTGACCGCGGACCACGTCGGAAGTGTTGATCGGCAGCATCGAACGAAAGACCTTGTTCTTCTCCTCGCTGATCGCACGGGGCTCGAGGGCGGTCGGCGGCTCCATCACCACGAAGGCCATCACCTGCAAGAGGTGCGTGACCACCATGTCCTTGTACGCGCCGGTGCTCTCGTAGAAGTTCGCGCGAGCGTCCAGACCAAGCTTCTCGGGGATGTCGATCTGGATGTGATCGATGAAGTTGCGATTCCAAATCGGCTCGAACAGCCCGTTCGCGAATCGGAACGCCAGAATGTTCTGGGCGGCTTCCTTGCCCAGAAAGTGATCGATGCGGAAGATCTGCGCTTCGTTGAATGTCTTGTGAACGAAATCGTTGAGTTCGATGGCACTGGCCAGGTCAGTGCCGAACGGCTTCTCCATCACCACCCGGGAGCGCTCCACCAGGTTCGCGTCCTTGAGCATGGTGATGACGGACTGCGCCGCCTTGGGCGGCACCGACAGATAGTGCAATCGTCGTGCATCGGGGCCCAACAACTGCTCGGCAGCGAATACCGCGTCGGCCAAGGCCTGCGGTCCGGCACCTTGGGGGACATAGGTGACGCGTTCGGCGAAATGCGCCCACTGTTCGTCGGAGAGTCTGCGGCTGCTGAATCCGTCGATAGCCGTCCTGGCGATGGCAAGGAACTGCTCGTTGGTGTAGTCCTCCAGCGAGGTGGCGACCAACCGGATGTCGGGGGCAAGTGCGGACTCTTCCAGGTACGCCAGCCCTGGCAGGAGCTTGCGCTTGGCGAGGTCGCCTGTGGCTCCGAAGAGCACGATGACGTGGGGTTCGAGGTTCTCGGCGTCACGCCGGTGCGGACGGGCGCCCGATGCGGGATACGAGATGGTCTGCAACTTGTCGGTGGCCACACCGGGCATGATCGCACCCCGCGATGGCCCGTGCTACTTCTTGTCGATCCGGGAAGCCATGCAGCCAGGTCGGCTAAGCCGGCTTGGTCGCCGTCACGAGTAGATACTCCGCTTCGTAGGCCGTGCGCCCCGGCTCCGCCGACTGGTTCCACGTTTCCAGGAACGCCAGGAAATCCCGATCCAGATCGGCAGTCTGCTCAGGCCGATCCTGGTTGAAGTTGTACACCGCGATCGTCGGACCGTAGTTGCGCTTCCAGTACTCACGGAACTCGATCGGGCTCGGGCTGTGCTCAATGAGGATTGTCCGCCGCTGGAAGATGAGGTCGACAACGTTGTCGCCGAACAACTCTCGCACATGATCCTCGTCGCCCCACAGTGGGGCGGGTTGGGCACCCGGCGGCAGCGGTGCTGCATACGGTTTCATCGTGGCGAACAGCTGGCCGATGAAACCCTGGGGTGTCCAGTTGATCATCGCGATCGTCCCGCCCGGCCGGCACACCCGCACCAACTCATCGGCGGCCGCCTGGTGGTGCGGTGCGAACATCGCGCCAAGGCAGGACGTCACGACGTCGAAGCCATTGTCGGCGAACGGGAGTGCCTCCGCATCAGCCTCCACCCACTCCAGCTCGACACCACGTGCAGCGGCGATCCGGCGCCCCGCGTCGAACAGCTCCGGGGTGAGGTCGCTGGCGGTAACGGCCGCACCGGCCGCCGCCGCCGGAATCGCGACATTGCCGGAACCCGCACCCACGTCGAGGACCAGCTGCCCGGTCCGGATTCCGGCGGCCGCGACCAGCTCGGGCCCCAGCGCCGGGATGAGCTCGGCGGCGACGGCCGGGTAGTCACCGGACGCCCATAGCGCCCGATGCTTGGCCTTGAGCTCGCGGTCCGTTGAATTGCTTTGTCGTTCTGCAGTACTCATGATGAATCTCCCTATCTATCGAGTTGGCCCGTTGGGGCCATTGCTGCCGTTTTGGGTGTTGCCCGCCCCGCCCGCCCCGCCGTTGCCGCCGGGTCGACCGGCACCACCGGGTCCGCCATTACCGCCCCTGCCGCTGCCCGACGTGGAGCTTCCACGCCCACCGCCGCCTCCGTCTCCCCCGCGGTCGCCAGGTCCGCCGTTGCCGCCCACACCTCCGTTGCCGGCAATCGCAGACCCCACCGTCGAGGTGGCGTTGCCGCCGCTGGCGCCCGCGCCGCCCCGGCCCGTCACCGAACCGCCCGCGCCTCCGACGCCGCCGTGGCCGCCGGAGGCATTGCCGTTGCCTGCCAGGCTGCTTCCACCGACACCACCCGACCCACCGGTGCCTGCCACCGCGCCCGAACCGCCATTGCCACCGTTGCCGCCGGTCGCGTGGCCGTCCTCAGTGAATGCCTGTCCACCGCCACCACCACTGCCGGCATATCCGAGCAGACCGGCATTCCCACCGAAGCCGCCCGAACCCCCACGGGAGTCCTTGGCGATCGTTCCGGCGGTCCCGCCTTCGCCCCCGGAACCACCGTCTCCGCGCAGCTGTCCAGCGTTGCCGCCATCGCCGCCGTATCCACCTTTCGCTGCCCCGCCGGTGCTCGTCGCAGTCCCGCCCGAACCCCCGTCGCCGCCGGCTCCCGCCAACGCAGATGTACCCCCGTCTCCGCCGTCGCCTCCCTGTGCGATGCCAGTACCCAGGTTGATCCCCTTGCCACCGGAGCCCCCGCGTCCGCCGTTGCCGAAGACCGCGCTACCGCCGTTGCCGCCGTCAGCGCCGACAACGGTGTCAGTACTGACTTTGGCCAAGTCACCCCCCTTGCCGCCGGCGCCACCGTTGCCGAATAGCCCTGCGTTACCGCCGTTTCCGCCGGTCTTACCAGGTGTTGCATCGCCACCCCTGCCCCCGTTGCCGAACAGCAATCCACCGTCGCCGCCGTCCTGGCCGGGTCCGCCGTCGGCGCCGTTGCCGAACAGCAGGCCACCGTCCTGGCCGGGCTCGACGCCGTCGCCGATCAGCCAGCCACCCGGGCCGACGATCGGCCGGACCCCAGGTTTCAGCACGACCACCCGAGCAGTCGGCACCTGAACTTTGTTGTCCGCCAAGGACCGTGCATCTCGACGTGCCGACAAAGCGAGGCGCGCAAGCGTCGTGGGCCTGAAGAACGTGCGTGGCGTGGTCGCCACGGTCCCGTGGCGGTGAGCAGGTCGCGTGCTGTTGGGCACGTAGATGGCGTGTGCAGCCTGCGAGCCCGGCAGAAGGGTCATCACGTACCCGCGTGCCGCGACTGGAGTTGCGGGTGTCGTAGCGGCCGCCAAGAACACGCCGGCATAAACGGCGCCGGGTGCCGGTGCATTCACCGGTGTGGTGTCCGCGGTCAGCGTCGCGGTCCCCAGCCCCAGGGCCACCGCAAGTGCTCCGATGCGTCCGATGCAGTCGGTCATG
>JAHFVD010000038.1 GCA_023264735.1 Mycobacterium sp. | reverse complement strand
CGACGGCATCTCGACCGCACGCACGTCGTCCCGGTTGTAGTCGCCGTCAAAGGGATTGACGTCGCGCGGGACACCGGTGGCGCGGGCGGCCAACCCCACCGGGTTGAGGGCAGCCATGGCAAAACCGGACGGCATCTCCTTGAGGTGCAGCAGCGATTCGGCTCGCTTCCACTGATGCAGGCGGGCAACCCGATTGCGGTCGACATCGTGTGGCAGACCGATGTGCAGATCCAAGCCGAGGGGTGTTGCGATCTCGTCGGCCAGGAACCGGCCTACCGTGCGCCCGGCGGGGTCGGTGCGGCGAATCAATTCGGACTGATACCAGCCCAAGGTGATTGCGTGATAGCCCTGCCGGGTGCCGACCGGCCAGCCCGGCACCTGGGCCGCCAGGATCCGGGCGAGCCGGTCCGGGTCGGCGATGTCGGCAAGGGTCGGATTCGGGGTCAGGGCCGGCAATCCGGCTTGGTGCGCCAGGAGCTGGCGCACCGTGATGTCACCCTTGCCGCCCTGGGCGAATTCCGGCCAGTATTCGGCGACCTTGGCGTCGTAGGACAGCATGCCCCGCGACACCGCGGCGGCGAAGGTCAGCGCCGTGACGCCCTTGGTCGTCGAGAACATGTTGACCATGGTGTCGGGCTGCCAGGTGGTTTTCGCCACCCCGTCGCGGTAGCCGCCCCACAGATCGACGACCTTGACCCCGTCCCGGTAGACGGCGACGGCGGCCCCGACTTCGGCGCCCGAGGCCAGGTTCCGCCGGAACGCGTCGGCGACCTTTCCGTAACCTTCGGCGACGTCGCCGCCCATCAAGTCGGGTGGCACTACAACTTTGAGCACGATCGAGCCCTTCTGTGTTGTCGAGGAGGATATGTCGACGCACCGCGCGTCATGGCCGCATTCGCTCGAGGGGCCCCTACGATCGCCGGGTGGCTGATCGCTATGGCAACGACGTGCTGGCCAACAACCCGCACAACTCACGCAAGAACCGCTCGACGGAACAGGCGGTCGAGCTGGGCATGGTCGTCGAAGACCCGCAGTCCGGATTCGTCGGCGCGGTCGTCGGCGTCGAAGGGTCCCGGGTCGAGTTGGAGGACCGCGAGGGGCGACGCCGGGTGTTCCCGCTGGGCCCCGGGTTCCTGTACGAGGGCAAGCCGGTGATCCTGACCGGGCTGCGCCGGTCCGCGCCCGTCGCGCAGCGCACCAAGTCGGGTTCGGTGAAGGTGGCCGACGCGCGTGCGAAGGTCGCACTGGCCAGCCGCATTTACGTCGAGGGCCGTCACGACGCCGAGCTCGTCGAACAGGTGTGGGGCGACGACCTTCGCGTCGAGGGCGTCGTCGTGGAATACCTCGGCGGCGTCGACGACCTGGCCGGCATCGTGGAGTCGTTCCGGCCCGCCCCGGGCCGTCGCCTCGGTGTGCTGGTCGATCATCTGGTGACCGGATCCAAGGAGGCCCGGATCGCCGAGGCGGTCCGGCGCGGACCGGGCGGGGAGAACACGCTGGTCGTGGGGCATCCGTACGTCGACATCTGGCAGGCCGTCAAACCCGGACGTGTGGGTCTGAAGGCGTGGCCCTCGGTGCCGCGCAACGTGGAATGGAAGCACGGGATCTGCGAGGCGCTGGGGTGGCCGCACCGCGACCAGGCCGATATCGCCAGGGCCTGGCAGCGGATCCGCTCGTCGGTCCGGGACTGGACCGATCTGGAGCCGGAGCTGATCGGCCGGGTCGAGGAGCTCATAGATTTCGTAACGCAGCCCGCCTGAGGCGGTTTGCGCCTGTGACGCATGTCGCAGGGGGAATTCGGCGACGTTCGGTGTACAGTCGTTCACTGTACGAGCTTTACCGCCGACTGCAGTCTGTCGTCGTCACCCGATGCCGGCCGACGCGGTACGACTTGATCCGGAGCTACACCGCCATGACCTTCTCCTTCGAAGTGCCTGAAGAAGTCGCCACCGTCCGGGACTGGGTGCACCAGTTCGCCGCCGACGTCGTGCGACCGGCGGCCGCCGAATGGGATGAGCGCGAGGAAACCCCCTGGCCGCTGATCCAAGAGGCTGCCAAGGTCGGCCTCTACACCCCTGAGCTGTTCGCCGAGATGTCCGCCGAGCCTTCCGGGATCGGCATGTTGACCGTGTTCGAGGAGATGTTCTGGGGCGACGCCGGTATCGGGCTGTCGATCCTGGGTACCGGCCTGGCCGCGGCCGCGCTGGTCGCAAACGGCACCCCGGAGCAGATCGGGCAGTGGCTTCCCGCGATGTTCGGCACGCCGGGCGATCCGCTGCTGGCCGCGTTCTGTTCCTCAGAGCCCGACGCCGGCTCGGATGTCGGCTCGGTGCGCACCCGCGCCCGCTACGAGCAAGCCACCGACGAGTGGGTGCTGAACGGCACCAAGACCTGGGCCACCAACGGCGGTATCGCCAACGTCCACATCGTGGTCGCGTCCGTCGACCCCGAACTCGGCACCCGCGGCCAGGCCACCTTCATCATTCCGCCGGGCACCCCCGGGTTCGCCCAGGGCCAGAAGTTCAAGAAGCACGGCATCCGCGCCTCGCACACCGCCGAGGTGGTGCTGGACAACGTGCGCGTGCCGGGCAACCTGATCCTGGGCGGGATGGAACGCTTCGAGCAGCGGATCGCCCGCGCTCGGGAAGGCCAGAGCACCTCCGGGCAGGCGGCGATGGCGACCTTCGAGCGCACCCGGCCCGCCGTCGGCGCGATGGCGCTGGGTGTGGCTCGGGCGGCCTACGAGTACGCCCTCGAATATGCCTGCGAGCGCGAGCAATTCGGCCGCAAGATCGGTGACTTCCAGGCGATCGGGTTCAAGCTGGCCGATATGAAGAGTCGTATTGACGCGTCGCGGCTGTTGATCTGGCGGGCCGGCTGGATGCAGCGCAACAACAAGCCGTTCACCTCGGCTGAGGGCTCGATGGCCAAGCTGCACGCCAGCGAGACGGCGGTGTACGTCACCGACGAAGCCATCCAGATCCTCGGCGGCAACGGCTACACCCGCGATTACCCCGTGGAGCGTATGCACCGTGACGCCAAGATCTTCACGATCTTCGAGGGCACCAGCGAGATTCAGCGGTTGGTGATCGCCCGCAGGCTGACCGGTCTGCCGCTGCGTTAGTCACCCAGATCGGGTGCCCACGCGACACCGTTGATATGGCTGCCGCCGTCGACGAAAAGCGTGTTGCCGGTGAGGTATCGCGAGCCCTCGCCGGCCAGGAACACCGCGACCGGAGCGATGTCCTCGTAGGGGTCACCCATCCGGCCCATCGGGTTGGCGGCGTCGGCGACCGCCTCGATCTCGGGATGCTGAGCGGTGATGGCCAGGAACGCCTGGCTTTTCGCGGCCGGGCAGATGGCGTTGACGGTCACCCCGGTCGGCGCCCATTCCCGTGCGGCGGTGCGGGTCAGCGTGCGCAGCGCCTCCTTGGCCGAGTTGTACTCCAGTGAGCCGATGTGGGCGTTGACGCCGTTGAGGCTGCACATGTTGATCACCCGGCCCCAGCCGCGCTGCTTCATGTGGCCGAAGGCCGCGCGCATGGCCCACAACGGACCGTAGTAACCCACCGCGAAACCGTGCGTCAGCTCCTCGTCGGTCTTGTTCTCGACGCGCCCGATCGCGCCGCCGCCCCAGGCGTTGTTCACCAGGACGTCGATCGCTCCGTATTCGGAAATCGCTGTGGCGACGGCATTTTCGACCTGGCTGTGGTCAGAGACGTCGGTGGCGACGAACAGTCCGCCGATCTCGTCGGCCACCGCGGCGCCGTTGGTGGGGTCGAATTCGGCGACCACCACCCGTGCGCCCTCATCGGCGAACCGCCGCGCGATGCCCGCGCCGATGCCCGCGCCGGCGCCGGTAACCAGCGCTACCTTGCCGTCAAGTGCGCCGCTCATCGGGCGGAAAGTCCCACCGCGATGAGGTCGTTGGCCTGGCCGCTACCGTCGAGCTGACGGGCGATGCGACTGACGATCTCCCAACCGCTTTCGGACCGGCGTAGCCGGATCAGATGCACACCGGCGCGGCCGACGTTGTAGCCCCTCGGTTCGCGGCGCACCAGCAGCATGGACTGGCAGACGGCAACGGCTTCGTCGCCGTCGACGGTGACCGCGGGCGGGCCGAAGAAGTGACAGCAGCCGCGGGCGATCAACCCGCGGTGTTCCTCGGAGCGCACCATGGCGGCGACGTCGGCGCGGCTGGACATCGTCCAGTCGCCGGTGTCGTAGCCGCCGTCGACGGCCCATAGTGCGGCGACGGCGTCCGGGTCACCGGAGTCGACCAGCGGTCCGTAGGAGGCGATGAGCCGGGCGATATCCCGTTCGTCTTCAAGGGTTTTGAGGCGTCTTTCCAGGCTCTCCAGGGTGTCACTCACGGTGTTTCCTCTCTAGAGTTCCTCGGCCAGCTCCCGTAGCGCGGCTAGCTGGTCGCAATAGTGATCGGGGGAGTCGGCGGCCACCGACGCGGTGACGGCGGTGGCCCCGGCGTCGCGTAAAGCGGTGAGGCGCTGAATAGTTCGATCTCGGTCGGCGATCGGATCGATGGCGCGCCCGGTGGACAGCACCACCTCGAAACCCGGCGGTGCGTCGATTCCGGCCAGCATGGCCTCGATCTCGGCGGTGCTCAGCCCGAACGGGATCCAACCGTCGGCCAGCCGGGCCGCCCGGCGCAGCGAGCGCAGGGTGCGCCCGCCGACCCAGATCGGCACCCGTGGCTGCACGGCGCACGGCTCTACAGCCCACCCGTCGAATTGGTAGTGGCTGCCGTGGTAGGCGGGCCTGGTGGTGGACAGCGACGCGCGCAGTGCCGCGATGGCATCGTCGGCGCGTTCGCCGCGGCCGTCGAAGGTCGCGCCGAGCAGCTCGAACTCTTCGGCCAGGGAGCCGACTCCGACGCCCAGCACCAGCCGGCCGCCGCTGAGCCTGTCGAGCGTGCCGAACCGTTTCGCGATCTCCAGCGGGTGGTGATAGCCGAGCACGACCACCGACGTCGTCAACGAAATCCGGGTGGTGTGGGCGGCGAGAAAGCCGAGTGTCGAGAGCGGATCCCAGTAGGTCAGGCCGCGTTCACCGCTCCCGTCGACCGGGACGGCGATGTGCTCGGCGCAGGTGAGATGGTCGAAGCCCAGCTCATCCGCGGTGTGGGCGATGCGGGCCAGGTCGGCGATTTCGGCGACTTTCTCCCACTCGGAGGACACCCCGGGCAACTGCATCACCATCGGCGTCGACAGTCCGATCCGCACAGTGCTGTTCTAACCGGCACGCAGGAGGCGAAATGCTTGCGTCCCGGTGATCGGGACCGCTACGGTGAGGTAGAACGAATTCTCGCCAAGCGGACGGGAGTGCTGATGACCGCGGCTTTGAGTGATACTGCTCCGGCATCGATGCTGGATCGGTTCACGGCCATCATCGATGCCTTTGAGGACACGTCCGCGGGGCTGACGTTGGACCAGATCGCCGCGCGGGCACACCTGCCGCGCTCGACGACGCACCGCATCCTCGACCAGCTGGTGCGCCTGCAGTGGCTGACTCACTCCGGGCGGGGTTACCGGCTCGGCGCGCGCACGTCGGCGTGGGGTGCGGGGGACAGCGCCGATGTTCGGCTGCGCTCGGTCGCGGCGCCGGTACTGCACGAGATGCAACTGCGCACGGGTGCCGTGGTGCATCTGGGTCTGCTCGATCGGGGCGAGATCGTTCACTTGGACAAGCTGGGCGGACCGTCGGCACGCCAGGTGCCGACGTCGGTCGGCGTGCGGATCCCGTGCCACCGGGTGGCGCTCGGCGTCGCTGCGCTGGCCGGGCTGTCGCCCGAAGATGTGGTCGCCGAACTGAACCATGTCCGCGGCTGGGAGCCCGACGCGGCGTGGTGGGGCGAACTGCACAAGGTTCGCCGGCGCGTCGTGGTGCGTCATGGCGACTACACGGCCCCGACGGTGTCGGTGGCGGCGACGATCGGCTCGCGCGCGGCGATCGGGATCGTCACCTCCGACCGGGTGCTCGCGCAGCGATGTCAGCCGTTGGTCTCCGCATCGGCCGCCCGGATCGCCAGGGCGCTTGCGGGCGCTAACAACTGATCGCCGGTACGCCTTCGCGGCAACGCCCCTGACACCAAAGCGCAAAAGCTCGCGAAGGACAGGTCGCTTCCGATACCGAGTCGCGGCAGTGCGAGCGGATCGGAGTCTTGATTGGCGAAACCCTCGACCGTCGAGAGCGCCCATCGGATGCCGCGGCGGCGCAGTGCCGACCTGGCCCGCTGGTCGAAGTCCTGCGCACGACCATTCGGATACGCGAAAATCGTAGGCGCGACTCCGGTTTCACGCTCAAGCGCTGCGCATGAGTCGGAGATCTCCTGCTCCACCTTCTCGTCCGAGCACCGCGAAAGAATCGGGTGCGTCACCGAGTGCGGGTGAAGCGTCACCGATCCGTTCTGGGCCATCGCATGCGCCTCCGGCCAAGACAGCATCCGGAAGGGGCCGGGATCTCCGTCGCCTTCCCGCCGAAGCATTGTAACGAGCGACTGGAGTCGCTCGGCCCGCTGCTCGTCGGGTAGGTCCTTGAGCCGGCCAACGGCGCGGCTGTACGCCGAACCCCGGTCTCCCGCGCTCGCCAACGGCAGCAGGCCGAGCCCGATCTGCGTCAGATCGACATCGGTCCGCTCGGTCCGCGCGAACGCCAGCCACAGCCGGTCGGGCCAGAGCGCTTCGTCGCTTCCCATCGGGCCAGTGGCTAGAAACACGGCAGCGGGCATGCCCAGGGCGTGCAGGACCGGTGCGGCCTGTGTGGCGAGGTTGCGGGTGCCGTCGTCGAAAGTGATGGTTACCGCCCGATCGGGCAGCGTGCCGGTATGCAGTCGCTCGAGGGCCTCAGCCAGCGGTAGCACGTGAAAATGTCGACGCAGATACGTCAGTTGCCGTTGGAAGGCCGCCGTATCGATGACGTGCCAGCACGGCGGGGAGAGCGGCGCCGGCTCGACGCCGTGATACATCAGGATCGCGAGCTGGCCCCGGTGTCGGTGCCGCGCGAGGGCGGTAATTCCCAGCGCACCCAGCAGCTTTGCGGCGAGATCCTTGCGGCTGACCCTCTTCACTTCGGTCAGCATAGTCACACCCGCCCCGCTGGTGCTGACACCGGAACATTGCCAAAAGTGAAAAGCTGTGTGAATCGTGTGCGACTCAGTCCACGGGTCAGAGTAGGATTTCCGAGACATTGTTCCTGATTGGATGGCATCAATCTCGCTTGCCGGGCCCATTGGGCGCTCTCATTCCCAGGCCTTTTTAGGATAAACTAAAGAAATTGCTACTCACCATCCGCGGGCTAAGTCTGTGAGGGGCTAGCGCCAATGCAGCTGAAGGGGCCGCATCAACAATGAGCACCCAACGTGATCAAGCGCTGAAGCCGACGCGTGTGCTGATGGTGTTGGATTCGTTCAGCGAAGGCGGGGCCGAGACGCTCGCCGCTGAGCTGGCCCGGTGCGCGCCGGACACGCTGAACATCTCGGTGGCGAGTCTGTCACCTGCCGAGCGGAGCAGTGAGGCGGTAGTCACCCGGTTCGTCCAGGCGGGTCTTCAGCCCAGGTACCTGGCAGTGCGCAGGCTGTTGGACTTGGCCGGGTTCGTGCGACTCGTCCGGGAGTTCCGGTCATCGTCTGTGGATGTCATCCACGCCCACCTCGCCTACTCGGCGATTCTGGTGTCCCTGGCGGCCTGGTTGGCTGGCAAACCCGTCGTCGCGACCTTGCACGTCAACCCGCAGACGCATGCCGGGCGTGGGGGGCGGATCAAGGATCGCCTCGCTACCTGGGTCCCAGCGGCTGTCGGGCGACTGGTGCTCGTATCCCAGTACGCGTTTGACTGCTATGCACGCGCGCATGGTCCCGCTCGGTCAACGTGGCGGATGATCCCGAATGGGATCGACTTGGACCGGTACCGAGTGCATCGCGGTGCGCGCCGGAGCGGTGCCCCCGTTTGGGCGACGATCGCCGCGCTGCGCCCAGATAAGAATCATGTTGAGCTGGTCCGCGCCTGGTCCGGCGTCGTGGCGGCCCACCCCGACGCGACGCTACTCGTGGTCGGCGATGGACCGAGCCGTGGTGACATCGAAGAAGCTGTGGCCGAAACAGGATTGCAGGATTCGGTTCGATGGCTGGGTTTCCGCAACGACATCGCCGATATTCTCGGAACTGTCGACGGAGTCGTGTCGGCCTCTGTCGAAGAAGCCTTGCCGACGGCCCTTATCGAAGCGGGCGCGTGCGGACTGCCGGTGGTCGCCGCCGATGCCGGCGGGACGCGCGAAATCGTCGTCGATGGAGTCAACGGCCGCGTGGTGCCGGTACACGACGTGCCGGCTCTGACTACCGCATTGCTCGAGACGATCGGCGACCCGGCTCGGGCGGCCGCCTACGGTGCCGCCGGGCGCGCGCGCGTCGAGGAAATGTACTCCGTGCACAACTGGATCGAGCGGCTTCAACTCCTCTATCAAGAGGTGATCGAGGAACGGTCGCGCGTCTGTTGGGTGGGCTCGCACTGGGATGGATATCCCATCCGGCGCCTTGCCTCGGCTAAGGGCTGATCGCGCCTCAGCTCAGCCCCATCAACTTCTGCATCATCCGGTGCGCGCCGGCGACCACCTTCGTGCGATCCGGATCATTGCGCCGCGCAACGTCTTCGGCGTTACCGCCAGCGACAAACACCGGACCGTTCGGCAGCTGTTCGAGCCCTTCCCGCGCGACGTCAGTCGGATCGGCCACCCGCATCCCGGGCACGTCGAAGTTGAGGCCCACCCGCTCCATCGCGGGAGTCCGCGTCACGCCGAGAACCAGCTCCAGCACGTCGACGCCATAGTCGCGCAACTCCAGCCACAACCCCTCGGCGAAGATGCGCCCATAGGCCTTCACCCCGCCGTACACCGTGTGGCGCACCGATCCCAGATACCCCGACATCGACCCGACCAGCAGGATGCCGCCGCGCCGCCGCTCGCGCATCAGCCGGCCGTAATGCTGGGTCAGCGCCATCATCGTGGTGATGTTGAGGTCGACCACCCGCTGAAAATCCGCGAGCTCGGCGTCCAGGAACTCCGCGCTACAGGTATTGGCGCCGGCGTTGTAGATGAACAGCCCGACCTCGAGGCCGTCGGTCAGCGCAGCCAGCTCGTCGACCGCGCCCGGGTCGACGAGATCGGTTGCCAGCGTGCGTACTTCGACCCCGAGCGCACTGCACGCGGAGGCCGTCACCGCCAGCGGCCCTTGCTTGCGGGCCACCAGAACGAGATTGGCGCCGGCCTGCGCCAACAGGCGGGCGAATTCGGCACCCACACCTTCGGAACCACCGGCGATCACCGCCCACGGACCGTACTTCGCATAGGACACCCACTGATCGTCACCCGTACCGGTCCGGCCCGTGATCAGCGTCTCGCTGATCGGTACTGCTGCGCGGCGCGTAGGCCCATACCCGATACTGAGAGGCGTGCCGCGGATTTCAGAGCCCCGGGCGCCGGCCCGCCCGGCGACCGATGACCAGGAGAATCGTCGTGGTGCCATCCTGTCCGCAGCCTCGCGGCTCGGGTCGGCCAAGGAGATCGACCGGATCCAGGCTCAGGAGATCGCCGCCGACGCGGGCGTCGCGCTGCGCACGCTGTACCGCTATTACCCGTCCAAGCACCACGTGTTCGCCGCCGTGCTCGACGAGCAGGTCGTCCATTTCCGTCCGCCGGCGCCCAGCGGTGACGCGGCCGGTGACATCGCTAGTCTGATGGTCGCTGCGTGCCGAAATCTGCTGCGCCACAAGCATCTCGCGCACGCGATGATCACCTCGACCCAGATAGTGCGGGCCCAGGCCCACGCGCCTGACGATCCCACGCTGCGCGACCTCATCCTCGAGATTGCCGGCGTCGACAATCCCACCGACGAACAACTGCGCCGCACCCGGCTGGTGCAGCAGGCCGCGTTCGGCATCCTGACCTGGACGGTCGGCGGTGCGCTTCGGCCCGAAGATGCGCTGGCCGATGTGGACGTTGCCACCCGGCTACTTGTCGGCGACGTCTTCTGACGCAACCCCGGGGGTAACCCGGCTGGCCAGCACCGAGCCGGTCAGGATCAGCACCAGGCCCGCGATGTGGAACCAGGTCAGCGGTTCGCTCAACAGCGCCACCCCGGCGATCAGCGCCACCGCCGGGTTGACGTAGGTGAACAGCAGCGCACGCGTGGCACCCACCTCGTGGATCAGGGCGAAGAACACCACGAACGCCAGCGCCGTACAGATGCCTGCGAGCGCCGCGATCGCCGCATACGCGTGCCCGGTCAGCGCATGCCGCGGCCAGGTCAGCACCGCAGGCGTGAGATACACCAGCGCCGCGAGCCCGGCCAGCCCGACGCCGAGTCCGGCCATCCGGAGCGGACCCAGCCGCTCGCCGCCGGTCAGCCGGTCGAGCACCGCCGCGATGATCGGAGCGGCGGCGATCAGCAGTCCGGTCAACGAACTCGTCAGGTGCCGCTCGGCGTCCGAGAGCAGCAGCCAGGCCGCGATCATCTCGAAGAACGCGAATCCCGCCACCGCTTTCCAGTGCGTGCGCAGCAGCGTGCGGGCTTGCCGCGACAACGCCAGCGGCAGCAGCAGGACCGCACCGACCGCCGATCGGGTGAACACCAGCATCGGCACCGACACCTCGTCGACGGCCACCTTGATCAACAGATACGGGTGCCGCTGGGATGTCTCTGGGGCTGACGCCCCAGATGACGCTCATCGCGGCGAACAGGACCCAGCCGCGTGCAGTCACGACGACCACATTACGAACGTGGTAAGTCTGAGGGCGTGTCCGACAGCCTGTTCGACGTGCCCGGCGGCGACGACGGCCGGGTCAGCGCGGCCCCGCCGGCGTCGGCCCCGCTGGCGGTCCGGATGCGCCCGGCCAGCCTGGACGAAGTCGTCGGGCAGGAGAACCTGCTCCGTCCCGGGTCGCCACTGCGCAGACTCGTCGAGGGCTCGGGTGCGGCGTCGGTGATCCTCTACGGACCGCCCGGCACCGGCAAGACCACGCTGGCATCGCTGGTGTCGCAGGCCACCGGCCGGCGGTTCGAGGCGCTGTCGGCCCTGAGCGCTGGCGTCAAGGAAGTGCGCGCGGTCATCGACAACGCCCGGCGTGCGGCGGCTTATGGCGAGCAGACCGTGCTGTTCATCGATGAGGTGCACCGCTTCTCCAAGACGCAGCAGGACGCCCTGCTGGCCGCGGTGGAGAACCGGATCGTGCTGCTGGTGGCCGCGACCACAGAGAACCCGTCGTTCTCCGTCGTCGCGCCATTGCTGTCGCGGTCGCTGATCCTGCAGCTGCAACCCCTGACTGCCGACAACATCCGTGCCGTCGTACAGCGCGCCATCGAGGACCCCCGCGGGCTGGGTAACGCCGTCGCCGTCGACGACGACGCCGTCGAGCTGGTGGTGCAGCTGTCCGCCGGCGATGCCCGCCGCGCGCTGACCGCGCTGGAGGTCGCCTCTGAAACAGCGTTGGCGAGTGGCCATCCCGTTTCCGTCGAGACCATCGAACAGTCGCTGGACAAGGCGGCCGTGCGCTACGACCGCGACGGCGACCAGCACTACGACGTCATCAGCGCCTTCATCAAGTCGATCCGCGGCTCGGACGTCGACGCGGCGCTGCACTATTTGGCCCGGATGCTGGTCGCGGGGGAGGACCCGCGGTTCGTGGCCCGCCGGCTGATGATCCTGGCCAGTGAGGACATCGGGATGGCCGACCCGACCGCACTGCTGACCGCGGTCGCCGCCGCGCAGACGGTGCAGCTGATCGGCATGCCGGAAGCGCAGCTGACGCTGGCGCACGCGACCGTGCACCTGGCGACCGCGCCGAAATCGAACGCGGTTACCATCGCGCTCGGTGCGGCGATGGAGGACATCCGGGGAGGCAAAGCCGGGCTGGTGCCTGCCCATCTGCGCGACGGGCACTACGCGGGTGCGGCCAAACTGGGCAATGCCGTGGGCTACCGCTATCCGCATGACGACCCGGACGGCGTTGTGCCGCAACAGTATCCGCCCGACGAGGTGGCGGGCGTCGACTACTATAAGCCGACCAACCACGGCGTGGAACGGGAGATTTCCAGCCGGCTGGATAAGCTGCGGGCGATCATTCGGCGCAAGCGCTGACACCATTTCGAGGGGAAATACATCCATGACGGCTGCGGCCAAGGTCCCACCGGCACGAGTCGTACGGCTCGTCGAGCGCGTTCGGCGCAACCTGTCCCGGTTGAGCGGGCGCATGGTTCCGCCGCCGATCGCGATGCTCGAACTGGTGTTGGGGACGTGGGTATCCCAGGCGATCCAGGTCGCGGCCGCGCTCGGTATCGCCGACGCCTTGGCCGGCGGTCCGCTGCCTGCCGGCGAACTCGCCAAGCGGGTCGACGCCAATCCCGATGGGGTGGACCGGCTGATGCGGGCCCTGGTCAGCCGTGGGGTGTTCCGCAGGCACCGCGACGGCCGCTACGGACTCAACGCCCTGGGCGAGACGCTGCGGTCCGACATCGGATCACCGATGCGCGCGGCGGGGTTGTTCTACGGTTCCCGCCAGCAGCGCGAGCACTGGACCCACCTGCTGGAGGCGGTCAAGACCGGTAAGCCCGTCGTCGAGTCCCTGCGCGGCAAGGAGTTCTTCGAATACCTCAGCGACGACCCGGAATTCGCGGGCTTGTTCAACGACGCGATGACGGGCATGTCGGAGATGACGGTCCAGCCCGCGGTCGCCGCATACGACTTCAGCCGCTACGCCACGATCATCGACGTGGGCGGCGGCCACGGTCGGCTCCTGGCGGCGATCCTGGGCGCCACACCCTCGGCGCGCGGGGTCCTCTACGACCTGCCTGACGTCGTCGCAACGGCGCCCAAGCTGCTGGCCGAGTTCGGGCTCACCGAACGGGTGGACGTGCAGGGCGGCTCATTCTTCGACGCCGTTCCCAGCGGCGGCGACGCCTACGTGATGAAGCACATCATCCACGACTGGGATGACGAGCAGGCGCTGGCGATCCTGCGCAACGTCCGTGCCGCGATCAAACCCGGCGCCACCTTGCTGCTGCTCGAGTTCGTGATCCCGGATGACGACGGCGACTTCATCGGCAAGTGGGTCGATCTCGAGATGCTGGTTCAGGCCGGCGGCCGGGAGCGCACCGCCGAGCAGTACCGGTCGCTGCTGGCGCAGGCCGGGTTCCGGATGACCGGCGTGGTGGAAACCGCAGCGCCGATCAGCGTCGTGGAAGCCGTGCCCGTTTAAGCGCTGACATCGCATTGAAACAGCACTGAGAGCGAGTTTCGGGGCGGATTTTCGCTCTCAGTTCTGTTTCAACGAAGCCTCACGTTCAACGAAGCCTCATGCCATTTCGGGCACGCGCAGCCGCGCGATCGCCAGTTCGAATTCGCCGACGTCGAGCTGATCGGCACCGAGATCGCGCAGCAGAGCAGTGCGCAATGACCGCGCTGCATCCCGGCTGCGTTCCATCGCGTCCTTGCTGTCGTACGTCGTCGAGACGACGGCACGGCCCGTGGCGCGATCGCTCATCAGGCTGGTGCTGCAGAACCCGTCGAGCTGTTCGATCTCCGGCAGCACCGTCGCCTTGTAGAACTCGACCGTCTGGTCCAACTGGTCGGGCCTGGCCTTGAGCCAGGTGGCCCGCACACAGGCACCGTCGCCGGAGCTGTGGTCGCGGTGCAGCGCGGCGATCTGCCATTCGTCCACCGACGTGGTGGCACTGAACGCCTTGGCCGCGCGAGCCCGCAATGGGCGTACCTGGTCGGCGCTGGCGTGCATTGCGGCCATGTCCTCCCAGGCCGTGGTGGCGATGCAGCGGCCCGATTCTCGGTCCGTCAGCAGTGACATCCCGACACATCCGGCCATGGCGCCCAGCGCCGGCATCACCTCGTCACGAAACATGGCGATCCCGGCGTCGATACATTCGGGGCGCGCGACAAACGTGGTAGAGCGTGCGTGCACGGTCCACCCCCTTCGACTCGGGGCGGCGCCCCGGTGGCGCCACCGGCACTTCTCACCTTCCTCCGATGACCGGGCCGCGGCACTGTTCTGGCGATATTGCGCGCGGGACTTCGAGGGCCGGTCATTGAATTAGGTAGGCGACTACGCTATGACACCCCATCGTGCCGTCCCACACTTGGTTGACGCGCACCGCGAGTGGGGTGGATTGCGGTATCCAGGAGGGGAGACCATATGTCCGTCGCTGAATCAACAGCCACTGAGCAGGAGATTCGTACCGAGCACTGCGAGGTGTGCATCGTTGGTGCCGGCCTCGCCGGACTCAACGCCCTCTTCGTCGCGAGCCGTTACCTGGCTGCCGGTCAACGAGTCATCCTGGTGGACCGGCGCGAACGGGTCGGCGGCATGTGGGTCGACACTTATCCGTATGTGCGCCTGCACCAGCCGCATCCGATGTTCACCGCGGGCAACATCGGATGGACGCTCGGCCAGGAACCCGCCTACCTGGCGACGAAGACCGAGGTGCTCGACCATCTCGAGCACTGTCTCGAGGTGGTCCGGCGGCGCGTGGCCGTTGACGGGTTCTTCGGCTGGGAAGTCGAATCCCACGATGAAACCGGCGAGACGGTGCGGGTCGACTGCCGGTCCTCGGATGGCGGGCGCATGCGCATCGAGGCGAACCGGCTCGTCATCGCCGCTGGCTTCCAGGTCAAGCCCAACGATCCGCTGGAGGTCTCCAGCGGCCGGATCCTCTCGGTGTCGCCCGACTTCTGCGACATGCGCAGCAGCGAAATGCGGAGCAGCGCAACCCCGGTGTGGATCATCGGGGGCGGCAAAACCGCGATGGACACCGCTCACACCTTGATCACGGAATATCCGGGTCGGGAGGTGAACCTGGTGGCCGGGTCCGGAACCTACTTCATCAGCCGGGACCGCTTCTTCCCGACCGGGCTCCAGCGCTGGTGGCGCGGCAAGTCTTTCACCGCTCTCGCCTCGGAAGTGACCCGCCGGTTCGACGGCACCAACGAAACGGCTGTCGCGGATTGGTTCCGCTCCAGCTACGGCACGTGGCTGACGCCCCAGGCCGGCAACTTCCTTCTCGGGGTGCTGTCCGACTCCGAGAACAAGGTGATCGCCGAGGGCTTGAACGATGTGATCATGGACCACCTCGTGGATGCCGTGGACCGCAACGGGGCAACGGATTTGGTCTTCCGCAGCGGCTCAACCAAGGCGATCGAGCCAGGCAGCTGGATCATCAACTGCACCGGATATTTCAAGAAGCCTGTCGACCGTCCCTACGTGCCGTATGTGTCTCGCGGCGGCTCGGTGCTGTCGATCCAACCGCGTTCGACGACGCTTCAATTGACATCGTTCATGAGCTACTTCATGACCCACCTGTTGATGCTCGACAAGATCAGGGACGTCCCCTTGTACGAACTCGACGCGCTGGACCTACGGAACAAATCGAACGTCGCGTTCACCTACACCCTGTTCACACTCGCCCAGTACAACCTCAGCCTCATCTCGGATGCAGTGCCGTTCAAGGCGTTCGCAGAGTGCGGGCTCGACTTCAATCGCTGGTTTCCAGCGCCGCGGCAACTCGTGGGGACGGCCCGGTTCGCGCTGACGCACCGGAGGGGGCGTGAACACCTGCGCCGCACGCTGGACACCGTGCGCGATAGGTTCGACGTTCGGTGCGGTCCGGTGGTCTAGCTGGTTGAGCCGACGGGATGAGCGGCGAACCAGTCCAACAGGAGTCCGGCCACACGATCAGGCGCCTCGTCGAGGATCCAGTGTGAAACACCCGCGAAGACCTCGAAGCGGTACTCGCCGGCAACGTATTTTCCGCAGCTCCTGGCGCCCTTTTCGAGCAGTGCGATGTCGCCGTCACTCCACAGGAACATCGTCGGCACGATCACTTTGATCCGGTTGTCGGCGATGCTGTCCAGCGGTATTGCCCGGTACCAGTTGAGCGCCGCAGTCAGCGCACCCGGTTCGGTCATCGCCGCCGCCTCGGTTTCCACCAGCTGTGGCGCGTGCTGTGCTCGCGACGAGAGGAATCCCGACAGCGTGAATTCTCCCCGTCCCCGCCGTAGGTACCACTCCGGTAGCCAGGGCAGCTGGAAGAAATACATGTACCAGGATGCCAGTCCCTGGCGGCTGGTCAGCATGGATGTGAGGAACGCCCAGGGGTGAGGCACCGACATCGGTGTCAGACTCAGCAGACGGTCGGGAAACCGCTGAGCCACCCGCCACGCCACATTCGCGCCCCAGTCATGCCCCACCAGGTGCACCTGCTGCGCGCCGACGGCATCGATGAGTGCCCGGACATCCCCTGTGAGGAGGTCGCCGCGGTAGTCCCGGCGACGCCGCGGGCGGGCACCGGGCGAATATCCGCGTTGGAGCGGGGCCAGACAGCGGTAACCCTGCGCGGTCAACGCCGGGATGATCGACTGCCACATCGTGTTCTGCTCCGGAAACCCATGGAGCAGCACGACGACCGGTCCGTCAGCGGGTCCTGAGTCGATGACGTCGAACACGAGATCGCCATGGCGAAACTGGTCCATCGGCGCAGCGTAGCGATTTCGCTTGGCTGACCACCGAGATTTGGGGCCCGTACGCTGGGAATTGTGGACAGCGACGTGCTCGACATCGACAGCTCGCGGCGGCGGATCGTCGACCTGACCGACGAGGTGCGCTCGTTCTGCAGCGGCCGCGGTGACGGGCTGTGCAACGTGTTCGTCCCGCACGCCACTGCCGGGGTCGCCGTCATCGAGACCGGGGCGGGCTCCGACGACGACCTGCTCGACACCCTGGAACGGCTGCTGCCGCGCGACGACCGGTATCGGCACTCGCACGGCTCGCCCGGCCACGGCGCCGACCATGTGATGCCTGCCATCGTGGCGCCTTCGGTGACGCTTCCGGTGGTTGACGGCAGCCCACTGCTCGGCACCTGGCAGAGCGTGGTGTTGGTCGACCTGAACAGGGACAACCCGCGCCGATCGGTTCGGCTGAGCTTCGTGGGCGGCTGACCGGCCAACGTCGGACGACCGGTAATGTGGTGCGGTCGAGGCGTCAGTCGAGCCGCATCCCGAACGCAAGGAAAGCCAGTGCAGACACACGAGATCAGGAAGCGATTCCTGGATCATTTCGTGAAGGCAGGTCATACCGAGGTGCCGAGCGCCTCGGTGATCCTCGACGACCCGAACCTCCTGTTCGTCAATGCGGGCATGGTGCAGTTCGTGCCCTTCTTCCTCGGGCAGCGCACTCCGCCGTACGCGACGGCCACCAGCGTCCAGAAATGCATCCGCACCCCCGACATCGACGAAGTCGGCATCACCACCCGCCACAACACCTTCTTCCAGATGGCGGGCAACTTCTCGTTCGGTGACTACTTCAAGCGCCGGGCGATCGAGCTGGCCTGGACGCTGCTGACCGCACCGGTCGCCGAGGGGGGTTACGGGTTCGACCCGGAGCGGTTGTGGGCGACGGTCTACTACGACGACGACGAGGCCGAGCAACTCTGGCAGGAGGTCGCCGGCCTGCCGATCGAGCGGATCCAGCGCCGCGGTATGGCCGACAACTATTGGTCGATGGGCATTCCCGGGCCGTGCGGTCCGTGCTCGGAGATCTACTACGACCGCGGCCCGGAATACGGCGTCGAGGGCGGCCCGGAAGCCGACGAGAACCGCTTCATCGAGATCTGGAATCTCGTCTTCATGCAGAACGAGCGTGGCGAGGGCACCAGTAAGGACGACTTCGAGATCCTGGGTCCGTTGCCGCGCAAGAACATTGACACCGGTATGGGCGTCGAGCGCATCGCCTGTCTGTTGCAGAACGTCGACAACGTTTACGAGACCGACCTGCTGAGGCCGGTCATCGACAAGGTCGTCGAACATGCCCCGCGCGGGTACGGCCAGGGCAATCACGATGACGACGTGCGCTACCGGGTCATCGCCGACCACAGCCGCACCGCGGCGATCATCATCGGCGACGGCGTCACGCCCGGCAACGAAGGCCGCGGCTACGTGCTGCGCCGGTTGCTGCGCCGCATCATCCGGGCGGCCAAATTGCTGGGCGTCGAGCAGCCGATCATGGCCGAATTGATGGTCGTCGTGAGCGACGCGATGGGCCCGTCGTATCCGGAACTGGTCACCGATTTCGACCGCATCCAGCGCATCGCGGTGGCCGAGGAGACCGCGTTCAACCGGACGCTGGCGTCGGGGTCGAAGCTCTTCGAAGAGGCCGCGGCCGCAACGAAGTCAGCGGGTAAGTCCGTGCTGGGCGGCGCGGAGGCGTTCGCCCTACACGACACCTACGGCTTCCCAATCGAACTGACCCTGGAGATGGCCGCCGAGGCCGACCTGTCGGTCGACGAGCTGGGCTTCCGCGAGCTGATGGCCGAGCAGCGCCGCCGGGCCAAGGCCGACGCCGCGGCGCGCAAGCACGCCCACGCCGACCTGTCGGCGTTCCGCGAGCTGGTCGACGCCGGGCCGACGGAATTCACGGGTTTCGACGAACTGACGTCGGAGGCCAGGATTCTCGGCATCTTCGTCGACGGCAAGCGGGTGCCGGTGGTGGCTCACGGTGGCCGCGAGCACGCGCCCGAGCGTATTGAGATCGTGCTGGACCGCACCCCGCTCTACGCCGAGTCCGGCGGACAGATCGCCGACGTCGGCTGGATCGGCGGCAGTGGCGCGGCCAAGGCCGCCGTCACCGATGTACAGAAGATCGCCAAGACGCTGTGGGTGCACCGGATCAACGTCGAGTCCGGCGAGTTCGTCGAGGGCGACACCGTCACTGCGGCCGTCGATCCCGAGTGGCGCCGCGGCGCCACCCAGGGGCACTCCGGCACGCACATGGTGCACGCCGCGTTGCGACAGGTGTTGGGGCCCAACGCTGTTCAGGCCGGTTCGCTCAACCGACCGGGCTACCTGCGATTCGACTTCAACTACCAGGGCGCGTTGAGCGACGAGCAGTGCGCTCAGGTCGAGGAAGTCACCAACGAGGCCGTGCAGGCCGACTTCGAGGTGCACACCTTCAACGAGAAGCTGGAAAAAGCCAAGGCCATGGGCGCCATGGCGATGTTCGGCGAGTCCTACCCTGACGAGGTTCGCGTCGTCGAGATCGGCGGCCCGTTCTCGCTGGAACTCTGCGGCGGCACCCACGTGCACAACTCGGCGCAGATCGGGCCGGTCACCATCCTTGGCGAGTCGTCGGTCGGCTCCGGTGTGCGCCGCGTCGAGGCCTACGTGGGGCTGGATTCGTTCCGGCACCTGGCCAAGGAGCGCGCGCTGATGGCGGGGCTCGCCTCGTCGTTGAAGGTGCCGTCCGAAGAGGTGCCGGCCCGCGTCGCGACCCTCGTCGAGAAGCTCAAGGCTGCCGAGAAGGAACTCGACAAGATCCGCCTGGCCACCGCCAAGGCGGCCGGGGCGAACGCCGCCGCAGGCGCCGAGCAGGTGGGTAAGGTCCGTCTTGTGGCGCAACGGATGTCGGCCGGGATGAACGCCGGTGATCTGCGTTCCCTGGTCGGCGACATCCGCGGCAAGATGGGCTCCGAGCCCGGCGTCGTCGTTCTGATCGCCGAAGGTGACGAAGGAACTGTGCCGTTTGTGGTGGCCACCAACCCGGCCGCGCAGGACGCCGGTTTGAGCGCCAACGACCTGATTAAACAGATCTCTTCGGCCGTCGACGGGCGGGGTGGCGGCAAGGCCGACCTGGCTCAGGGGTCCGGCAAGAACGCGGCCGGAATCGATGCGGCACTGGCGGCGGTTCGCGCAGAGATCGCGCGGAGCTAGCCTCAGTGCTCTCCGCACAGAACCGTGTGCCCGACCGGCCCGGCGCAGACGATCCCGGGCGAGGCCGTCGGCTCGGTATCGACGTGGGCACTGTGCGGATCGGCGTGGCGGTCAGTGACCCCGACGGGATCCTGGCCACCCCGGTGGAAACCGTGCGGCGCGAGCGCACCGGTAAGCATCTGCGGCGGTTGAGTGCGCTGGTCGCCGAACACGAGATCGTCGAGGTGGTCGTCGGGCTGCCCCGCACGCTGGCCGACCGGGCCGGGACGTCGGCGCAGGACGCGGTCGACGTGGCCGACGAACTGGCCGGGCGGATCGCGCCGGTACCGGTGCGGCTGGCCGACGAACGGCTGACGACGGTGGTGGCCCAGCGGTCGCTGCGGGAGGCCGGCGTGCGTGCCAAAAACCAGCGCGGGGTGATCGATCAGGCCGCCGCGGTCGGGATATTGCAGGGCTGGCTGGACCAGCGCCGAAACGTGAATGCGGGTGACGATGTCTGACGATTTCGAGCACGACCGCTCGGCACCGCTGGCAGTAGGCCCGCCGCGGAGCCGGATGAGTCGCCTCGATCGGGTGCGCGCCCGGCGAAACCGTAACCGCCGCAGGATGATCGGGGCCGCCGCGGCGGCCCTGCTTATCGTCATCGTGGTGGCCGCGGTGTACTTGGGCGGCAAGCTGTTCAGCGGGTCGAATGGCGATTTCGCCGGCGAGGGCAAGGACGACGTCGTCATCCAGGTCCACGACGGCGACTCGACCACCCAGATCGCGCAGACGCTGCGCGACAAGAACGTCATCTCCAACGTCAAGGGATTCGTGGACGCGGCCAAGGACAACGCGGCGATCGCGGCCATCCAGCCGGGGTTCTATACGTTGCGCACCGAGATGTCGGCGTCGGCCGCGGTACAACGCCTGGCCGACCCCCACAACCGGGTGGGCAAGCTGGTGATCCCCGAGGGCCGCCAGCTCGACGACGTCGCCGAGGTCGGTTCGGGCAAGGTGACCGACGGCATCTTCACCCTGATCTCCAAGGCCACCTGCGTCCCGGTGAACGGCGAGCAGAAGTGTGTGGCCGCAGACGATCTGCGCAAGGTGGCCGAGCAGGCGCCGCCCGAGCAGTTGAACGTGCCGCAATGGGCCACGCAGCCTGTGACCTCGCTGGGCACGAACCATCGCCGCATGGAGGGGCTGATCGCCCCGGGCACCTGGAACGTCGATCCGTCGGCGTCGCCGCAGGAGATCCTGGCCAAACTGGTGGGCCAGAGCGCGGACCACTATGTCGCCGGTGGGCTCTTGGATACCGCTGCGGCGATGAACATGTCGCCCTATCAGATCCTGGTTGTCGGCTCGCTGGTGCAGCGCGAAGCCAAACCGCACGACTTCGCGAAGGTCGCGCGGGTGATCTACAACCGGCTGGCCGTGCCGCAGAAACTGGAATTCGATTCGACGGTCAACTACCCGCTGGATCGCCAGGAAGTCGCCACCACCGACGGCGACCGGGCTCAGGTGACGCCGTGGAACACCTACGCCATGGAAGGTCTGCCAGCCACGCCGATCTGCTCGCCCGGCGAAGAGGCGCTGGCCGCGGCTGAGCGGCCCGAGCCGGGGGACTGGCTGTACTTCGTGACCGTGGACACCGAGGGAACCACGCTGTTCACCCGTGACTACCCGCAGCACCTGGCCAATATCGAGCTGGCCAAGCGCAATGGCGTGCTCGACTCCGCGCGATGAACGAAGAGAAGAGCGCAAATCGGGCCGGAGCTCGGTAGTGTCCGCGCGTAAAGCGGCAGTGCTCGGCTCGCCCGTCGCGCACTCCAAATCACCCCTACTGCATCTGGCGGCCTATCGCGCGCTCGGTCTCACCGACTGGACATACGACCGCATCGAGTGCACGGCCGACGAATTGCCGGGCGTGGTACGTGCATTCGGCCCAGAATGGGTCGGCGTCTCGGTGACGATGCCCGGTAAATTCGCCGCACTCCAGGTCGCCGACGAACGCACCGAACGCGCCGAACTGGTCGGCTCGGCCAACACCCTGGTCCGCACCGACCGCGGCTGGCGCGCCGACAACACCGATATCGACGGGGTCGCCGGAGCACTTGCCCACGTCCGTCACGTTCGGCACGCGATCGTGCTCGGTTCGGGTGGAACCGCACCCGCGGCCGTCGTGGCCCTGGCCGACCTCGGGGCCATCGAGATCACCGTCGTGGCCCGCAACCGCGACAAGGCGGCCCGGCTGCTGGACCTCGGAGCGGCCGTCGACGTCACCACTGCGTTCTGCGATCTGAGCGATCCGCGGCTGCCGGAGATCGCGGCCACCGCCGACGTCCTGGTCAGCACGATCCCGGCCGCCGCGGCCGCCGCTTACGCCCAGGTCTTCGCCAGGGTCCCGGTGCTGCTGGACGCCATCTACGACCCGTGGCCCACCCCGCTGGCAGCCACCGTGCAGGACGCGGGCGGCGAGGTGATCAGCGGTCTACAGATGCTGCTGCACCAGGCCTTCAGCCAGGTCGAACAATTCACAGGCCACCCGGCGCCGCGTGAGCAGATGGCCGCCGCGCTGAGTTAACGTCGCCCCGATGCGCCTGCTGGTGTTCGGGATCGTGCTGCTGTGGGCGGTGGCGTTGACGGTGTGCGATGTCCGCCACCGGCGGTTGCCGAACGTGCTGACACTGCCCGGGGCGCTCGCGGTGCTCGCCGTCGCGGCCTGCTGTGGTCGCGGTCTGCCTGCGCTGGCCGGGGCGCTCGGCCTGGCCGCGCTGTATCTGGTCGTACACCTTGCGATTCCGGCCGGGCTGGGCGCAGGTGACGTCAAGCTCGCGCTCGGTGTCGGCGGCATGACGGGCGCATTCGGGCCCGATGTCTGGCTGCTGGCGGCACTGGGCGCGCCGGTGCTGACGGCGCTGCTGGCCGCCGTCGTCGCGGTGCGCGATCGGACATCGACGGTGCCGCACGGCCCGTCGATGTGCGTCGCGAGTCTGGCCGCCGCCGCGCTCGTCGTGTTCTAGCGGTCGGGCCAGCCGTTGGCGTCGAACACGGCCAGCGGATCGAGGTAGTCGCGCCAGCGCACGATCTCGCGGTTCTCGATCGTGATGACCGAGATGAACCGGTTCGCGTAGCGCCGGTTTCCGTGCACGGTGCGGCCTTCGACCGCGTACTCGAGCACCGCGACGTTCTGGGCGGCGTCGTGGTAGACGGCCAGATCGAAGGCGCGATCCAGGCGCACCGCGATCCCGTACGGCCGGTACAGCTCGGCCAGTGCCTCCCGGCCCTCCACACGGCGCGGATAGCCGGGCACCGTGACCACGTATTCGGTGAGGACGTCCTCGGCCATCAGGTCGAAGAAATGTCCCGGCTCGACGAGCCCGTCGAGACCGCGCTCGACGATCCGGAAGAACGGGTCCAGAGCGGTGAAATCGTCGAGGTTCGCGATCGGGCTTTTCGTCATCGCTACATCTTGGCCAAAGCAAATTGGGTCTGCCGTGACCGGCGTGGGAAGATGGGACGCGTGTTGCGATGGACGACCGCCGGTGAATCCCACGGCCGCGCGCTGGTAGCCGTGGTCGAAGGCATGGTCGCCGGCGTGCAGGTCACGTCGACGGACATCGCCGACCAGCTGGCCCGCCGGCGCCTGGGCTACGGCCGCGGCGCCCGGATGAAGTTCGAGCAGGACCAGGTCACCGTGCTGGCCGGGGTCCGCCACGGCGCCACGCTGGGCGGCCCGATCGCCATCGAGATCGGCAACACCGAGTGGCCTAAATGGGAAACCGTGATGGCCTCCGATCCGGTCCCGGCCGATGAGCTTGACGTGGCCCGCAATGCGCCGCTGACCCGGCCGCGGCCCGGCCACGCCGACTTTGCGGGCATGCTCAAGTACGGCTTCGACGACGCCCGTCCGGTGCTCGAGCGGGCCAGCGCCCGCGAGACCGCCGCGCGCGTCGCGGCCGGTACCGTCGCCCGGTCCTTCCTGCGCCAGGCGCTCGGCGTCGAGGTGCTCTCACACGTCATCTCGATCGGCGCCTCGGCACCCTACGACGGGCCGTCACCCGCCTCTGGCGACCTGGACCGCATCGACGAGAGCCCGGTCCGCGCGTCCGACAAGACGGCCGAGGCCGACATGATCGAGCAGATCGAGGCGGCCAAGCGCGACGGCGACACCCTCGGCGGCGTCGTCGAGGTCGTCGTCCACGGCCTGCCGATCGGCTTGGGCTCGTTCACCAGCGGCGACAACCGGCTCGACAGCCAGCTCGCTGCGGCGGTGATGGGCATCCAGGCCATCAAGGGCGTCGAGATCGGCGACGGCTTCGAGACCGCCCGCCGGCGCGGCAGCCAAGCCCACGACGAGATGTACCCCGGCCCCGACGGCGTGGTCCGCTCCACCAACCGGGCCGGCGGCCTGGAGGGCGGGATGACCAACGGTCTTCCGCTGCGGGTGCGGGCGGCGATGAAGCCGATCTCCACGGTGCCGCGGGCGCTGGCCACCGTCGACATGGCCACCGGTGAGGAGGCCGTCGCCATCCACCAGCGCTCCGACGTGTGCGCGGTGCCCGCCGCCGCCGTCGTCGTCGAAACCATGGTCGCGCTGGTACTGGCCCGCGCGGTGCTGGACAAGTTCGGCGGTGACTCGATCGACGAGACCCGGCGCAATGTCGACGGGTACCTGCAGGCGGTGGCCGAGCGCATGCCGTCGGACTCGCCGGTTCGGGCGTCGGGGTAGCGCGATGGCGCCGAAGGCCGTGCTGATCGGGTTGCCCGGCTCGGGTAAGTCCACCATCGGGCGGCGGCTGGCCAAAACGATGGGGGTGGCGATGCTCGACACCGACGCCGCCATCGAGGAGAAGACCGGCCGCACCATCGCCGACATCTTCGCCAATGACGGCGAGCAGGAATTCCGCCGCATCGAGGAAGAGGTCATCCGGGACGCCCTGGCGACCCACGACGGCGTCCTGTCGCTGGGCGGCGGTGCGGTCACCACACCCGGCGTGCGCGATGCGCTGGCCGGGCACACGGTGATCTTCCTGGAGATCAGCGCGGCCGAAGGGGTGCGACGGACCAGCGGCAACACCGTTCGTCCGCTGCTGGCCGGACCCGACCACGCCGAGAAGTACCGCACGCTGATGAACGAGCGGGTGCCGCTCTACCGGCGGGTCGCCACGATCCGGGTCAACACCAACCGTCGCAACCCCGGTGCGGTCGTGCGCCACATCATCACGCGGATGGAGAACCCGCAACCGCCGCGCCGACGCAGGCCGCCGTGGCGCCGCTCGTCGTCCGCGACCGAAAAACGTTCCACCCCAACACCACCGGATGAGCCGGTGGAGTCCACCCCGGTCACGCCCGCCACCCCGGCGGCGCTGGCCGCTCGCCGTGCCGGAGTTCGCAAATGACCGATACACCGGTGACCATCGAGGTCGCCGTCGATCCGCCCTATCCGGTCATCGTGGGCACCGGCCTGCTCGGCGAGCTCGGTGACCTGCTCGGCGGCCGGCACAAGGTGGCGATCCTGCACCAGCCGGTGCTGGCGCAGACCGCCGAAGCCATCCGGGCGCACCTGTCCGACCGAGGCGTCGACGCTCACCGCATCGAGATCCCCGACGCCGAGGCCGGCAAAGACCTGGCCGTCGTCGGGTACATCTGGGAAGTGCTGGGCCGCATCGGAATTGGCCGCACGGATGCACTGGTGAGCCTCGGTGGCGGGGCGGCGACGGATGTGGCCGGATTCGCCGCGGCGACCTGGCTGCGCGGCGTCGACATCGTGCACGTCCCGACCACGCTGCTGGCCATGGTCGACGCCGCCGTCGGCGGCAAGACCGGGATCAACACCGACGCGGGCAAGAACCTCGTCGGCGCCTTCCATCAGCCGGCGGGTGTGCTGGTCGATCTGGCGATGCTGGAAACGTTGCCGCGCAACGAACTTGTCGCGGGGATGGCCGAGATCGTCAAGGCCGGCTTCATCGCCGACCCCAAGATTCTCGACCTCATCGAGGCCGACCCGCAGGCCGCGGTCGACCCGCTGGGGGCCGTGCTGCCGGAGCTGATCCGGCGGGCGATCGCCGTCAAGGCCGAGGTCGTGGCCGCCGACGAGAAAGAGTCGGCGCTGCGCGAGATCCTCAACTACGGGCACACTTTGGCGCACGCCATCGAACGCCGGGAGCGTTACCGGTGGCGCCACGGCGCGGCCGTCTCGGTGGGACTGGTGTTCGCCGCGGAGCTCGGCCGGCTGGCCGGCCGGCTCGACGACGCCACCGCGCGGCGGCATCGCGACGTGCTCACGCTGCTGGGCTTGCCGGTCAGCTACGAGCCTGACGTGCTGCCCGAACTCGTCGAGATCATGGCAGGCGACAAGAAGACTCGCTCGGGGGTGTTGCGGTTCGTGGTGCTCGACGGGCTGGCCAAGCCGGGACGGCTGGAAGGTCCTGACCCGGCGCTGTTGGCGGCGGCCTACGCGGAGGTGGCAAAGCAATGACAACAGTCCTGGTGCTCAACGGCCCCAACCTGGATCGGCTCGGCCGCCGCGAGCCCGAGATCTACGGCAGCACAACCTATGACGACCTCGTCACGCTGATCGAGGCGCAGGCGACCGAACTCGGGCTCACCGCGGTCGTGCGGCAGAGCAACAGCGAAGGTCAGCTGATCGACTGGCTGCACGCCGCGGCCGACGCCGGTGACCCGGTGATCCTCAACGCCGGTGCGCTGACCCACACCTCGATCGCGTTGCGGGACGCCTGCGCCGAGCTCAAGGCCCCGCTGATCGAGGTCCACATCTCCAATGTGCACGCGCGCGAAGAGTTTCGGCATCATTCGTATCTGAGCGCGGTGGCCACCGGCGTGATCGTCGGGCTCGGCGTACAGGGCTACCTGCTGGCATTGCGGTATCTGGCCACGCTCGACGTCACCCTGGACTAGTCGGTAGGGTGAGGCCCCAGCCTCCTCATACCGTCTAGTCGGACGCGGGGGCGAAGCGGACGTGTTGGCTTTTGATGCCGTTGATGAACGTGCTGGTGAGGTATGACGGCTCGCCAACCGCTTCGATGTCGGGAAGGCGACGAAGGAGTTCGGTGAACATTGCGCTCAGTTGCAGCTTGGCGACGTGACTGCCAAGGCAAAAATGCGGCCCGCGACCGCCGAACCCGACGTGCGGGTTGGGTTTGCGACTCAGGTCGAATGCGTGCGCGTTCTCGAAGTGATCCTCATCGCGGTTGCCGGAGTTGTAGAACAGGACCACCTTGTCGCCTGGCTCGATCTTCCTGCCGGATAACTCAAACGGCTTAACTGCGGTACGGCGGAAGGTCATCACCGGCGTCGCGTGGCGGATGAATTCCTCGACTGCCACATCGATTCGGCCGTCGATATCGTCCATCAGATACGCGCGCTGCTCGGGGTAGGACGTCAAGGATCGAATGGTGTGCGTGGTGGTCTGCTTGGTGGTGTCGTTGCCGGCGACGCACAGTAGTACGAAGAAGGCGCGGATCTCGTCATCGCTGAGCCGCACCCCGTCTACCTGGGCCTGCACGAGAGCCGAGATCAGGTCGTCCTTCGGGTCCGACCGGCGTGCGTCGATGAGTTCCTGGCACCGTGTGTGCAACGTGGTGATTCCGGTGAACATGGTCGTGAGTGCGTCGGTGGCAGACGTGCTCTCGTCGTCCCACGCCGTCAGCAGCGCGGCTGCGGCGGTCACTTCCTCGCGCTGTTCGTCGGGAATGCCGATCATCTCCGACACGGTCCACATTGGCAGGCGCGCAGAGACGGCGTTGACGACGTCGACATCGCCTTTGCTGTGGGCAATGTCGTCGACGATCTGTCGCGCCTGGTTGTAGATCTGATCGCGAATGCGACTGATCCGCCGCGGTGTGAACACGGAGCTCACCACGCGCCGAACCTTGCCGTGAAGCGGTTCGTCCATCGTCAGGATCGACGAGGCCACCTCAAGCACTTCTGGTGGCATCTCTTCCAGCGTCACTCCGCCGTGTGACGACGAGAAGACCTCGGCGTTTCGGCTGACCGTGACGATGTCGTCGAGACGGGTGATCGCCCAGTAGCCGGGGGGGCCTTGCTGACCCATTGCGTCCATCATCGGGCTGCGAATCGGCCGCTGCCAGCTCACTGGTCGGTCGCGGCGGAGCTGGGCGAACATCTGGTCGCGCTCCTCTGAGGGCCCTGCCCACAGCGCCGCTTGCGAGAGGTCGATGGCATCGTGTTCTCGCTCCGTTGCGATGCTAGTCATCACGTCCCTTTCATGTGGCGCACGCGCTATCTCCGCAGATTCGTGACTCAGCTCACAACATAACATAATGGGAATTACATTCCTAGGAATGCTTACAGTGACTTCCGTCAGGTGCCTAGGGTGGGGATCCGGTCGCGGAATCGCCGCGTTAGCACGGGTTTACCTTGTTGGAACGCGGACTATGCCGCGCCTCAGGGTCACTGTGGGCCGCAAGCGAGTGGCGGGTGCCCATCAGCGAATCAGTGACATAAAGTAAATGACATTATTTGAAGTCTGACTGCGAGCCTGGTCGCGGCGCGGTAGGCGGTCGTCAAGGGCGTCGGGGAAACGCCGCCGCTGATGTCCGATTCGAAATCGAAAGTGTCACCGTAACAGTAGATTTCACTTGGTGCGGGTGAGACCGCTTTCGCCCTGGCTGCTTTCGCTATGAAGCGGCATCGGCGTGGACTCGTACTAGCGCATTGAACTGTGCCAGCGACCAGTCCATCGTCGATACGTCGACGTGCTGTTGGCCGATGACGATAGAAAGCCCCAGCACCGCCAGGCGGCTGGCTAGCTCGGTATCCGAGATCAAGCTGTGCACCGTGTCGAAGATGGTCTTGCGGCGCACCATGTCGGCCTCGGCGCATACCTTGGCTGCCCGTGGATCTGCGTTACTCCATGCACGCAGCGCCACTTCGGCCTCGTGGGGCACCGTCCTAACGAGCTCTCGAAGTTGGTCCAGACGCGCCCACGGGTTTGGGTTGTGCTCGGCCTCGGCCACCAGCCGCTCGGTGAGCTCCTTCTCCCAGTACTCGAGAAACTGGTCGACGAAGTCGTTCCAGTCGCGAAACCAGTTGTAGAACGACCCTGTCGTCATGCCCAGCCATTTGCACAACGCGGTCAGTCGCAGCGACCCGAATCCGTCTTTGGCCAACAGGTCCAGCGCGCCTTCGAAGTAGTCTTGCCGGTTGACCGTCGCCATTTCCACCACGCTTTCGTAGCGTCCATCATGTTCGAATGCGGAACCTCCAGGCGCGATGCTGTTGATGCGCGGTCATATCATAACTGGGATTATGAAAGTACAGGTTAGGCAGTAATTGAGCGGCTGGGTGAAAGCCAACCCACGCATATCCGCCTGACGAGCCGTCGATGCGACACGTTCGTTCGCAGTACACCTGCGTCATGTCAAGTTAATGTTTACTAGGGCAACCGAGTCGAACCGTCACCGAAGAAGGACCGCGAGCGCTAGCGCGGCGATCTCGTCAGCAATTCGTGGGCGCGACGCAAAATGTCCCAGCCGGACGAGGTCGTGAACTGCTCCCATCGCCGCCTGCACCCGCACGCGCGCCTGCCGATCGTCGAGGTCGGCAGAGATTCGCTGCAGGGCACTCGTCCAGGCTGTGATGTCCTGGCGAATGATCGAGCGGGTGCGCTCGAGCGCGTCGCTGGACAGATTCATGGCGTCAGACACGTACACCCCGACCAGGCTCCGATTGTGCAGGCAGAATTGGACGTACGAGTCGACGACCTCGGACAGCCCAGCCGGCCCGGATTCCAGGCGGCGGCCTTCGTCGGCCAGGATCTCAGTGGCTCTGTCGAAGGCGGCGACCAAAATGGCGGACTTCGTTTCGAAGTAGTGCAGAATGCTCGGCCCGGCCATGCCCACGGCGGAGCCGATGTCGTCGAGGCTGACGCCGGTGTAGCCCCGTCGGTAGAACAGGTCGGTCGCCGCCTCGACGATCTCGCTTCGTCGTGTGCGCTCCGCACCCGCTACGTCGACGGCGAAGGGTGCCGCTGGCCGCGGCTCCACGGTGGTCAGGTCGAACCGCAGGCACGTCAGCGCCGCGGCGGACAGTTCGCGGCGGTATTCGGTTCGAGGCAGCGCCGGTGTCGCGGTCGCCGGAGTCGAGAGAACGGCGGTGGCTGCGGTGACCAACAGTCTGGCGTCCTCGTCGCTCAGGCTGGGTGACTCCTTCCGGACCCGCTTGACGAAGCCGTCGATGACGCGCGCGAACTGAGCATCGATCTGCGCGCGCAAGTCCGGATTGAGATACCGGGATTCGCGTTGTAGCAGAACCCACAAATCGGGCCGTTCCAGGCTGGCGTTGGCCACTGCGGCGACAAGGTCATCCAGGGTGCCGCCCGTCGTGCGCAGCAGCGCATCTTCGACGAGATCCAGACCGCTGGCGATTGCCGCGGCAAGCAGGGCTTGCTTGTTGCGGAAGTGTCGGTATACCGCAGGTCCGGTGAGACCCACCTCCGTCGCGACCGAACCGAGCGACACCGCGTGATACCCGAGTTGATGGAAGCGATGAGCGGCGACGTGGGCCAACTGACCCCGGCGCTCACTTGCGCGCATCCGTGGCGGGCGCGCCGCACCGTCGTCGGCGATGGCCACTGTTCACCTGCCTCGTTGTCGGCCCATTCGGGTCTCTATCGCCAGCTTAAAGGATCATCGTTGCCTAGTGACTATTAACTAGGATACAGTCCGATGTCACCAGCTCTTCTAGCGAGAGGCGTTCGACAGGTGGTTCCTGAAGCACTCATCGCGTTGCCGCGGCCGCGAGTCGAGAGCGCCACGTTGCAGGTGGGCCCATGAAACTGGCCGACTACGTCGACGCCTTCAAGGTCATTTCCTTGTCTCGTACCGACGACGGAGTGCTTACGGCTCGCCTGCACTACCGTGACGGGCCGATGCAGTGGACCGCACTCGCGCACCGCGAGTTTCCGCGACTGCTCGAAGCGATCGCGTCGGACGACGGAAATCGTGTCGTGATTTTGACCGGCACCGGCGATCACTTCATCTCCACGCCGCCGGGATACGGCGACGTCTACCGCAGCGGAAAGGTCAAGCCCTCGGACTGGGAACGTGGTCTCGGTGAAGCCGCCCGCATGCTGACGGGGATGACCGACCTGAGGGTGCCGGTCGTCGCCGCCATCAACGGCCCCGTCACCGGTCACGCCGAACTCGCGTTGCTCTGCGACGTCGTGGTATGCACCGACGACACCTTTTTCCAAGACCTTGCGCACGTTCCGGGTGGCCTGGTACCCGGAGACGGCGTGCAGGTGTTGTGGCCGATGGTGCTAGGTCCCGTGCGGGCAAAGCACTTCCTGCTCACGGGCCAGAAAATCTTTGCCGCCGAGGCGCTTTCGCTTGGCGTGGTGGGGGAGGTCGTCGCTCGTGAGGCACTCATGCCACGTGTCGGCGAGCTCGCGGCTGGTCTGGCGCAGGTGGATCCCCTGGTGATGGCGCACACTCGCGCGCTGCTCCAGCGTCCCACGCGGCGAGCCCTGCAAGAGGAATTGCTGACCGGCCTGGGAATTGAAGCGTACGTATCGATTTCCCGGTTTCCGGAGTTCGATGAGCCCGCGTCTTGAACATCGAAGATTTGGGATCAGAGGCGCCGCGCGTGGACATCGATCGAGTTGGTCACCTCGGCGGCGCGCCCTGTCACCGGCCGCTCACCACGCGACCGCGTCTTTGAAAGGACGGTTCTGATGGTCGACCCCTTTTACCAATTCGACACCGTGCAGTCACCACACGGCTACTACCGCAAGTTGCGGGAGAACGACCCAGTGCACCAACTCGAGGACGAAGACGTCTTTCTGGTGACCCGTCACGCGGACTGTGAGGAGGTGCTCGCCGAGACTGAGGCGTTCTCCAACAAGGCCGGTCCGGGTCTGCGCCAGTCGGAGTTGATGGGCGCTGCCACTTCGCCAGACGACTATCGGGTCGTGCGTACATTGTTGACGAACGATCCGCCGTCGCATACGCGGTTTCGCAAGCTTGTCGCGCCGGCATTCACAGCTCGCCGGATATCGATGCTGGAGAACAAGATTCGCGGTGTCGCCAATGATCTGATCGATGCATTCCCCTCCGAGGGCAGAATCGACTACGTAAAGGACTTCGCCACCCCGTTGCCTCTAATCGTCATCGCCGACTTCCTCGGCGTGCCACGCGATGACCTCGAGATCTTCGCCAAGTGGTCCGACGACGCCGCCGAAGTGTTGGGCGGCACTCTCACCTCGGAACGTTCCCAAGAGTGCTACGACTCGCTGCAGGAGCTTCTCGGCTACTTCGACGGACGGGTAGCCGAATGTCGCGTCAATGCCGGTGACGACTTCCTCGGCCTGCTCGTCAGCGCGCGGGACGGAGACGAGCTGCCGTTGACCACGCAGGAGATCCTCGCCATCTCCTATGTCACGTTGGTCGCAGGCAACGAGACCACGGTGAACCTCTTATCGAGTCTGATGTTGCTACTGCAACAGAATCCCGATCAGCTAGCCAGACTGCGCAACGATCGCAGCAAGATCCCGGTCGCCGTCGAAGAGGCACTGCGACTCGAGGCGCCCGTGCAGGGCAGTGTGCGGCGAGTCAAGATCGACACCGAGGTTGGCGGCACCGCGGTGCCGGAAGGCTCGAGAGTGCTGATCCTGGCGGGTTCTGCAAACCGTGACGACGCGGTGTTCGCGAATCCCGATGCCTTCGATGTGGACCGCAAGAACTCGCGTTCGCATCTGTCATTCGGCAAGGGCCTGCACTTCTGCCTGGGCGCAGCGCTGTCTCGGTTGGAAGGTGCGGTCGCCCTTGAGCTGCTCCTCGATCGTGTGGAGTCGATGGACGTGCCTGCCGACTTCACCCCCGAATACAAGGACAACGCCGTTCTGCGCTCGCTGATTTCGTTGCCGCTGGATATTCGCAAGGCAGGATCGTGACGGAATCGGGGTCGACCGTCCGCTACGAGAAACGCGGATACGTGGTGACGTTGACCATCGACCGGCCGCAGCGCCGCAACTCGATGACCTTCGAGACCTTGGCGAGCCTTCGCGACGGGGTGGTCCGGGCGATTGCGGAGGGTGACGTGCGGGTACTGGTTCTGACCGGCGCCGGCGACCAAGCATTCTGCGCCGGTGCCGATCTCGGCGGCCTGCGCGGTGAGGACATTGACGCCGAAGAAGCTCACGCGGGTCGCGGCCACATGGCTGAACTCTTCAAAACGATGTGGTCGTCGGGCATCCCGACGATCGCGCGGGTACGTGGCTACGCCCTGGCTGGCGGGTTCGGACTCGCCATGGCCTGCGACATCGTGGTCGCCGCCGAGGACGCGGTGTTCGGGACTCCCGAGGTCGCGGTGGGTCTGTGGCCCTACATGATCACGGTCCCGATGTTGCGGTCGATGGCGCCCAAGGTCGCCCTCGAACTGATGATGACGGGCCGGCGGGTCAAGGCCGATGAGGCGGTCCGGTTGGGGTTCGTCAATCATCTTGTCCCCGTGTGCGAATTGGACGCCACCGTCGATGCGGTCGCCAACTCAATCGCTCAACAATCACCGAGTGCGATCCGTCTGGGGCGCAGCACCTTCTATCAAGTGCTCGGCGCCAGTACCGAGCAGGAGTTGGCGCTGCTGCAGTCGATGCTCAGCGTCGCAACGACCACCGGAGACGCCCGGGAAGGCGTCGCTGCATTTGCCGAGAAGCGCAAACCCGTGTGGCATGGAGGGGGTTCGTGAGCGTCATTTCGCTGCCGCGGAGTGTCTCGATCTGCGAGTGCTGGGCTCGGGACGGTCTTCAATCCTGGACGCTCACGGTGCCGACGCACGACAAGGTGGCGGTGCTGAGCGCAGTAACCGCTGCCGGCGTCCGGGAATTGGACGTGACCTCCTTAGTTCCGGCGAAGTACGCACCCCAGTTCGCCGACGCCGAGGAGGTTCTCCATGCGCTCATCGCGGCTGATGTGCGGACCCGCGTGTTGACCCCCAATCTGCGTGGAGTGGAGCGCGCCGCGGCGATGAACGAGGAGCGGCGCGTCATCGACATCATCGGGTTCCCGATCTCCGCTTCGGAGCCGCACAACATCGCGAACCTGAAGAAGACACACGCGCAGCATCTTCCAGAGATCGCGGACATGGTCGCGCGCGCCCACGAGGCAGACCTTGAGGTCGTCGCCGCCGTCGCCACCGCCTTCGGCTGTCCGATCGCGGGGGCGGTGGACGTGGAAGCTGTCTTCGACATCGCCGGCCGTCTCGTCGAGATGGGCGTGGACCGAATCATGCTGAGCGACACCACAGGTCTTGCCGACCCCATGCGCGCGGCACGTTACACCGAACGGGCAGTTTCGCAGTTCCCGGATACCGGCTGGATCGCCCACTTCCACGACACCCGCGGAGCAGGCATCGCCAACACCTGGGCGGCGGTGCTCGCCGGCGCGGGCACCGTCGATGCCTGCCTCGGCGGCATCGGCGGCGAGCCGTCCATGGTGGAACAGAACCACGCCGGTGAGACGGGCAACGTCAGTACCGAGGACTTCGTGGTGCTCCTCGAACGTGCCGGTATCGAGACAGGCATCGACGTCGACGCACTTGTCGATGCCGGCCGCGTCGCCGAGCGCGTGCTCGGAACACCCGGGCGCAGCCAAGTGCAGCGCACCGGAACCGGATTGACACGCTGAGAGGAGATTGACGTGGACGCAACGACTTCGGTCGCACAACCGTGGGAGCTTTCCGAGAATCAGGAGAGCATCCAGGCTTCGGTCAACGAGGGAATGGCCAGGTATCCCCTGGACTACTGGCGGGAGGTCGACAAGGCGGGCAAATTCCCTGACGATTTCTTCAAGTTCGCCGCCTCCCAAGGCTGGCTAGGCATCGCCATGCCCAAGGAATATGGCGGAGTCGGGCTTGGCATCTCCGAAGCAGTGATGATGATGGAGGGCGTCGCCAGGGGCGGCGGTCTCTCGGCCGCCAGCGCGATTCACATGAACGTGTTCGGAACCAATGTCGTTGTGAAGCACGGGTCCGACGAGATGCGCAACGCCTACCTGCCTGAGATCGTCGAAGGACGGATGCGGGTCGCGTTCGGGGTTAGCGAACCCGACGCCGGGCTCGATACCACAAGCCTGCAGACCCGAGCGGTCCGCAAAGGTTCCGACTGGGTGATCAACGGCCGCAAGGTCTGGATCAGCACGGCGCAGGTAGCCGACAAGATCCTCCTCCTCACGCGTACTCGCGAGCCCGAACCAGGCCGTTCAAAGGCAGACGGATTGACGTTGTTCTTCACCGACCTGAACCGAGATCACATCACCGTCAACGAGATCGAGAAGACTGGACGTTCGGCGGTCGACTCCAACGAACTCTTCATCGACGACCTCCCTGTTCCTAACCGCGACATGGTGGGTGAGGAGGGCCGCGGATTCCGGATGTTGCTCGACGGCCTCAACCCCGAACGTCTTCTGGTCGCATCCGAGGCAATTGGCATCGGCCGGAAGGCGCTTGAAATCGCGGTCGAATACGCCAAGGAGCGTGTGGTCTTCGGCAGGCCCATAGGTGTGAATCAAGGCGTGCAGTTCCCGCTGGCCGACAGCTACGCGCGACTCGAATCGGCCTGGCTGACGGTACTGCGTGGGGCCTCGCTGTATGACCGCGGCAAAGACTGTGGCGCGGAGGCGAATACAGCCAAGTACCTCGGGGGTGAGTACGGCTTTCAGGCCGCCGACCGGGCGATGCAGACGCTCGGCGGATACGGTTACGCCAAGGAGTACCACGTGGAAAGGCTGTGGCGGGAAGTCAAGCTATGCCGCATCGCGCCCGTGAGTCCCGAACTGATTCTCTGCTTCCTCGCCGAACGCAAACTCGGTCTGCCGAAATCGTATTAGGAGAGCCGACAGTGGATTTTGAGCTGAGCAGAACCGATATCGAGTGGCGCAATACGGCGCGTGACTGGGTCAACGACAAGTATCCGAAGAGCCGCGCCCGCGAACTCGAGGCGAGTGATCAGACCTATCCCCGCGAACTCTGGGACGACCTGTCAGAGGCAGGCTTCAACGGAATCGGCATTCCCGAGGAATACGGTGGGCAAGGCGGCACCGTGTTCACCCAGGCCATCGGCGCGCGTGAACTGTCGCGCAACCTCGGCGGCCTTGTCGCGACATGGTTGGCGCCCGCGGTGGGCGGAACCCTCACTTTGCTGGCCGCCGCCTCGGAAGAGCAGAAGAAGGACTTGCTGCCCCGCATCGCGAGCGGTGAGTTGATCTTTGCCATCGGTATCACCGAGCCCGGTGGAGGGACCGACCTTCTGGGATCGTTGCGCTCGACGTCGCGGCTCGACGGGGACGAGTGGGTCATCAAGGGCCAGAAGATGTGGTCGACCGGCGCCGGCAGCGCCGACTACATCATGGTGCTGGCGGTCAACGTCGAAGAGGACGGCACGCGGCGGGGCACTAACCTGTTCCTGGTTCCAGGTGACTCTGCGGGCCTGACCATGCGTCACATCCCGAAGCTGGGCGTGCGGTCGCTGGCGTCCTACGAAGTGTGGCTCGACGACGTGAGGGTGCCTGCCGAGAACATCGTGGGACCGCGCGGCAAGGGTTGGAAGGGCATGGTCGCCGGCCTCAACTCGGACAAGGTACTGCTGTCGGCGTGTTCCACCGGCATTCTCGACGGCGTCCTCGAGGACAGCCTGCACTACCTGCACGAGCGTGAGGCGTTCGGCCGGACCATCGAGCACTTCCAGGCACTGCAGCACAAGGTGGTCGACATTGCGGCGTGGCAACACATCAGCGAATTGGTTTCCTTCCACGCCGCCTGGCTGATGTCTCAGGGCCGCGAGTGTTCGAAGGAAGCGACCATGGCCAAGCTCATCACGGCCGAATACGCGGTGCAGGCTGCCAACATCGGCATCCAATTGCTTGGTGGTATGGGCTATTCCGCCGAAACGGACATGCAGCGGTACTGGCGCGACGCCCGCCTGTGGTGCATCGCACCCATTACCAGTGAGATGTCACGCAACTTCATCGCCGAGAAGCTCGGCATGCCGAGGTCCTTCTGATGACGGGCGAAACAATCACCACCGACGCCGCGGTGCTGTGGGACCGCGGCACGGACTGGACCGTCGAAACGGTGACGCTGGATGCTCCCGGCCCGCTTGAGGTCCGCGTCCGAATAGAGGCGGCCGGATTGTGCCATTCCGACGGGCATCTGCAGACCGGTGGGCTACCGTCGGCGCTACCAATCATCGGTGGTCACGAGGGCGCGGGCGTCGTCGAGGTCGTAGGCTCGGCAGTTACCCGGGTCAAGCCGGGCGACCATGTCGTGTTCTCGTCGGTGCCGTCGTGTGGTATTTGCCCGTCGTGCGTCTCAGGTCATCAAAACCAGTGCGACCGACTGGGCATCATGGGCTCGGGCAAGCAGTTGGAGGATCAGACTTCCCGCCATCACGCACGCGGACAAGACCTGGCACTCATGTGCCTGCTCGGCACGTTCGCGCGGCACTCCGTCGTCCACGAGTCGCAGTGCATCCGGATCGACGACGACGTTCCACTAGACGTCGCGAGCCTGCTCAGTTGCGCGGTCATCACCGGGTGGGGAGCGGCGGTGCACGCGTCGGGCATCCGTCCCGGCGACGACGTCGCCGTGATCGGAGTGGGTGGAGTGGGTGTGAACGCCGTGCAGGGTGCGCGGTTCGCCGGAGCCAATCGCATCTTTGCCATCGACCCCGTCGAGAGCAAGCAGGAACTGGCCCTGGCTTTCGGCGCTTCGCATGTCGCCGGAAGCCTGGACGATGCATACGCTCTCGTGAAGTCGGAAACCAAGGGCCGCTTGGCTCAACGGGTGATCGTCACGATGGACGTCGCGCGCGGAGATGTATTGCAGCCCATCCTGCGGATGACGAGCAAGCTCGGTCGAATAGTTTTGTGCAGTCTCGCCGCCGCGGGACCGCAACCCTTGACGCTCAATCTCTTTGACCTCACCATGCGCGAGAAGCAGATCGTGGGCACGTTGTCCGGCTCGGCGAATCCAAATCTCGAGATCCCGCAACTACTCGACCTGTACAAGTCCGGGCACCTCGACCTCGACAACCAAATCTCCAAGCGATACGCGCTCGAGGAGATCAATGATGGCTACGTCGACATGAAGAACGGACGCAACCTACGCGGTGTCATGCTCTGTCACCCTGCGTCCTGCACGTAGCACCATCTCGGCCCAACATCGCTCAACGACAAAGGAACGCAACACATGTCTGATTATGACGTGATCATCATCGGCTCCGGGCTCGGCGGCCTGATCTGCGGTGCATTGTTGACCAAGATGGAGGGCAAGCGCGTTCTGGTGCTCGAACGGAACCCCGACATCGGCGGCAAGATCATGTCCTACGGCTACTTGCACGATCCCGACATCACTGAAGAACAGTACAAGGCGAGCTTGGCGGCGTGCGGGCACTCAAAGATCGTGTACTCCGATCCGGACTTCTCCACCATCGTGGAGAAGCACGGATTGTTCAAGAAGTACATCGTGGACACGGGCTGGCACCAGATGTCGGTTGGTCCGCGAAACAGGTTCGCGCAGTTAGCCACCGCCATGGGTAAGAGGATCCACATCTCGCCGACTGTCGGCTTTCTGTATTACGACGACGGCAAGTTCCGCCAACTCAGCGAGATCGCTGCGTCCTGGCCGAAGGAATCGCAAGAGGAGCGGCGGCGGGTCGCATGGGAGACCTCACGCATCTCCAAGGAGGAGTCCCATCAGTACGACCACGTCGATTACGACTCGTTCCTGAAGTCGCTGACCACCGACCAAAACGTCATCGACTACTACGGGTTGATGGGGTGTTATTCCGCCGGCCTCAATGATCCGATCACTGTTTCTGCCGGCGAGATCATCCGCGTGAACAACATGAACAACATGGCGGGTACGCATTTCCAGAAGGGTGGTGGTGGCGGCGTCGTCACCGGCGGATTCAAGAACGTCGCGAATACCTTCGCCGAGATCATCATGGAGAACGGCGGAGAGATCCGTACCGAGTCGCCCGTTCGGGAAATCCTCGTCGAGGGCAACACCGCAGTGGGAGTTAGGGTTCGTTCGGGCAGCGTCGACGAAGAGCTACGCGCCTCGGTCATCATCAACAACGTGCCGCCGCGTCACCTTGGGCGGGTCCTGCCTGACCACTACTGGCCCTTGGACTTCCGTCAGCGCATCGAGAATCAATTCCCCTTGGCCGGGCTCCTTGGATTCATGGGATTGAAGGAGCCTATCGAGACCGGCTCCGGACGCGCGGGAGACTTCAGCATCCGTCGACTGCCTGGCACAGAGGGGCTCGACGTCATCGGTGGCGCGTCGATCTTCTCGTTCGAGCAGACGAGCGAAGCCGATGCCACCCGAGCGCCCGAAGGTAAGACACTGATGAACACGTGGATCTCGCTCTATCCGAAAAACCCGTTCGGGCCGTCGGAGATCGACAACGAGGACCTCATCCAGACACTGGTCGCGCGGATTTACGACTTCTTCCGCAAGCAGTACCCCCAGTGGGACGACGTCTACGAATGGGGTTACTTCACTCGTGCCAAGGACATGTACGGAATGTCAATCGCTCCAGGGCAACTCGGGGACCGCCGGTTGCCCGTCAAGCATCCGACGTTGAGCAACCTGTTTCACACCGGGGACAACGTCGCGCAGTGGGGCATTGCGACCGACGGCGTCGGTCACGGAGCCACGCTTACCGTCAGTGCTGTCACGGGTAAGGATTACACCCAACTGCTGGCTCCCTGGGGCCGGTGACGGTGCTGGCCAATACGGTTACAAGAGGCGGGCCGGCCTGGTCCGCCCCCTTCGCGCGCATGCTGCTGGCCGACACCAGCGGTGTGCTCACCGAGTCAAGCCTCGACGCCGAGTCATTGCTCACCGTCGGTGCGGTGGTCCAAGCGAACTGAGCGACTGAGCGTGGAAGCGATCGGCTACGACGAGGTCTTCTACGGCGGCGTCTGCGTTTTGGCGGCGAAGAACGGCGGCGCCTACCCGTATGGAAACTCCCTGCTGGTGCGCGGGAGCGATAGCACGCTGATCGTGGATCCATCCCGCGCGCTTGGTTGGGCGCCCCCGGAAGTCGATGTCGTCGTCGTCAGCCATGCGCATGAAGACCACCTCGCGGGGCTCCGACTGTTCGACACACCCGTGTTCGCCCATGCCGCCGACATCGCTGCCGTGCGATCACGAGACGTGTTGATGGCGGGCTACGGGCTGCCGCCTGAGGCCCGGGATGCCTTCGCACACACCGTCGAACATGGGTTTTGCATCGAGGACCGCCCCGATGCCGAGGCGTTCGAAGACGGCCACCGGTTCGACCTGGGTGGTCGAACGGCCACCATCGTCCACCTGCCGGGGCACACGGCGGGGCACTGCGGCATATTGATCGAACCCGACGGATTCTTCTTCGTCGCCGACATCGACCTGACGTCTTTTGGTCCGTTCTATGGCGACGTCGGCAGCAGTCTGTCCGACTTCGAGGCGTCTATCGACCGGTGTGCGGCGATCGAGGCGAAGTGGTACGGCACCTTCCATCAGAAGGGCGTGATCGAAGGCGCAGCCGAGTTTCGATCGCGGCTGACCGCATACCGCGGCGTGATCGGCGCGCGGGATCAGCGACTGCTCGAATTGCTGGCCGAACCAAGGTCCATCGCACAGGTTGCAGAGCAGCGGATCGTCTACCGGCAGCACATCGACGAGCCGTATGTGGCGACGGTTGAGCGACACACCGTCCAATGCCACGTGGCACGGTTGGTCGACTTGGGGTACGTCGTCGAAGAGACGCCGGGTATGTACCGCGTCCGACGCTAGCTCCCAACCATCATTAGTTAATATCCACTCGGCCCGGAATTGCCCCTCTGCGCGCGCTGCGTGCTGAACCACGTACGTCACGTTGCTGCAGGCAAATATGTTTGTAGACCGATACAAAAGGGGTCGTGAGAGGGTCCTGCCTTATGGTCGATCGAAGCGAGAGAAGCTTCCTCACAGAGCATCTATCTCCCTGATATTGACAACTCTAGTAACTAATCACTAGGTTCAGTGGAACTACCGGGGAATCGAAGGAGTGCACATGGCCAGCGACGGGGCACCGTTCGATGCGATCGTCGTAGGTGCTGGGTTGGGCGGGCTCGCGCTCGCCGCCATCCTCACCAAAGAGGGCAAGCGCATCCTCGTCCTCGAGCGAGAGGAGGGGATCGGCGGCCGCATCCATCACTTCAAAGGCGACGAAATCCTCTCGGCACAGGACTATCTCGGCCCCCTGAACGCCTCGACGGGTGAGCTGGTCCGCAGCGAGCCGGATCTGGAGACGATCATCTCCGACAAGCTGCTGTCGGGATACTCGTTCGAGCTCGGCATGCACGACATCGTCAACGGCGCACACTCACGCATGGTCCACGTCCTGGAATACCTTGGCGCGCCGGTGGAGATCATTCCGCTGAAGGCGTGCGGATACTGGAATGACGGACAGCTGCACGAGCTCAAGCGTGGCAGCTTCCCGTGGATGGACCACGATACGCACGCCGATATGCGCCGCATCCTCGGCGAGATGCTGCGCATGCCCGTGGAAGAAGTCCGCGAGCACTATCGCGAATCTCTCCTGGAGTTCGTTCTGGAACGGACGAGCAATGACAAGACCATCGAGTTCTTCGACATTCTTGGCGCTTTCACCGTTGGCATGAACTCCGCACGCGAGCTGTCCGCCGGCGAGTTCATGCTGATCACCCGGATGCCCATGGCGGCGGGGCTGCATTTCGCCGATGGAACACTCGGTCAAATGGGTGGCGAGAGCTTCATGCAGATCGCCTTCAACCTGGCCGGGATCGTCGAGGACGGCGGGGGAGAGGTGCGCACCAACGCCAAGGTGTCCCGCATCCTCGTCGAGGACGGTCGCGTTACCGGCGTCGAGCTCGACGGCAAAGATGGCACACCGGAACAGATCGCCTCGGACCTGGTGGTCTCCAACGTGCCGATCTCACTGACGCTGGATCGGCTGCTGCCGGCGGATGCCGTGCCGGCCGAATTCGTCAAGCACGTCCGCGGGCTCCGCTCCAGCGGCGCGTTCGTGCCGATATTCGGATTGAAGAAGTCGGTGATCGACATCCCCGGGATGCTGTTCGTCCAGATTCCGATCGACGACCCGGCACTCCCGGACGGCATCGTGCTCGGCTACGAGGCGCACTCGTTGTTCTTGGAGGGCAAGGCGCCCGAGGGCAAGGAGATCATCGAATGCTGGGTGGGACTTGATACTTTGCAGCTGCGTGCGCTGAAGGAAACCGGCAAGATCAACCTCGTCGCCGACGCCATCCGCGATTTCTTCACCACCCACCACCCGGGATTCGCCGAGGCACTCGAATGGGCGTTGTACCCGGCGTTCGATTTCGTCGTGTCCGTGGCTCCCACTCCGGAGCAGGCATGGGACGCGATGCTCGACCCGAAGTGCCCTGGGCTGGACGGTCTTTACTTCGTCGGTGATTCGGTGAAGAACTATGGCGGCTTCATGGACGGGGTGGCGTTCAGCGCATTGAAGACAGCCAGCGCGATCAGCGACAACAATTACCTGGAAGAAATCTTGCCGGCCTATCAGCGCGAATTGGCCTAGCTGGCTTTTGATTACGGCGTTCGTCGATTGAACAAACTAACCCGGAGGATTCAGTGGAGCACGACACCATCATCGTCGGGGGAGGCATCGGCGGATTGATCACCGGCGCCCTGCTCGCGAAGAAAGATCGCCGCAAGGTGCTGGTCCTGGAGAAGGAATCGACCGTCGGTGGCCGTGTGATGTCGTTCGGTGGCCACCACGGACGGCCGTCGGCCGATGAGTACACGAAGTTGCTCAAGGGCGCCGCAAGCGTCAGGATCATTCAGACCGATCCTTCGCTCCCCGAGATCGTGGACGACCACAAACTTTTCGACAAGTTCATCATCGATCCCGGCTGGCACACTGTGGGTGCCACGAACCGGAACAGGTTCTCGCTCTTGGCCAAGGCGCTCGGCAAGTCGATTCCGGTGGCGCCTCAGATCGGCTTCTACCTCGATGAGGGAAAGGGTTTCGTCGACCTCAAAGACGTCAGTGCCACCTGGCCCGAGGAGAGCCGGCGTGAACACCGGCGGGTCGCCGCGGAACGGGTCGCCATATCTCCGGCGGAGACGGCCAAGTTCGACCACATCGACCTGGTGTCCTACATCAACATGGTGACCCAGGACCAGCTCGTACGCGACTACTACATCTGGCTTGGTCGTTTCGTCCTGGCACTCAACGACGCGTCCGAGGGGTCGGCGGGGGAGTTCATCCGCACCAACAACATGCCGATCGCCGCAGGAATGCATCTCAGTCACGGTGGAGGAAACGGCGAGGTCTGTCGCGGCTTCAAGACCATCGCTGACACCTTCGCCGAGATCATTCTGGAGAACGGCGGTGAGATCAGGACCAACGCTTTCGTCCGCGAGGTTCTCATCGAGCACAATCGGGCGACGGGCGTGGTTGTGGGCAACCCCGCGGACGCATCGCCCGAGACTCTGGAGGCGGAGACGATCATCGTCAACCTCCCGATGGACGCGATCGCCAAGGTGGTGCCGTTGGAGTCCTTCCCCGCGGAGCTCCGCGAACGGATCGGCCGGATGTATTCAGCCCTGGGGATGACCGGGTTCATCGGTATCAAGGAGCTCATCGAGCCGGATCGCCCGAGCGGCGTGTTCCTCATCGACCCGCTTCCCGAACACATTCCCCTCAAGGGCGGTGACGCGTGGTTGGCCTTCGAGCAGACCAGTGCGTTGGATCCGACGCGCCGACTCGGCGAAGCTGATGGGCACTACCTGCAGACGTGGACGGTCTTGCACGCCAAGGGTGAAGCCACCGACGATGAGCTGCTACGTAAGATCGCCGATGCGCATCTGGCGTACTTCCGTGCCAATTACCCCAATTGGGACGATGTCTACGAGTGGTCCATTTTTACTCAGGCCGACCGTGTGTACGGGGCAGCGCCGGCGCCGGGTATCGGCGGCGATCGTCGGCCGCCCGTACAGCATCCATTGGTGGCCAACCTATTTTTCACTGGTGACACGGTGACGCAGACCGACGTGGGCACCAACGGCGCTGCCCACGGCGCGATCCTGTGCGCCAACGCGGTGACGGGCCGCGACTTCCTACCGCTGTTGCCGGACTACCTGCGATGAGCGGGCGGTCGGCGGTAGCCGGCACCGGACCGGTCGCAAAGCATTCTCGTCGCTCGGATCCGGAAAGACGCTGCGGGACAATCAAAGTGCGCTAGGAGCATTTCTGATGCTGGTCGGTGACATCGCTCGACGCAACGCGGAGTACTACGGTGATCGCGACGCGGTCATCGATCCGACGACTCGCACCATCAGCTGGTCCGAACTCAACCAGCGCACCGATCGACTTGCGCGTGCATTGCGTCGACTCGGAGTGACCAAGGGTGAGCGGTTGGCCATGTTCGCTCCGAATTGTGTCGAGTATGTGGAGTACTACTTTGCGTGCGCGAAGAGCGGGATCGTCGGTGCACCACTGAACCTGCGATCGTCCGTTTCGGAAGTCAGGGCGTACGTCAACTACGTGGAGCCGGCCGCGGTGCTGGTGCACGCGGCCGATGAGGCAGCCGCTCGAGAGTGGCTTTCCTCGACTCCTTTGGTGCGCAACGTGATCGGGTTCGGGGGTGATCACCGTTTTGACCTGGATCTCGAGCACTTGATCGCCTCGGAGGAGGCTGGTTCGGGGCCCTGTAATGCGACTGCCGACGACGCGTACATGCTTTGCCCTACCAGCGGTACGACCGGCAGGTCCAAGGCTGCCGTGCTCACCCAGGGCAATGCGATGTCGGCGATCTTCGGGTGGCTTGCGGACTACCCGGTTGTCGAGCATGACACCAACCTGCAGTGCATTCCCCAGTATCTCAACGCTGGTGGACCCTCTCACGTCCATCCCGTCTTCCTCAAGGGCGGCAGGTCGGTGGTGTTGCCCGGATTCAAGGCGGACTCGTTCCTTCGGGCGATCCGCGACTACCGTGTGACCCACACCGTCGCGGTGCCGACCATGATCGAAGCGGTGCTGGCTCACCCCGACATCGAGCACGTCGACACCTCGAGCCTGAGGTGCGTCGTGCTGGGGGGTGCTCCTCTGACCCGCGAGTTGGTGGTCGCTGCGCGCGCGTCTCTGGGCGACTGCCTGTATCCGACACTCGGCATGGCCGAAACCTTCTCCTGCGGGCTGTTCCTCTCTCCCCAGAACCAACATCCCAACGGGACCGAAAAGCAGATCCGACAACTCGGTTCACTGGGACGACCTCACACGCACCTGCTGGCTCGGATCACCGATGCCGACGGCAACGAAGTGCCCGCAGACGGCGCAACGGCGGGAGAGCTTTGGCTGCAGGGTGATTGCGTATCGGCCGGGTACTTCGCCATGCCCGCGGAATCGGCCGCGGCGCACGAAGGCCCCTGGCTCAAGACGGGTGACGTGGCCGTCGTCGATGAGGACGGCTTCATCACCATCGTCGACCGACTCAAGGACATCATCATCAGCGGCGGATACAACGTGGCGAGTATCGAGGTCGAGGCCGCATTGGCTAGCCATCCCGGCGTCGCCGAGTGCGCCGTCATCGGACGCCCACATCCCAAGTGGGGAGAGGCTGTCCACGCCGTGGTCGTCCGAGCCCCAAACGTTGAACTCGACGAGCATGATCTCGGTGCACACCTTGACGGCCTGCTCGCCCGCTACAAACACCCCAAGACGTTCTCATTCGTCGACCAGCTCCCCAGAAACCCGACAGGCAAGGTGCTCAAGCGGATACTGCGCGAGCAGTTCAGTTTCCTTGTCGGTGACCAGCGCACTCTCAATTCACCAACAACGTCGGAGAGTTTGCGATGATCGAGGAGCCGATCTGGACACCCGACCCCGTCCAGGCACAGCACAGCGCTATGGCCGAGTTCGCGCGGTCGATCCCCGGGCGCAGTGCCGTTGATCCCCTGGACTATGCCGCACTACACGCGTTCTCGGTGGATGACCTCGAGACCTTCTGGTCATCACTGGCTGAGCACCTCGGCGTGCGCTTCCACTCCGCGCCGGATTGCACGCTGGAGGACCACGGCATGCCAGGCACGAAGTGGTTTCCGGGAGCGACTCTCAACTACGCCGAACATGCTTTGTTTCCGAACTGGGGCGGCGCCGACGACGACGTCGCGTTGATCGCGGTGCGCGAGGGCGGGTTTGAGCGGTCCGTCACCTATGGCCAGTTGCGAGACGAGGTCGCCCGAGCGCGGGTGGGTCTGCGCAATCTGGGTGTCCGGCCCGGCGATCGTGTCGTGGCCCTCGCACCGAATGCTGTCGAGACAGTCGTCGCCTTCTTGGCGACCGCGAGCCTCGGCGCCACGTGGTCATGTTGTTCGCCCGACTTCGGCGTCCGCGCCGTCCTCGATAGGTTCCGACAGATCGAACCCACAGTGTTGATCGGATTCGACGGCTATCTCTACGGCGGCAAGCGGTTCGACGTCACAACGACGCTGGCCGCGCTACGAGCCGATCTGCCGACCGTGCGGGCCATGGTCGTGGTGGACTACGTGGGGCACGACGCGATGGCCGACGTGGTGACCTGGTCGGACCTCACCGCGCACCACGAACCGCTGCAATTTGAGGCGGTGGCCTTTGAGCATCCACTCTGGGTGCTCTATTCCTCGGGTACCACCGGGCTGCCCAAGGGCATCGTGCACGGACACGGTGGCATCGTGCTGGAACATCTCAAATCGCTGCGGTTGCAGTTCGGTGTGCGCGACGGGGAGCGGCTGTTCTGGTTCACCACGACCGGCTGGATGATGTGGAACCTGATCGTGTCCGGCCTGCTGTGCGGCGCGGCGGTGGTGCTGTATGACGGCAGCCCGGGTTTCCCTCACCAATCAGCGCTGTGGTCGCTGGCACAACGGTATCGCATCAACGTCTTTGGCGTCTCGGCTGCGTACCTCGGATCGGGCATGAAGGCCGGATTGCGACCAGGCGACGAGTACGACTTGAGTGCTGTGCGTATGGTCGCGTCTACAGGCGCGCCGCTGGCAGTGGAGTGCTTCGACTGGGTCCGTGACGCGGTCCGAGCGGGAGTCCCTGTGGTGAGTACGTCCGGAGGTACCGACGTGTGTTCGGCCTTCATCGGCGGTTCGCCGACAGTTCCGGTGTGGCGTGGTGAATTGTCCTGCCGTACTTTAGGTTCAGCGGTCGAGGCCTTCGACGAGGATGGCAACTCGGTGATCGGCGAGATCGGTGAACTCGTGTTGACCCGTCCGATGCCGTCGATGCCGGTGGCGCTCTGGAACGACCCAGACGGGTCGCGGCTGCGGGACGCTTATTTCGCGGACTATCCGGGCACGTGGCGCCACGGTGACCTGATCGAGATCACCCCACGGGGCTCGGCGGTGATCTACGGGCGCAGCGACGCCACACTGAACCGGGGCGGCGTCCGGCTCGGTACCGCCGAGCTGTACGCGGTCATCGAAAGCTTCGCGGAAGTGACCGACTCGTTGGCGATCGATACCTCCGCACTCGACCGCGACGACGGCGAGCTGTTGTGCTTCCTGGTGTTGGCCCCCGGCGCCACCGTCGAGAGCGTCGAACCGCGCTTGCGGGCGGCGCTGCGTACTCAGCTGTCGCCACGACACGTGCCTGATCGGTTCGTCGCCGTAGGCGACATTCCCCGCACGCTCAACGGCAAGAAGTGTGAGGTGCCGGTGCGCCGGATACTGGGCGGCGTCCAGGTCGACCGCGCGGTCAGCACATCGGCGCTGGCAAACCCGGACTCGTTGGCCCCTTTCGTCTCAATGGCGACCGGCGCGCAGGCGGTCGTTCCGCAGCGGTAGCGCGGTCGCCGAAAGCCGATCGACTGAAAACGCCTTGCGTCAGATTCGCTGTCCACCAGCAGTGCAGGTGGCGCGGCCACGGTAGCCTTGCCGCTTTAGCCTTCGGCGGCGAAAGAAGGCATAGCCAGGTCTGCGCGTCGCACCGGCACGCGCGAACCCGGCTGGTCATGAGGCGGGACTGCGTCCGACGTCTCGAGGTCAGCGGTGGCTGACGGTGGGTCAACGAGTGAGGAGGCCCTGCCACCCGGATTTCGGCTGAAGACCAGTCCGCGGAAGTCGTTCTCCATGACGCCCTTGAGTTCGGCGAAATAACTTGCGGCGCCGCCGAAGTGGAAGTACACCCCGGGCGCCTTGCCCTCGACGTTGTCACCGATGAACCAGGAGCGTTTGCCCTCACCCGATTTGATGACGACGTTGGCGTCGAGAAGTGCCCTGCAGTGCTCGACATACGCGTCAGTGGCGTCTTCGCTCGGCTCGATGACCTGAGCACCTTGCTCCTGGGCGGAGCGGATCGCGCCACCGATGAATCGAACGGCTCTGTCGATGACGACGGGGATGTTCGCAAACGGTGACAACGGACCGGACAGCATGAAGAAGTTCGGATAGCCCGGCACCGTCACGCCCAGGTAGCTGCGGGGTTGGTCACCCCAGGCCTCTTGAAGCGTACGGCCATCTGCACCGCGAATGTTCATCGCGGCCAGCGACCCGGTCATGGCGTCGAAGCCGAGCGCGAAAACGATCACGTCGACCTCGTGGACGGTGCCGTCAGCCAGCCGTACGCCGCTCTCTGTCACATCGACAATCGGGTTCTCGGTCACCGGGACCAGCTTCACATTGGGCCGGTTGAAGGCCTCGTAGTAGTGCATCCCCATCGGGGGCCGCTTACCGCCGTACATGTGATCGGGACAGAGTAGTTCCGCCGTGACCGGGTCCTTCACGATGGCGCGGATCTTGTTCTGGATGAACTCGGAGGCCGCCGCGTTGACCTCGACGTCCACCAGCAGGTCGTCGAAGGTCTCGAAGAGGAACCGGAATCCGCCTGCCTCCCAGCCGTAGTCGAAGACCTGGCTCCACTGCTCGCGTGGGACATCGGACGACATTCGCCCCGCAGGGTCGAACGCGAACGCGAAGACCTGCTTTTCGGTCTGCGCCCAGATCGCGTCGTAGTTGCGTTTGATTTCCGCCCGATGGGTCGGTTCGATCGCATGATTGCGCGTCGGCACGACGTAGTTGGCGGTGCGTTGCAGGACAGTCACTTCCGCCGCGTCGCGGGCGATCACGGGGATCAATTGGACCCCGGTGGCACCGGTCCCGATGATGGCCACCTTCTTGCCCAGGAAGTCGACCGGCTCCTTCGGCCACTTCGCTGTCTGCAGCCACTCACCGCGGAAGTTCTCCAGGCCCGGGAACGGCGGATCGAGGGCGAGATGCAGCAAGCCGCTGGCGCTGATCAGGAAGCGGCTGGTGAAGGTCTCACCCGCTTCGGTCGTGACGCACCAGGTGCTGGAAGCCGTGTCGTAGTCGCAGGCCACCACCGTCGTTTGGAACTGGATGTCGTCCCGTAGGCCCAGCCGATCGACGGCGGTGTTGATGTAGCTCTCCACCTCGGGCTGCCCGGGGAAGACCTCTTGCCAGTCCCACTCCTGACACAGGTCGTGGTCGAAGGAGAAGCAGTAGGTCCACGCCTCGCTGTCGGTCCGGGCGCCGGGATAGCGGTTCCAGTACCAGGTCCCTCCGACACCGGTGCCGGCTTCGAGGACGCGCACTGAGAGCCCGAGCTGGCGCATCTCCCACAGCGACCGGACGCCGGCGATGCCGGCCCCGACGATGACGACGTCGTAACGGTTCATGGAGGGCTCCTATGGGTTCGAATGGTTTCGGGCGTCAAGCAGGAGGTGCTTTTGGACCTTTCCGGAGGCGGTCATCGGGATCTCGTCGAGAACGTGCCACTCCACCGGGATCTTGGGCTTCGCCAGGCGCATCGCGTGCAGATGCTCGATGAGGGTTTGTTCCCCGACCCACTCGCAGCCTGACCGCAGGGTCACGAAAGCACAGACCGCTTCGCCCAGCCGCTCATGCGGGACTCCGACCACCGCTGCAGCGGCGACCACCTCGTGCGACATGATCGCGGCTTCGATGTCCTTCGCCGAGAACTTCTCCCCGCCTCGGTTGATGATGTCCTTGATGCGGCCGGCGAGCATGACCCAGCCTTCTGCGTCGACCGATCCGACGTCGCCGGTATAGAACCAACCCTCGGCATCCATCGATGCATCGGTCTGCCGAGCCTGCAGATAACCGAGCATCAGTTGAGGGCTGCGCACCCTCAGCTCACCGATCTCGCCCGGCGGCAGTGGTGCCCGCTGGGCATCCACCGCCTCGACTTCGGACCCGAGCACGACCTGTCCCTCAAAGTGCTGGCGCCGCTCGACGTCGGACTCGAGCGGCGACATACTCACGGGCCCACACGCCTCGGTCATGCCATAGCCGCGCAGAACACGGATGCCCAGAGCCTCACCGCGCTGGACCAGGTTCGGGGACGTCGGTGCACCGCCGGCCATGTACATCGACAGACGATGAGCGGGATGTGTCTGGGCTTCGTAGCGCTCGACGATGTCCTGGAGGAACACCGGTGCGCCGAGGGAGAAGGTGCCGCACTCCTCCTCAATGAGCAGCACGGCTTCATCCGGCTTCCAGGCCGGCAACAGCACGACCCTGCAGCCCACGATCAGAGGCAGCACGCAGGCGGCGATGAAGCCGGACAGGTGGGACAGCGGCGCACCCGTGACCAGGACGTCGTCTCGCCCAAATCCACACACGAGGCGCATCGAGTTGGCGTTTGACAGGATCGCGCGCCCGGACTGCATCGCCCCTTTGGGGGCCGAAGTCGTGCCGGAGGTGTAGAGGATCGTGCAGCACTCGGCCGGCCCGGCAGGATCCGAAAGCGGAATCGGCTCCTGCGAAGACGGCGAGGAGTCCGGAATCGACACCCACCCCGGCGAGGCGCCGTCCAAGAGGTACTTGGCCTTGGGGTGCAACCCCACCTCGTCGAGCAGAGAGTCGAACTCTGCCCGAGGTCGGCGGCTACCGAATCGTGCGCTGGTGGCGACGGCCGCCGGTCGACACTCGGCGAGGATGTGCCGCATCTCGTGCTCGCGGTAGATCGGCACCACCGGCACCACCACCGCGCCGATGCGCCAGGAGGCTAGCTGAAGGACTGCCACCTCGAGACGATTCGACGCCTGAACAAGGATCCGGTCTCTCGGCTCGATGCCCCGGCTCACGAGATCCTGTGCCGTCTTGTCGACCCAGCGTGCCAGTTCGCCGAAACTCACTCGGCGACCCTCGAACAGCGCGAACTCCCTTGCCGGCCACCGGCGCCCGGCCAGCTCGGTCAGCCATCCGACAGCGCTGCCCGTCCAGAGACCGAGGACCTCGTAGCCGGCCGCAGGTGCAGCCGCAATGGCAGAGCGTGACTGTGCGGAGAGGGAAATGGACATCGTGACCGATGCCTAGGCGAGAGCAGGCGACGGCAAGGGCGCCATGCCGGCAGTGACCACCTCGACCGACAGGGCCGCAGCGCAGGACCGGCAGAAGTACTCGCGGAGGCACAGTCCAGGAATCTCGGTACGTTGGCGTACGTACATGTCGAGTTCGGCGAAGCGCTCGTGGAGCGCCGCTTCGCGCATCGCGACGCCCGGATCGGTCCGCCAATTGGAGGTCACCGCCCCGAGGTCGTCCTCGCAGCAGGCGCAGGCCCAGACACGGGTCCCGTCCTGGATACGCACGACGATGGAGACGCCCGCATCGTCGGGCACACCGGCTTCCCGCTGCGGATCGCTACCGATGCGCCGGCGCCGCAGGTGCACACGTCGCTCCCTGGTCGCAGCCTCGTCGAGGTTGCCGTCGGCCGATACGACGACGCCGTAGGCGTTGTTGGCGTGCTTCTCCGTGATGTAGCCGTCGCGTAAGTCCAGCGCGACCAGCTGGGGCGAGCGCAGCAAAGGGTCGCCGATGCCCCCGCCGCCCCCGCTCTGCCAGACCTGCACGTCGCCGCGTTTGACGACCATGTGGCCGATCTTGGACCGCACCAGTTCCCTCGAGCCGACGAGGTTGGACTTGGTCCCGAGTTCACCTCGGCTCGCCAGCTCGGCCAGGTTGGTCGAGCTGAACGGATAGTGCGTGCTCGTGCTGCCAGGGAAACCGCCTCCGAAGCCACGCGGCGGCACCTCCGCGCAGGAGTTGAACGCCGGCCCGGCCAGCGCATCGGTGTACTGCAGGGACCAGCCCTGCTCGATCCCTTGGCCACCTCGGAACAGGCCGGGGCCACCGGAGTTGGGGACGATGGATCGCCAGAGCCAGAGCACGGGGTCCATCGCCTCGTGGGTCTCCACCTCGCCGATTCCGCCCCCGGTCTGGCACGTCGCGCCGTACGCGTCCTGACCGTCGATAATCGTCTGCGCACCGCCGCCGGCACCCGAAGCGTTGTCGGTGTAGAACATCACCGAGATGCCCTTGTGCTGGTTCGATCCGAACAGGGCGGCGCCCGGGAAACCGTCGTGGCCCTGCCCGGCGACGCGGCCCCGGAGTTCTGGGTCATCGCTCAGCGACAGCGCCTGAGACAGCACTTCCTTGGTCATCTTGCACCCGCGCATGCCCACCTCGGCATGAGCGTTGCTGCACGGCGCCGGGTCGAGTGAGTTGACGATGGTGCCCGGCTCGCCCACGGACACGTTGACGGGCCGCCACAGACCGGCGTTGACGGGCAGATCGCCGTAGACCAGCATGACCATCAGGGCGGACATGCAGTTGCCGGCCATAGCTTCCTGTGCAGAGTTGACGTAGGCGCCGATCTGGGGTGCGCCGGAGAACTCGAAGTTCAGCTCGCTGCCGGACACCGTCAAGGTGAGGCCCATCTCGAGCAACATGTCATCGCCATCGTGGCCGTCGAACTCGTGCCAGTCGGTGGTGGTGTAGGTGCCGTCGGGAATTCGTTCGATGCGCTCCCGGAAGAGCTGCTCGGACAGGCTCTTGTTGATCTCGTTCAGCGCCTTGTAGTCCGAGAGTCCGAACTCGTCGATGATCTGCGTGAGCCGCTGATTCGCCACGACATTGTTCGCGGCGATCATGCTGCGGATGTCGTTGAGCACCGGGCCGGGAGTACGCACGTTGGCGGCGATGAACCGCTCCCAGCCCTTGTCGATGCGGCCGTCGCGGATGATCCGGGTCGGCGGGAACCGCAGTCCTTCCTGATAGACGTCGCGAGCGCCGGGGGCGAAGCCGCTGATCCCCACTCCGCCGATGTCCATCACGTGCATGTTCGCGAAACCCCAGCCCAGGTGCTCGTCCCGGTAGAACAAGGGCATGATGATGCCGATGTCGGCCTGGTGCATGGCGCCACCGCAGCGGGGGTCGTTGGTGATGAAGCCGTCGCCCGGCTTGAGGTCGTCGAAGTCGACGTAGTCATTGATGGACTGCACGCCGCCGAGCGAAGAGGCGATGTGGAGGAGCACGTAGCCGGAGAATCCGAGCTGCTCCGGCTCGGTGTCGAACAGGCAGGTGCAGAAGTCCTTCGCCTCGTAGACGATGGGCGACCCGGACGTCCGGACCATCGCGATCGCCATCTGGTTGGTCAGGTTCTCGATCGCCTTGCGGTGCAGTTCAGCCGCAACGATGTCGTAGCTTCCCAGCGTCATGATCAGACCTCACTCTTAGCCAGGACGTAGTTGAAGTGCTCGTCCCGGGACACGTGATAGGTGGGTGGGACGAAGATGGTCGTGTCGTTCTCGTCGACGATCGCCGGCCCGTTGGCATGCATGCCGGGCTCGAAATCGGCTCCGGCGTAGACGGGGATGCGGGCCCACGCCCCAGTCATGGGTAGATGGACTTCGCGGTGACCCTTGAGAGCCTTCTCCGCGTCCGCCTGGCCCAGCGCGGCGAGCTCTGGCGCCCGATGCGCGCTCAAACCTCGCGCCGTGACGGCGTAGTTCAACATCGTCATGCCCACTCCCTGCCAGGCGGTGCCCTCCCCGTAGGTCCGCTCGTAGAGAGCGCGGAAGTCCTCGGCCAGCGTGGGGATGTCGCCGTCGGCCAGGGGGCGGTCCGGCAGGGAGATCGACAGCTCGTAGACCTGGCCGTCGAATCGCACGTCGGCGCTCCGTTCGAGGACGATCGAGTCGTCGTCGAAGCCTTCGTTGCGCATCCCGTCGAGCGCGGCTTTGCAAAGCCTCTCGGCGATCTCGTTCACGCGTGGCAGATCGTCGAGGTTGCCCATCCTCCAGTCGACGGTCTGATCGTGGCGGAACACGAAGTCGGCCGCGTGCAAACCCTGGGCGCAGAACACCGAACTGTTGACTGGGACGACCACCGTGGGGATCTGGAGCCGTTCGGCGATCTGAGCCGCGAAGAGAGGTAACGTCCCGCCGTAGGCGAGGAAGGTGAAGTTGCGCGGGTCGTAGCCTTTCTCGACGCTGACCTCCCGCACCGCGTTGGCCATGTTGGCGGTGACGAGGTCGTGCACCGCAGAGGCAGACTTCTCCGGACCCCATCCGAAGCGTGCGCCGAACTTGTCCACGATGACGCCACGCGCCTTCGCTCCATCGATGGGGAATCGACCACCCAAGTAGTTGTCGGGATCGATGAAACCGAGAACGATCATGGCGTCGGTGACCGTTGGATCCTCTCCGCCCTTGCCGTACGCCGCGGGCCCTGGGGTTGAGCCCATGCTGCGCGGGCCGACCTGCGGGATGCCGCGATCGCTGACCCACGCGACGCTCCCGCCACCGGCCCCGATGGAGACGACGTCGACCACATTGACGCCGGTTAAGAACGACCCGATCTCGATGTTCTTGTCGGTGTGAATGACGTTGTCCGCGATGATGCCGGTATCAAAGCTGGTCCCGCCCATGTCCCCGAGCAACATCCGGCTGAGCCCGAGGCGCTTTCCGAGCTCGTTCGCTCCCAAGGCTCCGCCGGCCGGGCCGGAATGCAGCAGGGCGAGGGGGAAGTTCTTCGCACGTTCCACACTGATGCCACCGCCCAGGCCCTGAAAGAACACGGGCGGGCGCTGCAGCCCTGCACCGCTGAGCCGCCTGCAGATTGAGTCGATGTAGACGCGCGCGTCGCGGTAGACGAAGCAGTTCAGGACCGCGGTCGTCCAACGGCGCGTCTCGCCTCGCACCGGGAAGACCCGGTGAGACGGAGTGACGAATAGGTCCGGATACATCCGGTTCACGACCGCTTCGGCCTGCAGTTCGTGCGCGGCATTGAGGTGACTGTTCAGAAAGCAGATCGCGATCGCTTCCACGCCCTCGTCTTCGACGAGCCTGCGGGTTTCGGCCCCCAACTCGGCTTCGTTGAGGGGTATCAGTTGCTGGCCGGCCCAGTTGGTCCGCTGCGTGACCTCGGCAATGGCCTGCCGGCTCACCAGGTTCGGAACGTTGACCTGGAGGTGGTCATCGGTGACGTTCGTGCGGGGGCCGGCGGACAGCCGGAAGGTGTCACGGAAGCCCGCCGTCAACAGGACCCCGACGCGGGCGCCACGGAGTTGGGTGATGATGTTGGTGACGACCGTCGTGCCGTTGATCAGCAGGTCGGTTTCAGCGAGCAGTTGCGCAACGTCGAGGTCCAATTCATCGGCCGCCACCGTGATGGCGTCGACAATGCCACGGCTGAAGTCGTCGTAGGTCGTGAAGGCCTTGCCGCGAGTGCGCCCTGACGGACCCAGGACGATCACATCGGTGTGCGTGCCGCCTACGTCGACTCCGATCGAGTAAGGGCGGGACTCTGCCGCGGAAGCGGTGGACATGGAGGACTCCAGGTTTGTCGGTATCGAAGCGGCGGATCAGGAAGGAAAGACCCGACCGCAAATGACGGGCCTTTCCCTCCTGGGGGAGCGACAGTGAGGGCCGAATCAGCGGCCGATGAAGCGTGCGAGGTCCTCTGCGAACTGCTTCGGAATGCTCTCCTGGTAGTTCGCGTACCAAATGGATTTCAGTCCGCGGTTTCGCATTCCCGCCTGCTGGTACTCCATGTTGGTGACGTCCTGGTCGACGATCCGGCCCAGCGCGCCGAGCGCCTCCACCGACGTCCAGGGTTCGTCCTTGCCGAGGTTGATCACCGTCGCCTCGGGCGGCGGTTCCTGGCCTGCCGGGAACCGCGCCAGAAGAATGGCTTCGAACGTGCACCAGTTCGGGTCGTCGCCGAGCGGCCGAGCGCGGTACACCATCGGAAAGGCGACCGACCACCACGGGCACAGGTTGGGAAATACGAAGTACTGGATGCCGTCCAGGACGACCGTGTCACTGAGCTCGGAGAAGTCTCCGCCGGTGCGCTGTGCCATCTGCGCCCGGACAAACTCAGCCAACGCCGCGCGCGGCGACTCGCCCGGCTCGGCGGTCGGCGGCGGCAGAGCTCCCTCGGCTCCCCCGAGTGCGTCAGCGAGGTTCTCCGAGAGGAGGGCGTCGAGCGTGGTCTGCGGATCCACCGGATAGTCGAGGTACGGACTCGGCGCGCCGAGGCAGGTGTGCATCCGGCCGTGCATCCCATAGGTGTCGTACTGGCTGTTGCAGTCCGCCACGAACTCCACGACCTGGGGGTGCGCGCTGAACACGTGGTAGGACTCGGTGAACGCGTTGAGCGCGTTCTTCCAGTTGATGTTGACCGGCTTGGAAACGTGCACGATCTTGACCGCGTCGGTCAGCGGCATCGCCTCGAAGTGACGGTTCACCGTCTCGCCGATGAAGTCCGCCAGCGGCTGAGCATTCACGTCGAAGTTGATGAAGACGAATCCCTGCCAGGTCTCGGCCCGGACCGGGATGAGACCGAGCTCCCCGTCCTTGACGTCGGGAAAGTCCCAGCGGCACGGGATGTTCTTGATGGACCCGTCAAGCTTCCAAGCCCACGAGTGGAAGCGGCAGCGGAGGTCCGAAGCGTTGCCGCAGCCATCCTTGAGCTTGGTGCCCCGGTGCAGGCACGAGTTCTGGTACGCCTTGATCGTGCCATCCTCTGTCCGCACTACGAGGACGCTCTGGTCGCCGATCTTGTACTCGAGGTAGTCACCGGCGTTCTCGATCTCCCGCTCGCGGCACGCCATCTGCCAGACCTTGGGCCACAGGCGCTCATACTCGAGCTTCAGGTATTCCGTCGAGATGTAGGGCTCGACGGAAACCGGGTGAGAGCCCAGATCGGTTCGGACCTCTCGTTCCAGCAGAGGCGCCGGAACGGGCCGAGTGTCCTCCGCCAGCAAATCGCCCACCGTGGGAAAAGTCTGGTCCTCGGCGGTGGCGCCGACATGAATCCATGCGGTGTGCTTGACCTCGCGGTTGCTTTCAGTGGTGGTCATCTGCGGTTACCTTTCCTAATGTGGGCGACGGTGTTCATCGGACACCTGGTCGGAATACGACGACGCCGTCGCCGTGGACGAATAGCCGGCAGGCCAATCGGCTGGCCGCCGGGTCACTCTTGGTGGGGCGGAACTCGCCGAGAAGATCGCTTTCCTCTCGCGTGCGGGGGCTGAGTCGGTCGTCGCCTGCACGGACGCGGACAAAGCACACCCCGCAGTCGGCACGCCCGTCGCAGATCGTGGGCCAGCGGTAGCCCTGGCGAATGGCCGCCTGCATGAGCGCTTCGCCTGGGCCGACCTGAATCTCGAGTCCTGCCGGCTCGACGCGGACCGAGAATCCCTCGGGGTCGGCCGCTTCGGCCCCTCGGGCGGATCCGCTGCTGTCGGGATCCGCGAGAGCCGCGTGCTGCTCCACGGGGTGGAGGAGTGCCATAGCCAGAGCTCCTTCAGACGTCTTGGTCTGACCATCAGGTGTGATCGAGACCACTCGAGAGGACGCTAAGCCGCTTGGCAGAGACTGTCAAGAGGCGGAATCTGCTTTTTGACACGTCATGCCACCAAGGCCCAACGTTGGCCTGCAGACCATCTCACCGGCCTGCGGCGCCGAGCCCGCATGTCATGTCCGAACCTTCTGAGCCGATAACATGCACAGGGTGAGCGCCAACGAGTCGCTGCGGGAGCGAAAGAAGCACCAAGCGCGACTGGAGCTCGTGCGCTCAGCGGTGGTGCTGTTTCGCGAACAGGGTTTCGAGGCCACCACGGTGGAGCAAATTGCGGCTCACGCGAATTTTTCGAGTAGAACCTTCTTCCGATGCTTCGGAAGCAAAGAAGATGTCGTCTTCGCCGATATTCCGCTGTTGGCCGCGGAATTCCGGAAAGGATTGGACGAAGAGCACCCGGGCGAAGATCCGTGGGTGGTTGTCCGTGATGCTCTGGCAGAGCAGACGGTGAAATTCGCGACGATGGCGCCGGAGCTCGAAGTGCAATGTGTACAACTCTGGTTCGCTGAGCCGGTGCTCCGCCGGAGGTACGCGCAAATCCTGGGTGAGTGGGAAGAGATCGCCGCCGAATACCTGCACAACGCCTGGGGTTCGTCCTTGGGCATTGAGGCCAAGGTGGCCGGATGCTCGCTAATCGGCGTCGCTCGAACCGTTGTCGAGGAAGGGGCCTCGAGCGAGCGCGAGATCCGCGAGTTGCTGGGCCGAGGGTTTAGCCTTCTCGACGCCTGCTTCAGCGCGGAGGGGCAGCGACGAGCTGGGCGTGGATCGACGTCCCGCGCCGCGATGCCTTGAACACATCCCGGTTGGCAACTCCGAAGGCTTGATGAGCGACCAGTGGTCCGTCTGTGAATTGATCTGGTTGAGCGTTCTTCGTCTGCGTCGGACTTTGGTGATGATGTCGTCGGCGATGGCGTCCCCCGCACGCCCTGGTGTGTGACTCAGCGGCCGCTGAGACGTCCGTCGAACAGCTAGTCCAGGTTCTCGGGGTGCAGCATCGCCGCATACCGCAGCTGCTCGGGCACGCCGAAGCCGTCGACCAGCAGCTCGGCATGCGGGCGCAGCGCCCGGCAGCGTTCGTTGATGCCGCGGGTGACGGCCTTGGCCCGTTCGGTGGACAGGAAGCGGTGTTCGACGAACCAGGCCTTGTCATCTTCGATCACCGACAGCGCGTACAGGTCGCACACCAGCCCCAGAATGTCGCGGGCCTCCTCGTCCTGGCAGGCGTCGATACCGGCGACGAACGCCTCGAGCACGATCCGGTCGATGTGCGCCTTGGCGGTGTGCAGCACGTGATCCTGCACGGCGTTGAACGCGTCGAACGCCGACATCTCCTTGGACTTGCCCTGCATGCGTCGGGCCACGGTGGACAGCAGATACTGCTCGCGGTCCTCGAACATCTTGACCTGGGTGCCGCGGTTGAAGAGGCTGCCTTCCTCCTCATTGTCCTGGCGCGAGTCGACGATCGTTTGCATGATCGTCTCGGCCGCAGTCCTTTTCAGCACCCGGTCGCCGGCGAAGTTCGCGGCGAAGCGCACCCACTCCACCGGACTCATACCCTTGATGTCGTCGGCGTAGGCGGTCAGCAGGTCTTTGGCGACCAGCTGGGTCAGCACGTGGTTGTCACCCTCGAACGTGGTGAACACGTCGGTGTCGGCGCGCAGTGCGATCAGCCGGTTCTCGGCGAGATAGCCTGCGCCGCCGCAGGCTTCGCGGGCTTCCTGAATGGCGGCGCTGGCATGCCAGGTGTTGGCCGCCTTCAGGCCGGCGGCGCGCGATTCCAGCTCGCGCTGCTCCTCGGCGTCGGTGGTGTCGGAGGTCTGCACCTCGTGCAGCTTGGCCACCAACTCGTTCTGGGCGAACTGCAGCGCATACGAGCGCGCGATCAGGGGGAAGAGGCGGCGTTGGTGCGCCAGGTAGTCCATAATCAGCACTTCACCGTCGTCGTCCGGGGCGCTGAACTGCTTGCGCTGCAAGGCATATCGCGTGGCGATATCCAGGGCTACGCGAGCTGCGGCGGCCGCGCTGCCGCCGACGGTGACTCGGCCGCGAATCAATGTGCCCAGCATGGTGAAGAAGCGCCGGTTGGGGTTCTCGATCGGTGAGGAGTAGGTGCCGTCGGGGGCGACGTCGGCGTACTTGTTCAGCAGGTTCTCCCGCGGAACGCGGACGTTGTCGAACACGATGCGGCCGTTGTCGACGCCGGGTAACCCGCCCTTGTACAGACAGTCCGACGTGGTCACGCCCGGCAGGTCGTTACCGTCCTCGTCGCGGATCGGCACCACGAAACAGTGCACGCCGTGCGATTCGCCGCCGGTGATGAGCTGGGCGAAAACCGCTGACACTCGTGCTGTTTCGGCGGCGCCGCCGATGTAATCCTTGCGTGACGTCGGGGTGGGGGAGTTGATCACGAACTCTTCGGTCGCCGGGGCGTAGGTGGCCGTCGTCTCCAGTGACTGCACGTCGCTGCCGTGTCCGGTCTCGGTCATCCCGAAGCAGCCCAGCAGATCCAGGTCGATGATGCGCTGTACGTAGGCCTTGTGGTGCCGCTGGGTGCCCAGGTTCTCGATAGCACCACCGAACAATCCCCACTGCACGCCGGCCTTGACCATCAGTGACAGGTCGGACATCGCGAGCATCTCGATGCGGACAACCGCCGCGCCGACATCACCGTTGCCGCCGTGTTCTTTTCGGAACCCGTCTTCGGCCGCGCCGGCAGCGGCCATGATCTTCATCTGCTCGGCCACCTTGGCGCGGGCGATCGCGGTGTTGGGCGTGTAATGCGGCCGGAAGACCTCCGTCGCCAATTCGGCGCGGACTTCGTTCTTCACGTCTCGCCAGCGGCCGTCGAGGGCGTTCCGCAGATGCTCCGCAGTGGTGGTCATCCCCCGAAAGTATCCCCGGGGCCCCTTCCATAAACGCGGATGTGGCAAACACAGGTAGACCTGAGTCGATGTGAGTCCAACGGCAGCTGGCGTTCGGGCTCGCCGCGACCTTTGCGGTCGGAAATCTCGTCGACGCCCTGCTCTGACGCGGCCAGGTAATACGCTGACGCGGTGATTCGTAGCGTCGGGAAGCTGGGCCCGCTCAAGGTTGCCGGGCTGGTGTTGTGGCGGCTGCGCTGGGACCTGGTGGCGGTGCTGGCGGCGGCCGCCGCGCTGATACCGGTTCCCGATCCCACCCAGATCGAATACGCCGCGTCGGTGTTGTCCGTGCTGGGTATCGGCGCCTCAGTGTTCATCGGTTTCCGCAACACCATTGCCTACAACCGGTGGTGGGAGGCCCGCACCCTGTGGGGCAACGTCATCATCAACTCCCGCGCCACTCACAACGGCCTGTCGTCTGTCGACTCCGGTGCACCGGAGATGGCTCCCGTCCTGGATCGGATGCGCCGACGCCAAGTCCGCTACGCCTGGCAGCTCGCCGCGGAGCTGCGCGGGATCGCTCCGGTGGAGGGGGTCACCGGTCTGACGCCGGAGGACCCCGCCGACGCGACCGCCGTCGACTTGATGACCGGCCAGGCTGTCGACATCCAGCGGTTGTCCGCGGACGGTCGTATCGACAACCAGGCCCGCGTGATGCTGATGAGCGTCAACACCGCTTTGGTGAGCGCTCAGAGCGGCCTGGAACGCATCCGCAACGAGCCGATCCCGCTGCCCTATGAGATCTTCATCCGCTCGGTGGCGTGGTTCTTCGCGATCATGGCATTCAGTCGGTTGGACGGCTCCGCCCATCCCTTCGCCGGTATCGCGATCGGACTGCTGCTGATGGTCGTATTCATCGCCGCCGAGCGGATCGGGCATTTCATCGAGCAGCCGATGAGCAACACCATCTTCGATATCGCGATGTACCGCTTCTGCGGCGTCATCACCGGCAACCTGTTGGGCGCCGGTCACCCGCTGGCTCAGCCCAGGGAAGGCCCGAAAGCCACCGTCTGGATGTGAGTGCTCAACGACATTCGGCGACAACGGTTTCGGCGAACCGTTCGATCGGCCCGCGGTAGCGCTCGATGTCACCGCCGGCGGCGACGGCAGGATCGGTCATCCACGGGGCACACATCACTGCCGTGATACCGATGTCTTGGGCGCGGGAGTACAGATCCGGTGACGGCGGATCGATGAGCGCCAGCATGATCTCGAAAGGTTCGTCGGCGCGGCCGAATTCGCGGCGCAGCGCGTCCAGCTTCGTCACGTAGGACGCGGCGTCATCGAGGGTGTAGGCCGTGCCGATCCACCCGTCGCACAGCCCGGCCGCTCGGCGCAGTGCGGCGTCGGACTCACCGCCGCACAGGATCGGCACCGGCTGCGGTGGATGCGGCTCGATCATCATCTCCGGCACCTGATAGTGCTCACCGCTCCACGACACCCAGCCGCCCTGCCACAATGCACGCAGCGCCGGGATCATCTCGTCGAGGCGTTTACCGCGGTTGCCGAACTCCTGACCAAGCTGTTCGTATTCCTCACGCATCCAACCGATTCCGACGCCGAGCGACACCCTGCCCTCGGACAGTGACGCCGCCGTCGCCACCACCTTGGCGACTTCGAGCAGGGGGCGGGCCGGCGCGATATAGACCGCGTTGGAGAACCGCAGCCGCGTCGTCACCGCGGCCATCGCCCCGATCAGCACCCAGCTGTCCGGCCACGCGGTCTCCGGCGGCCAACCCGGCTTTCCGCTCGGCGACGGGTACGGCGAGCGCAGATCCCGCGGGTAGATCAAGTGGTCGGCGCAGATCATGCCGTCGTAGCCGGCCTCGTCGACCATGCGGGCCACCGCGACAGCTTCCGTCGCCTTCATGAATGGGGTGCCGCACCAGAACTGCATCGTTCTCCTCGGGTTCGGCCCCCGCATCGATCAGCTGTCGCTGCCGATGGTCACCGCGGTGGCCTGCTCGGTGATCTCCTCCAGCTCATCTTTCCCCTGGTTCCCCGAGTCGCTTCGCTCCTGCCCGCCGGAAGTATCAATCCCACCCAAATGCCGGGCCGTCAGCGCCAACACACCGGCGCCGGCCAGCACCGCGCCCGCGCCTACCCAGAACGGCAGGTGCACGCTGACCCGCTCGCCCAGCACCCCGGCCAGCCACGGTGCCACGGCGGCGCCTCCGAATCGCATGAAGCTGTAGGCCGCCGAGGCCACTCCGCGCTCGACGGGCGCGGCCTTCATCACCGTCTCGGTGATCAGCGTGTTGTTGATGCCGATGAACAGACCCGCCACCACCACACATGCGGCCAGGACCGCCTTGTCGTCGGTGAAGACCGCCATCACTGCGAGCAGCGCCGAGAAGCACAGCAGGTTGATCAGCAGCACCCGGACGGTGCCGAATCGATGCTGCAGGCGCGGGGCGACGACCACCGAGGTGAATGCCAGGCACAACCCCCAGCCGAAGAAGATCAGACCGATCTCGTGGGCGGTCATGTCGAGCGGGAACGGCGTGAACGCCAGCAGCGTGAAGAACCCGAAGTTGTACAGCAGAGCGGTGATTGCGACGCCGAGCAGGCCCCGGTGCCGCAGCGCCCGGAACGGATCGGCCAACGTCGTGACCCGTTGTGGGCGAGGCGTTTCGGGCAGCAGCAGCGTCGTGACCACCAGGGCGAGCGCCATCAGCGCCGACACCCCGAAGAACGGCCCGCGCCACGAGATCGAACCGAGCACACCGCCGACGAGCGGGCCGACTGCGATGCCCAGCCCCAGCGCCGCCTCGTACAGGATGATCGCCTGGGCCACCGAGCCACGCGCGGAGTTCACGATGGTGGCCAGCGCGGTCGCGATGAACAGGGCATTGCCCAGGCCCCACAGCGCACGCCAGCCGACGATGCCCATCACGGTGTCGCTCATCCCGGCCAGTCCGGCGCCCGCGATGATGATGACCAGGCCGAGCAGCAGTGTGCGTTTCGGGCCGATGCGGCTGGACACCACACCGGTGATCAGCATCGCCACACCCATGACGGCCATGTAGCTGGTGAACAGCAGGGACACCTGCGACGGGGTGGCGTTGAGGTTGTCGGCGATGGGTTTCAGGATCGGGTCGACGAGCCCGATGCCCATGAAGGCGACGACGGATGCGAACGCGACCGCCCACACGGCCTTGGGTTGACGCCACATGAGTGGCTCGCTCCTAACTACTTCGGTGACGTGTCGAGGTCGTCGAGCAGGCGATGCAATGCTCCGACGGCGGTCGACAGAATTTCGCGGTCCTCATCGGACAGCCGCTCGATGCGCGGATCGATCACCGCAGCACGGTCGGCGCGGACCTGGGCCAGGATCGTCTGGCCTTTGGGGGTGATGCGGATGCGAACGGCACGCGCATCGTCGGGATCGGGGGTGCGGGCCACCAGGCCGGCGTCCTCCAGGCGACGGACCTGGGTGGTCATCGTCGGCTGGGAGCAGTGGTCGAGCTCGGCCAGATCGGAAATCCGGGCTTCGCCCTGGTCATCGATGGTGCCGAGCAGACGGGCCTGTGCCCAGGGCAGTGGCAGCCGGATGCGCTGAGTGGCCAGCCGGTTGAGCCGTGCGATGACGCCGAGTAACTCGGATCCCAGCCCTGATGCGGCGCCGGGTCGTTCCTGGGTTGGCGTCGGACTCATGCGTTCCATATTTACATAGAAATACTATGTTGTCGCCCTCGACTCGGTGGCCTTGCTCACAGCATGTCCGTAGGTGGCCTCACCGCCGCACGTCGAACCGACTGCCCGGTCGCGACGGCTGGCAGAATCGGGTGATGACCGCGACGAGACCGGAGGCCCCTGCGGCGCAGCCCTCCGGACCGTCGGTGGATCGCCGCCGAGTCGGCTCGCTGTCACCGGTCGAGATGGCTCAGGCCTCCGTGATGGCCGCACTCGCGGCCGCACTGTCGATCATTTCCGTCGTCGTTCCGTTTGCCGGGGGACTGTCGCTGCTGACCACGGTCCCGACAGGACTGCTCGGCTACCGCTACCGGCTGCGCGTGCTGGTGGCCTCGACGTTCGCGGCGAGTGTCGTCGCGTTCCTGATCGCCGGCGTGAGCGGGTTGATGGTGGTGGTCAACTGCGCCTACGTCGGTGGGTTGGCCGGCATCATGAAACGCCGCGGCCGCGGCACCCCCACCGTCATCGCCGTGGGCCTGGTCGCCGGGTTCGTCTTCGGACTCTTCATCATCGCCGCGCTGACCGTCCTGGTGCGGCTGCGCACCCTGACCTTCTCGGCGATGACCGCCAACTTCGACGGCGTCGTCTCGGTGGTGTCGCACTTCGAGCCCTTCCGGCCCGCGGCCGAGGACGCCAGGCATCTGTTCGGCCTCGCGCTGCAGTACTGGCCGCTGCTGTTGATGGCTTACGCGATGTTCTCGATCATGGTCGTCACCCTGGTCGGGTGGTGGGCGCTGTCGCGGGTGCTGGACCGGCTCAGCGGCATCCCCGATGTGCACAAGCTCGAGACGCCCGACGAAACCGGGCCTGTCGCACCCGTTCCCGTCCGGTTGGTCGACGCCCGGTTCCGGTATCCCAACGCCGCGCACGACGCGCTGCGGCCGCTGAGCCTGACCGTTGACGCGGGGGAGGACGTGGCTATCACCGGTGCCAACGGCTCCGGGAAGACCACGCTGATGCTGCTGCTGTCCGGGCGCGAACCCACCTCCGGCTCGATCGAGCGCCCCGGCGCCGTCGGCCTGGGACAACTGGGTGGGACGGCGGTCATCATGCAGCATCCCGAAAGTCAGGTCCTGGGAACGCGAGTCGCCGACGACGTCGTCTGGGGTCTGCCACCAGGAACGCAGACCGACGTTGCGGGACTGCTCAGCGAAGTCGGACTCGTCGGCATGGAGGAACGCGACACCGGCGGACTGTCCGGTGGCGAGCTGCAGCGGTTGGCGGTGGCGGCCGCCCTGGCGCGCCAACCGTCGATGCTGATCGCCGACGAGGTCACCAGCATGGTTGACCAGCGCGGGCGGGAGGCGCTGCTGAGCGTGCTGTCCGGACTCACCGAACGCCACCAGATGGCGCTGGTGCAGATCACTCACTACAACAACGAGGCCGATACCGCCGACCGGAACGTGAAACTCAGCGAATCCGTGGACAACGCCCACATGGTCGAGAGTGCCGCTGCGCCCGCGCCGACGGTGAATGTCGCACCGCGCGCTGCTGAGCCGGTGCTGCAGCTCGAACATGTCGGCCACGAATATGCCAGCGGCACACCGTGGGCCAAGCCTGCGCTGCAGGACGTCAACTTCACCATCCACGAGGGCGAGGGCGTCCTGATTCACGGTGGCAACGGTTCCGGAAAGTCGACGCTGGCCTGGATCATGGCCGGGCTGACCAGTCCGACCACGGGCTGCTGCCTGGTGCGCGGACGCCCCGCTTCGGAATGCGTCGGCGAGGTGGCGATCGGGTTCCAGGCGGCCCGGCTGCAGCTGATGCGCGGACGTGTTGACACCGAAGTTGCTTCTGCGGCCGGATTTTCGTACCGCGATCGCGCCCGGGTGACAGCTGCGCTGGCGAAGGTCGGGTTGGACGCGTCGCTGGTGGGGCGCCGTATCGACCAGCTCTCCGGTGGGCAGATGCGCCGGGTGGTGATGGCCGGTCTGCTGGCCCGCTCGCCGCAGGCACTGATCCTCGACGAGCCGTTGGCCGGCCTGGATGCGGCCAGTCAGCGCGGCCTGCTGCGGCTGCTGATCGATCTCCGTCGCAACAGTGGCCTGACCGTCGTGGTGATCTCGCACGATTTCGTCGGTCTGGAAGAACTGTGCCCGCGCACTCTGCATCTGAGCGACGGCGTGCTGACCGAGGGGCCGTCATGACGAACGCACGTCAAGCCCGCCCGGTGGTCCTGCTGCGTCCGGTGCCCGGCACCTCGCCGATCCACCAGCTGTGGGCGGGCACCAAAATAATTGTCGTCCTCGGCTTTTCGGCCCTGCTGGCGTTCTACCCGGATTGGGTGCCGCTGGCGTTGGTCACGATCCTCATCGGTATCGCGATCTGGCTGGCACGGATCCCGCGTGGTGTCGTGCCGTCGGTGCCCATGTGGCTGTGGATTCTGCTGCTGCTGGGCGCCGTCACCGCGACCATCGGCGGCGGATCCCCGGAATTCCATCTGGGGTCCTACGACATCGCGGTCGGCGGTCTGCTGAAATTCGTGCGCATCACCGTCGTCTCGATCGTGCTGTTGGCGCTGGGCATGTTGGTGTCGTGGACGACGAACGTCGCCGACGTCGCGCCCGCGGTGGCGCGGCTGGGCCGGCCGCTGAAGGTCTTCCGCATCCCGGTTGACGACTGGGCGGTCGCACTTGCCTTGTCGCTGCGGGCCTTTCCGATGCTTCTCGACGAATTCCGGTTGCTCTATGCCGCGCGTCGGCTGCGTCCGCGGCCGGTGCTGACCAGCCGCCGGGCTCGCCGCAGGCGCTGGGTCATCGAGATGGTGGACCTGCTGGCAGCGGGCATCACGGTGGCGCTGCGCCGCGCCGACGAGATGGGTGATGCGATCACCACACGCGGTGGGACCGGCATGATCTCGGCAGCACCATCCGGCCCGCGACGGGCCGACTGGGTGGTGCTGACGATCTCGGCGGTGGTGTGTGTGGTGTCCGTGGTCCTGCAGGCGACCGTGCTGGCGGGTATGGGGATCTAGCGCGCGGTCTGCTTTCCTAGCCCCCGCCGAGTGTGGGTGTTATGCGCGCATTTTGACTAATTTCCGTGCATAGGACCTGCAGGCGTGGGCCTGCGACTCGCCGAGAGTGCGAGTTTTAGTCGAGATCGTGAACGACATTCAACGAAATGCCCCACGTTCGGCGACACCTAGCGCGCGGCGGCGGCGTTGGCCGCCTGCTGGGCAGCGGCCAGCGCCTCGCTGACGGGCGTTCGGCCCAGGAACATCTCGTCGAAGTACGGCTTGATCGCCTGATACCCGGCGGCGAAACCAGCCCCGCCCGGCGCGGCGATGCGCGGGCCGTCGAGCACCGTGAAGAACGGCCGCACGTCGACGCCTTTGGCCGACCAGTAGTCGAAATACACCGCCTGGGCCGGCAGCACCGCGGGGATGGCCGCGCCCTGGCGGCCGACGTACTCGTTGCCGCGGGTGCTGCCCAGCCAGGCCAGCACCTGGCGCACCGCATCGGGATGGCGACTGGCCGGATTGCCCGCAGCGACAATGCCGTTGGTGACGCTGACCCGGCCCGCAGGCCCGGCCGGCAGCAGCGCCACCCCCCAGCGGAACGTCGCTCGCTCGGCCACCTGCGCCAGGTTGTAGGTGCCGGACTGGAACAGCGCCATCCGCCCCGACAGGAACTGATTGCGGGAGAAGTCGCCGTTGTCGTTGGTGTCCGACGCAGGCGGGGCGACACGATCGGTGTTGATCAGGTCGATGACGTAGCGGAATGCGGTAGCGGCCTGCGGGTTGTCGAAGGCGAACCGGTCACCGTCGGAGAACACCCCACCGGCCGAGCCGATGTAGTTGAGGTAGATGGCCTGTAAGTCGTTGGCGGCGTTGTAACCCCACTGCCTGCCGTGGGTGAGGCGCTTCAGCATCGGCCGCAGCGTGTCGACGCTCGCGTCGGGATCCCAGCTCAGCGTATCCAGGTCGGCCGGTTCGACACCGTCGGCGGCCAGCAGGTCGGCGTTGTAGTACAGGGCGATTCCGGCGTCGGTCAACTGCGGGACACCCCATAGCTTGCCGACGCGGGTGAACTGGGCGACTACCGACGGATCCCAGTCGGCGTTGGGCTCGATGACCATGAGCCGGTTGTTGTCGGCGTATTCGGCGACGTTGGCGTTGTTGATCCAGAAGATGTCGTCGGCGCCGCCGCCGGCCACATCGGTGCGCAGGGTGTCGAAGTAACTGGCGTAGGCGACGACGTCGGTGCGCACTTCGATATCGGGATGGGTGCGGGTGAACTCTGTGAATGAGTCTGCATAGGCGGCAGCCACCGCGGGGTCCCACAGCCGCACCGTGACAATGGTTTTCCCGGACGGCCCGTCGGTGCGGCCCAGCACCAGTGCGCCGGCAACCAGCAGCAGCGCGACCGTGATCAGCCCGGCCAGCATCCGGGTGGAGAACCGTGGCGGCCAGCTCATTTGAGCCCCGTGACGACGATCGAGCGCACGATCTGGCGTTGGAACACCAGGAACAGCGCGATCAGCGGGACGATCGCCACCGTCGTCGCCGCCATCACCAACGTCCACTGCGCGTTGTACTGGGTCTGCAGCCCTGCCGTCGCGACCGTCAGCACCCGCCAGCTGCCACCGCTGGTGATGACCAGCGGCCACATGAACGAATTCCATTGCGAAACAACGGTGATCAACGTCAGCGTCACCAGGATCGGCTTGCTGGCCGGCAACACCACGTGCACGATCACGTCCAGCGTGTTGGCCCCGTCCAGGCGGGCGGCGTTGACCAGGTCGGCGGGGATACCGCGAAAGTACTCCCGCAACAAGAAGATCGCGTACGGCGAGCCGAACAGGAACGGCAACACCAACGCCCAGAACGTGTTCCGCAACCCCAGCTCGGCCATCATCAGATACAGCGGCACGACGGTGACGGTGCCCGGCACCATCAGCGTGGCGATGTACACCCAGAACAACGTGTCGCGGCCGGTGAACTCCAGACGGGCGAACGCGTAACCCGCGAGCACCGAAAACGTCAGCTGCGCCAGCGTGATCATCGCCGTCATCAGCGTGGTGACCGCTAGCGCGCGGCCGAATCCGGCGTCACCGAGCCCGGCGTAGTTGGCCAGCGTGGGCGGGTTGGGCAGCGACAGCGGTGTGCCGGTGGCGAACTGCTGGGCAGAGGTGAACGAGGTCAGCAGGCCCAACCCGAACGGGGCCAGGGTGATCAGCGCACCGGCCAGCAGCCCCAGATAGATCAGCGCGTTACGTGAGGTCATAGCTGATCCGCTTGCGGAAGTAGAGGTGCTGCACGATCGTCGCGCCGACCAGGATGACGAACAACACCAGCGCCATCACCGCGGCCCGCCCGATCGCCGCGGCGCCGAACGCCTCGGCGTAGATGCGATGCGCCACCAGATCGGTGCGCCCAGCGGGCCCACCACCCGTCAGCGCGTACACGGTGTCGAACACCTGGGCCGCGCTGACGATGCCGGTGACCGAGACGAAGAACAGCGTCGGGCGCAGCATCGGCAGGGTGATGTGCCAGAACCGCTGCCAGCTCGTCGCGCCGTCCAGTCGCGCGGCGGCGTGGATCTGCGGGGGGATCGCCAGGATGCCGGCCAGGAAAAACAGCGTCACGTAGCCGACGTTGGTCCACACCGTCACCGCCGAGACGACCGGCAGCGCGAGCCCCGGATCGGTGAGCCATTCGATGCGGTGGCCGAGCACAGTGCTCACCGCACCGTCGGTGGGCGCCAGGATCCAATGCCACAGCACCCCGACTGCCAGCGGCGAGCACACCCACGGCACCACGTACAGCGTGCGGAACACCCCGCTACCCGGCAGCTCTCGGGCCAGCAATGCCGCCGCGGCCAAACCGAGGACGATCTGGGCGGGAACGACGATCGCGATGAAGGCCAGCGTCACCAACAGCGAATTGCCGAAACTGGCATCGGTGAGCACCGAGCGCCAATTGTCCAGCCCCACATAGCGGATGGGCCCGAGCAGATCCCAGCGGTGCAAGCTCAGCCACACGACCACCAGCATGGGCAACAGCAGGAAGCACACCACCCCGAACAGGCTCGGCGCCAGCAGCGCATACCCCAGCAGGCTGGAGCGCACACGCCGAGTGGTCACCTTGGCCATTAAAGCCGGTTCCCGGACCCTGCCGTTACGGTGTAGCACGTGAGTCCACGTGATGTTGACGCCGACTTCTTGGCCCTGCCGCGCCATGCGCTGGCCGACGCGGCCCTATCGGCGGCCCGTGCGGCCGGCGCCAGCTACGCCGACCTGCGCATCCACGCCATCACCACCGAGGTGGTGCAGCTGCGCGACGGTGAGCTGCAGAGTGCGGTCACCGACCGCGAGATCGGGTTGGCGGTGCGGGTGATCGTCGACGGCACCTGGGGGTTCGCCTCCCACGCCGAGCTGGCTCCCGAGGTCGCCGCCGACACCGCCCGTCGCGCGGTCGAAGTCGCCACGTCGCTGGCTGTGCTGAACGCGGAGCGCATCGAGCTGGCGCCCGAGCCCGTCTACGCCGACGTCACGTGGGTGTCGAACTACGCCATCGACCCGTTCACGGTGTCGACCGCCGACAAGATCGCGGTGCTGGGCGAGTACTCCGGCCGGCTGCTGGCTTCCGACGGCGTCGACCACGTCTCGGCAATGGTCAACACCGTCAAGGAACAGGTGTTCTACGCCGACACCTTCGGCTCGTCGATCACCCAGCAGCGGGTGCGGGTGATGCCGGCGCTGGACGCAGTGGCCGTCGACGCCGCCGCGGGCAGCTTCGAGTCGATGCGGACGCTGGCCCCGCCGATGGCGCGCGGCTGGGAGGCGCTGGCCGGTGACGAGGTGTGGAACTGGAGCACCGAGCTGGCCGAGCTGCCCATCCTGCTGGCGGACAAGACCAAGGCGCCGACGGTGGTTGCCGGGCCGACCGACCTGGTGATCGATCCGACCAATCTGTGGCTGACCATTCACGAATCAATCGGGCACGCCACCGAATACGACCGTGCGATCGGCTACGAGGCCGCGTACGCGGGCACCTCGTTCGCCACCCCAGACAAGCTGAACACGATGCGCTACGGATCGCCCGTGATGAACGTGACCGCCGACCGCACCGTCGAATACGGCTTGGCCACAATCGGATACGACGACGAAGGGGTGGCAGCGCAGAGCTGGGACCTGGTGCGCGACGGGATTTTCGTCGGCTACCAGCTCGACCGGGTGTTCGCGCCGCGGCTCGGGCAGGCCCGCTCGAACGGCTGCTCCTATGCCGACTCCGCGCACCACGTCCCGATCCAGCGGATGGCCAACGTCTCCCTGCAGCCGGGCACCGACGACCTGAGCACCGACGACCTGATCGCCCGGGTCGATGACGGCATCTACATCGTCGGGGACAAGTCCTGGTCAATTGACATGCAGCGCTATAACTTCCAGTTCACCGGGCAGCGGTTCTACCGCATCAAGCACGGACGTCTGGACGGCCAGCTGCGCGATGTGGCCTACCAGGCCACCACCACCGACTTC
>JAHFVD010000006.1 GCA_023264735.1 Mycobacterium sp. | reverse complement strand
GCCACCAAATCACCCTCGCCGGATCACCGAACTTTGACTACTGGAACATGTTACGTTGCAACGCTATTGATCAGCACACAGCCCTGAACTGCAACAACGGCAAACTTAATGGCATTGGCACCCGACCGGGCTGTGATGCGCCCGGCTATCACAGCGTGGTCCATCACGCCGCTAAGGACTGGAAAAACGGCGGCACCACCAACATTCAGGATCTCACCCTGGCCTGCCCACCCGACAACCAACTCGTCGAAACCGGCGGCTGGGACACCCGAATACTGGCAGGCGGCCACACCCAATGGATCCCACCACCCGGACTGCCCATGCTCAAAGGCGGCGTCAACACCTACCACCACGTGTGCCACGAACGAAGAATGGAGTCTCACATGTAGGTAGAGACAACGAGATTCGATGTTCTGCAAGAGATGAAGGTTTGGCCCTTCGAAGTCGCCGGTTGGGCGGAGGCTTCAAACCACCACATGCTGCGTTGGCTGAAGACCGTCGTGGTGAGCGATGTGGAAAAGGCATCCAAGAGGTGTCAGGTGGGGACCAGGAAGATGAGTAAACCCGAACCGCTGTTGATGTGTCGTCATAGTTCGAGTGGCATCGAAACCGCAGCCGTGTGGTGAGCTGCGGGAGCAGGGCCTGGCGGATGTCCCAGTTTCTGGCCAGGTGGTGTCCGGCATTGAGGCGGCATGAGCCTGGTCTGCGGCTCTTGCAGGAAACGTGGGAAAGCGCGTCTCGACACTGATCGTCGAACACGATGCTGGGCACGGTGTTTTCGGCGGCGAGAGGGAGTAGCCCGGCCTCACGCCTGGTGTGAGTACCGTCGCGGGACGTGCTGGCGGACCGGTTCGTAGTAGCGGTGAAGCTCCTGTAATGGGGGTGGAGCGAAGGGACCGGGTCATCTGTGGCTGTTTGTCTGGTCAACCCGAGATATGTTCGGGGAGGAGCTATATGAGCACGCTGAAGTCGGCAGTGAAGCCGTTTGATATTTCGAAACGGGAAGTGTGGGAGGCATACGAGAAGGTCAAGGCGAACAGGGGCGCACCGGGAGTGGATGGGGTCGGCCTGGCGGAGTTCGAGACAGATCTGAAGGGGAACCTGTACCTGATCTGGAATCGGATGTCGTCGGGCTCGTACTTTCCGCCTCCGGTCAAAGCGGTGGAAATACCGAAACCGCAAGGCGGCGGGGTCCGGGTGCTCGGGGTGCCCACGGTCGCGGACAGGATCGCTCAGACGGTGGTCGCGGGCAGGCTGGAAGCAGAGGTCGAACCGATCTTTCATCCAGATTCCTACGGCTATCGCCCGCAGCGATCGGCACTGGACGCGGTCGCGACATGCCGGCAGCGCTGTTGGAAATACGACTGGGTCATCGATCTGGATGTCCAAAAGTTCTTCGACAGTGTGGACTGGGAACTCGTCGTCAAGGCGGTGCACGCACACACCGACCTGCCCTGGGTGCTGCTGTATGTGAAGCGGTGGCTTGCCGCGCCACTACAGCTGCCCGATGGAACCTTGCAGCAACGAGACCGTGGTACCCCACAAGGGTCGGCGATCTCGCCGGTGTTGGCCAACTTGTTTCTGCATTACGCATTCGACATGTGGATGACCCGGGAGTTCCCGGCGATCCCGTTCGAACGGTACGCAGATGATGCGGTCGTGCACTGTGTCAGTGAGCAGCAAGCTCGGCACGTGCGTCACGCGATCGCCGACAGGATGGACGCTGTCGGGTTGCACTTGCATCCCGACAAGACCCGGATCGTGTACTGCCAGGACGCCAACCGGCGCGGCTCATCTGAGCACACGTCGTTTACGTTCCTGGGTTACACGTTTCGCGCCCGCGGTGCACGCAACAAACACGGGGTGGTGTTCACCTCGTTTCTGCCCGCGGTCAGCAAGGACGCCTTGAAGAAGATGGGGCAAGTGGTCCGCCGGTGGAAACTGCACCGACGTACCGATCTCAGCTTCACCGAGCTCGCCCGAATGATCAACCCGATCGTCCGGGGGTGGATGCGCTACTACGGGGCTTTCTACCCGACCGCGCTCACCACCCTCCTCGCCCGCATCAACTCCTACCTGCTGCGGTGGATCCGCAAGAAATACAAACGGTACCGGGGCTTCCGGGCCGCGATGAAAGCCTGGACACGCGCTCAAACACGCTATCCACGCCTCTTCGCTCACTGGGTTTCCGTCCCGCACACACTGCCGATCAAGATGACAAGAGCCGGGTGACGGGAGACTGTCACGCCCGGTTCTGTGGGAGCCCGGAGGTGCAACCCCTCCGGGCCACCCGACCCCGAACGGTTGTTAGAAGACGACGACGATCCATAGCTGAGGGAATGAATCGGCACGTCCGTGCAGTTTCAACCGAGCATGACGTTCACCTTGGCCGACGACTCAGCCCTGCTCCAGCCGATCACCTTCGGCGCGAACACCGCCCGGAATCGGCTGTTCATGGCGCCGTTGACGCGTTCGCGCGCCCAGGCGGACGGCACCCCCAGTGACCTGCAGGTCGAGTACTACGCGCAGCGGGCATCCGCAGGGCTGATCATCACCGAAGCCACAGCCGTCTCCCAGGTGGGCAACGGCGCCTACGTCAACACCCCTGGCGTCTACACCGACCGCCACCAGGAAAAGTGGGCCGAGGTGGCCTCGGCGGTCCACGCGCAGGACGGGCTGATCTTCATGCAGATCTGGCACGTCGGCCGGATGGCCCACCCGGACATCAGCGGCGCCGAGTCGGTCGCGCCTTCAGCGATCGCGGCCAGCATGTCGGCCCACACACCGAATGGCAAGAAGCCGCTGCCGGTGCCGCGCGCGCTCGAGACCAACGAAATCGCCGGCGTGGTCGCGCAATTCCGTGCAAGCGCCCGCCGAGCCATCGAAGCGGGACTCGACGGTGTCGAAATCCATTCTGCCAATGGCTATCTGCTGCACGAATTCCTCGCCGATGCCACCAACACCCGCACCGACCGCTACGGCGGATCCGCGCAGAACCGGGCGCGACTGACCGCAGAGGTCGTCGAGGCGGTGGCCGAAGAGATCGGTGCCGACCGCGTCGGGCTGCGCATCTCGCCAGGAAACAGCGCGGGCGACATGAACGAGATCGACACCGTCTCGGCCTATGAGGATCTGCTGCAACGGATCTCACCGCTCGGGCTCGCCTACCTGCATGTCCTGATCAACCCGGACGCCGCCGAATTCGGCATCGTGCGGGCACTCTGGCCGGGGCCGTTCGTCCTCAACACCGGCCGCGACATCGACACCACGTTCTGTCAGCTGGAGAACCTCGTCGACTGGGGTGCGATCAGTGCCGCGGCCGTCGGCCGGGCCTACCTGGCCAACCCCGACCTCATCGAGCGGCTGCGCACCGGCGCCGAACTGACCGAGCCCGACGTGGCGACGTTCTACTCACCGGGCGCTGCCGGTTACGTGGACTACCCGACGCTGGCTCCGACCGTCTGAGAGGACTTCTCATGCAGCCGCTGGCGTTCCACGGTGGCGAGATAGAACGCCCAGGCGAACGCGAAGCTGGTGAACAGGCTGGCGACGAAGAACAGCCACGGCCGGCGAATCCCGCGCCGGTAGCCGTCGATGATCGTGAACAGCGGCAGCAGGATCACGTTGCCGATCGTGTAGTCCTGGCTTGCTGATGCCGCGGCGGGATTGTCGTATCCCAGCGTGATGAACTGCCACCAGCTGCCCGCGCCGGTGAAGACATTGCCGCTGCCGTCGGCGTACTGGTGCACGAACTGGATGTTGAAGTACCAGCCCAGCGCAATCGACGCGAGACCGACGACGTAGTAGATGATCTCGAGGGCACTGACCGCGGGCCCGGTCGCGGGCCTGCGGAAGATCGATGAATTGGATCCGATGATCCACGCGATGACGAGGACAGCCAGCACTGCATGAACGAGGAGCGTCATGGCTTCGTAACTGTAGTGAAGATTGCCGCATGTTTTGTCAATTTTGACAATCCCTTGTGCGGTACGTTACCTGCGTGGTTCGGCCTGCTCAGACGGCGCGTAGCGAGCGCACTCGTGACGCCTTGAGGCGCGCTGCCCTGGTGCGTTTCCTCGCCCAGGGCGTCGAGGACACCTCGGCCGAGCAGATCGCCGACGATGCCGGCGTCTCACTGCGCACCTTCTACAGACACTTCACGTCCAAGCACGACCTGCTGTTCGCCGACTACGACGTCGGCCTCGAGTGGTTCCGGGCCGCGCTCCACGCCCGCTCACCGGGGGAATCGATCATCGAATCGGTGCAATCGGCCATCGACGCCTCGCCGTATGACCCCGAGGCTGTCACGCAGATCGCCTCGCTTCGGGCCAAGGAGCTCGACCCCGGCCGCATCGTCCGCCATACCCGGCAGGTCGAGGCCGAGTTCGCCGACGCGATCGCCGACCAGCTGTCGCTGAGCGCCCCGCCGACCACACCCGACGAGCGGCTGCGCGTCATCGTCACCGCCCGCTGCATCGCCGCAGCCGTCTTCGGTGCGATGGAGCTGTGGATGGTCGGCGAAGACCGGTCGTTGGCCGAACTGGCGCGGCTGTGCCGCACCGCGCTGGAGTCGCTGCGCGACGGGATCGTCGAAACCTAGATCCCCCCGTGGCATGCTGAGGCCATGCATGCCTTTCGCGCCGCCGTCGAAGCCGGTGATTTCGATGCCCTGCCCGCCCTCTGTGCCGAGGACGTGGTCTTCCGCAGCCCGATCGCGCACAAGCCGTACCAGGGCCGCGACCAGATCGGCATCATCCTTCGGGCGGTATCGCGGGTGTTCGCCGACCTGACTTACGTCAAGGAGATCGGCGGCGAGGGCCAGGCCGATCACGCGCTGGTGTTCACCGCCAAAGTCGGCGACCTCGACATCAACGGTTGCGATTTCCTGCACGTCCGCGAGGACGGGCTCATCGACGAGTTCACCGTGATGCTGCGCCCGCTCAAGGCCGTCACCGCATTCGCCGAGCGGATGGCGAAAGAGTTTGAAAAGGAAATGGCTGCGGCCGGATTGGCGTAAAAGCCTCGGCGTGTGCTCCACACTTCGGCCGCCGACCGGAGGACGATCTAGTACATGGCGAGGATCGGTGACGACTCCCTGATCGTCCGCGGGGAGCAGCGCCCCGACGGCACTTGGCTTTTCACCATCCGCTACCTCGTGCACTTCGAGCCCGGCGAGGTCGGGACCCGCTTCGCCGACTCGGTGCAGATTTCGCCGCAGGACACCGCGGCGCCCGTCCCGTTCATCGCCTGTGGCCGCTCGGTGCTACGCAAGAAGCGGGTCGTCGTCAACGACAACACCCTGGCCGACGACGCCTGTGCGACGGTGTGCGTGTGCCGCCGCGGCGGCTCCGATGCGCTGACTCAGTCGGCGCGGTTGCGCAGGAGCTCCATCCAGTCGGTCGGCACGCGCCCGCGCGGGCCCGGGGTGGTCTCCTCGGACGGGCGGCTCTCCGGCGGGGCCAGGTCCGGTCCGTCGTAGTACTCGTTGCTCTGGTAGTCCCAGAACCAGTCCTCGCCGGGCTCGAACGACCGGATGATCGGATGGCCGCTCTCGCGCCAGTGCGCTGCGGCATGCCGCATCAGCGAATCGTCGCAGCAGCCGATGTGACCGCAGGCCGCACAGCGACGCAGATGCACCCACCAGCCGCCGGCCGCATCGCATTCGACGCATCCGGTGCCGCTCGGTGGTACCGAAGGATCGACAGCTTCACCCATGGCTGTGAGCTTACTGGCGACGAGAACCCGCGCGCGGCAAGATTTCCGCTCGCGACGATTTAATCCGTCTGAGTGAAACCAAAGGCGTTGGGACAACCAGCCGATACCTCGTATTGACGTACGCATCTGCGAAACCAGTTACGTTGACAGCCTCTCGTCACCCTCTTAGCGTCCGGCACAGGGTTGACGACGAGAGGACTGCATGTGGGATCCGCAGAGGGGTGCTGGCGCAAGGCGGCGATGACGCCGCCGTCGCCGCGCCGCTCCTCACCCCTCCTGCATCCATGAGCGTCGCGTGGTCCAAGCCGGTTTTCTCGGTGGGGGACTTCGTCGTTCTTGTCGGTGAGACCTTCGCCGCGATGTTCCGCCCGCCGTTCGCGTGGCGTGAGCTGCTCGACCAGATCTGGTTTGTGGCGCGGGTATCGATCGTCCCGACGCTGGTGCTGTCGATTCCCTACACCGTGCTGATCGTGTTCACGCTCAACATCGTCCTGCTGGAGGTGGGCGCAGGCGACCTCTCGGGTGCCGGTGCCGCGCTGGCCTCGGTGACCCAGGTGGGTCCGGTGGTGACCGCGATCGTCGTCGCCGGTGCCGGCTCGACCGCGATGTGCGCCGATCTCGGTGCCCGCACCATCCGCGAAGAGATCGATGCCATGAAGGTCATCGGCGTCAATCCCATTCAGGCACTGGTGGTTCCGCGGGTGGTCGCCGCGACTTTCGTTGCGCTGATGCTGTACT
>JAHFVD010000037.1 GCA_023264735.1 Mycobacterium sp. | reverse complement strand
GGTGACGTGTTCGACAACACCCTCGAGCCGGGCTGGGCACCCTTCACCGCGTCCGGACTGGCTCAATGGGGTCCACCTGCCACCGCGGACTTCCTCGGGACCAGCCCCAAACATGCACGCCACGAGGTGGTCTCGATGATCACCGGCCTGCGCGAGAAGAACGAGTTCGATGTCAAACGCCTCATCGGCCTGCTGAAAGTTGCCACCTCATGAGCATTTCCGTCCTCCGCACCGCAGACGCATGGTGGGCGGGCACCCCCGCCGGCGCCGTCAAGGTCAGCACCTCGGCGCGCACCACCGCGGAACTGCTGGCCGATCGTGCGGCGATCGAGGCAGCGGCGCGCGGCACCGACACCGTCGACGTCGCGGAACTCCAGTTGCTCTCACCGGTGACCACACCGTGCCGGGTGGTGGCCCAGATGACGAACTTCGCCTCACACGTCCGCGATGCCGGCATGGACCCGAAGACCGTTCCGCTGACCTTCTTCCGCAAGTCATCGGCGTCCGTCAGCGGGCCGTTCGCTCCGGTGCGAAAGCCCGCACACGTCAAGTTCCTCGACTACGAGGTGGAGATCGGACTCGTCATCGGCCTTGACATACCCGTCGGCACAACGGTTTCCGCAGACAATCTCAGTGACTACATCGCGGGCCTGGTGGTGACCAACGACGTGTCGGCGCGCGACATCCAGCTGCCGCAGACCCAGTTCTACGAGGCCAAGTCCTATCCGACGTTCACGCCGGTCGGTCCGGCCCTGGTGCTGATCGACGCCGGCGAGCTCGCTCGATTCGGCGAACTGCGGCTGCGTTTGACGGTCAACGGCGAGGAGCGCCAGAACGCATTGGTGGCCGGTGACATGCTCTACCCTCCCCTGGATGCACTCCAATCACTCTGCCGTTTCCAGGATCTCGCGGCCGGTGACCTGATCCTGACCGGGACACCGGTCGGTACGGCGCTCAGCGCACCGCCGAAACCCATCGAGATCATCGGGTCACTGTTGCCGCCTGCGATCAAGTGGAAGGCGTTCTTCAAGCGGCAGGCCGGCAACCCGAAGTATCTGCACGACGGTGACGTGATCGAGGCATCGGTGCGCACCGATGACGGCGCGATCGATCTCGGCACTCAGCGTATGACCGTGACCTATTCCTGAAATACCATGTCCGGCAAGGGTAGTGCACAGATCTGGCGGGCGTCCTCTGGCGACATCCCGAACAACCGCAGGACGTCCTCGGTGACGGCGTCGGCCGTGGCAACCGCGTCTCGGTCGGGCTGCGACTGCAGCAGGTACCCCAGACCCAACAGCGCGCCGGCCGCCACGGCGAGGGACCGTTCAGGATCCTCGACATGAAAGCGCCCGGCCGTGACGGCGGCGTTGATGTCCCGCAAGGCGCGGGGGGCCAGTCCCCGATCCGCGGACAGCAGTGCGCCGGCGTTGGCCAACAGGATCCGGCTCTCCTGCGGACGTTCGCGGAAGAACCGTCCGGTCAGGCGGAAACTGCACGCGAAGACGGCCGCCGGATCCTCGATGGCGGCCGTGAGCTGATCCAGCACAGCGCCGTGGGAGTCCAGGACATCGGCTACAGCGGCCTCGAACAGCTCCTCTTTACTCTCGAAATGGTTGTAGAAGGAGCCCATCCCGACGTCGGCGGCCTGGGTGATCTCCAGAACCGGGACGTTGAGTTTGCCCGCGGCAATCATCGACTGGGCCGCTTTGACCAACGCCATCCGAGTCCGCTGCTTACGGCGCTCCAGGCGGTTGATCGGCGCTTCGGTCACCGGCTGATCCTAGCGGCTCTCACTACTGATGATTTCCTCAGCCACGCAGAAGGAGCGGCATGAGCTGCTGTGATTCGGCTCCCGTGGTGATCGTGGGCGCCGGCCCGACCGGGATTACTGCCGCCACTCTGCTCGCCCAGTACGGCGTGCGCAGTCTGGTGCTCGATCGCTACGCGGACGTGTACCCCCAACCCCGCGCCGTGCATCTCGACGATGAGGTGTTCCGCATCGTGCACCGGTTGGGGATCGCGCGGGAGTTCGCCGCGATCTCCCGGCCGGCCCTGGGCCTGCGGCTGCTGAGCCCCGATCTACGGGTGCTGGCCGAGTTCGACCGGGACCCCGCCAGCGCGCCGCACGGCTTCCCGCAGGCCAACATGTTCGACCAGCCGGAGTTCGAGGCGCTGCTGCGTACCAATCTCGCCCGTCACCCACTGGCCACGTTGCGGGGCAACGTCGAGGTCACCGACATTGCCGGCAGCTCCGCCGGCCGCACCCGGATCACCTACACCGACCGCGCCGACGGCAGCGAGCATACCGTCGAAACCGACTACGTATTGGGTTGCGATGGCGCCAACAGCTTGGTGCGCGCACGAATCGGATCGGCCATGCGCGACTTGCGATTCGAGCAGCGCTGGTTGGTGGTCGATGTGGCGACGACAGCGGACCTGGGTCAGTGGGCCGGCGTGCACCAATTGTGCGATCCACAGCGGGCCGGCACCTTCATGCAGATCGGCGACGTGCGCTACCGCTGGGAATTCCGGTTGCGCCCCGGCGAATGTGCCGACGACTTCGGCACATTGGCGGCACTCGCCCCGCTGATCGCACCGTGGACGGCGGCAACCAGCATCGATGAGCTCGAGCTGATTCGAGTCACGGAGTACACCTTCCGCGCCCAGCTCGCCGACCACTGGCGGCGTGCCAACATCTTCCTGCTCGGTGATGCCGCTCACCTGACGCCGCCGTTCGTGGGCCAGGGTATGGGTGCTGGGCTGCGTGATGCGATGAACCTGGCATGGAAACTGGCCGGCGTGATCGACGGGACACTGCACCCGTCCGCGTTGGATACCTACGAACAGGAGCGAAAGCCGCACGTACGCAAAATGATCGGGATTGCACTGATGGTCGGGCGAGCCATGACCTCTGGTGGAAGTTTCGGGAATATGTTGCGCCGCAATGTCATTCCACAGATCCATCGGCTGCCCGGACTTCGAGAGCGGGTGATCAATTCCCGGACACCACCGCTGCACCGATCAGCACTCATCCACCGGGCACGGCTGCTGGGTCGGCTGAGCGGGACAATGTGCCCCAACGCCGTCGATGCCGCCGGCAGGCGCCTCGACGACCTACTGGGCAACGGTTTTGCGATCGTGACGACACAGGCACCGAACCCGAAGGATCGACAGGCCGCCGAACATTACGGCGCCGCAGTTCATGTGGCGGCACCCGGCGGCGAACTCGCGGATTGGTTGCGCAACGGCCGCGCAGGCGCGGCGATCATCCGACCCGATCGCGCCGTATTGCGCACCGGGCGTGATGTCGCGGAACTCGTGCGCCTACTCGGGCGCTATCTGGTGGCTGTCGACGAAAACCAGCGTGCCGGCGTCCAATAGGACGGCCCAGCGCCGTGCCGCGTCCGAGATGTGCACGTCCCCGACATCGACGGCATGGCCCGCCAAGTCGCCGAAGTCCTCGACAACGACACCGCGCACCTCGTCGTCGGTGTCAACATAGACCCGCACGCGCTTATCGACGGCGATCGCTTCCTCGCCGTCAGCGCGCTTTCCCGCTGCCTTCTTGACCACCCGAACACCTTCCCCGGCACATACAGTTGCGCCAGTACAGCACGTTCAGGGTCGATTTGGGCCGGAATTCCGTGGGATTGGCGGCACGATCGACCACAGGACTTCGCTTTCGTCCTGCCCCGGGTTGTCCCAGGAGTGCACGGCCTTCGCCGAGAAGGTGTAGCAGTCGCCGGTTTTGAGAACCGATTCCTGACCGTCGACGGTCAGCCGCAGGCACCCGCGGAGCACGAAAACAAAGATGGTTTCGGACTCCAATGTGTAGGCGCCACCCGTGCCGCCACCGGGCCGCAACACCGACCGCATCACCTGAAGGTTGCGTTCGGTCTCCGGGGTCAGCAGATACTCACGGATTCCGGTGCCGCCCATCTCCACTGGCGCGCCGCCGCCGCCGCGCACGACCGCCGAGTCGGGGTAGTCGAATAGCGAACCCACTGAGACACTGAGGATTTCGCATACCTTGAGGAGGTTGGGCACCGAGATCGTGGTCTGGCCGCGTTCGACCAGACTCAAGAATCCCTTGGTCAGCCCGGCACGGTCGGCGACCGCCTCCAACGTCAGCTCACGCTCTTTGCGTAGCGTGCGCAGCTTCGGGCCAAGCCGGTTCATCCACCCGTCAACGCCTGCCAGAACACCGGTGGACGCGTCCTCTGACATCGAGACACCTCACCTTCACCAGTCGATCCGTGGCCGGGCCTTGCGCCGCCAAAGTTTAGCGGTATATAACTTTCATAAGTTTTACACCACTAAACCCTCAGGACGGAACAATGAGTCTGTACGCAGTGGTCGACCCGAAATCCGGTGAAGTTGTACGGGAGTACCCGACCGCCACCGACGAACAGATCGAACAGGCACTGGCCGCGGCGGCCAAGGCGTACCGGGAGTGGTCGAAGACCTCGACGCTGGCCGACCGGGTCGCGCTGATCCGGCGGGTGGCCGCGCTGCACACCGAGCGCCGCGAGAAGCTGGCCGAGATCATCCACCGGGAGATGGGCAAGCCGCTTGAGCAGGCCCTCGGCGAGGTGGACTTCAGCGCCGCGATCTACGAGTACTACGCCGACAACGCCGAGAAGTTCCTCGCCGACGAGCCGATCCAGCTGCTCGACGGGGATGGCAGCGCGGTGATCAAGCGCGGCCCGGTCGGTGTCCTGCTGGGCATCATGCCGTGGAACTACCCCTACTACCAGGTCGCCCGGTTCGCCGGACCGAACCTGACGCTGGGCAACACGATCGTGCTCAAACACGCCCCGCAGTGCCCGGAGTCCGCCGAGGCGATCCAGCAGATCTTCGACGACGCCGGCTACCCCGCCGGTGCCTACGTCAACGTCTACGCGACCAACGAGCAGATCGCCGACGCCATCGCCGACCCGCGCGTGCAGGGCGTCTCGCTGACCGGCTCCGAACGCGCGGGTGCCGCGGTGGCCGAGATCGCCGGCCGCAATCTGAAGAAGGTCGTGCTCGAACTCGGCGGTTCCGATCCGTTCATCGTGCTCAGCAGCGACGACCTGGACGCGACCGTCGAGGCGGCGATCGCTGGCCGCTTCGAGAACACCGGCCAGGCGTGTAACGCGGCCAAGCGCTTCATCGTCGCCGCCGACATCTACGACGAGTTCCTCGACAAGTTCACCAGGAAGGTGCTGGAGGCCGCCGACGGCCTGTCGCCGCTGTCCTCGCTTGGTGCGGCCAAGCGGCTCGCCGAGCAGGTCGATCGCGCGGTGGCCGACGGCGCCACGCTGGTCTCCCAGGGCGAGCGTCAGGGCGCGTTCTTCCCGCCGGGTGTGCTGACCGGAGTCTCGCCCGATTCGGTGTCGTACCGCGAGGAGCTCTTCGGCCCGGTGGCCACCGTGTACAAAGTGAGCACCGAGGACGAGGCGGTCGAGCTGGCCAACGACACTCCGTTCGGGCTCGGCTCGTATGTGTTCACTACGGATGAAGAACAGGCCAAGCGGGTAGCCGACAAGATCGACGCCGGAATGGTGTTCGTGAACGTGGTCGGCGCCGACGGTGTCGAGTTGCCATTCGGCGGGGTGAAGCGCTCCGGCTTCGGACGAGAACTAGGGCGCTTCGGCATCGATGAGTTCGTCAACAAGAAACTGATCCGGATCGGATAAACCCATGAGCACCACCACTGCGCCGGCCAAGAAGGATCTCTATAGCCCGCTGGAGCTGTTTGCGACCGACCGTCTGCTCGACTCCGACGAACGGGACATCGCGGCGACCGTGCGCAAGTTCGTCGATACCCGGCTCCGGCCGAACGTCGAGGACTGGTTCGAATCTGGCACGCTGCCAAAGGAACTCGGTAAGGAGTTCGGCCAGCTGGGCTTGTTGGGCATGCACCTGCAGGGGTATGGGTGCGCGGGTACCAACGCGGTGAGCTATGGCCTGGCCTGTATGGAGCTCGAGGCCGGCGACAGCGGTTTCCGCAGCTTCGTGTCGGTGCAGGGCTCGCTGTCGATGTTCTCCATCTACCGCTACGGCTCCGAGGAGCAGAAGAACGAGTGGCTGCCCCGGCTGGCCGCCGGCGAGGCGATCGGGTGCTTCGGGCTCACCGAGCCCGACTTCGGTTCCAACCCAGCCGGGATGCGCACCCGGGCCCGGCGCTCCGGCCCCGGAGAGAAAAACGCGGACTGGGTGCTCGATGGCACCAAGATGTGGATCACCAACGGCAATCTCGCCGATGTGGCCACGGTGTGGGCCAGAACTGGGGAGGGCGACGGAGACATCAGCGGGTTCCTGGTACCGACCGACACCCCTGGCTTCACCGCCAACGTCATCCACAAGAAGCTGTCGTTGCGGGCGTCGGTGACCTCCGAGCTGGTGCTGGACAATGTCCGGCTGCCGGCGTCCGCACAGCTGCCGGAGGCCAATAGCCTCGGTGCGCCGCTGTCCTGCCTCAACGAGGCACGGTTCGGCATCGTGTTCGGGGCACTGGGTGCCGCCCGCGACAGCCTCGAGACCACCATCGCGTATGCCAGGGAGCGTGAGGTTTTCGACCGCCCGCTGTCGAGTTTCCAGCTGACGCAGGAGAAGTTGGCCAACATGACCCTGGAATTGGGCAAGGGCATGCTGCTGGCCGTCCACCTCGGCCGGATGAAGGACGCCGAAGGTGCCCGGCCCGAACAGATCAGCCTGGGCAAGCTCAACAACGTCCGCGAGGCGCTGGCGATCGCCCGCGAGTGCCGAACCCTGCTGGGCGGCAGCGGGATCACTCTCGAATACTCGCCGCTGCGGCACGCCAACAATCTCGAGTCGGTGCTCACCTACGAGGGCACCTCCGAGATGCACCTGCTGTCGATCGGGCGCGCCCTGACCGGCCAAGCAGCGTTCCGCTGAGATGACCGACGCGAAAGAACTCCGGCAACTTATCGCCGGGCAATGGCGTTCGGGCGGTGGCGACCCAGTGTCCAGCGTCAACCCCACAATGCCGAGTGTGGTTGTTGCCGAAGGTAACTGCGCGACGGTCGCCGATGTGGACGACGCCGTCGCCGCGGCGGGTGAGGCGCTCTCGAGCTGGGCCCGCACGCCGATGCATCAGCGTGGCGCTGTCCTGCTGGATGCCGCCGCGGTGGTCGAGTGCAATGCGCTGTCCTGGGGTCTGGAGCTGGCGACCGAGGAGGGCAAGACCAAGGCTGAGGGTATCGGCGAGGTAAAGCGGGCCGCGCAGATCCTGCGTTACTACGGCAACGAGGGCGACCGGCAGACCGGCGAGATCTTCGCCTCACCCCGAGCTGGCGAGCAGATCCTGGTGACCCGCAAGCCGATTGGTGTCGTCGCCGTCATCACCCCGTTCAACTTTCCTATCGCGATCCCGGCCTGGAAGATCGCACCCGCGCTGGTGTACGGCAACACCGTGGTGTGGAAGCCGGCGACCACCGTTCCGCTGCTGGCGATCCGGCTCGCCGAGGCGCTGACCGACGCCGGGCTGCCCCCGGGTGCGCTCAACCTGGTGATCGGCGATTCGCCGATCGGTCAGGCGCTGGTCGACCATGCGGACATCGCCGCGATCAGCTTCACCGGCTCGACCGCGGTGGGCCGGAGCATCGCCGCGTCGGCCGCCGCCCGCGGGGTGCCGGTACAAGCCGAGATGGGCGGCAAGAACGCGGCCGTGGTCCTCGATGACGCGGACTTCGAGCTGGCGGTCGACCAGGTGATGCTGGGGGCATTCCGTTCCACCGGCCAAAAGTGTACGGCCACATCACGGTTGATCCTCACCGAGCGGATCGCCGATCGCTTCCTGGCGGAACTCGCGGCCCGGGCGGAGGCGTTGGTAGTCGGCGACCCGACCGACGACGCGACGCAGATGGGTCCGGTCATCACCGGCGCAGCACAGCGGAACATCTACGGCGGCCTCGGCACCGCGATGAACCAAGGCGTCGACGTGCTGACCGGCGGCGAGCCCTACTTCAAAGGCCTGCGGGCCGAGGGCTTCTTCGTCGCACCCACGATCGTGGAGGTGACAGAGTCCGCCGACATCTGGTCAGACGAGCTGTTCGGCCCGGTGCTGGCGGCGCGGCGGGCAGCCGACGCCGAGGAGGCGTTCGCGCTGGCCAACGACAGTGAATTCGGCTTGTCCGCTGCGGTGTTCACCCAGGATCTGCCCCGTGCGCTCGCGGCGGTCGATTACCTGGATGTCGGTGTACTGCACATCAATTCGGAGTCGGCGGGCGCGGATCCGCACGTGCCGTTCGGCGGTGCGAAGAAGAGCGGGCTTGGCCCCAAGGAGCAGGGCACCGCGGCTCGCGAGTTCTTCACCCACACCACGACGGTCTACCTGCGTTGAGTGAGCGCTGAGGGCGCAGCGAGTTCGCGACCTTGTTACTCACTCAACGCCTGAACTAGGGCTCGACGGTGACCTTGATGGCCTCACCGCTCTTGACGATGCCGAAGGCATCCAGCACGTTGTCGAGCGAGATGTGACTGGTGATCAGGTCTTTGACCGGAACCTGCCCGGTGGAGATGTATTCGAGCGCGCGCTTGTTGTGCTCGGGGGCTGAGCCATTGGCCCCGTGGATGTGCAACTGCCGGTAGTGCACGACATTGGAATCGCAGGTGATCGTCGGGTCGGTCTTGGGCAGGCCGCCGAAGAACGAGATCCGCCCATTGCGGGCCGCCATCGCGATCGCCTGCTCCTGGGTGATGTTGGCCGCCGTCGCGGTGATGACCACATCGGCGCCGCGACCGCCGGTCAGCTCCATGACCTTGGCGACGACATCGACGTCGGCGGCGTTGATGACCTCTTCGGGGCTGACGGCGTCGGCGGACATCTTGAGCCTGCTGTCGTTGACGTCGACGAGATAGACCGGGCCACACTTGTGCACGCCGCGGGCGATCCGGATGTGCATACACCCGATCGGGCCGGCGCCGAAGACGACGACGGTGTCCCCCTCTTCGATCCCCAGCAGTTCCTGGGCGTTGATGGCACACGCGAACGGCTCGGCGGCCGACGCTTCGTCGAAGCCGACGTTGTCCGGGATGCGGTTCAGGCCATCGACGGCCAGCACCTGTTTGGGCACGATCATGTACTCGGCGAACCCGCCGTCGTACTGGTAGCCCACCGAGGTCTGGTTCTGGCACACGGCCATCCAGCCCTTGCGGCATTCGTGGCACTTCCCACATGGCACCGCGGCGATCACCTGGACCCGGTCACCGGTCTGCCAGTCAGTGCCGTAGGTCTGGTTGACGTCCGCACCGACCTCGACGATCTCGCCGGCGATCTCGTGCCCGATGGTCCGCGGCGGAGTGAGGTTCTGATGGCCGTTGTAGAAGATCTTGACGTCGGTGCCGCACGTCGAGCAGTTGCGCACCCGGATCTTGACCTCGTCAGGACCACAGGTGGGCTCGGGAACGTCCTCCAGCCGGACATCCTCGGGGGCGTAGAAGCGCAGGGCTTTCATGGCGATCGTCCTTCCGAAATTCCGGTGTTCGACAACACCCTAGCGACAATTCGGGCATAAATCCACAGTCTTTGCTGCCCGTTTATGACCGATTGCTTGCGCTGATGCCCGATTGTGAGGTTTACTGATCGCTAGATGTGACCGTCATCACCCCACGATCGGGAGGCCCTGAGTTGTCCACCACCGAGACGACGCCGCGGACCGGCGCACGGGTTCACGTTCAGAAACTGGGCACGTCGCTGTCCAACATGGTCATGCCCAACATCGGCGCGTTCATTGCCTGGGGCCTGATCACCGCACTGTTCATCAAGGCCGGGTGGCTGACCGGGATCTTCCCGGGACTGCGTGACCCAGCCGGCTGGGTGGCCAAGATCGGCGGCTGGGGCGACTTCGCCGACGGCGGCATCGTCGCGCCGATGATCACCTACCTGCTGCCGATCCTGATCGGAGCCACCGGCGGCCGGATGGTCTACGGGATCCGTGGTGGCGTCGTCGGCGCGATCGCGACCATGGGTGTGATCGCGGGCACCGACATCCCGATGTTCCTGGGCGCAATGCTCATGGGGCCTCTCGGCGGTTGGGTGATGAAGAAGGTCGACGCCATCTGGGACGGCAAGGTCCGCCCCGGCTTCGAGATGCTCATCGACAATTTCTCCGCCGGCATCGTCGGGCTCATCCTGGCGACCTTCGGCTTCTTCGGAATCGGTCCGATCGTGTCGGGCTTCAGCCACGGCGCAGGCAAGGTCGTGGATTTCCTGGTCGCCCACGATCTGCTTCCACTGACGTCGATCTTCATCGAGCCGGCCAAGGTGCTGTTCCTCAACAACGCCATCAATCACGGGGTCCTGACGCCGCTGGGCACCACCCAGGCGCTGGAAACCGGCAAATCCGTGTTGTTCCTGCTGGAGGCCAACCCCGGACCCGGGCTGGGAATCCTGCTGGCGTTCATGGCATTCGGCCGCGGTGCCGCGAAGGCGTCGGCGCCGGGCGCGGCGATCATCCAGTTCTTCGGCGGCATCCACGAGATCTACTTCCCGTACGTCTTGATGAAGCCCAAGCTGATCCTGGCCACGATCCTCGGCGGCATGACCGGCATCTTCATCAACGTGCTGTTCGGATCCGGCCTGCGCGCACCGGCGGCCCCGGGTTCGATCATCGCGGTGTATGCACAGACGGCCACGGGCAGCTTCCTCGGCGTCACGCTGTCGGTATTCGGCGCGGCCGCAGTCTCATTCGCGGTGGCCGCGCTGTTGCTGAAAACCGACCGCTCTGACGATGAGGGTGACCTGGCCGCCGCGACAGCGGGGATGGAGGCTCTGAAGGGCAAGAAGTCGAGCGTGGCGGCGGCCCTGGTCGGGTCCTCAGCCAGCGGTCCGATCACCAACATCGTGTTCGCCTGCGACGCCGGCATGGGGTCCTCGGCGATGGGCGCCTCGGTGCTGCGCAAGAAGGTGCAGGGCGCCGGGTTCTCCGACGTCAGGGTCACCAACCAATCGATCGCGAACCTCACCGACACCTACGGACTGGTGGTGACCCATCAGGATCTGACCGCCCGGGCGAAGCAGCGGACGCCGTCGGCGGTGCACGTCTCGGTCGACAACTTCATGAACGCCCCGCAATACGACGAGATCGTGGAACTGTTGGGCAAAGCCAATGCCGCCCCGAGCGGCGTGACCGTCGACGAACCGGCCGACGAGGCCACGGCCGCCGACGTGCTCACGGTCGAGTCGATCGTGCTGGCGGGTACGGCCACCACGAGAGACGCGGCGATCAGCGAGGCGGGCCGGCTGCTGGTGGCGTGCGGCGCGGTCGAACCGGCCTACGTCGATGCGATGCACGAGCGGGAGGGCTCGGTGTCCACGTACATGGGCAACGGCCTGGCCATCCCGCACGGCACCAACGAAGCCAAGGATTCCATCCGGCACACCGGAATCTCGTTCGTGCGCTACGCCGAACCGATCGACTGGAACGGCAAGCCGGCCGAGTTCGTGGTGGGTATCGCCGGTGCAGGCAAGGACCATATGGCGCTGCTGACGAAGATCGCCGGGGTATTCCTGAACTCCGACGAGGTGGCCCGGCTCCGGGACGCCACGAGCGCCGAGCAGATCCAATCGGTGCTCGGTGGGTCCCATCCGTGACAGACAAGTGAGAATGGGCAGGTGGATTCGGACACCCGTCAAGGCCGCATCGTCGAGTTCGCCCGCACCAGGGGGCGGGTCGAGGTAGCCGCGCTGGCCGAGGAACTCGATGTCGCGGCCGAGACGATCCGCCGGGACCTCAAGGTTCTCGCCGGTCGCAGGATGCTCAAGCGCGTTCACGGCGGCGCCATCCCGTTGGAGACCGCGGCGTTCGAATCGACGGTCGAGTACCGCAGCCAGGTGGACCTGGCTGAGAAGCACCGGATCGCTGGTGGGGCCACCGAGCTGCTGCACGGAGCCGAAACGGTGTACCTGGACGAGGGTTTCACCCCGAGGTTGATCGCCGAGCGGCTGGCCGAGTTGGAACTGACCGTGGTCACCTCGTCGCTGCTGGCCGCCGAGGCGCTGGCGCACAGCGAGTCGGTGACCGTCCTGCTGCTCGGCGGGCGGATGCGGGGCCGCACCCTGGCCACCGTGGATCATTGGGCGACCGACATGCTGGGCAGCCTGGTGATCGACGTCGCTTACCTTGGCACGAACGGCATTTCACCTGAACACGGCCTCACCACACCCGATCCGGCGGTGGCTGCGGTGAAACAGACCGCCGTGAAGGTCGCTCGTCGCCGCGTTCTGGTGGCCGCGCACACGAAGTTTGGCGTCAGTAGTTTCTGCCGGTTCGCCGAAGTATCCGATTTCGATTCGATCGTGACCGGCACGGAGCTGTCCATCGCCGAAGCTCGCCGCTACGAGGCGATGGGGCCAGCGGTCGTCCGGACTTAGGGACCCCGCCGGGTCAGCCGGTGATACAGGGCTGCGGCCTCGGTTCGGTTGGCAGCGCCCAGTTTCCGAAGAATGCGCTTGACATGGACCTTCACCGTGTTCTCGGTGAGGAACAGGCTGGTGGCGATCTGGGCGTTGGTCTTTCCCAACGCGATGCTGCGCAACACATCCCATTCGCGCGGCGACAGCCGTTCGGTGGCGTGCTCGGCACTGGGGAACGACGACACCGCGGCCAGCCGCACCGGCGCCAACTGGTTCGGATGCGAGCCTTGGCAGCCGTCGTCTGCCCGCTCCCCCAGGGACGCCGACGCCTGGTTGATGACCTTCAATCGGTCGGCAAGTTGTGCCCGCTCGATGGCCAGGCCGAGACCACCGGCATACAGGCCCAGTAGTCGCCGGTCGATTTCCTGCACGGTGGCATCGGGATACCGATCGGCATGCACCATGGCCACCGGAAGGCCCCACGTCTGGACAGGTGCGGCGACGTAATCGGTTGTGCGCGCGAATCTTACGAGCTTGCGGAAGACCCTGGGGTGCGATTGCGCATCGGACACCAGGATCGGGGTTCCGCTGAGTAGCATCTCGGATTCGAGCAGCTGGCCGGCCAATCGCCGTGAATGCGCGGTTCCGAACGCCACGAGCTGCTCAGCGAAGTCGGGATCTTCGACGGTATAGGCACTTTGGGTCAACCAGATCCCGTGATCAACGCGAGAGAACAACACCCTGGTGAAGCCGATCTGGGCTGCTGCCTCGGCCGCCAGCGTCAGCAGTTCGTCCATCGAGGAGACCGCGACGAGCCGGTCGACGGCCTTCTGCACCCCGGCGATCAGATTGCCGGTGTCGGGCTCCAGCACCGCGGGCAGATGGCTCAGCGAAGTCCCGCCGGATGCCTTCACCGTCGTATCGAGACGACTGATCACCATCGAAAGAGTACGCGGGGCGACCAATTATGTCTACACATGTTACCCATCTGTTCTTATTGCGTGACGTCCAATATCCCATGCAGATATGCATTTTCCTCGATTGATGTATTTTCACAGTACGTTCTAGATCCGGGCTCGATGGGATCTGGAAGGATGTTGCGATCCCGCGACCAGACAGGAGCACTCCAGCGATGCAGCCAACCGCCCCAACTGTGCGGCGCAGGCCGAAGGACCGCAAGAAGCAGATCCTCGATCAGGCCGCACGGCTGTTCATCGACCGCGGCTTCCATTCGGTCAAGCTGGAGGAGATCGCTGAAGCGGCCGGTGTCACGGCCCGCGCCCTGTATCGCCATTACGACAGCAAGCAGGCCCTACTCACCGCGGCAATCCTGAACGCGCAGGACGAATATCAGAGTGTTCGCAATCCTCAGGGCCGCGCACCGGATTCAGCGGCCCGCCCGTTGCACGCCGAGTTGCCGGAGCTGATCGCGGCCGCGGTCGAGACGCGAGCGCTGACTGTGCTGTGGCAACGGGAAGCCCGCTACCTCACCACCGACGACCGGGCCGAGGTGCGTAGTCGCATCAATCTCATCGTGGCGGGTATCCAGGCCGGGGTCCGGTTGGAGATGCCGGAGCTGAGCCCCCCGCACATCGAGCTACGAGCGTGGGCCATATCGAGCACGCTGACCAGCCTTGGGCGACATAGCCTCAGCCTGCCGGGCACCGAGCTGAAGGAACTTGTGTACCGGGCGTGCATGGCGGCCGCACGAACCGCGCCGGTCGGGGAGCTCGAGCCGATCGATACTCTGCCAGACCGCGAGCTGGCGTCGTTCTCCCGCTACGAAACCCTGCTTGCTGCAGGGGCACAGTTGTTCCGCGCCAATGGATTTACCGCCGTCAGCACGGCCGATATCGGCAAGCGCGTCGGTATCGCGGGGCCCGGGCTGTACCGCTCGTTCTCCTCCAAACAAGCCATCCTCGACACCCTGGTGCGACGACTCGACGAGTGGTCGGCGCTGGAGTGCAGCCGCGCATTACGCACGAATGATCCTGCGGCGCAGCGCCTACACCAACTCGTCGCAGGGCGCGTGCGGATCAGCCTCGAGGATCCCGACCTGGTGTCGGTGTCCATTACCGAGCTGTCCTCGGCGTCCGCCGAGGTTCGCGACGTCTTCATCAGGAATCAGGCAGACCGCGACGGCGTGTGGATCGACCTGATCCGCACCCTGGTTCCGCAGACCACGATCGCACAGGCGCGATTATTGGTCGCGGCGGCCATCAGCTTCATCGAAGACGTCTCGCGGACATGGCATCTCACCCGCCGAACCGATGTCGCGCTGGAGATGACCACCATCGCGTTGGCGATCCTGACCAGCCAAGCCGACGCACCCGAGTAAGCCGGCACAGAGGCCAATCACCACAGCGCCGCTAGCGTTCCACCGTCGGCGACCTGCGCCGCTCCGTTGACCATCGAGGCGTCGTCGGAGAGCAGGAAGGCGACAACGCTGGCCATCTCATCGGCTCCGGCCATCCGGCCCTGCAGGCGACCGATCATGGTGTCGGCCCCACCCTCGCCGAGTGCTTCGTCGAACATCGTTATCGCGGTCTGCTGCATCGGGGTATCGACGAAGGCCGGTAGCAACGCATTCGATCGCACATTCGCCGAACGCAATTCGGCCGCGGTGATGCGACTGAGGTGGATGATCCCGGCCTTGGACATACCGTAGGCGGACGTGCCCGCGGCCGCGACCTGCCCACCCAGCGAGGACATGTTGACGATCGCGCCGCCGCCGCGTTCCACCATGCGCGGCGCAGCGTGCTTGGTACACAACCAGGCGCCACGCAGGTTGATACGCATGACCCGATCGAAGTCCTCGACGGTGGTCTCCAAGAGCGGGGCGAAATGCACGACACCGGCATTGGCAACGAGCTTGTCGACCCCGCCGAATGCCGCGACGCACGCCTCGACCATCGCCATCACCTGTGCCTCATCGCTGACATCGACCTGGTGGCCGACCGCACCACTGCCGATCTCCGACGCCGCGGCATCGGCCGATTCGCCGTTGATATCGGCGCACAGCACCCGGCACCCCTCGGCGGCCAACCGCCGTGCGATCGCGAGGCCGATGCCGGCACCCGCGCCGGTCACGATCGCGGCTTTACCGGCCAGGTCCGGATGCGTCATCGCGCCGTCTCTCCCGTCATGTTGTGTCCCAGCACTTCTCAGCCGGTCGCCGGCCATACCGAAACTGCCGACTCGACCTGCAGCCCATGTTCGCGAATCGCCCCGAACATCAGCAGGCCCAGCTCAGGCGCGTCGTCGGACAACCTCACGGTATACACGCCGAGGTCGCGCAGGATCCAAGCGACCGTCTCCGACAGCAGATCCGGCGACGCGGTGCTGGTGAGCAGGCCGCAAGCGCGGGGCGCGGACGGGCGCAGATAGATGATCATGCCGGTGCCCGTGGCGCGCATCGCCGCAACCGCGTGAGCCAGTTCGGCGCCGCACCGGCAGGCCAGGGATCCGAACACGTCATCCGGCGGGCAGGAGCGAAGCGACCAGGGGATGAAACTTGGGCTGAGGCACTCGATATGGACGTGCAGCGGCATGGGCGCGTCGGCGTCGGCGTTGCCCGCGATCATCGCCAGATGCTCACACCCATCACTGGTGTCGCGAAAGCCGACCACCCGGAACGCGCCGGAGACGGTGGGCAGTGCCGTCTCCGCCGAGCGCACCGCCTGCGGCTCGGTGCGGCGACGGTACGCGGCGATCTCGGCGATCGAGACGAACGGCAGCCGATGGCGCTCCGCGAACGAAGCCAGCTCATTCCGGTCGGCCATCGCGGCTGGGTTCCGCTGGGAGACAATCTCACACAGCACGCCTGCCGGCCGCCGCATGCCCAGGCGCGCCAAGTCGACCGCAGCCTCGGCGGCACCCGGTGCAGTCCCCAGCACCCCGCGCCGTCCGGCCTGCACCGGGACCACGTGACCGGGCCGGCGGAAGTCGGCCGCCGTCGCGTCGGGCGCAGCCAGGGCGGCGATGGTCCTGGCACGATCGATCGACGAGATCCCGGTACCGGTCTCGCGGAAATCAACGGCGACCCGATGGGTGGCCGTGCCGAAGGGTTCGCCGTCCTGGTGGCATACCGGGGGCAGATTCAGTCGCTCACATTCCGAACCTGGCAGCGCGACCCGGACGTAGCCCGAGGTGTACCGGACGGTGAACGTGACGAGTTCCCGCGTCGCGGCATCCGCTGCGAACACCACATAGCCTTGTGCTTCAACGTCGTCCAAGACCACAACTGGGCGGCCGGTGGCCACGGCCGAGATGGCGCGCCGCACGCGCCCGTGTGAGGTTCTCATCGCCGATGCACCGCTACGACAATCCGGTGAGGAAGTCGAGGAGCAGCCGGTTGGTTTCCTTGGGTTCCTCCTGCTGGATCCAGTGCCCTACGCCGTTCACCATGTGCGTGCCGCAGTAGTTCGGCATCACCTCGTGTGCGCGTTCGGCGGCTTCGGCACCCCAGGTGGTGCCGACGTCGTACTGACCGCCGATGAACAGCGCCGGTGGGGTCAGCGGGGTGCCCGCATACTCGGCGAGGTCGTGCCAATCGTTGTCGATGTTGTGGTAGAAGCTCAGCGGTCCGCCTAGTCCGGATCGCTCGAATTCTGCTGTGTAGAAGTCGAGATCGGCTTCGGTGAACCAGTCCGGCATGGTCTCCGGGTAGACGAAGGCGTCTTTGAGACGGGCTCCGTGCGGCATGCACAGCGGACCGGATCGGATCACCTCGATCGGGTCCATGGCGGCGAGGTCGACCCCGGCTGCCACCGCGGCCGCGGTCGCGGCAGCCATGGCGTCGCCCGACACGGTGTAGGTGAGGCCGAGCAGCCAGCCGCGCAGATCCTCTTCGATCTCGGCGATGATGGCGTCCTGCTCGGAGAAGTAGTCCTGGTACCAGACCTTCCCCGGACCGGCCAGTTCCAGGTGGTAGTCGTTGGGTCGCTGCTCACCGAACGGGCTGCCGGGCAGGCCGATCACCCCACGCCCCGCGAACGGCACACTGATCCCCACCACGCCGCGGCAGCGGTCCGGATGCAGCCAGGCGAAGGTCCACGCGACAGGGGCGCCCCAGTCGTGGCCGATCACCACCGCCTGCTTCTCCCCGTAGGCGTCGATGACCCCGAGGATGTCGCCGGTCAATTCCTTGATGCGGTAGGCGGTTTGCACGCGGTACTTCGAGGATTGGCCGTACCCGCGCTGGTCGATGGCCACCACTCGGTACCCCGCGGCGGCCAGCACCGGGATCTGGTGTCGCCAGGAATACCACGACTCGGGGAAGCCGTGCACCAACACGACCAGCGGCCCCTCACCCTCTTCGACGGCGTGGATACGGGTGCCCCGGCAGTTCAGCATCCGATGGATCATCTGATCCTCTTCTCTAGTGGGAGCGGGTTGTAGCCAAACCGACCGGCAATTCCTCGGTTTGGGTCAGGTGGTCGGGGGGCGGGATGGTGCGGTTCTCGTAGTTGCGGGCGATCAGGGTCTTCTGCCCGGACAGTTTGGTCCTGGCCCATTTCCCGACCACGCGCGCCGCCACCTTCGGCGTCATCAGTGCCGCTGCCGGTTTGACCAGATGTACGACGGCGAGGAACTCGTTGTAGGTCTCCGGATCGTCGTGCACCAACTCCATCACCCGGTCCATGTACCAGGTCAGTGCGCCAAAGTAGAAGGGCCGCTTCTTGTCCACGTCCTTGACCCAGTCGAAGCGCAGGTTCTGCTCGCGGATGACGAACCAGGCCGTGTCGGCCAGCTTGGCGATCTTGCGGAAGTAGCGACGCGGCAGATCCGGGTGGGTGGGCTCGTACATCGCCAGCAGCAGCTGCATCTCGCGAACTTCCTTGAGCGCCAGGGTCATCCCTAGCCCGGATACCGGGTCGGCACTGGTGTAGGCATCACCGACGACCAGAAGTGCGCGCGGCAGGTTGCGCTTCTTCTCGTAGTGCAGCCGCAGCATGTTGGGGTAGCGGAAGTTGTAGATCGGCGAGGACGGCTCGAGTCCGTCGATGTTCTCCCCGATCACCGCCGATGGCATGAGGTTGGCGAATTCCCGGAACTCCTGTGCCGTGCGCGGAGGCGAATAGCAGTTGTAGGCGACCAGTGACGTGGACAGGATGGTGCGTGAGCTGTCGGTGTAGTACTGCGCGGCGTAGGTGTCCTCATAGGGGCGGTATGCGTAGCAGATGACCATCACCTTGTCGTCCCACTGCCGCTCCGGCGGCACCTTGTGGAACATCGTGGAGTAGAAGCAGTTGATGATGTCCTGCTCGACCTCCGGCGCCCCGATACCGATGCGGTCCAGGAATTCCGGAAAGCGTGTGTTCTTTCCCGAGGCATCCACGACGAATTCTGCTGGCACCACGTCGAGTCCGTCACCGTCGCGGGCGACCGCGACACCGATGACGGTGTCGTCGCCACGGTCGTAGACGAGGTCGGCCACTTCAGACTCGTAGTGGAAGCTGATCCGCGGTTCGTCGTCAAGGCGGCGCCGCACACACCACTCGAGCAGGGGTCGGCCGGCGCAGACGATCTGGATGGGCCCGGTACCTGGTTTCTTCCAGGTACCGCCGAGCCGGATGCGGTACTGGGCAGCCATGTCGACGTCGAATGCACCCTCGCGGACCATATCGTCGATGATTCCCGGGAAGAACCGCTCCAGTTCGATGCGGCCCGCGGTGAGTAGATGGTGCAGGTGCCAGCCTTGTGCCGCTCCGGGCCTGCCCTCGCGGCGGGCATGCGGCGGGTCCTTTTCCAGCACGATCACTTTGTCGAAGGTCTCGCTGAGCACCTTGGCCGCGGCGATTCCCGCGATGCTGCCGCCGACCACCACCGCGGTGCCGCGCCCACGGCGGCGCACGTCGGCCAGATCGATCGTGGCGTAGTCCAGCCGTGGTGCTGTTCGCCGGCGCGCGGCGCCGGAGGCCACGAACTTCTCGTAGTACAGACCGATTCCGTGGATACCGTTGTCATCCAGCCATTTCCGGGTGTCGCTAACCAGCCCGGCCGGGCCGCACAGGTACACATCGGCGTTACCGCCGTCGAACACGCGCGCGTCGAGCACATCGGTGACCCGGCCTACCGGCCCGTCCCACTCCGCACTCGGGCGGGAGACGACGGTGTGGACTTCCAGCCCCGGCAACCGCCGCTTCAGCGCCTCGAGTTCGTCGAGCTTGCAGAGGTCGTCGACATTGCTCACGCCGTACAACAGATGGACCGGCCCGCGGTGACCGTCGTCCAGGCTCTGTGCCATCGCGAGGATCGCCGACAGACCGGTGCCGCCGGCCACCAGGACCACCGGCCGTACGGGCGGTCGCAGGTAGAAGCCACCCTTGCTGCAGCGCATGGCGATTCGGTCGCCGGATTTGGCGCTTTCGCGCAGGTAGTCCGACATCACGCCCTGCGACAGCAGCCGCACGATGAACTCCACCTCGGTGCGTCCGTCGGCGGGATGCGCATAGGAATAGTTGCGCCACACACTGGTCCCCGGTACCTGCAATTGCGCGAACTGCCCCGGCAGATAGACCAGCGGGTCCAGCCCGGAGACATCGATACGCAGCAGCGCCGTGGTTGGCGACACGCGCTCGACGGCGGTCACCACGCCGAAGCCGGTGACCAACCGCGCGGCGTTGTCATCGGCCGGGTACTGCAGGCTGATCACACAGTCGGACTTCGCGAAGGTCTGACAGGTCAAGACCTTGCGGGCATCCCGTTCGACCTCGGAAAGCCCTTCGGTGCGACCCATCTCGTAATCACCTGACGCACAGGTGGCCACGCACGTTCCGCAGATCCCGCTCTGACATTCGTTGACGATCGCAATGCCGTGTTCCTCGGCAGCCTCCAGGATCGACTGGTCGGGCAGCACTGGCATCGACTTCTGCGTTCCGTCCGAATACCGCACGGTGATCGCTGGGACGTTTGTAGCCGCCTGCATGGCTCGCTTCCTCTCAGTCGTCCTACGGATTCCGGTCAGACGATCAACGACGCCGGCTTCTTGGCGATGCGCGCGTTGAGCCGCGGCATGACCTCCTCGGCCAGCAGCCGCATGGACTCCTTCCACGGACCGGGGTTGTCGAGGTAGTCGAATCCGAGGATCAGCAGATGGCCGAATCCGCCGACCTGGTCGTAGGTGGCTTCCAGCTTGTCGACCACGGTCTCGACCGAGCCGACCACAAAGGTGTTCTCGGCCAAGTACTCCGGGGTCACGTCTTCGTCAGGCACCGACGGGTTGTGCTTGTAGAACTTGGTCATGCCGAACATCCGGAAGGTCGGCAAGACGTACTCGCGCATATTGCGGCCCATCATGCCGTCCACGGCGTAGCGGAACGCCTGCTCGTCGGTTTCGGCGACGATGACCTCACGCACCAGGCGCCAGTCCTTGCGATCCGGCGTGCGTCCAGACCGCGCGGCACCTTCGAGCACCGCGTCCCAGTGCGAGGCAACGTATTCGGTGTTGAGATCCAGGCTCATCGGGAGGTAGCCGCGCTCTCCGGCCATCTTCAGCGTCTCGGACCCCGCACTGAAGCCGGTCACCCCGATCGGGGGGTGCGGCGCCTGGAAGGGCTTGATGTGCCGCTTCATCAGGCCTTCGAACATCGGCGCGATTCCGTTGGCATTCCAGTACTTGCCGCGGAACTCCCACGGTTGGTCCTCGGTCCAGACCTTCAGCATGATCTCGAGCGCCTCACGGGTCATCTCGCGGTGCTCACCGTTCTGGCCGTCGACGTCGAACAGTGCCCAGTCCCCCGGAATGCCACTGGCGCCGACACCGAGCATGAACCGGCCCTGCGCGAGGTGGTCGAAGTACGCCACCCGGTGGGCCAGCTCGACCGGATGGTGATACGGCAGCAGATGCGCGCCGGGAGCGAGCTTGATGTTCTTAGTGCGCAGCAGCGCCTGAGCCAGCAGCAGATCCGGCGCGCAGATCGGTTCCCACGGCACCGTGAAGTGCTCACCGACCCACGCCTCCACGTAGCCGAGTTCGTCAGCCAGCGCGATCAGGTCAAGGTCCCACTGGGTCGCGTCATACAGGCTGCGCTCCGGTGGATGCGCCGGCATCAGGAAAATTCCGATCTCCATCTTGAACCCTCTCGGTAGTGGTCGAGCAAGCGCACCTGATCCGTCGGCTGCGACTTACACCACAGTACTAGCAAGATACTTGATCGGATGCAAGAACCAGTTTTCTTGCTTGTTTACTGAGCCGCTAGTTTCAAATCGAGCGTATCGGCTATGGACATTGTGATCGGCATCCGCGTAGCGTGCTGCATCAACGGCGGCCATACGCAACGAAGGAAGGGAGCATTCGTGCAGCATTTCGACTACATCGGGTACGAGGTCATCGGCGGGCAGGAGCGAAGCGACCCGGGGAGTGGATCCGACGACGGCCGGATCGCCGTGATCACGCTCGATCGCCCGAAACAGCGCAATGCCCAGAACCGGGGAATGCTCGTCGAGCTCGGGACGGCGTTCGAACTGGCCGAAGAGGACGACACCGTGCGCGTGGTGATCCTGCGCGGCGCGGGCCCGTGCTTCTCGGCCGGCCACGACCTCGGGTCCTCCGACGACGTCCGGGAACGCTCCGGCGGACCGGGTCAGCACCCCACCTACCAATGCAACGGCGGAACGCTGACCGGCGCCGCCGCCCGGCACCGGCAGGAATGGCACTACTTCTTCCAGAACACCAAGCGGTGGCGCAACCTGCGCAAGATCACCATTGCCGAGGTGCACGGACTGGTCTTGTCGGCGGGTCTGATGCTGACCTGGTGCTGCGATCTCATTGTCGCCGCGGAGGACACGACCTTCGCCGACGTGGTCGGCACCCGGCTGGGGATGTGCGGGGTGGAGTACTTCGGCCACCCCTGGGAGTTCGGACCGCGCAAGGCCAAAGAACTGCTGCTCACCGGCGACTCACTGAGCGCCGACGACGCCCACGCCCTCGGGATGGTCAGCAAGGTCTTCCCGACCGATGAGCTCTCGGAGCGCACCATCGAGTTCGCCCGCCGCATCGCCAAGGTGCCGACTGTCGCGTCGCTGCTGATCAAGGAGTCGGTGAACCAGACCGTGGATGCCATGGGCTTCTCCACCGCGCTGGACGCCTGCTTCTCGCTACACCAGCTCAATCACTCGCATTGGGCCGAACTGAATGGCAATCCCCTGGGCATCGGGACCCTCGAGGACGGACTCGAGGACTGGCGGCTGGCTCCGGAGATCCTGCCCGCCACCAAGAACCGGCCCTGATCGGGAGCGAAGCACAGGTGGACATCGACTATCCCCCCGAAGCGCAGACGTTCCGCGGAGAGATCCGGGCCTTCCTGTCCGAACATCTGCCACCGGACTGGACCGGGCCCGGTGCCCTGCCGCCCGAAGAGCGTGAAGAACTCCGGCATCGGTGGCGCAAGGTACTCACCGACCGTGGCCTGGTGGCCGTCTCCTGGCCCAAGGAGTACGGCGGCGGCGGTCTGTCCGTGATCGAGCAGGCGGTGCTGGCCGAGGAATTCTCCCGCGGCGGCGCGCCCGAGCGCGACGAGAACGACATGTTCGGCATCGATCTGCTGGGCAACACCCTGATCGCGGTGGGCACCGAGGAGCAGAAGAAACACTTCCTACCGCGCATCCTGTCCGCCGAGGACCGCTGGTGCCAGGGCTTCTCCGAACCGGAGGCCGGTTCGGATCTCGCATCGGTGCGGACGAAAGCGGTGCTCCACGGCGGTGAATGGCTGATCAACGGCCAGAAGATCTGGACGTCGGCGGGTCCGACGGCCAACTGGATCTTCGTCCTGGCCCGCACGGACCCCGAAGTGCCGAAGCACAAAGGCCTGTCGATGTTGTTGGTGCCGGTCGACCAGCCGGGTGTGGTGGTGCGGCCCATCGTCAACGCGGCCGGGCACGCGTCGTTCTCCGAGGTCTTCTTCACCGACGCCCGCGCCAGGGCGATCGATGTGCTGGGCGGGATCGGCGGCGGCTGGGCGACCGCGATGACGGTCCTCGGCTTTGAACGTGGATCCCAGATCACCACGGCGGCAATCGAGTTCGGCCGAGGGCTGGATTGGTTACGGCAACTCGCCAGGGAGCGGGGTCGGCACACCGATCCTCTGGTCCGTGACGAGTTGGCGTGGTGCTACTCGCGCGTACAGATCCTGCGCTACCAGGGCTACCGCGGTCTGACCGCACTGCTGAACGGACAGCGACCGGGTGCCGAGGCCGCCATCAACAAGGTGATCTGGAGCGAATACTTCCGCAGGTACACCGACCTGGCCGTCGAGATCCTGGGTGTCGACGCGCTGTACGCAGACGGCCCGGGAAACGGCGGCGCACTGATCATCCCGGTACCAGGGACACCGAATTCGGCGGCCTGCTGGCTCGACGAGCTGCTATACGCACGGGCCGCCACCATCTACGCGGGCAGCTCACAGATCCAGCGCAACGTGATCGGCGAACGGCTGCTCGGACTTCCGAAGGAGCCGCGCTGACATGGATTTTCGGTACAACACCGAGCAACTGGACTTTCGTGATTCGATGCGCGCCTTCCTGCAGGAGGCCACCCCGCTGTCGTGGGTCCGCGACGTCGCCGGAGCACACGGCCACGACGACCGGCTGTGGCAACGACTCTGTCGCGAACTGGAACTACCTGGGTTACCGGTCCCGGAGGAGTACGGCGGGGTAGGCGGCACCTTGGTCGAATCGGCGATCGCGTTCGAGGAATTCGGCCGTGCACTGACCCCCGTTCCGCTGGCCGGCCACGCCTTCGCCGTGCAGGCCGTGCTGAGCATGGGCAGCGAGGAACAACGTCAGCGCCTGCTGCCCGCACTGCTCACCGGCGAGCGCATCGCGGCGTTCGCGGCCACCGGGCCCGGCGCCACCGACCCGGCAGCAGCGACGGTGTCAGCCTCTCGAGATACGGGCCGGACAGTGCTGGACGGGGTATCCACGCCGGTTCTGCACGGCCATGTCGCAGGCTTGTTCGTCGTCGCGGCACGCGCCGACGAGGCGGTCGGGCTCTACGTGGTCAACGCCGATGCACCCGGTGTCAGCGTCGAGCGGCTGCCGTCGTTCGACATCACCCGGCCCGTTGCCCGGGTGACGCTGCGGCAGGCCCCGGCCGAACCCCTTGACGCCGCCCCCGATCAGTTCGAGCGGGTGCTGGACACCGCACGAGTGCTGCTAGCCGCCGAGATGCTCGGCGGCGCCGAAGCCTGCTTGGCCCTGTCGGTCGAGTATTCCTGCAGTAGAAAGCAGTTCGATCGGGCGATCGGAATGTTCCAGGCGGTCAAGCATATGTGCGCCGAGATGGCGATCGAGATCGACGCGACCAGGGTGGCGGTGATGTTCGCAGCGATGAGTGCCGGCGACCCCGGTGAATTGGCCATCGCCGCGCCGTTGGTGAAGGCGCAGGCCGCCGACACGTTCACCCTCTGCGCGAGCACGGCCACGCAGGTGCACGGTGGTATCGCCTTCACCTGGGAGCACGACTTGCACCTCTATCTGCGACGGGCCAAGACCACCGAGGCCCTCTTCGGTAGCAGCACCCAGCACCGGGCACTGCTCGCCGACCGGGTCGGCCTATGACCACGTCCGCGTCGACGGGGATCACCCTGAGCGACGTCCTCGCCCGGCACGCGCGGGTGCGTCCCGACACCGACGCTTTCGCCGACCCGCGCCGCCGCGCCACCTTCAGCGAGGTAGACGCCCGAGTGACGCGGCTGGCCGACGCATTGACACAACGAGGGATCAGGCGCGGCGATCGGGTCGCCGTGCTGGGGCTCAACAGCCTGGAAATCGTCGAAACCTGGTTCGCCGCACTACGTCTGGGGGCGGTCGTGGTACCGCTGAATTTCCGCCTGGTCGCCGACGAGATCGCCTACCTGCTCGCCGACAGCGGCGCGAGCGCGGTGGTCGTTGATGCCGCGCTGGCACCGGTGCTCGAGCGGGCGCGGGCGTCATCGGTGCACACCGTGCTGACCATCGGCGGCGACCTGCAGGACGCGATCGACGGTGCCGGTGTGGAGTCCGTCGACCTCTCCGTTAGCGACAACGACCCCGCCTTCATCATGTACACCTCGGGTACCACCGGCTTCCCCAAAGGCGCGGTACTGACTCACCGCAACCTCTATCTGCACGCGTTTAGTTCGATTGCGACGCTGGGCCATCGCGCCGACGACGACTGCTGGTTGGGCGTGGCACCGCTGTTCCACACTGCAGGCGTATCGGGGATGTTGCCCGCATTCTTGACCGGCGGCAAAGTCGTCATCCCGTCCTCGGGCGGATTCGACGCCGAGCAGACGGTGCGCACCATCGTCGCGGAACGGGTGACCTCGTGCTGGATGACCCCGGCGCAGTGGCAGATCGTCTGCGCGATGGACGGCCTCGCCGAATGGGATCTCTCGCATCTGCGGCGTATCTGGTGGGGTGCCGCCCCGGCGTCGACCACCCTGTTGCAGAACATGATCGACGCCTTCGGAGGCGCCGAGATCGTCGCCGCGTTCGGACAGACCGAATGCAGCCCGATCACGTGCCTGCTGCGTGGCGACGACGCGATCAAAAAGATCGGCTCGGTGGGCACGCCGATGCTCAACGTCGAGGCCCGCATCGTCGATGACGAGATGAACGACGTCGCGCCGGGAACGGTCGGCGAGATCGTCTATCAAGGCCCACTGGTGATGACGGGCTACTGGAACAAACCGGCTGAAACCGAAGAGGCTTTTCGCGGCGGATGGTTCCATTCCGGCGACCTGGTCAGGCAGGATGGGAACGGCTACATCTACGTGGTCGATCGAAAGAAAGACATGATCATTTCCGGTGGTGAGAACATCTACAGCGCCGAGGTCGAGAACGCCCTGGCGGCCCACCCTAAGATCGCCGAGGCGGCCGTCATCGGTGTGCCGGACCCGAAGTGGGGCGAGACTCCCCTGGCGGTGATCGTGCCGCGCGATCCCGCTGACCCGCCGACCGACGAAGAGATCGAATCGCACTGCCGCGAGCACCTGGCGGCCTACAAGCGCCCCCGCCGTGTGGCCATTGTTGACGCGTTGCCCCGCAACGCCAGCGGGAAGGTACTCAAGACCGTCCTGCGCGAGCGGTACGGCGCACCGCTGTCGTACACCGCGGGGGCCGACGGCGTCGACCTGCTGGATGAGACCATCGGCGCGAACTTCGAACGCACCGCCTCGGCATACCCCGATGTGGACGCACTGGTCGACGTCGCGTCAGGCAAGCGCTGGACCTATGCCGAGCTGAACCGCGAAATCGATTCGCTGGCAAGGGCACTGATCTCGTCCGGCATTTCCAAGGGCGACCGCGTCGGCATCTGGGCACCGAACTGCGCGGAGTGGACCATCCTGCAGTACGCCACCGCCAAGGTCGGCGCGATCCTGGTGACCATCAACCCCGCCTACCGCACCCACGAACTGGCTTATGTCCTGCGGCATGCCGGCGTCCGGTTGCTGGTGTCGGCTACCGAATTCAAGTCCTCCGATTACCGCAGCATGGTCGCCGAGGTACGCCCCGACGTGCCGGACGTGACCGAGGTGGTGTTCCTCGATTCCCCCGACTGGGAGTCGCTGCGGCAGCGGGCGGACCAGACGTCCGCCGAGGAGCTGCGCGCCCGGATGGACTCCCTGACCCCATCTGAACCCATCAATATCCAATACACCTCCGGCACAACGGGTTCCCCCAAGGGGGCCATGCTGTCGCACCGCAACATCCTCAACAACGGTTTCTTCGTCACCGACCTGATCAACTTGCGCCCGGGCGACCGGCTGTGCATCCCGGTGCCGTTCTATCACTGCTTCGGCATGGTGATGGGCAATCTGGGGTGTACTACGCACGGCGCGACGATGGTCATCCCGGCTGCCGGCTTCGATCCTGGCGCCACCCTGGCCGCGGTCGAACAGGAGCGCTGCACCGCGCTCTACGGGGTGCCGACCATGTTCATCGCAATGCTCGGGCACCCCGATCTTGCGCACCGTGACGTCACGTCCCTGCGAACGGGCATCATGGCGGGCGCCCCATGCCCGGTGGAAATCATGAAGCGCTGCCTGGATGTGCTCAACATGTCGGAGGTCTCTATCGCCTACGGCATGACCGAGACGTCGCCGGTCTCCTGTCAAACCCTCATCGACGACGATCTGGAACGCCGCACCGCCACCGTCGGGCGGGCCCACCCCCATGTCGAGATCAAGATCGTCGACCCCGAAACCGGCGCGCTCGTCGAACGCGGCGCGACGGGCGAATTCTGTACCCGCGGCTACTCGGTGATGCTCGGATACTGGAATGACGAGACCAAGACCGCCGAAGCGATCGACGAAGATGGCTGGATGCACACCGGCGATCTCGCGGTGATGCGCGAGGACGGCTATTGCCAGATCGTCGGGCGGATCAAGGACATGGTGATCCGCGGCGGTGAGAACGTCTATCCCCGGGAGATCGAGGAATTCCTGTACACCCACCCCGATATCGACGACGTCCAGGTGATCGGTGTACCCGACCCTCGGTACGGGGAAGAGATCTGCGCGTGGATCAAGATGCGCGCGGGCAGTACGCCCCTGGATGCCGCGGGCGTGCAGGCGTTCGCGGCCGGAAAGCTGGCGCACTACAAGATTCCGCGCTACGTGCGTGTCGTCGACGACTTCCCGATGACCGTAACCGGCAAGGTGCGCAAGGTCGAGATGCGCGCCCAGATGATCCGGCTGCTCGACTCGCCGCTCTAGTGCACGCCCTCCATCAGCCGGCTGACGCGGGGCGCGAACGCCCACACGACTACGCCGACGACGATGGCGACCACACCGAGGATGCCGAAGTAGGCGAATTCACGGTCCGGGCTGTAATAGCCGGATAACACACCCGACATCGCCGTGCCCAGGCCGACGGAGAAGAAGTACAGCGCCATCATCTGCGCTCGAAAAGCGTTGGGCGCCAACTGTGTGGTGACCGATAGGCCGATCGGTGACAGCATGAGCTCGGAGATCGCGAAGACACCCATGATCACCATGATGAACAGGGCGGGCACGCTGCGTCCCGTCGTCCCGGCCATCGGCAGGAACAGCAGAAACGCCAACCCCATGCCGATGACGCCGTAGGCGAACTTGCGCGGGGTGGTGGGCGCTCGCCGGCCCAGTTTCGTCCACATCGCCGCAAACAGCGGTGACAGCAGGATGATCCACACCGGTTCGATGGAGCCGATCCAGTTCGACGGTGCGCGCCAGCCGAAGATCGACCAGTTCATCCGCTCATCGGAGTAGACCGCCAGCACGGTGAAGATCTGCTGAAACAGCGACCAGAACACGGCATTGGCGATGAACAGCGGGATGAACGCGCGCACCCGGGTGCGTTCCAGCGGTTCGACGCTGGGGCTGCCCAGCATCACCGCGAAGTAGCCGATCGAGGCGACGATGAGGATTCCAGTGGTCACCTGGGAGAGGTTGGCCAGCGCGATAAGACCGAAGACGAACGCGAGAACCGCGGCGGCCAGCACTACCGCCGCGATACCGGCGGTGCGCCAGAACTCTTTGTGCGACAACGGATTCGGAACAGTTCGTCCGTGAGCGCCGAGATTGCGCCGGAACACCACATACTGGGTCAGGCCCAACGCCATACCGATGGCTGCGGCACCGAAACCGTAGTGGAATCCCACCTTGGTCTGCAAGAGGCCGGTGATCAGCGGCCCGACGAACGACCCGAGGTTGATTCCGAGATAGAACAGCGTGAACCCGCCGTCACGCCGTGGATCGCCCTCATCGTAGAGCGTGCCCAGCAGCGAGGACGCATTGGCTTTCAGCGCACCTGATCCCAGCGCGATCAGCACCAGACCGACCGCGACACCGGTCAGTCCGGGCAGTACCGCCAGCGCGATGTGGCCGCACATGACCACCACTCCGCCGTACAACACGGTCCGCTCCATGCCCAGCAGCCGGTCGGCCACCCAGCCGCCCAGAACCGTCGACAGGTACACCAGACCGCCGTAAGCGCCGACGATGCCGGTCGCAGTGGTCTTGGGTAGCCCAAGGCCGCCTTCGGTGAGCGAGTAGTACAGGTAGTACCCGAGGATGGTGAGCATCCCGTAGTACGAGAAGCGCTCCCACAGCTCGACACCGAAGAGGTTGGCCAGACCGACCGGATGCCCAAAGAAGGTCTTGTGCGCGGGCACGTTCGTGGTTGCTGCGGCATCGGACATGGATGTCACGATGCCACATCGTCAACTGCAGTTCAGCGGTTCAACACCCTCGGGAGAATTAGGCCCACTGATCCCATGGCGCGCTCGAGTCGCCGTTCTGCCACAGCTGCAGCGGTGTACCTCCGGTGTTGCGCACCTCGACGACATCGCCAGGCACCGAGAAGTTGTAGAACCAGATCGCGTTGTCCCGGTTGAGGTTCAGGCAAGCGAAAACCTTGCGAATCTGCTGTGACTCTCCTGTGGCTGCGGCTACCGGTGCCGCCGCAATACGTCCGCCGCCGCCAGCACGGTGGTGGTCAGGGTCGCCATGAGCGGGCTGTCGAGCTTCCAGCATTGCCAGAACAACGGAACATCCAGGTGCACATCGCAAATCTGGACGAAGGACCCGTCGGCCAGGGCCGAAGCGGCGGACTGTTCGGGATACATTCCCCAGCCCAATCCGGCTCGTACCGCGGCGCCGAACCCCTCGGCGGTCGGTACGTAGTGGACGGGCCGTTCGATCTCACGACGAAAGACTTTGCGCACCAACATGTCCTGCAATGCGTCGTCGCGGTTCCACGCCAGTGACGGCGCCTGGGCCACCGCGTCAGCGGTGAAGCCGTTTGATAGATGGCGTTTCACATAGCCACTACCGGCCACTGGCAGATAACGCATCACGCCGAGGGAGTGCACCCGGCAGCCCGGCACCGGTGTGCGTTCGGTGGTGACCGCGCCCATCACCACACCCTCACGCAACAGCCGGGCGGAATGGTCCTGGTCCTCGATGCGGATGTCGAAGACCACATCGGGCAGGTCCGAGAGCACACCAGCGAACCACGTCGCCATGGAATCGGCGTTGACGGCCATCGCAATTCGCGGCCGCGGCGCGGACTGCCCGCCGCCAGCCATCTCGGCGATGGCCTCCGCCTCCAGTATCGCGGTCTGAGCGGCCAGCCGCAGAAGGGGTTTACCGGCTGCGGTTGGCACGCAAGGCTTCCCGCGGACCAAGAGCACCTGGCCCACGTACTTCTCCAGCGCCTTGATGCGCTGGCTCACCGCAGACGGCGTCACATGCAATTGTTCGGCCGCCGCCTCGAAACTGCCGAGCTCGACTATCGCGGCGAAGGCCGCGAGCTGACCCGCATCCAGGCGGGCCTCACCGGGGCCGCTCAGTAGCAGGGGTCCGAGCCTGGCGTGTAATACGGCACGCCTTGCGGCGTGTAGCACGGCGGCTGACCGGAGGCAGCCTGCGCGGCCGCGTCGTCGTCGGTGGCCACCGCGCCGGCTACCGCGACATCACCGGCGACGTTGGTACATCCACCCACATCGACGTGACGCCCCCCGACGTCACCGCATACATCGGCCTGTGCGGCCGGTGCGATCGCCACCGGCGCCACGGCCATTGCCATAGCGCTCAACAGTGCCGCTGCCAGTTTTTTCATGGTCCGTACTTCCCCTCTAAAGACCGACTCATCGGCATTATCGCCGTTGGCGTTGGCCGCCGCGGGGTATTCGCCGGAGCGAGACCGCTGGCGCTATGTCAGCAAGTAGCGGATCGGCAGGTGCTTGATCCCGCCGACGAAGGTCGTGGCCGACAACTCTGGGTCGCCCGCCAGCTCAATGCTGTTGATGCGCGGGACGAGTTCGGAGAAGAAGCTGTGCATTTCCATCCGGGCCAGGGCAGCGCCCAGGCAGAAGTGCACGCCGTAGCCGAAGGACAGGTGTTTGTTGGGGTCGCGGCTGACATCGAAACGCATCGGGTCGTCGAAGACGTCTTCGTCGCGGTTGGCTGAAACATAGGACAGCAGAACCGATTCGCCCTTGACGATCGGCACACCGCGGACCTCGGTGTCGGCTTGGGCGGTGCGCATGAATTCCTTGACCGGTGTCGTGCAGCGGATCATCTCTTCGACCGCGGTGCCCATCAGGCTGGGGTCGTTCTTCAGGCGCTGCAGTTCGCCGGGGTTGCGCACCAGTTCGAGTAGCCCGCCGGCGATTCCGGCGCTGGTGGTGTCGTGGCCGGCACTGGCGACAATCACGTAGTAGGACGCGGTGTCCATATCCGACAGCGGCTGGCCGTCGATCGTGGCGTTGGCGATCGCCGAGGTCAGATCCTCGGTCGGATGCTCGCGGCGGGAGGCGGTCAACGCGGCGAAGTAAGAAAAGAAATCCAACAGGACCGCGATCATCGCGTCGCTGGATGCAGTGCGCTGCAACTCGGCATCGTCGCCGCCGAACAATTCCTGAGTGAGTTTGAGCATCCGGGGGAAGTCGGATTCCGGCAGGCCCAACAGACTCAGGATGACGTACAGCGGATAGTTGACCGCGATCTCTTGCGAGAAGTCGAGTTCAGGCCCGCGCTCGACCATCTGGTCGACATACATCTTGGCCAGCTCGTCACAACGAGCCTTCAAGGCGCGCATGGCTTTCGGACGAAACCAGTCCGCACCGATCTTGCGCATATCGCGGTGGTGCGGATCATCCATGTGGACCAGCGTGCTCAATCCGATCCCGGCTTCACGATCCGCGCGCAGCTTCTCGTCGAGTTCTGCGGCCACGAGTATCGGCCGCGGATCGTTGGTGAACAGATCATTCTGCCGCTCGATGTCCATGACATCGGCGTGCTTGGTGATCGCCCAGAACGGCCGATACCCCTCGACGTCGACCCAGGACACCGGAGCGTGCGCGCGCAAATGGGCCAGCGCCACGTGCAACTGGGCTTCGTCGGCGTACGACTGCGGGACGGCCAGAACGCGTCCCGCGTCGTCCATGATCCGAGCGGTCATCGGTAACTCCTTGAGATCTGGAACGAAGTCGTTCTAGATTATGGTGTGCACCACAGATGGGTCAAGATGTCGTCATGACTGTCGAGGGACGCACCTACGGCGGACTGAGCTCCCAACAACGCTCGCAGGAGCGCCGCGAACGCCTGCTCGACGCCGCGCGCGAACTGATCGCCGAGGTCGGCGTGGCGCCGCTGACCGTCGACCTGGTGTGTCAGCGGGCCAAACTGAGCAAGCGGTACTTCTACACCGAGTTCGCCACAAAGGACGATCTGCTGGACGCCTGCGCCGACGATCTGTACGCCCGGCTCAAGGCTGCGACGGAGGCGGTGCTGGCCACCGTTCCCCTGGGCGAACGCGCCCACGGCGTGCTGCGCATGGTGGTGCAGACGTTGGTGGCCAGCGCGGCCGATTCGCGCCTGTACATGGAGTCACCCGGCTTCCCGCGGCTACGCCAGCTCCAACAACGGGAGATCAGCGAGTTCACCGAACGCATCGCCGCCGAGGCAATGCCGTTCGAAGGGCGACCGAAGCCGGCGGTGGACCGCCTGCTCGCGACCAGAGCAATGGTCACCGCCGCCACGGAGCTCATCAGCGCATGGCTGCACGGTGATATCGACACCGATGAGGACACCCTCGTCACCACCCTGACCGCCATCACACTCGGCGCGGCCCGGGCCTCCTGATGAGCTTCTCCCCCGCGTCGGTCGTCGAGACACTCCAGTTGAGTCCGCGGCTGCGCCGGATCAGCCTGCGCGTCGAGGACCCCGAATCGCTGGCCATCCCGGCGGGCGGCGACTGCGCCGTCGGCGTCTATTTCGACCCGGCAACGCCCGAGGAGGGCCGCACCTACTCGGTGCGCCGCCACAACGGCGACCGCATCGACCTCGACATCGTGCTGCACACCGGTGGCCGTGGCAGCACCTGGGCGCAGAGCGCCGCCGCCGGAGATCGCGTCGGCCTCGATCACGCCCGTGCGTGGTACCGGCCGGCGCCGGGTATCGCGCGCCAGCTGCTCGTCACCGATCTGTCGGGTCTGCCTGCCACCGCCCGCATCATCGAGGAGACACCGCCGGCCATCGCGACCACGGTCATCGTCGAGGCCGCCGACCACCACGACCTGGACTATCTGCCCGTCCGACCCGGTCTCGCCGTCGTTCCCAGCCTCGGCACCGGTAACGGGGTCACGCCGAGCCTGCTCCCGGACCTGGTTCGAGAGGCCGACCTGCCAGAACCCGGGTACTGCTGGTTCGCCGGTGAAGCCGCCGCATCCCGCGCGGTGCGCAAGTACGTGCGCGGCCGGGGCTGGACCATCGACCAGTACGACATCACCGGCTATTGGCGATTCGACTCCACGGCGTGGGATGCCAGATTCGTCGTCGCCGGCGACGACGCCGTCGCTGTTTACCAGCGGGCAATCGCCGCAGGTAAGGGCGACAAAGTGGCCACTGAGGAGTTCGACGAGGCCCTGGAGCAAGTCGGGCTCTAGTCAGCGCCGAGACCTGGGCATTCGGTAGCCGTGCCGTTCTCAATTTGTGATGTGCATCACCTATACTCCGATTGATGAGCCGCGTCACACCTGGAGGTGTTCGATGATCGGCATGGAACCTTCGAGAAGGCCCCTCCCGTCCAGTGCGATCAATCCGCACCGGGGCGTGATGGGTTTCCTCATGATCGTCGTGTTCATCGCCGGCATCGCCGGTGTTGTGGTGGCGCTATCAATGGGTCACGGCGCGGCCGTGCTGAGCATCGTGCTCATCACGTTCGGGCTGATCGCCGCAGCAGCCATCTGCTGACGTCGGCAGCCTTAAGGCTGCCGAGGCCCTGGCCGGGCTATCGGACTCGGTTGAACCGATCCGGTATGTCGCCGTATTCGGCGCGGATCGTGGGTTTGTCCAACTTGCCATTAGGCAGCCGGGGTAGTGGCTCCGATCGGAGCACGATGTAGCGAGGGACCTTGTAGTCCGACAGGACCGCCTCGCAATGCCCGACCACCGCGGCCTCGTCAAGAATCGAGCCGGCCGTCAAGGTGATGATCGCGGCGGGCGTCTCCCCGAAGCGCGAGTCGGGTGCCGCGATGACGGCGACCTCCTCGACACCGTCGAGCGTTCTGATGGCCGACTCGAGCTCGACCGGTGAGATGTTGATACCGCCGGAGATGATGAGTTCCTTGATGCGATCGAGGAAGGTGATGCGGCCCTGCTCATCGCGCACCCCGACGTCACCGCTGTGCAACCAACCATCGCGGATCGCGGCGGCTGTGGTCTGCGGGTCATTCCAGTAACCCGGAGTGACGCCGGGCCCACGAACCACCAGTTCACCCGGCTCGCCCGCACGCGCCATCGACCCGTCGTCGAGCATCACGTCGACTTCGGTGAAGATCGATCCGCTACCGCACGAATCCGGGTGCTCGAGCGCCTCGGCCTTCAGTGTCGCCGTCGCTACCCCGCCGGCTTCGGTCATCCCGTAGATCTGCCGCAGCAGCACACCCTTCTCAGCCCAGCGCTGCAACAAGTCGACAGGAACAGCAGCTCCGCCGACGATGGCCGTCTGCAGCGAACTCAGGTCGGCCGCTCCGAACTCGTCGGCGCGGGAGAGCGCTTCGAACACCAACGGAACGCCGAAAAGGGCGCGGACTGAATGCTTCTCGATCAGATTCACGGCGCGCCCCGGGTTGAGCTCCGGTTCGATGATCAGGGTGCCGCCGAGTACCGAGGTGATCAACAGGCCGTAGACCAGTCCGGGAGTGAACGCCAGCGGCAGGACCAGCAGGGTGACAGTACCGGGGCGGAAGCCTTCTTCGGCGAGGGTGTTCTCCAGCACCATGCCCATCAGCGTCCGGCTGGTGAGGATCACGCCCTTGGACAGGCCGGTGGACCCGCTGGTGAAGATCACCGCGATCGGGTCGTGTTCGCCCGGCTCGATCGCGAAGTCGTCTACTTCGCCGATGCGTTGCGCGTCAACGACATCGAAGGTCCAGATAGTGAAATCGCGTCCCACACCGCGTGCCTCGTCGACCGCACCGAGGTGAGCGGGGGCGGCGATCACCGCACTGATCTCCGCGTCGTCGGCAATCTTGCGAATCTCGGCCGGCTTCAAGCGGGAGTTCATGGGTACCAACGTCGCCCCGCACTTCATCACCGCTAAAGCCGCGACCGGCCATTGCGGGGTGTTGGGTGCCAGTAGCCCGACCCGATCGCCGGGCTTGACCCCCTCGTCGGCCAGGCTTCTGGCCAGCCGGCTGGTCCACTCGTGCAGCTGGCGATAGCTGATCTGGTCATCGCCGATGATGACGGCGTTCTGGTCGCCCTTGGTCCTGGCCCACCAGCGCAACGCCGATGCCACGGTCGCGGCCATCGTCCTCCTCGATCCTGTGACTCGGTCAGATCGTTGCTGCTGAGCCGAAAACAGTAGAGCTCACCAATGGTGCCATGGGGCCGCCGATCAGAAGTGAGATGTCGGCATCGTCGACCGGATTTGGTGAGCCACCGCGGATCTGGCGTACGGCTTCGGCTACCAGCCCGATACCGTGAACAAATCCCTCGGCGATATTGCCGCCCGCGGTGTTGATCGGCAGGCCCCCGCCCCCCACAGTCAGGTTGGGAGGCGTCAAGTAGTCGCCGGCAGCCGGACCGCTCGGGCACAGCCCATGGTCGATCATGGCGGCGACGGCCGGGCCGGTGAAGTTCTCGTAGACCTGGGCCACGTCGACATCGGCGGGTCCGATCTGCGCGTCGGTCCACAACCGCTGCACCATCGCAGGATGGAACCCCGCGCTGGTGTAGTCGTGTTCGTTCTCGACGGATTCGTTCCACCCTGCCGCCGCGCCCTGCACGCCGGACAGGATGTAGGCGGGACGGCCGGAATAGTCGGCCGCCCGGTTGGATCGGACCACAAGAAGTGCTGTGGCCCCGTCATTTTCACGCGAGCAGTCGAACAGTCGCAGAGGCTCGGAGATCAACCGGCTGCCTTCATAGCGGTCGTGATCCAACGGGTGACCGTAGGCCACCGCCTTCGGATTGTTCTGGGCGTGGTGGTATCCGGCCAGCGCCACAGCTTCGAGTGCGGAGGCGGGCACCCGGTCCACCTCCAGCATCCGCTGGGTGCGCAGCGCGCACACCTGCGCCGGTGCAAGCATGCCGTGCGCGGTGTAGAGATGGCCCATGTGGCCCTTGTTGTAGGCGCCGCGCCCGTCGGTGCCCTCACTCAGACCGCGATAGACCACGACGCAGTCCGCTTGACCGCTATAGACCGCTGCGGCAGCACAATTCACGGCCGCGGCGACTCCGCCGCCCCCGCCGCCCCAGACCTGGGTCGACCACCGAACCTCACGAACGCCAAGGGCGGCGCCCAGCACGAGCCCGTCGCTGGAATCGCTGGCGTAGGAGACGAAGCCGTCGATCGACCGGGGGTCGGCGCCGGCATCCTCACACGCGCGCAATATCGCCTGCAACACCAGTTGCGCCGACGACAACGGACTGGTCCCCCGGCGGTAGTAGTCGGTCGCGCCGACGCCGACAACAGCTGTCGCACCGCGGAATTGGCTCATCGGCGGGCCTCCTCGAGTTGCCAGCGGATCAGCGGCCAGTGTTCGTCGTCGGGAGGCGGCTCGATCCGGCCCAGAACCGTAGCTCCGATTCTCGGCTGCACACCGTCGGCGTGCGCCAGCACCCCGATCACGCGGCAATTGCCGGCCGCAGGAAGCTCGACCAGAACCACGACGTAGGGCAGGTGCCCGGTGGCTTCCCGGCCGAACGGCTGCCACGTTCGGGTCCACGAATAGATCGTGCCCACCGGTTCGACTTGCCGCCACTGTAATTCGAAGGAATGGCACTGCGGGCACAGCGGCCGAGGCGCCCAGATCCAGCTCGCGCAGTCGCCGCACTGTTGGAGAACAAGTCTGCCTTCGCGCAGACCATCCCAGTGCGGTCTGTCGAGCCCGTCATCGGACGGCCCGGCCATGTCCATCCACGGTGGGGTGTCGGGGATATTGCGGACGCTGAACACCCGCCACGTGCCGTCCCCGAGCTGCACCCAGCGACTGCGCAGTTCCAACCAGTCATCGTCGGGCTTGGTGTAGCGGATCACCGCGTCGTAACGCTCGTCCTCGACGCCGGTGATACTGCGCACCTCGGAGCCCTTGAGCCGGTTCGGCACATCGGCCGATGCGATGAGCTGGCCGATCCGGTCCGGCAGGAAGTCAGCCAGCACAGCCTCGTTGTCGGCGGCCGCAACGGCCTTGCCATGGGCCTCGACCGCAGCGACGAGCCCTTCGGGCACACCGGTGTTCAACTGTTGCCTCCGAGTTGGTAGCGCACATCGGTGCGATCGTGATGGAAACCCGCCAAGCGGGCGGCATTGACCAGTCCGGTGTCGCCGGAATCGACGTGGATGACGGCGCCGGACAGGCCGGCTTCCCCGGCGACGGCGACAACACCGTCGAGAAGCCGGCGCAGCGCGCCCGGCGGGGCTGACGGCGGCGCGTCGATGCCGCCGACGACCGCGCATTCGCCGAGTTCGTCGGACAACATCGGCTGGCGATCCAGCGTCACCGAACCGACGATGCGACCACCTTCCCGCAGCGCGAAGCGCCTGCCACCACTCGTGGACCCACTGGGCTCGAGAACCGGTGCGGCGATGTCTAATTCGGATTCGATCCCACGGATCAGTTGCCAGACCCGGCGTGTTCGGGGGATCAGAAACCGGTTGCTGAGCCGGCCGCTGGCCGGATGGTTGCCTCGGGCCCAGGCGGTGATGGTATGCGCCCCCGTGCCCAACCAGCCGTCCGCACCCGTCGTGTCGAGCCCGACCTGCTCGAGCAGGAGGGTCATGATGCCGATCGACCGCAGGCCGGGATCGATGACGGCGGTGGCCTCGACGCTGCCGGAGGATGCGCCCGCGAGGCGGAGCAGGCCGGCAATGCACTCCGGGGCGTTCGGCTCGTCCATGGCGGTGGCATGCGGCAGCATCCAGATCAGCAGGTGGCGATCGGGTGAGTCATCGGCCAGCGAACGTGTCACATCGGCGAAATCGATAGTGTTGTAACCGGGTTCGGCGTCGTAGACCGCAGCGCGTGCCAGCAGACCGGCCAGCTCGTCTGCCTCAGATCGGCTCAGCTCATCGCGCCATTCGTACTTGATCATCGTGAGATCAAGACGATGGAGCGCCCTCGGCGAGGAGCCGCTTGGTCTCCCGCCGGAACACCTGGTTGGCCGTCTCGTTCCGGCCCAGCAACATGTCGCCCGCATCGGCGCTGCCCATGCCCTGTTGGGAATTCCGCAATAGTGGGAAGTCCTCGCTGTGCAACACGGTCAGCAGGATCTCCCAGTTCCTGTTCCACCGATGGTTCCAGTGGCCCTCGTCCAAGCCCGAGACTTCCAGCTTGGGCACCATCAGCCGTTGTTCCATCCGCGACTTCGTCGGGTCGGTCGGGTGCGGACGGAACGTCAACAGCTGGAAGTGGTCCGGCTGGCGAAGCAGTGTGCTGTTGGGCAGCAGGAAGTGGGTTTCGGTGACGTACGGGTCCAGCGAACGGTCGCCGGGATCTTCCTCCAGCCACCGGTCGATCGACTTCCGTGGCGCGATGAAGCGGCAATGCCTGCCGAAGTCCTCGAATGCCATGACGTTGGTGTGGATGATCTTGCCCGCGGAGTTCGGGTGCGCGTATTGGATGTGGTAGCCATCCAGGAACGCGTCCTGCATGATCTTCCAGTTGGTCGGCTCGTCGAAGCCTGCCGCCCGAAAGCACACCAGGTCCTCGAGGTCGTAACCGGCCAGGATGCCATCCATCTCCGGCCCGAGCCAGGCGGCGACATCGATGGTGGCGCTGGCATTGTCGACGATCCAGATGAATCCGTGGCGCTCCTCGGTGGGTAGCTCCACCAAGCCCTGCTTGCTGCGATCGATATCGCCGAAGGTATTGTCGCGGGTGATCATTCGCAACGACCCGTCCGGGTCATAGGACCAGCGGTGGTAGGCGCATGAGAAGACCCGGCAGCGCCCCTTCTCGTTGTCCTCCAGCAATGCCCCGCGATGGCGGCACAGATTGACGAATGCCTTGACGCCGCCGTCCTTCTGACGCACCAGCAGCACGTTGTTGCGCGGCATCTGCACGGTCATGAAGTCGTAGGGTTTGGCGATCTCCGAGGTGTGGGCGACGATCGACGGCACTCGACCGAAGATCAGATCCCGTTCCCGCTGAGCCAGGTCCGGATCGGTGAACTCGTGTGCGGAGAAGGCCACGACATCGTCGAATTTGTCGGTGGTCTCGTTGCGCAAGAGCTCGATCGCTCGCCGGATTCGATCCGGCCGTGGCAGTGATGTGGTCATTACGACCTCACTTCTCTGGCGTGAAAGTGATGGGCATGCGGTGACAACCCCGGACCTGGGTGGAGTGGAAGATCGGCGGATCGGATTCGACGAGCTGGTAGTCGGGCAGCCGCCGGTGAAGCTCCTCCATCGCGATCGTGAGCTCGAGGCGCCCCAGGTGCGAGCCCAGGCACCGGTGCGGTCCCGAACCAAATGACAAGTGCCGGTTGGGATAGCGGGTCACGTCGAAGGTGGTGGGCGAATCGAAGTAGTCGGCATCGCGATTCGCGGTGCACAGCAGGACGATGAGCTGATCGTCCTTGGCCAGGTGCACCCCGCCCAGCGTGGTATCCGTGGTGGCGCGGCGGCCTGCGGCCACCTGTGCCTCGATGCGCAGCACTTCCTCGACGGCCTTGGGGATCAGGGCCGGGTCGGCGATGATCGCCTCCCGCTGGGCGGGGTTGTTCACGAGGTGCACGATCGACCAGGCCAGCGAGCCCTGCACCGTATGCAGGCCGCCCATCAGCAGCAGGAAGAACATCCGGAACAGCTCTTCGTCGGCGAGCAGTCGGGTGCCGTCGGGCAGTTCGACCTCGGTATTGATCAGTGCCGAGGTGGCGTCGTCGCCGGCCTTGCCCCGCCGTTCGGTGATGACGTCGTTGAAGTAGCCCGCGATCGTCATCGCGGCCATCATCATCACCTGATCGGACTCTTCCTTGGTGCCGCCGGGCTTGCCGAACAGCACGGCGTCGGTGGCCTCGATGAACATCGGGGCATCCTCGATCGGCCAATCCATCAGGGCCAGAAAGACCTTCGCCGGCAGTTCGCGCGCGAATTCGGCGATGAACTCTGCCTCGCCCTTGGCCGCGAAACGGTCGATCAGGTCGTTGACGACACCGCGGATGTCGTCGGAGAGCCGCTTCATCCGCTGCGGGCTGAACAGCGGCTGCAGTGCGTGGCGGTACGCGGTGTGCTCCGGTGGATCGAGCTCCAGCGGAATGAATTTGCCGAAGTCGGCAGGGGTGACCAGGTTGTTGGGATAGCTGGAGAACGTGGTGGTATCGGTGAGGACCTGGTGGATCTCCTTGTACCGCGTGACGATCCAGTGCCCACCGTGCGCCGTCGAATACACCACGGGCCCGATCGCGGCCAGTTCGGCCATCCTGTCCTGCATGACATCCACCGGCTCGGCCAGCGTCGGGTCATACACGTCGAAATCCGTCACCAGGTGAGCGGGAACTTTCTCAATGGTCGTCATGTCAAAGGTCTCCTCGGCGGGTGTGTGGTCAGGCGATCGGTTGGGGGTTGAGGTCATCCGGGAACCACATGCCCACGCGGGCCAGGGTTCCGCCGTCGGTCGAGCCGATCACGGCACCGGAGATGTACGCCGAATCGTCGGAGACCAAAAACAGCGCGACCTTCGCGTTGTCCGACAGTGATGGTGGACGGGCCAGTTTCAGCGGGATGGGTGACACGGTCGGGTTCCAGGGTCCGGCGGACTCCTCGTAGGACATGCCGACCACCGGGGAACCGGGCGGCATGAGGAAGTTCGGCGACATGCCGTGGGTCGGCGCGATCGCATTGACGCGAATCCCGTACCGGCCCAGATCCAGGCTCAGCGCACGCACCAGTCCGTTGACGCCGGCCTTGGTGGCGCAGTAGAACGCGATGCTCGGGTAGGCCACCAGTGACGCCGCCGACGACGTCGCCAGGATGGTGCCCCCGCCGTTGGCCTTGAGGTGCGGGACCGCGGCCTGGGCGGTGTAGATGACGCCAGTGAGGTTGACGCCGAGAACATCCCGCCAATCGGCTTCGGTCATCTCCTCGAAGGCGACGGGATCCTCGAGACCGAGGGCTGCCGCTCCGCCGCGCGACACGATCCCGGCGTTGGCCCAGGCGATGTCCAGCTTGCCGTAGTGCTCGACCGTCTGGTCGATCGCCGCGGTGATCTGTGCCTTGTCGGATACGTCCGCGGTGATGGCGATCGCGTCGCCGCCGTCTTCGGTCACCAGCTTGAGGGTCTGCTCGGCACGGTCGGAGTCAATGTCGACGATCGCAACCTTGGCGCCCTCGGCGCTGAACAGCTGCGAACAGTGCCGGCCAAGACCTGAGCCGGCACCGGTGATGACGGCGACTTTGCCTTCGAGCCTCATGTTTCTCCTCGCACTTCATGGCGGATCCTGTGACCTGCAACACCTGGGGTCAAACCTTACGACTATAGGTTTATTGAGTCAATCAGGATCTTCGTCGATCACCAGGGCTAGCTCCGGGCAGGCGGCAACGCCGGCGCGCGCAACCGCCATCTCGTCAGGCTGCACGACGTGTTCGTCGAGGATGCAGAAACCCTCGTCGTCGATCGGAAAGATATCGGGGGCAACGGCGTAGCACTGCGCGTGCCCCGCGCACTTCGAACGAATCAGCCTGATCTTCATCGGCTCTCAATCCCCTCGGCCATGATGCTATAAAACTACAGACTATAGGTATTGCGCAATGAAGAGAGGTGCCGCGTGCAGAAGCCCGATGCTCCGCTGGCGGGTGTACGGATTCTCGATCTCACCGTCGGCCCCGCCGCCCAAACGGGCCGCATCCTGGCCGACCTCGGCGCGGACGTCCTGCTGGTGGAACCGCCCGCTGGCTGCCCGTCGCGCCACGATGCACCATCGATCGACACCCAGAGCGTGTCGTTCGCCCTTCGCAACGCCAACAAACGCAGCTTCATCCTCGACAGCCACGACGACGGCGACCGCACGCGCTTCTGGGATCTGGTCGCGACCGCCGACATCGTGATCGACAGTGGAATTCGGAGTCGGTCAGCCCAATTCGGCACGTCCTGCGCGGAACTCGCCGACCGGTTCGACCAGCTGGTCGCCATGTCCATCACCGACTTCGGCACCGCGGGCCCGCGAGCGACCTGGACGGCGTCTGACCCGGTCTTGTACGCCCTGTCCTCGGCCTTGTCGCGCTCCGGTCCGCCTGGCGGGGCGCCGGTGCTTCCACCAGACGGCATTGCCTCGGCCACCGCCGCAGCGCAGGCCGCGTGGGCCGTTCTGGTCGCCTACTACCAGCGCTTACGCACCGGACGCGGTGACTACGTCGACTTCTCCCGCTACGAAGGGGTGCTGCAGGCACTGGACCCGCCGTTCGGATCCCACGGCCAGGCGGCAGCGGCGCGCGGCATCAACACCGCCCGCCGCGATCGGCCCAACGGCAGGGACTCTTACCCCGTCGTCGCCTGCCGCGACGGCTGGGTGCGCATCTGCATCCTCGCGCCCCGGCAGTGGCGCGCCATGCGCGCATGGCTGGGTGACCCCGACCAATTTCAGGATCAACGCTTCGACACCATAGCCGGGCGGGCGGCCGCGGCCGACCAGATTGGCGGCGCGATCGCCGCACTGTTCGCTCCGCTCAGCATGGCCGAGTTGGTCGAAGCCGGCACCCAACGCGGCCTGCCGATCGCGGCCGTCCTGAGCCCCCAGGAAGTGTTGCGCGCAGACCACTTTCACAAGACCGAGGCCTGGACAGCAGCGAAATTCACCGAGACGACCACGCTCACCGTTCCCGACGGCTGCGTCGTGATCGACGGCCAGCGCGCCGGTATTCGGTGGTTGGCACCTGCCGTGAGCACCAGTGAGCCCCGCTGGCTCGCCGACCGCGCCGCGGCCGAGGCCCAGCCTGCAGGCGACCGACCGCTGAGCGGGCTCACCATCCTCGATCTGGGTGTCATCGTCGCCGGCGGGGAGCTCGGGCGGTTGTTCGGCGACCTCGGCGCCGACGTGATCAAGGTCGAAAGCCCCACCCACCCTGATGGTTTGCGCCAGGGTAGGCCCGGCCAGACGATCAGCGAATCGTTCGCGTGGACCCATCGCAACCAGAGCGCGTTGGGACTCGATCTGCGGAATAGCCGCGGCACGGAGCTTTTCGGACAGCTGGTCGCCAAGGCCGACGCGGTGTTCGCCAACTTCAAACCCGGAACGCTGGCAACACTCGCATTGCCCTACAGCACACTTCAGCGGTTCAACCCCCAGATTGTGCTGACCGAGAGTAGCGCCTACGGGGACACCGGGCCGTGGAGCGCCCGGATGGGCTACGGGCCGCTGGTGCGGTCGTCCACCGGGATCAGCCAGCTCTGGCAGGACGAGGCGGCCGGCCACGGCGCGGATCATCCTTTCCACGACGCGGTGACGGTGTTCCCCGACCATCTCGTCGCCCGCCTGGCGGCAGTCGCGACCCTGGCCGCTCTCATCCGCCGGGACCGTGCCGGGATCGGTGCGCACATCCACATCTCCCAGGCGGAGGCCGCGGTCAGCCAGCTCGACACCGTCTATGCGCCGCTATGGGCGCCGCAAGCCAGCACACCCCTCGACGGCGATTCCAGCGTGCACGGCGTCTACCCCTGCCTGGGCGACGACGAGTGGTGTGCCATCACCATCGGTGCGGACGCTGACTGGCACACGATCGCGTCGGCGTTCGGGGCCAACGCATTAGCCGACGATTCACGCTTCCTCACCGCGGCCGGGCGCTGGGATTCCCGCATCGACCTCCGCAAGATCATCGCCGAGCACACCCGCCTTCGTTCACCTCTGGACGTCGCGGCGCAGCTTCAAGCGGTCGGGGTGCCGGCAGCACCGATGTATCGGGGTGCCGACGTGCTCACCGATCCCCAAGTCCGCCATCGGCGCCTGTACACGGAGATGGTGCACCCGGCGCTGGATGTCACGCTGCCTACCGAGACCCGCCCGGCGCTGTACCGCCACATCGTCGGGGCAGAGCTGAGACCGGCACCGCGCCTCGGCGAGCACACCCGCGAGGTATGCCGCCGAATGCTGGCGCTGGACGCCGACGACATCGAGCAGCTCATCACCGATGGCGTGCTGCACGCCGCACCGACGATCGAAGGGGAATTGCCATGACCACCAACGGCGCCGCCGGGCTGCTGTTCATCGGCGGGGAGTTCCGGCCGGCAACCGCCAGCGTCCCGGTGATCGAGGCCGCGACCGAGGAAGTCCTGGGATACGCCGGCTGTGCCGGGCAGACGGATATCGACGACGCTGTCGCCGCCGCGCAGGGTCCGGACGCGAGAGCATGGTCTGCCGCGGAGCCCGGCGAACGCACCGAGGTCCTCAGCCGCTTCGCCGATGCGCTGAAGTCCAGGGCGGCCGACACAGCGACGTTGGTCAGCCGTGAGAACGGGATGCCGATCTCGCTGTCCCGAGCCGTCAACGGCGCCTTTCCCGCGGCCCTGGTCGGCTACTACGCCAAGCTGATCACTAGGTCCGAACCCGAACAGATCCGACCCGCCCTGATCGGCCACACCATCGTTCGCCGCGAGCCGGTCGGCGTGGTCGGCGCCATCACGCCGTGGAACTACCCACAGGCCCTGGCCGTGATGAAACTGGCACCGGCGCTGTCCGCCGGCTGTCCCGTCGTGCTCAAACCCGCTCTCGAAACCGCCTTGGATTCCCTCATTTTCGCTGAGGCCGCCGTTGAGGCCGGGCTCCCGCCCGGGGTGCTCAGCGTAGTACCCGGCGACGCAAAAGCGGGGGCCCATCTGGTGACCCACCCCGGCATCGACAAGGTGGCGTTCACCGGATCCACCGCTGCCGGACGCGCTATCGGGGCGGCGTGTGGACAGCTGATCCGTCCGGTCACCCTGGAGTTGGGCGGTAAGTCGGCAGCGGTCGTCCTCGACGACGCCGATGTGGAAACCACCGTGGCCGGGCTGCGTTCGGCGTCGTTCGCCAACAATGGGCAGACCTGCCACCTGAGTTCGCGGATTCTCGTACCCCTCTCTCGCTACGACGAATTCGTCGAGGCGATCGCCGCGCTGGCGCTCGGGCTTAAGGTCGGTGATCCGCTGGATGAGCGCACCGAGATCGGACCGTTGGTCAGCGCCGCACAGCGGGACCGCGTACTCGGCCACATCGCGGCCGGTCGGGCCAGCGGTGCGAAACTCGTGGCCGGCGGCACCGTGCCTCCGGATCAGACCCGCGGATGGTTCGTGGCGCCAACCGTATTCGCAGATGTGGACAACACCGACCGCCTTGCGCGGGAGGAGATCTTCGGCCCGGTCGTGGTCGTCATCGCCTACCGCGACGATGCGGAGGCCGTCCAGATCGCCAACGATTCGGAGTTCGGTTTGGCGGGGACGGTGTGGTCGCCGGACACCGAACGCGCAACCGACATCGCCCGAGCCATGCGCACCGGCTCGGTCGGCGTCAACGACTACCAGCTCGATATCCGCTCCCCGTTCGGTGGGGTGAAGGCCAGCGGATTGGGCCGTGAACTGGGCCCAGAAGGGCTCGAGGCCTATCGGGTCACCAAGTCGATCTATCGCGTTGGCCCGGCCGCCGGATGATCACCCATTGCATCCGTTCGGCGGTAAACCTTACGATTTTAGATAAATGGCAGTTGACGAATGCAACGGAGCAACCATGTCTGGGCCGATGATCACTGTCCGGCGACCTACCGACGGCGAGGTTCTCGGGGAGGTCTCAGATCTCGATGCCGCACAGGTCGCAACGCTGTGCGCCGATCTCCGCCGGGCACAGCCGGCGTGGGAGGCGTTGGGCCCGCGGGGCCGCAGCGCTCATCTGCTGCGCTGGCTGGATTGGTTGCTCGACAACGAGCAGCGGCTGTTGCGGTTGGTTCAGCAGGAGACCGGCAAGTCGTGGGCCGACGCCGCCATGGAGATGTCGGTCGCCGTCGACGTGATCAACTACTTCACCAAGAACGCCCCAGCGTTCCTTGCGGATCGGCACGTCAAGCCGGCGGGCCCGGCTAATGCCTTGCGGCGGTTACGTGTCCAGGTTCGGCCGCACCAGCTCGTCGGCCTGATCACGCCGTGGAACGGTCCACTCGCCGGCCCGATGATGGACGTGGTGGGGGCGCTGGTCGCGGGCGCGGCGGTGTTGTCCAAACCCTCCGAGGTCACGCCATTGACGTGGTCCGAGGTCGTCCGCGGCTGGCGCGAGGAGATCGGCGCTCCCCCGGTCTTGGCTGCCGCCACGGGTTCCGGCGCCACCGGCGCCGCCGTCGTCGATCAGGTTGACATGGTGATGTTCACCGGGTCGGTCCGCACCGGTCGCGCGATCGCGGCGCGCTGCGGTGAGCGGCTGATTCCGTGCAGCCTCGAGCTTGGCGGCAAGGACGCGCTGATCGTGCTCGCCGACGCCGATCTGCAACGCGCCGCTTCCGGCGCGGTGTGGGGTGGGATGACCAACTCGGGCCAGGCCTGTATCGGTGTGGAGCGCATCTACGTGGAAGCCCCGGTCTACGACGAGTTCGTCGCGCTGGTCACCGAGAAGGTACGGGCGCTTCGCCAGGGAACGGACGCACCGGGAAGCTTCTCGTGCGACATCGGCGCGATGGTGACCTCAGCCCAGGTCGACATCGTCTCCGCGCACGTCGAGGACGCCGTCGCCAAGGGTGCCCGAATTCTGGTCGGAGGTAAACGGGGACAAGGCAATTGCTACGAGCCGACGGTGCTGGTCGACGTCGATCACAGCATGCGGTGCATGCGCGAGGAGACGTTCGGTCCGACAGTGGCGATCATGCGGGTAGCCAACGCCGATGAGGCGATCGCCTTGGCCAACGACTCCGAGTACGGATTGAGTTCGAGCCTGTGGACTCGCGACCGGCACAAGGCCGATCGGTTGTCGCGCCGGATCGAAGCGGGTTCGGTGTCGATCAACAACGCACTTGTCGCCACCTTTCAATTGCCGATTCCCATGGGGGGCTGGAAGAATTCGGGACTTGGCACCCGCTTCGGCGGCGCGCAGGGAGTGCTCAAATACTGCCGCCAGCAGTCGGTGGTCTCCGAACGCGTCGCGATGAAATCCGAACTGCTGTGGTACCCGATCATTCCGGCGCGGTCGCGGTTGATCGCCCGCGCGGTTCGCCTGCTCGGCGCTCACGACTGGCGTCGACGCTTGGGCCGGGGCCAGGAAGCTCCCCGTTGAACGCCATCGCGCTCGGTATAGTGACGCCCATGCGAGCAGCGGCCGGGCAGTTCTCCCGTGAGCTCGGAGCTCGCTGACATGGCCCGGCCGTCCAAGCCACTGATCAGCCGTAGCGCTGCCGTCGACGCCTCGATCGCGATCATCGATTCCGAGGGGCTGAACGCATTCAGCCTGCCGCGCCTCGCCGCACACATGGGGGTCCGGGCGCCGTCGCTCTACCACCACTTCGCCGACAAGAACGCGATCCTGACGGCCGTCGCGCGGCATATCGCCGGCAAGTCGGTGATCAAGCCACGGCGCGCACCCGGCCCGGACTGGCCCGAGTACTTCGTCAGCCTGGCATTGAACTTCCGACAGTCCGTCCTCCGGCACCGCAACGCGGCATCGGTGCTGATCGAACATCTCCCGCGCGAGACGTTGATTGGCAGCTTCGAGGACGCGGCGCAGTTCCTCAGCGACTCAGGAGTGCCCGTGCACCTGCACGCACAGATCCTGGACGGCATGGAGACGCTGTGCGTCGGGGCGGTCCTCACCGAGGCGGTCCGCATGCCCCGCGGCCGGACCGCGCAGTTCCCCCCGTTTGATCCGGACAAGTTTCCCAACCTCGCCGAGGCGATTCAGGCCAACGATCTGACGGTGAAGGAGCTGTTTGCCGAGCGCATCCGCAGCTTCCTGTACGGCGTGACCGTGAGCGATACGTACCGCAGCGGGGCCGAGGAAACCTCCGCCTGACGGCAGCGCATATATAGAGGCCTCGAACTGCCCTCGCATCATGGGCCTACGGGCCGCTTCGGCCCCGCTCACCCCGGGGGCCCGATGATCGGGAAAGTTGTTGCCCAACTGGGCCGACCCTCTGCTATTTTAGTCAAAAATAGATTAAAATTTGTCCAGCCCGACCCGCTTTCCCTGCGCGAACCGGGGAGTTGGAAGTTGCTTTGCACCGCGTGCGACTTGATGTATGTTTATGAGACGCTTAAGCTCTAAATAGCTAGATACCTGCTCGGACGCCCTGTGCTCGGTGCGTGGGCGCCGCAACTTTGGGGATTGCGAAATGGACAAAATATAATGTACGTTCTTTGTTGCATGTAAAAGAGACCTGCGTCACACTGTTCCGAAGTCGAAGGCCACCCCACGATCGGAGGTCAAGATGGGGCAAGTTGCTCCGGCAACGCCTCAGCGAAGCCTGACCCGTGGCGCTGTGTCGGCTGTGTCGAAACCAGCAATCGCGGTGGGCGGCTTCGTCGCGATGTGTCTCGACACCTTCGTGCTGATGTTCAAGCCACCGTTCGCCTGGCGTGAGTTCCTGTTGCAGAGCTGGTTCGTGGCACGTGTGTCGATCGTGCCGACCATCATGTTGTCGATACCGTTCACCGTTCTGACGGTGTTCGTCCTCAACATCCTGCTGATCGAGTTCGGCGCTGCCGACTATTCGGGCACCGGCACCGCGCTGGGTGCCATCACCCAGATCGGCCCAGTGGTCACTGTGCTCGTGGTGGCCGGTGCTGGAGCCACCGCCATGTGCGCGGATCTCGGGGCACGGACGATTCGCGAAGAGCTCGACGCGCTGCGGGTCCTTGGGATCAACCCGATCCAGTCGCTCGTCGTGCCCCGGGTGCTGGCCGCCACTCTCGTGGCTCTTCTGCTGAATTCGATCGTGTCGGTCATCGGCCTGGGCGGCGGCTTCCTCTTTTCGGTCTTCGTGCAGCACGTCACCCCGGGTGCGTTCGCCGGGGGAATGACCATCCTGGTCGGTCCGGTCGAGGTGATCGTCGCCCTGTGCAAGGCCGCGGTCTTCGGACTCGCAGCCAGCCTGATCGCCTGCTACAAGGGCATCTCGGTGGGCGGTGGTCCTGCGGGTGTCGGCAACGCGGTCAATGAGACGGTCGTGCTCTCCTTCATGGCCTTGTTCTTCATCAACGTCATCGCGACCGCCATCGGCGTCGAGGCCGCAAAATGACAACGACTCGACCGAGCAAGCGACTCGGCCGGCTCGGCCGTATCGCCAAAGAGCTCGGCAAGGGCTGGGAGTCCGTCGGATTCCAGATGGCGTTCTACACCAGAACCATCGCCGAGATCCGAAACGCGTTCGTCCACTACAAACTTGAGATCGTCCGGCTCATCGCCCAGATGAGCTTGGGGACCGGCGCCTTGGCCGTCATCGGCGGCACTGTCGTCATCATCGGGTTTCTCACTTTGTCGGCGGGGGCGATCATCGCCGTCCAGGGGTACAACTCACTGGCTGGTATCGGTGTCGAAGCGCTCACCGGCTTCATCTCGGCCTACGCCAACGTCCGGATCATCGCCCCTGTCGTCGCCGGGATCGGCCTGGCCGCCACGATCGGAGCCGGCGCCACCGCGCAACTTGGCGCGATGCGCATCAGCGAGGAGATCGACGCCCTCGAAGTGATGGGCATCCGGTCGATCGCCTATCTGGCGTCCACCCGTGTGGTGGCCGGGATCATCGTCGTCATGCCGCTGTATTGCATTGCGGTGCTCGCCTCGTTCTTCGCAGCCCGGATGGGCACCACCTTCGGTTACGGGCAGTCCACCGGTGTGTACGACCACTACTTCAATACGTTCCTGCACTCCACCGACTTGATCTGGTCGTTCTTCCAGGCCGTGATGATCGGGATCGTCGTCATGCTCGTGCACACGTACTACGGGTATACGGCCACCGGCGGACCGGCAGGTGTCGGTGAGGCGGTTGGTCGCGCGGTGCGCACCTCACTCATCGCAGCCGCATTCGTCTCCGTCATCATCACGCTGTCGGTATATGGGCAGTCCGGCAACTTCGACCTGTCCGGTTAGCGATGTTCGACGACCGAAGAAACATGCGCATCAAGCCGGCCTGGTGGACGGCCATACTGCTGGCGATCGTCGTCTTGCTGGTCCTGATGACCGTCACGTTGTTCACCGGCACCTTCCGGACCTTCGTACCGGTAACGCTGACCTCGGACCGGTCGGGTCTGATCCTGGAGTCGGGCGGAAAGGTCAAGCTCCGCGGAGTTCAAGTCGGTCGGATCGCTTCGGTGACGGGAACCGGTCGCAATGTCTCTGTGCGCCTGAACATCTATCCCGAGGCCGCCGCCGATATCCCGGAGAACGTCGGCGCGCAGATCAAGGCGACCACCGCTTTCGGCGCCAAGTACGTCGACCTCATCTATCCGGATAATCCAAGTCCACAACGACTCTCAGCCGGGACGGTGTTGAAGTCCCGCAATGTCAGTACCGAGGTCAACACCGTCTTCGAGAACTTGAGCAGTTTCGTCACGAAGCTCGACCCGATGAAACTCAACGCGACACTGAGCGCTATCGCCGACGGCGTGCGTGGGCAGGGTGAGCGGATCGGCCAGGCCACCGTCGATGCCAACCAGGTCCTGCTCGCGATCAATCCGCGGATGGACACCGTCGCCGAGGACTGGCGCGCATTCAAAGGCTTCTCCGATGCCTACGCCAGTGCCGCATCGGACATCATGAAGATCCTGGACTCGGCCAGTGTCACCAGCACGACGATCACCGAGCATTCCGCACAGCTGAACACCGCACTGCTCAACAGCATCGGCTTCTCCCAGAGTGGCGCAAATGTGCTGGGCCGCAACGGTAAAGACCTGGTACACCTGCTGGACACGCTGGTCCCGACAACCGACCTGCTGCACAAATACGATCCGACGTTCACCTGCACCCTGCAGGGCTCCGTGTGGTTCCTCAACAACGGCGGCCTCGAGGCGATGGGCGGCAACAAGAAGTCGGTCATCCTCGATGCCGCCCTGATGCCGGCCGAAGATCCCTACACGTATCCGGACAATCTGCCCATCGTCGCCGCCAAGGGCGGTCCTGGCGGCAAGCCGTCCTGCGGATCACTTCCCGACCCGACCAAGAACTTCCCGGTTCGCCAACTGGTGACCAACACCGGCTGGGGTACCGGCCTGGACTTGCGTCCGAACCCGGGCACCGGCAACCCCTGGCTGTACAACTGGTTCCCGGTCACCAAGGGCGTGCCGGAAGCGCCGCGACCACACGGGGACGGCGTCCCCGCGATCGGTCCGGTCCCCTACCCCGGCGCACCGCCCTACGGTGCCCCCCTCTACGGACCCGACGGCACTCCGCTGTATCCGCCTGGACCCGCGTATCCCCCCGGATCTTGAACCGACCCAGTCGCGAAGCTCATACCAAGGAGAAGTAGGTGCGAGACAACCTGGCAGGCGCCGTCTGGCGACTCGCCGTCTTCGTGATGGTCTGCGTACTAGGCATCTTCGCGATCTTCGCGATCTTCGCGCAGTTGCGATTCCAGGACCAGGACACCTACCGGGCCGAGTTCAGCGATATCACCGGGCTCAAGTCCGGCGCCTTCGTCCGGATCGCCGGCGTGGAAGTCGGCAAGGTGAGCGATATCTCGATTCGGCCCGACACCATCGTCACGGTCGAATTCACCACGGATCAGACGGTGGTCCTGACCCACGGCTCCCGGGCGATCATCCGCTGGGACAACCCGCTGGGCGACCGCTACCTCGAACTCCAGGAAGGCGCCGGCGACACCAAGCGCCTGCGCCCCGGACAGACCATCCCGGTCAGCCAGACCGCCCCGTCGGTCGACCTCGACGCGCTCATCGGCGGGTTCCGGCCGCTATTCCGCGCGCTGGATCCTGAACAGGTCAATGCCCTTACCGGAGAACTGATCCAGGCGTTCCAGGGACAGGGCGGCACCATCAATTCGTTCCTGAGTCAAACCGCGCAGTTCACCAGCACACTCGCCGACCGCGACGACCTCATCGGGCAGGTCATCCACAACTTGAATATCGTGCTGGGTTCACTCGCCAACCAGAACAAGCAATTCGACAAGGCCTGGTCGGCCACGTCCGAGCTAGTGAAGGGACTATCGGCCCGGCGCGATGACATCACCAACGCGGTCGCCTACACCGATGCAGCGGCGGGTTCGATCGCCGACCTGATGTCTGCAGCCCGTCCCCCATTGCGGGACACCGTCGAACAGACCGACCGAGTCGCGGGTTTGGCGATGGGCGACTACGACTTCCTCGATCACCTGTTCGCCACCCTGCCCGACGCGTACCGCGCACTTGCCAGGCAAGGGGTGTATGGCGACTTCTTCAGCTTCTATCTGTGCGATCTGTTCCTCAAGATGAACGGTAAAGGCGGGCAACCGGTTTACATCAAAATTGCCGGGCAGGACACCGGAAGGTGCGCGCCGAAGTGAAGAGTTTCTCTGAACGCAATCCGCTCATCGTCGGGGCCATCGGCGTCACCGTCGTGGCCGTCGCGATGGTTGGCGCGCTGCAATACAAAAGCCTGCCCTTCTTCAACAACGGGCAGACCTACTCCGCGTACTTCAGCGAAACCGGCGGTCTGGCAGTGGATTCCCCTGTGCAGGTCTCTGGATTCAAGATTGGCCAGGTCACCGATCTGGAACTGGACGGCAACCGCGTCCTCGTGACCTTCGAGGTCGACAAGGATATGCCACTGGGTGACCGCACCGAGGCCGCCATCAAGACCCGGACATTGCTCGGCTCCAAGGTCCTCGAAGTCACCCCACGCGGTGAGGGCAGGCTCGACGGTCCCATCCCGGTGGACCGCACCACACCGCCCTACCAGCTTCCCGATGCACTCGGCGATGTCGCCTCCGCGATCAGGGGATTGGACACCAACCAGCTGTCCGACTCACTGTCCACCCTGGCGGAGACCTTCAAGGACACCCCAGCGGATTTGCAGGTCGCGGTGGCAGGTGTCGCCCGATTCTCTGACACCCTTGGCAAGCGGGATCAGGAGTTGCGCAGCCTGCTCACCAACGCCAACAAGGCGACAACAGTTCTGGCCCAACGTAGTTCCGATGTCGCGAACCTGATCAAAGACACCAACGCCCTGCTGGCAACACTGCAAACCCAGAGCGGATCACTCGACGCCATCGCCGGCCATCTATCGGCGGTCTCCAAGCAGCTGTCCGGATTCGTCGCCGACAATCGGGGCAAACTGAAACCGGCGCTCGACAAGCTCAACGGTGTCCTGGCATTGGTGAACAAATACAAAGACAACATCCAGCAATCGCTGAAGATGCTGAATTCGTACGCGATGTCGTTCGGGGAGACGCTGTCGTCCGGACCCTTCTTCAAAGCCTATCTCGCGAATCTGCTTCCCGGACAGTTCGTTCAGCCCTTCGTCGATGCCGCATTCTCCGATCTCGGCGTCGACCCCAATGTGCTGCTGCCGTCACAGCTAGCTGATCCGCAGGTGGGCCAGCCGGGGACACCACCCCTGCCGGTGCCCTTCCCGCGAACCGGCCAGGGCGGCGAACCGAACCTCTCGCTTCCTGAGGCGATCACCGGGAATCCGGGCGATCCCCGCTACCCGTATCGACCGCCGCTGCCCGCGCCACCGCCGGGTGGACCTCCGCCTGGGCCGCCCGCTGTGGTCGGACCGCCGCCCACACCGCAACCGTTCCTCGTCGAACCGGGGCCGTCATGAACAGAAGTCGCGTCAAACTGCTCGTCGCCCTCACGCTGGTGCTCACTCTGGTCGCAGGTGCTGGATTCCTACTGCGGACGGTCTTCACCACGAATCGTGTTCACCTGACGGCCTATTTCGACAACAGCAATGGCGTCTTCCCCGGTGACGAGATCCGCATCCTCGGTGTTCCCGTCGGTGCGATCGAGTCCATCGAAGCCCAGCCTCGGTCGGTCAAGGTGGTGTTCTGGATCGACAAGAAGTACAAGGTTCCTGCCGATGTCCAGGCCGCGATCTTGTCTCCGTCCCTGGTGACCGCGCGGGCGATTCAGCTCACGCCGGCCTACACCAGCGGGCCGGTCATCAAGCCGGGTGCGGTGATCCCGCTGAACCGGACCCTCGTGCCGGTCGAATGGGACGATCTGCGCGAACAGCTCGAAAAGCTCACGCAGACATTGCAGCCCACCGAGCCGGGAGGGGTGAGCCCGCTCGGCTCATTTCTCAACACCACCGCGGACAACCTGCGCGGCCAGGGCGCCGACATCCGGCAGGCCATCATCAAGATGTCCGAGGCGTTCTCGGCTCTTGGCGACCACAGCAAGGACATCTTCGGAACCATCAAGAACTTGTCGACCCTTGTGACGGCGCTGCAAGCCAGCACCGATGTGATGCGGATGCTCAACGGCAATCTCGCGGCGGTGACCGGTCTTGTCAGCAACGCCCCCAACGAGATCGGCCAGGCGGTGGGTGACCTCAACACCGCGGTGACGGATGTGCGTGGGTTTCTGACCGAGAACACCGAGACGATCGGGACTACCTCGGACCAGCTGGCGGTCCTGGCTGCAGCACTCGGCGAAAGCCGGGATGAGATCCAGCAGTTCCTGCACATCGGGCCGACGACGGCGCAGAACCTCTCCAACATCTACCAGCCCGCACAGAACGCGCTCACCGGCATTCTCGCTCTGAACAACTTCGCCAACCCGGTGTCGTTCCTGTGCGGGGCGATACAGGCCGCGTCGCGGCTCGGCGCCGAACAGTCCGCCAAGCTGTGCGTTCAGTACCTCGCCCCGATCATGAAGAACCGGCAGTTCAACTTCCTGCCGTTCGGGCTGAATCCGTTTGTGGGTGCGACCGCACGACCCAACGAGGTGACCTACAGCGAAGATTGGCTGCGCCCCGACTACCGGCCCACGCCACCACCGGACAGCCCCGCGCCCGTGAACATTCCGCCACCTGCGGACAATCCAGCGCCGTTGCCGGCAGAAGCCGTTCCGACCAACCCGGACGCTGGGTTGAGCGGCATGATGACCCCGCCAGGCGGTGGATCATGAGGCGCCGTGGCGCAACCATCGCGGTGACCATCGCGCTCGCCTCGGCCGCAACCGTGTCCGGGTGCGCCAAATGGGAAGGGGCCAACTCCCTGCCGCTGCCGGGCACCGAGGGTAACGGCCCGGGCTCGTTCGAAGTACGAGCCGAGATGCCGGATGTGACGAACGTCCAACGCAACCAACGTGTTCGAGTCGGCGATGTCACGGTCGGACATATCACCGAGATCGAACGGCAGGGCTGGCACGCCCTGGTGACGATGCGCCTCAACGGCAATGTCGATCTGCCGGAGAACGCCACCGCCAAGGTCGGCATGACGAGCCTGCTCGGTACCCTGCATGTCGAATTGGCATCTCCGACAACCGAACCACCGCACGGGCATCTGCACCAGGGCTCGCTGATTCCGCTGTCCTCGGCGGGCGCCTACCCCACCACCGAACAAACCCTCGGCTCACTGTCACTGTTGCTGAACGGCGGCGGGATCGGCCAGTTACAGGACATCACCAAGGCCTTCGCGACAGCATTCACCGGACGAGCCGACGAGCTGCGCAGCTTCATCACCCAGCTCGACATTTTCGTCGGCAAACTGCGCGACCAAACCACCGATATCATCGAGGCGAACACCAGCCTTAACGAGCTGGTCGGGCAGATCGCCGCACAGAAGCCCGTACTGGACAACGCTTTACGCACGATCCCGGATGCTCTCGCGGAACTGAACAGGCAACGCGACAACCTGATCGAGGCGATCGACAAGTTCGGCAAGTTCAGCGCCGTGGCCGCCGACGTCACGCACCAATCCCGGGACAGCCTCGTGGCCAACCTGCGCAATATCGCGCCCGTACTCAAATCCCTTGCCGATGCCGGCCCAGACATGACCCGGTCACTGGGCCAACTGGCGACGTTCCCGTGGCCGAAAGAGAACCTGCTCAATTGGTTCCGCGGTGATTACGCCAACCTGACCGCCATCGTCGATTTGACGCTGAGCCGAATCGACTCGTCGATATTCACCGGCACCCGATGGGAGGGTGACCTCACCGAACTCGAGATGCAATGGGGCCGCACCATCGGACAGATGCCCAGCCCCTACACCGCCCGCAATCCGCTGGTGGCGCCCTACCACCTCGACCAGGGACCGTAGATGCACCTGAACAGAGGTATCAAGATCCAGTTGGCCATCTTCAGCGTGGTGAGCCTGATCGCAGCGCTGATCATGGTGTTCGTATATATCAAGCTCCCCGTACTGCTGTTCGGCGTCGCCCGTTACACCGTGACGGTGGATCTGCCGCGTTCCGGCGGCCTGTACGCCACGGGTAACGTCACCTACCGCGGCGTCGAGGTCGGCCGCATCGACGGCGTGAAGATCACGCCTGATGGCGTCGCGGCAACCTTGTCGCTCAAATCCGGCATCGATATCCCGTCGGACGTGAAGGCCGAGGTGCACAGTGTCTCTGCGGTCGGCGAGCAGTATGTCGAGCTGATACCGCGCAGCGCGAACGGAGCACCGCTCAAGGACGGCGATGTGATCCCGGTGTCCGACACGTCGGTGCCACCGGATATCAACAGCCTGCTGGACTCGGCGAATTCCGGACTGGAAGCGATACCGGGCGACTCGCTGACCACAGTGATCAACGAAAGCTACACGGCTGTCGGCGGTTTGGGCCCGGAGCTGTCCCGCATCGTCAAGGGCTCGACCTCGCTAGCCATTGACGCCCGGCAGAACCTCGATTCGCTCACGAGCCTCATCGACGGGGCGAAACTCGTTCTGGACAGCCAAGGCGACACCGCCGGGTCGATCGACGCGTGGGCAGCTCAGGTCGCCGATATCACCACCCAGCTCAAGACCCAGGACCACGCTGTCGCCAATCTGATCGACAACGCCGGACCCGCCGCGGCACAGGGACAACAGCTGTTCGACCGACTCGACCCCACGCTGCCGACGATTCTCACCAACCTGTCGGGTATCGCCGATGTGGCCCTGACTTATAACGCAAGTGTCGAACAGGTGCTGGTGCTCGTGCCACAGACCGTCTCGGAGTTAGACGCTCTCGCGGTGCCCAACCACGACACCAAGCAGGCGATGCGAGGGCTCTATCTGAGCTTCAACCTCAACATCAATATTCCACCGGCATGCACCACGGGGTACATGCCCACCCAACAACAGCGCACCCCCGATCAACTCGACTTCCCCCCACGCCAGCCCGGCGAGATGTACTGCCGCACTCCCCAGGATGCACGGTTCGGTGTTCGTGGTGTGAAGAACACGCCCTGCCCGACAAAGCCCGGGAAGCGCGCCCCGACGGCAGAGATGTGCGAGAGCGACGAGCAGTACGTTCCGCTCAACGACGGCGAGAACTGGAAGGGCGACCCGAACGCCACATTGTCGGGGCAGGCCATCCCCCAGCCCCGTACCGGTAGTGCACCCCCGCCGGCAGCAACGCCGTCACCGCAGCCGATCACCGCGGTTCCGTACGACCCGGCGACCGGCACCTATGTCGGCCCAGACGGAAAGACCTACACCCAAGCCAATCTCGGGCAGAACCCGCCGCAGACCTGGCAGTCGATGCTGACCCCGCCTGCGGGCTAGGTAGACGACCCCGACCCACCCTCGAACTCGACACCCCAGCCCAACGCCTCGCCGCTTTGGTCAGCCAAGCCGCCTAACCGTTGCACTCACCACTTGACTTTGAGACGACATTTTCCCGCCTCAGCGCTCACTCAACGGAAGGTGCCGCCATCGCTCACCGTTTGAAGGCGTCGATGATCTGCAGGTAGCAGTCCTCGGACTCCTCGGCGGTGAACGGCGGAACGTACGACGTGTGCAACGCCAGGTGCGGAAGGTCCTTGTACCGCTCGAGTTTCTGCCTGCACTCCTCGGGCGTGCCCGAGATGGAGAACAGCTCGACCAGTTCTTCGGGGGTGTCCTCGAACGCCGCGGGCCCCTTCTGCATCATCGACACCCGCAATTCGTTGACGAGGTCGAGCACCCCTTCGATCTCAGCGACGATATCCGACACCGGATGTGCGATATAGAAGCCGACGTGTTTTTTGGCGCGGGCCATGGCGATATCGCGATCGGGGTGGACGCAGCAGATAATCTCGCAGGACAGATCAAGCTGGCCGGCGTCGCGTCCTGCCGAGCGGGCGCCCTCAGTGACGTTCGGCAGGACAACCTGCTCGAAGAACTTCGGCGTGTACAGATAACCAACCCAGCCGTCGGCCTTGGCCCCCACCAACTTCAGCAGGTTCGGTCGCATACCGGCGACCAGAATCGGGATCTGCGGGCTCGGGGGTTCACGCAGCCCCCACGGGTTGATCGGCGGTGCGGCGAACTGATAGTGCTTGCCCTCGAAGTTCGCTACTGGCTCCCCCGCCAGGTAGTCCCAGGAGCGGCGGAGCACTTCGACGTATTCGCTGAGACGACCGATCGGGGTCTTGAAGTCGGTGGAGTGGAAGGCACCGAGGAATTCCGGAACGCCGGTGCCCAGGCCCAGTCTCATTCGCCCGCCGGATAACTCGTTGACATCGGCGGCGGCGTTGGCCGCTTCGAACGGGGAGCGGGTGAAGGCTGTGGCCAGGCCGGTGCACAACTCGGCCCGCGAGGTGACCATGGCTGAGGTGGCCAACATCAGGAACGGGTTGCGATAGAGCTCGTAGGTCCAGATCGAGTCGAAGCCGGCGTCGTCGGCCATCTTGGCGTAATCGGGGATCCGCGCCAAGGGGGCGGTCCGGCTCGGCATGGTGATTCCGAGTTTCATATCAACACCTTTCAGGTTGCGCGCAGGGCAGGAAGAACGGTTCGGGCAAAGCGCTGCTGGTTGGCCAGCACGGTCTCGGCGGACAGGTTGCCGTACGCCGAGACGACGATCAGGCCGCCGGCATTGGTCCGCCGCACCACGTCACGGATCTGGTCAGCTACCTCGTCGGGAGTTCCCCATGGCTGCAGGTCGGCCAGGAACCGCGCGAACGTTTCGCGGCCGTTCTTGGCGATGGTGCGCGCGATGTTGCCGTAGTACTCGTAGCCGGGGATGGCGGCCATCGTGGGATCGGCGAACCCGTAGTGCTCGATCGTCGAGCGGTAGTAGGCGACCACCTGCTCGTAGAGATCCGCCGCGGCCGACCGGTCTTCGTGGCACGCGTTGAAGATCACCACCATCGGCTTGGGCGGGTCGATGCCCTGGTGCAGGCGGTATTGCTCGCTGTAGCGCTCGACATCTCCGATCGTTTGTTCCCAAGGCTTCTGCAGGAAGATCATCATCCCCGCGCCGACCCGCGCGAGCGTCTCGGCGGATGCCGGCGAGATCGATGACGCGTAGACCCGACCACGCAACGGCGACATCGGCCGCGGACGAAGTTCGACATCCCGGATCCGGCCCGTCTCGAAGGCGTCGAGAATCTCGGCCGCATACCGGTCGAACAGCTCGCGGGACTGGTCCATCGGGACACCGAAACCATCGAACTCCTGGCGTGCCAGCCCGCGTCCCATGCCCAGGATCAGCCGGCCGTCCGAGAGGTGGTCGAGTACGCACAGGTGTTCGGCAAGTCGCACCGGATCATGCCAGGGCAATACCGAGACCATCGTGCCGAGTCGTACGGCCTTGGTACGTCCGGCGACCCACGTCAGGAACTGCAGCGGGTCCGTGGACATCGAGTATCCGGCGAAGTGGTGCTCGACGGCCCACACCGAATCGAATCCCAGACCCTCCGCGGCATCGGCAAGTGCCATCTCCGTCCGCCACACCTCATGGTCTGAGCGACCGTCGAGGTTCTGGAAGAAATGTCCGTGCCCGATATGCATTACGTCGACACCCTCTTTGTTAACGGCCGTGCACGTATGCTGAAATCACGCCTAATACAGCACCCTAGCAGCCGGTCCATATTTTGTGACCGATCGTTATCAATATTGGTCGTCTCGTTGCTAAGGTCGCTGACATGGACCAGCTAGTGAGCCACCTCGGTGTGGATGCGTCGAGCGATCTGAGTGTGTTCCTGTTCTGCACGATCTTCACCTTCACCGTGGTGACGGTGCTGTGGGTGGCGGGACTGCTGCAGGGCAACCATTCGATGATGGACGGCTGGTACGGATTCGCCTTCGCCGTCCCCGCGCTATTCGCCTACCTGATCGTCGACGCGCAGTCGGTAACCGCGGCCCTGCTGCTGTCCATGGTCATGCTGCATGGTGGTCGGCTCGGCTGGTACCTGGCCGCTCGATGGCGCCGATACGTGCCCAAGTACGGCGGTGATCCGCGCTATCTCGGCTTCGTGGAGCAGATGAGCCCGGGCTACTGGTGGAAGAGCTTCTTCCGGGTGATGGAACCGCAGGCTGTCGTCATCGTGCTGATCGGAATGCCCGCGGTCGTCGGCATCCTGGCCAACCAGGAGCCCAACGGCGCCATCGGACCGCTGGCCTTTGTGGGACTGGCGGTCTTCGGTATCGGGTTCTACTTCGAAACGGTGGCCGACGCGCAGTTGCAGTCCTTCCTCGCACTCGACGAGCGGCCCCGCTACCTCAACACCGGCGTCTGGACCCATACTCGGCACCCGAATTACTTTGGCACCACCACAGTCTGGTGGGGTATGTGGCTTGTCGCAGTGGACGGCAACCCCGATTACTGGTGGACAGTGGTGGGGCCGATTCTCAATACCATCATGCTGACGTCGGTGCTCGGGTCGGCGTTCCAGGACAACTACATGGGGTCACGGCCGGAGTACCAGGAATTGATGGTGCGTACCCGCAAGTTCCTGCCGCTGCCACTGTCCCGGGAGGCCATCGCCCGTAATCACGACCGGATGACCGCGGCACGCGCCAGCAGCAAGCTCTCGGAGAGCAACTCGGCATGACGTACGACGCGATCATCGTCGGCGGTGGGCATCACGGGCTGACCTGTGCGGCGTACCTGGCCAAGGCGGGGAAACGTGTCGTCGTGCTCGAGGGCAAGCCCTGGCTTGGCGGCATGGCCTACTCGCACGAAACAGTCTCCGAAGCACCGGGATTCGTGATGAACCCCTGCGCTGTCGACCTGCTGTTCACCAACCTGGAACCGTCGATCATCACCGAACTGCGTCTGGAGTCATTCGGGCTACGCCAAGCCAGTCCCGAACCCTGGGGCTCGTACCTGGGGCCCGGCGGGGAGTCGATCGGCCTGTGGCGCTCGCTGGACCGTACCGTCGAGGAGATCGCTCGCTATTCCAAACGTGATGCAGCGAAATTCGCCGAGCTGTGCGCCATGTGGTGCGACTTCTGGTACGTCGCTGCCCCCTATCTGATGGACCACCCGACTCGCCCACGGGTGCGAACGGTGGCCGAGCTGGGCTGGCGGGTGCTGCGCAAGCGCAAGTCACTGGCGCCGGTGGTACGCATGCTGATGGCGTCACCGCACCAGCTCATCGAGACGCTGTTCGAATCCGACGAAGTCAAGTCACTGCTCGCGGTGTACGCGTCGGGATCCGAAGCGCCGCTGCGCGAACCGGGATCCGGTGCGGTGCTCGGCGTCATCATGATGCACATCGGCTGGGGGATCAAACGCCCCATCGGGGGAATGGCGGAATTCACCAAGGCATTGGCCGCGTGCCTGCGCCATCGCGGCGGCGAGACCCGAACCGATGCCGCGGTCGAAGAGATTCTCGTCCGCGACGGGGTGGCCAGCGGTGTGCGCCTGCGTGACGGTCAGACGCTGTCGGCCAAGCAGGTGATCGGCGCGGTCGACCCGGTCACCCTGATGTGCAATCTGGTGGATTCCGCGCACGTCGCCGAGCCGGTTCTCGACGAGGTGCGCAATATCCGGATCAACGGCTGGGGTATCAACAACGCCAAGATTGATGTCGCCCTTGACCGTCGGCCCGCACTGTTGTGTGACCGGCCGGAGTTGTGGGGCAGTTACATGCTGATCGCCGACGACCGTCAGTACGTCGACCGGGCGCTTGACGGCGCGATGCACGGAGTTCTCCCGGCCGAGACGCCGATGTGGGCGTTGATGCCGTCGGCGGCGGACCGTTCGCAGGTGCCTGCCGGCAGCGCGGGCGACACGATGTACTTGTTCTGCACCGCGGTGCCGGATCGTTTCGCCGACGGCAGCGACTGGGCGGAACATCGCACGCCGTTCGCCGATCAGGCGATCCGGACCTTTGACGAAGTCGCCCCGGGTTTCGCCGACGCCGTGATCGGCTCGTGGGTCAAGAGCCCCAACGAACTTCGGGAGATGACCCACGACGGCAGCTACGTGGTGGTCGATATGTCACTGAACCAGATGGGGCCGAACCGGCCGACGCCGGCGCTGTCGGGTTACCGCACCCCGATACCCGGGTTGTGGCATACCGGGGCGGGCGCGCATCCGATGGGGGGCGTGCACGGCTGGGCCGGCCGGACCACCGCACGGCAGGTACTCAAAGCACTCTGAGCGCTTTTTCTGTCGCCGAGCGTGACTCTGGTGTCACGCTCGGCGCCAAACGGTCTGGTGTCAGCGGAAATCCATCCAGTGGCCGTGCGGTGTCCAACCCATGTGGAACGGCAGCTCGATCCTGCAGATCGGCCCCGCGGTGATGTCGTCGGTGTCGAAGATCTGGAACTCACCCTTGCGATCGTTCCACCACGACACCGGCACGATGATGTAGCCGTCACCTTCGGCGGCGTTTTTGGTGCGAGGCGCGAACGAGCCCTCCAGCACCGCGGCGAGCTGGTGGTCGTCGCGGATCTGGTACACCTCCTCGGTGCATTTCTCGACGTCGTTGCGGATCAGGCTGTCCATCCGCATCCCGCGGCGTTTGGGCTGCCCGCCGATCTGGAAGCCGTATCGATGGCCCTTGCCGTAGAAGCGCTGATCGACCTTGCCGATCTCGGAGGGCAGATCGGACAGCTGCTCGGCCTTGGTCTCGCCAGTGGTCAGGTCGACCGTCCACCGGCCCAGGTAGCTCGCGGCATTGCTGAAGAACAGCGCGGCCTGATCACCTTCGCTGAAGTGGTTCTCCATCGGGAACGGCGGTTCCTGGAAGATCGGGGCGTCGAGCACCAACTTGTCGCCACGGACGTTGGCGGTCATCGTGTGCATGACGTACTGCGCTGGCAGATCGGTGTTGATCCACCGGATCTCACCCTGCAGGTCGTGGCGCGGGATCAGGGCCAGGATGATGGGCAGGTCGGGCTCCCAGCCGAACACCGGGAGTCCCTTCTTGGTCCGTTCGGCGTCGATGATGAAGGGCTGGAAGGGCATCACCACCCAGTCCGGAGTCAGCCAAATGTCATGGCCGACAGTGTTGTACGGCGCATCGTGGAGTGCGCGGGATTCCACCGTGCCGTCCGAGTGGATGTAGTGCATCGTGATGTACGGGGCTTGATCGCCGTACGTCCACCCGTAGAGAATCCCGCTGTCCTCGTCCCACTTGGGGTGTGCGCAGAACGCTCCGTCGCCGAAGGCGACCTTGTCGTGGATACCGCGTGACAGTGCCGGCGCCCAGTCCACGATGCCCTTGGTTTCCAGTGTGATCGGGTCGATCACACTGGGCGGACCACCGAGTTCACCCGAGGCGAGCAGTTCACCCCGATGCGGGAAGATGTTGATGAAGTTGGTGCCCTGCGGGGTGTGGGCGTTCTCAGGGGTTCGCTTGACCGTCCCGTACCCGTAGTCGCGGTAATCGCCGAACCCACCGTCGGAGTATTCGAACATGCTCCGGCCGTACTTCTCTTCAAGCAGGTACTTCGGCGTACGAATCCATCGGTTTCTGAAGTCGGCACGACCGTTCTCGAAGACCAGGCCCTGCACCATGCCATCCATGGCCAGCAGTGGCGTGCCCCCCTGCACGAACGGTCGTTTCCAGCACGGCCCGGTGCGGTAAATGCCGCCGGCGAGGTCTTTCGGAATCTCGCCATGGGTGACGATGCATTCCTCGACGGTCGCTTCGAATCGCATCGGTGCGAACGGCCCCTTGGTGGTCACCGAGTCCGGAATCGCGTAGCTCATTGCGCTGTCCTGTTCGTCGAATGGTGCGGAACGTCCCGTTGCTGGACGTCCATGGCGTCGATGTTAGTGCGGCGATCGAATTTTGTAAACGATCGCTCACACACAGGGAAACTCTGGACGACCCGCCTATCCAGCTCTTTCAGGCCTGGCCAACTGGCCATCTGTGTCAGGTATCTCACAGTTGCGTGAACGATCACTCGCACTTATGGCCGCCCGGTCTCGGAGGATCGCGCGCCGCAGCAAGATAAAGCTGAGAATGAAGAAGGCGCTGAATGCGACAACGGGGATCCAGAGCCCGAACAGGCCGTTCCAGGCAAACGGTCCGCCGTGGAAGAAGAAGAGCAGCTGGTCGGGAACCACTGTCAAGATGATCCAGATATTGGCGTACCCGAACCACCGGGGAAAGACCGGTTGACTGCTCTTATCGCAGAGGGTGGCGATCCCCAACGCCAGAGGCATGGCGAAAAAGATGGTGGCGCCGCCGATGAACTGCAACCACGCCATATCGTTGACGAGATAGATCTGGTCGGCTCCGCGGTCGGGCCGGTAGGCGGCGGTGAGCCACCAGATCGCGGGATAGAACGTCAGCACCATATTGCCCGCACCACCCAAAAGCAGTGTGTAGGTCAGTATTCCGGCGCCCCCTTCGATGCGGGCCACGTACTGCCCGGCCACCGCGGCGAAGGGGATGAACACGAATGCGGCGAACATGACCAGGAGCATCCCGATCCGGATTCTCGTGTGATCGCTCTCGAACAGGGCCGCGACGTCGGTCGACGTGGCCGACGGTGACGTCGGGGGCAGGAAGCCGGCGAAGGCACCCCAGCCGAGGAACAGCAGAACCAGGTAGCCGATTGCGCCCCCTGCCGCAGCCATCTGCACACGTGTTCTGGTCAACGCATTCATCGGTGTCTCCCTCAGATCGGTTCGCGCGTAGATGTGGTGAGTGGACCTGCCAGCAGGTTGCGGGCGGCCTTGGTCCCGAATTCGACGGCGGTGTTCTGTCCGGCGGCAGACATGAAATCGGCGGCGTACTGGATCGGCGACCGCGGATCGAGTGCCGCGTTGAGCCGGCCGATCTCCCGATACGCGCCGATGCGGGTGAACGGCAAGGCGCGACGCCACCGCGTGACGTGGGTGAAATCGACGGTGCCGCGTAGCTCCGGAAACGATCGGTAGACGCGGTCGAGCGTGTGCTCGATCAACACCTCGTCGGGTTCGTCGATCATCCGTTCCGACGCGCCGGTCTCCCACAGACAGCTCAACAGTCCGGTGCCCGCGGGTGCCCGATCCGGCGACTTGTTGTGGTCCAGGAACATCAGGGCGATGTCGGGACTCTCGGTCGAGGGGTACATCAGCAGAAATGCCGGACAGTCCGGCGGTCGGGTAGTAGCGACCGCGACGCTGACGCACTGGGTGTAATCGAGACTGCGCGAGAGGGATTCGAGGAGCTCCCGGTCGTCGGGACAGATCGCCACAGCTTCGGGAAGGAGGCAGCTCACCACCGCAGCGTCGTAGTCCGAGACCGCCCCCGGCCGGCTGACACGCACGCCCCCGCCGGGCAGCCTGCGCACCTTCGTCGCCGGCGTCTCGAGGTGAACGGTGAGCCGTCGGCACAATTCGTCGACCATCCGACCCTGGCCACCCGCGACGGTCTGAATCTTCGCCGTGAAGATATTGGCTATGCCGGAGAACAATTCGACCTTGGACACCTTGTCGGTGTCGGCGATGAGCATCGTCCGGACAATTGGCTCACACAGATAGCTGTCCAGCTCCGGGCCGAGTGCCCGCAATGCATAGCCGCGCGCGCTCTCGGTGTCCACTGGCGCAGCCTTGGCCATATCGGCGTAGTCCAACCGGCCTCGCAATTTGGCCAGCGCGACATCGAGCGCCAGTCGCAACACCCGCGCCTTGCCGCCGAGCGAGAGCAGCGATGTGCGCAGACCGCTGTGCGCCATCCGGTTCATATCCAGCAGATGGATCTCACCGTCGCGTTCGATTCCGACATACGGTGCGGTGTCGATGATCTCGACGCCAAGTTCGGCCGCTAGCGCCAGATACCCGTGATAGGTCGAGCCGAGCGCGGAGGCGCCCGTGTCCATGGCATAGCCCTGCGCACGCACGGTCTGCACGCGCCCGCCGGCAGTATCGGTTGCCTCGTAAACATCGACTTCGCAACCGGCCTGCTGCAATCGGTACGCCGCGGTCAGCCCACCAAGGCCTGCTCCAATGACGGCGACACGTCTCATCCCCGGCTCCTCTCGTCGATATCGGCCAGGCGCGGAAGTGCCTTCCGAATGGTGTAGGTCATCACGAAGAACCAGATCCAGAACGTGACGAATGGCAGGTAGAACCCGAACAGGCCGTTCCACGCAAACGGACCCGACTTGAAGAAGAAGATGATGCTCAACGGGATGAGGTCGAGCATGAAGAACACGTTGAACCATCCGACCCACCGCGGGATCAAGGGATCGGGATCCGAATCGGCGAACGACGCGTAGATCAGCGACAGGACGACGAAGTAGAACGGCGCGATCACACCAAGGAATTGCAGCCAGGCAATGTCGTTGAGCAGCAATACCAATTCCGGTGACCGCTCACCGCGGAAAGCTGCCGTCAACCACCATCCAGCCGGGTAGGCGGTCAGCAGAACGTTGGTGGTACCGGCGATGATCTGGCACATCGTCAATAGACCGACCCGGCCTTCAACCCCCGCGATCAGCTTGGCCAGAATCGCCGTCCACGGCACGTAGAACATCGCCCCGACCAGAACCAGCACCATGCCGAGCTTGATCATCGACGCGTTGTCCTGATAGACGCCGGCGATCTGGTCGGCTCCCCAATCCGGCGGCTGCGAGGGGAAGAACCGTGCCAGCGGCAGGATGCCGACCATCAAGAAGGCGATGTAGACGAAGCCGCTCCACGAGGCACGCTGAAGCAGTCGCAGATTGGCCCCTGGTGACATCATGATCGCGTCCTCCGTGCGCCTCGTTAACGATCGTTGACGTTACGGTATTTACAGCGCTACTGTCTCAAAAATGTCACGGCGCGCAGATGCCAGGGTGAACGCAACAGCGGACACCGCTGCGACCGCGCCGCGTGCGGTGGTCGCGGGCGCCGGCGCCGGCGCCGGCGCCGATCTCACCGACAACCCCGCCATTTGCGCCACCCACCAGAGGAATTCACCAGGAGCCCCGCGATGACCGAAACCTCGCCAATCGACGACATCCAATCGGTGCTCGACTCCGTCATCGGAGCCGGCAAGGCAGCGGTGAGCCACACCTCCGCGCCGGAACTTCTCGAGGTCCACTCGGCGGTCCGGCAGTTGGTCGAGTCGTTCGGTGCCGCCGACTACTACCAGGACCAGGTGGACCAGGGCGGGCATTGCGCCGAGCTGTGGAACGCGTTGGGGGACAACGGATATCTCGGTGTGCACCTACCGGTGGAGTACGGCGGTGGTGGGCTGGGTCTGGCTGAACTTGCGACAGTCGTGGAGGAGACGGCGTTCAGCGGATGCCCACTGCTGGCGCTGTTGTTCTCGGCGGGTGTCACCGGCACCGTCCTGCACCGCAGCGGAAGCCCGGCACAGAAGCAGCGCTGGCTGCCGGGGATCGCCTCCGGCAGCACCAGGTTGTCTTTCGCCATCACCGAGCCGGATGCCGGGTCCAACGCGCACCGGATCGCGACCACCGCAGTCCGTGCCGGCGACCGCTATGTCCTCAATGGGCAGAAGGTCTTCATCACCGGAATGGAGTCGGCGGACTGGGTGATGGTGGTGGCGGCGACCGATGGGGCCGACTCGGGTCGGCTGTCGGTCTTCCTGGTGGATACCTCGTCGCCGGGGCTGCACTGGACCCCCATCCGTACGATGATGAACCAGCCCGACCGCAGCCATCAGGTGTTCTTCGACGACGTCGAAGTGCCTGCCGACCACCGTGTCGGGGCCGACGGTGCCGGCCTGAAGGTGGCTTTCACCGGTCTGAATACCGAACGCATCCTGACGAGTTCGATCTGTACCGGCGTCGGCCGCTACGCCCTGCGCCACGCGGTGGACTATGCCAAACAACGTCGGGTGTGGGACCAACCGATCGGCGCGCACCAGGCGGTGGCCCACCCGTTGGCCGCAGCACACATGCGCATCGAGGCCGCCCGCGCCATCACCGAACGCGCCTGTACCGGCTACGACGCCGGACAGGAAGTCGGCGAACTGGCGAATATGGCCAAATACCTCGGTGCCGCAGCGGGATTGGAGGCACTCGACGCGGCGGTCAACACCCTGGGTGGTAACGGTGTCACCTACGAGTACCGGCTGGCGCCCTACTACTGGCTCGTCCGGATGCTGAACATGGGTCCGGTATCGAAAGAGATGATCTTGAACTTCGTCGCAGAGCGGTCCCTCGGACTCCCCCGCAGTTACTGAGGTCAAAGTCCAGAAGCAGGCACGACATAGAACAGAACGACACCGCTGCAGGGACTGCGCCGATCAGCAATCCAGTCGCGGTGATCATCCATCGACGCATTGCCTTTCAGGATTGGCCACCAGCAACCACTATTTGTTTGGTCAGATTTTTGTGGATCACCGTGCTCATGCACACGATCCAGATCACGAATGCGGTGAGTGGGAAGTAAAGGCCAACGAGTCCGTTCCACGCCAAGGGGCCGTCTTTGAAGAAGAGCACGGTACCGGCGGGGATGATCAACAACGCCACCCACAAGTTCAGATAGCCGAGCCACCGCGGCAGGATCGGATTGGGCTGTCGATCGATGAGGATCGCAGCGGCGATAGCGATCAATTGCACAAAGAGCGACCAGATAACAGTCATGAAGAGTATCCAGCCGAGATCATGCAAAGATCTCGTGACGTCAGCCGATCGTCCTTCAATACGGAAGCCGGTTGCCATCCAAACTCCGATCGGCGTAATGAACTCCAACGACAGCAACGCGCACGAGACCATCTGAATATCCGCGAGCGCCCGTGCCCCGTTGATGCGCTTGAGCTGGCCAGAGATCGCAACGCCATACGGCACCAACAGGGCCGAACCGAGCATTGAGACGACCATGCCAATCTTGATGGCGCCAGAGCGGCTGTTGTAGAGATCCACGATCGCAGCGGCGGTAGCGTTTGGCCTCGACGGCGGGATGAAGCCGGCAATGAACACAAAAGCTCCCAGCCACAGGACGACCATCCCCAGCCCAGACCACACCAGGATCCGCTGGACCTTCATTTCCAACGCGGAGTCTTGAGTTGACGTACGCGAGGTAGGGTTCGCCTGCCCTCCGCGCTCGATTGCGGGACTGGATTGAGATGGCTGAACACTCGCCACGATGACTCCTTTGACGGGCATGGGCACGCCTCTCGGCCGTCTCAACGAGCGCGATGTGTCCGCTCATCGACAGATTGCGACAGAGGAACTCCCCATCCCATAATTTTGACTCTATTAGTCTCATAAACTAGAGCGCGGGGCCATCAACAGTCAACAGTTTCTCCGGCACACGGTGTACCCACGTATTAACCGGTTTACGAGTGGACTTGTACTGGATCTGCGGTGCGCGACGCCGTTAGTACTACTAGTGCCACTTACACAGAGGGTGCGTTAGCGGGGACGAGCCCCGCGTCGTGTTCGCGTTCCTGCTCCTTGATGGCACGCAACAACATCGCGGAAATCAGAAACAGCCAGACGGTGAAAACGACGACAGGAATCCAGAAGGCAAGCAGACCGTTCCACGCCAACGGACCGGACTTGAAGAACGGGATCAGGATCCCGGGCAGGTAGATGATCTGCGCCCACAGGTTGAACCAGCCGAGCCAGCGAGGCAGCACCGGCGTTTTCGACTTGTCGGACAAGATCGCGATCGTGATCGCCATGCCCTGCACGAAGATCGTGCAGACCGGACCGATGAACAACATCCATGCCATGTCGTTGAATCGGTGGGTGATCTCGATGTTCTCCATCGGGCGGAACGCGGCGGCCTGCCACATCATCACCGGCACGATGAAGATCAGCACGAACACCGACCCCATACCGAGCTGGGTGTAGGTCATCGGCGAGAAGCGACCCTCGATCCGCTTGAGCTGCACACTGATTGCGGCCGCCCATGGACAGTAGATCGCCCCGCCGAACCCGACGATGATCAACCCGGCGCGGATCCGGTTGCCATGGTCGTTGAACATCTGGGCGATCGCCGCGGCATCGAGACTCGGCGACGGCGGCGGGATGAAGCCGGCCAGAAAGAAGAACCCGACGACCCAGGTCACGGCGCAGGCCGGCCCAGCCCAAGCACAGATGCGTTGACTACGGGCGTTCATCGATACCGACCTGCCTCTCCCACGTGTGGTCGATGCGACGCTAGGTTAATTGAGACGGTGTGTCAATAAATTCAATGGGTCAATTCGGACTCTGCCCTATACTGCGTGGTGATGGCGGATTTGAGGGCACGCAAGAAGGCGGCGCTACGTGCGACGATCGTGCGTAGCGCCATCACTCTGTTCGTCGAACGTGGTTATGACGCAGTGGGAGTCGAGGAGATCGCCGAAGCGTCGATGTGTTCGCGCAGCACGTTCAACAGGTACTTCGGCAGCAAGGACGATGTTCTCTTCCCTGGGGCTCCCGAGGTGGTCGCCGGCCTGCGGGATGCCTTGCACGGCGCAAGTGCCACTGCAGACCGGTGGACGGTGGCGCGCACCGCAGTGACCACGCAGCTGCGGATCTTCTTCGACACCTTCGACACCGACTTGCGCGTCACCTGCATGCGGCTGTGGTTCACCGAGCCCGCACCGCGACGGCGCTATCTGGAGATCGCCTACGAGTTCGAGAAGATCCTCAAGGGTTACTTCGCTACCGGACTGCCCGACGACGCCGAGGCGCATATGCGCGTGCAAGTGCTGGCCTCGGCGATGGTGTCGGCCTTGCGCGCGGTTCTGCACGCGACAATCGAGTCCGGCAATGACGTCGAGGATCTCGCCGAAGCGGCATTCGGGATGATCGAAACCGGTGTCCCCGCCGCAGCACTCGCGTCGTTACGGGCCGCGGCCGCCAGCTGAGCCCTCAGCGGGCGAAGGTCGCGACCATGTTGCGGAAAGCCGCGTCGCTCTCCGGGCCGGCGATCGGCGGTACGTACGGGGTGTGCAGGACGATGTGTTCGAGCAGACCGTCGAATCGCGCGAACTGCTCCCGCGCCTCGTCGGGTGTGCCGCTGATCGCGAACGTGTCCAGCAGCGCATCCGATGTCGCCTTCTCCAGGGCAGCCGGGCCCTCGGTGAGCAGTGCCCGCACCACCGCGTCGCGATCGTCCTGCAACCCCATGAATTCGATCACGGTGGCACTCACCGGGAAGGCCACGTAATTCCCGACATTGATGCGAGCGATCCGTCGCGCCTGCTCACGATCCTCGGACACGCTGCACAGGATCAGTGACGCGATATCGATCTCGGCCGGATCGCGCCCGACCCGCGCGGCACCGGCGGCGATATTGGGCCGGACATGTTCGGTGACGAAGCTCGGTGTGTTGAGATAGCCGAGCACGCCGTCGGCCACCTCCCCTGCCATGCGCAGCATCGCCGGTTTGAGCGACCCGAGGTAGATAGGGATGCGGGGTCGCACCAGGGATCGCCCTCCCCACGGGTTGAACGGCGGTTGGGCGAGCTGCAGGAACCGGCCATCATGCTCGATCGGTTCGCCGGTCTCGAAGTGTTTCCACACCTTTCGCACGGCGTCGATGTACTCGCGCATCCGGGGCAACGGATGGCTGATATCGGCGCCGTTGTACACGTCGGTCCAGCCGGCTCCGCCGGTGCTGATTCCCAGTATCGTTCGGCCGCCGGAGATCTCGTCGATATCGGCGGCAGCATTCGCCATTTCGAATGGTGTGCGGCTGGCCGCCGTGGCAATACCGGTCGCGAGTTGGATCCGCGATGTCGCCTTGGCGTTGAGCGCGTGGGTGATGAACGGATTGCGGAAGAACTCGTAGTCCCACAACGAATCGAATCCGGCGTCGTCCGCCAGCGCGGCGAGCTCCGGATAGCGGTCGTATGGCTGATTGAGCATCGGCAGGGAGACGCCGACGCGATTGGTGATCTTCGACATTGACAGGGAGGCTACCAGCCGATGTAAACGACCGTTAGCAGTTTAGTTCGTACGGCTCAGCGGGTCCGCGATGTGCCGTACTGCGTCGCGATCCGGTCCCGGAATGCCCGAATCTCACCGACGAAATCGTAGGCCTCTCGCCGCAGAGCCGATCGGAAGCACAGCCCGATCGCATACGACACGAACACCTCCGCCTCACGCGCGGGATCGAGATC